>DASZQB010000111.1:0-123406 GCA_035550135.1 Verrucomicrobiales bacterium
CTCGAAGCGCAAATTCGGTTCTTGTTTCCATCAGATTTTTGGGTTGCCACGGCATAGTCCCCCGGCCTTACACCGGCGCACCACGTGTAAACCATGTCCTGAACCTAAGTGTAAACTATGTCCTGAACCTGCACCGACGAAGGGGATGGTTATTGAAGCAGGAGGGCCCAGTCTGAGGTGTCAGGGGCTTCGAATTTGGCGCTGGGGCCGGTGGGGGCGGGGAACTTATCTTTGAAGGTTCCAATACGCGGGTTGAACCAGCGGGCGGTGAGGGGGGCTGTCGCGGCTGACAGGTCGAGTGTCGTTGTGCCGCCTTTGGGGAGATAGGCGACATAGACTTTGCCGGGCTCGGCGAGGACGACGGTGTCGTCCGGCCTAACAGGAATTGGCTGCATGCGCCAGAAGGGGAGGGCGTTGAAGAAATCGTGGAGAGAGGCGAGTTGGGCGGCGGCGCCTTCGTCTTTGACGGCAAAGGTATAGTGGCTGCCGGGATCGATACGGTTCCAGACATCGCTGTGCCCGATGGTGCCATGGAAGCCGGCGGCGATGTATCCGCCGGCACACACGATGCGCCATGCGCTGCGCCGGACTTTGTCCGTGTGATGCACCTGCTTTTTGGAAGTGGGATCGCCGCGCAGGTATTCGTAGCCGCTCTCCGTATTGAGCACGGGCTTCCGGTAGCGGCGATCGGCGGTGAGACTGGCGACGAGGGTGGAGGAATCGCCGGTCCAGCATTTCAGGGCTTCATCCCATTTGGTGCCCTCGTCCATGGAACCTGTCTGCTGCGACAGCACGTCGATGGCGTCCGCCGCGCCGAAGAATTCGCCGATGCGCCATGGAGGGTCGAATGGTGCACGCGGGCTCTCGCCGCTGCGGCTGGCGGAGATGACTGGATGCACGGTGACCGGGTGGCGGTACGGGTCGCACGATTTGATAAAGCGCGCGGTGTCTTTGGCCCATTCCACGTCAGCCGGAAAGTCGAGACGGTAGGCGCCGTCCGGATGCGTTTCGTATTCGTTGGCGATGGTCCAAAGGAACACGTTAGGGAAGGCGGCGTAGCGGGAAACAACGTAGCGAAGCCACAGGCGCTCGCGCCCGACGGTCCACTCTTTGGTATTGGTGAAGGGGCGGCGGTAGAAGTTGAGCAGGATCAACTCGGCGTTCATGCCTGCGGTCTGCATTTGCCGGAGGAGGGCATCGAAGTTGCGGAAGAAGGCGGGATTGAAGCGGTCGAGGTCCGGTTTCTGAGGCGTGCCGCCCCACGCCCAGTACGCGGGATCGGCGGCGGCGCGGGCCTCGCTGTGGCCGATGGTCAGACGGACGAAGTTGAACTTCTGCGCGCGGCGTGTTTTCAGATAGGATTCCCGCAGGGCGGGCGTGATGGGCGAGTCATCGAACAGCCCATAGCAGGTGTCGCCCATGGGAAAGAATGCGGAGCCGTCGTCGCGGGCGAAGGAATAGGGATTCGCGGGGTGAATGTGAATCATACCTGGGCTGCGCGGAGCGGTGCACTTCACGCTGCCGCCGGCGGCGATCTCCACGCCCTTTCCGTTGAGCGTGTAGCGCCATTCGCCCTCCTCATCCGGGGCAAAGCGCAGGCGCCATGTGTCGCCGCCGTCGTGAAATCCGGAAAGGGTTAGTCGCTTGCCGGAAGGCGCGGTAAAGTCGCCGGTCAGGGTGGCGTCTCGAAAGGGATTCGCTGCGCTGCATGGGCCGTGCAGTTCAAACTCGTGCATTTCCCAGCGGGCCACTTCGACGACAGCGGATGCGGTTGGATTCGCGACGGTGCGCGGCTTTGCAGGCGGGCCGAAGTGTTTGTCGGCGAAGTCGAGGAATGCCTTCCAGTCCTCCGCTCGCAACGAGTGGCCGCCTGCGCGGATGAAGAAGCCGAGCATGCCATCGAGCAGCGTGCCGTCCGGAGGGAGGTTGGTTTCCGTAAAGTCCCCCGCGCCTAGCAAACGGTAAACGGGCGCGGCGGCACGCAGCACGGCGAATTGCCCTGCGGGGTTGATCCATGTGTCGGCGCGACCGTTGGAAAACAACACGGGGCGCGGCGCGCAGAGGGCTACGAGCGCGTGCTGGTCGAATGGCAGACGGTCCGGCTGCGAATTGAATTCCTTGAAGCGGGCGTTGAACCAGTGCGGAAACTTGTCGTTGATCTGCGCGACGGTTTCGGGCTTTTTGCCGCCAGGCGGCGCGTTAGGGTCAGGCGGGGCCAGGGTGGTGCGGCTGGGGCCCGAGCCGCCGGTGCCGGCCTGATGCGGCAGGGCGAGAGCGATGCGTTCATCGAATGCGGCAGCGACGAGCGCGGCTTTTCCCAAACGCGAATGACCGGTGACGGCGATGCGCTTTGCGTCGATGTCCGGATCGGTGATGAGATAGTCCACGGCCCGCTGCAGGCCCCACGCCCATGCGCCGATGGTTCCGCAGTCGAGCTGCGGATTCAGCTTTTGAAAATTCGTTTGGATGCCGCGTTCATCCGGACGGTCGGGATCGATGTCACCGTTGTAGAAAGTGGCGAGGGCATAACCGCGCTCGATAAGGTATTCGATGCGCCAGATGTCCACCCATGTGCCGCGGCTGGCGTCCGTGGAGCGGTTGTTCACGACGCCCTCGCCGCGTTCGGGCATCCAGTTGGCGGGGAGGCGCACGGCGGGATCGCGCACCAGGGTTTGATTGCCGAAATAATTCATGCCGAGGATGACCGGCGCGGGATTGAGGCGCTTGTTAGGAATGACAAGCATCAGATGAATGGGAGCGAATTCCGGCGGGCCGAAAATGACGGTGACCTCTCTGAGCGTGGCGGTGCCTTTGAAGGCGGCGCGGTCTTCGCGCTCGATTTTTCCTGACACTTTTTCCGGATGCGGCGGCAGGGTACCGTACATGTAGTGCTGGAACTGCGCGAGCAGTTCCGGACGGCGGTCATGGAACCATTGCTCGCGGGTGGTGATGCGTTTGCCGCCGGCGGTGAGGAGGAGATCGGGCCAGGCGTTTTGAGGGGGAAGATCGGCGACGGTGGGGAAGGTGCCGGAGGGCGGGGGAGGTGCCTGGGCGGCGACGCGCGGGGCGGGCGCAAAGTGGCAGAAGAGGAGGACCAGGGTGAGGAAGGTCTTCATGAGGAGCGCTGGTTGACGGGGGTGGGGACGGCGGGAATTGGGAAGACAGTTTGTGGCGGGGACAGGGGAGTGCGTGGAGAATTGATAGTGGATATGCGGGAGGAGCGGGAGGGATGGAAGGGAGTATGAGCGGGGGTAACACCTTCGGTACGAGCAACGAACCTGTTAGCGGCGATGTTGGGTGTCTTTTCTATTCTGTCGCCCCTGCCGGGGCTCTCACCTTTTCCTTTGGCTATCCGGGGGTTGCGCTCGGTTCCCTCGCTGCACCCCCGGCTAATATCTGGCTGGGCCTCCGGCCCGCATTTTAGTTCTGGCTTCGCCGGGTTGGGAGTAAGAGTATGAGTATGAGTAGGAACGGTAGCAGGGAGGATGGGCGGAAGGGATAATGGAGAATAGAGAATGGATAATGGGGCCGGCGAGGAGGATTGGCTGAACGAAAACAGGCTTGATTTACCTTGATTTTCCGAAGCGGGGGCGGCGGGGCGGGGAGAGGTGAAGGGGTTAGCGGGGAGGCTCGTTAAGAGGGGTTCGGGTTGGCGGGGCGGATTAAAAATCCGCGGTCCCTGGGAGGCAGGTTCAGAGGAGGAAACTTTGGCGGCGGCGCGGGCGGCGGCCTGCTGCTGGAGTTTGAGGCGGGCGGCGCTGTGGTCTCCGCGGCGCAGGGAGGAGACGGCGCGGGCGAGGGCGTAGAGGGGTTTGAGAGGGGATAATTGAGAATGGATAATGGAGGAATGGGGGTGGGGTGGGGGAGTTGGAGAGGAATCGTGAATGGTTGAATCGTGAATCGGGGAAGCGGCTGGTTCGGAGGCGGGGAGAGGGGCTTGTTCGGAGGGAGTATGAGTAAGAGTAAGAGTGAGAGTATGAGTAGGGTGGGCTTGGGCGGAGGAGGAACCGAAGGAGAATTCCTCCATGGCGGTGGCGAAGTGGATGGAGAGGAGGCTGGCGGCGTAGTCGGCCATGCCGGAGGCGGCGGATTCGATATCGGCGGCGGACTCGGAGAAGAGTTGGAGGCGTTCGAGGAATTCGCGGCGGGTTTGCCATTCCTGGAAGCCACCCTGCCGCCAGTTGCAGAGGTTTTGTTCGTTGATGGGATTGCCATCGAAGGAGTCGCGGAGGAGGGCCTGCACTTCCGGGAGACTGTTGAGCCGTTCGGCGAGGATGCGGGCGGGGACGTTGCGGTCCATGCGATGGTTGAGTTCTTCGCGGAAAGGACGGGGGAGGCTGGCGATTTTTCCGATGCGTGACATAAGGGGAACGTGTTGTTTCAATACCTCCGGTGATTAAAAGATTTTTTGTCAAATGGTTTCGGGGAGGAGCGATGGTGCGTGGAGGCAGGCGTCTGGCGGGCAGGATGGAAATGTTTGTTAGGATATTTTTTGGGATTTCCCCGGGGTATCGTTACATTTGAGAGTGAGCGACGGTTTTCAGCGGGAGGTTTGCCGCTATTGAGACGATGGGCTGCGGCTCGCTATCAGCGGATGGAAGGCGTTTTTGGGGAGATTACGCTCTCAAGGCAGGAGCGGCTTTTGAGGCGAATTTCCCGGTGTATCGTTACCAACGGGATGGTAACGATAGGGGTAACGGGGGGGGGGCGGCGGCCCTTGAGATCCGCAACGCATTTCCAATTACCCAATGGGTCAAACAGGCCGGAAGTCAGGCCCAAACGCCCGGGCGGCCAACCGCGGAGAATATTTTGACGAGCGGGAAGTCCTGCCTGGGGTGGGAGAGTGAATTGCCCAGCGATGGCCGCCATGAATATTCTCTGAGCCGATTCCCCAAAAGGCAGACCTGAATCAGGATCGAATGGTTCTCGCGCACCTCCAGCCTGCGCACCGGTTTCACTGGCGGCGAATGAAGTTGATTTGCCGCAGATCCATGACGCTGCCGCCGGGCATGTTCAATGCGCGAAGAGTGAGAAGGCTCCGGCCTTTTTGCAGATGCATGACGCCGGCGGCGAGAGGATGGAATTCCTTCATCTTCGACTCGGCCGGAGGGCGGGGAATGGTATCCTGGTTGGTATAGAGCGGCGGGTCCCAGCCGGGCTGCACTTTGGCAGTGAGTTTTACGTCGAGGAAGGAAAGCTCGATCTCTGAGCCGGCATCGGCCAGCGGACAAGTGTAGAGCAGTTCCACGTCGTAGTCTCCTGCGGTGAGGACTTCGATATCCCATGTGATGCTGTCCTCCAGTTTGTTCCAATTCACAAAATAGGAACAGTTAGGAGCGGGCGCACTGCGTTTGATGCCCCCGTGCGGCACGCCGTCGCGCGCGGGAAGAGGCGTGCGCTTTGCGGCGGGATGGCCTACGGGAAACGGGCGGTCGTCGCGCTTTGACGGCGGCATTTCCCTGCGCCATGCGGCGACGGCGGCGGCCATTTTCTGAGCAACCTCAGGCAGTTCCGCGGCGAGATTTTTCTTTTGCCCGGGATCGGCGATGATGTCGAAGAGGCGTCCGTCGGAATCGAGGCGGTATTGATCCGAGCGGGCGCTGACCTTGCTGGCTTGATGTGAAAAGATGAAGCGGTCCGGCCACGCCGCGGTTTTGCCTAACAAAATCGGTGAAAGATCGCGTCCGTCGAGCGGTTTGTCGCCCGCTCGCGGCACGCCGGTGAGAGCGGCGAGGGTGGGCAGCAGGTCGATGCCGGCGGTCACGTGATCCACAACGGTGCCGGCTTTGATGCCGCCGGCGGGCCAGCGGATGAAGCAGGGGGCGCGGACGCCGCCTTCGTCCGTGGTGCCCTTGCGGTTTCGCATGCCGCCGTTCCATCGCCACTCGTTAGGGCCGTTGTCGGACAGGTAAATGACGATGGTATTGTCGAGGAGTTTGAGTTCCTCCAGTTTTTGCAATACGCGACCGGCGTTGCGGTCGAGGTTTTCCATCATGGCGAGTGCGCAGCGGGTCTCAGCGAGGTCCTCTTTGCCCTCGGCGGCGCGCTGCGTAACTGGCTTGTCTTTGAATCGCGCCCAGTCGTCCGTCGGCGCAGCCCACGGGGAATGCGGCGTATTGAAGGCGAGCCAGCAGAGGAACGGCGCTAATTTGTGCTCTTCGATGAATGCGATGGCGTGTGACGTGATGTCATCGGCAATGAACCCCTTTCCGCGCACCGGCTCGCCGTTGTGCTCCAGGGGAGGATCGAAGTATTCGCCCCAGTGGCCGGAGGTGAAGCCGTAGTATTCCGTGAAGCCGCGCGAGTTGGGATGATAAGGCCACTGGCTGCCGTTGTGCCATTTGCCGAAAGCGCCGGTCGCATAGCCCGCGGCTTTGAATACATCCGCCAGCGTCTGTTCGTCCGCATTCAGCCGTTCCTGGCCTGTGCTGACGCCGCTCACGCCCGTGCGGGAGTGCCAGCGCCCGGTGAGCAGTTCCGCGCGGGTGGGAGCGCACAGGGGACAGGCGAAGAACTGCTTCAGCACCGCGCCTTCCTTCGCAATCCGGTCCAGCGATGGCGTGCTAAGATTGCTGTTTCCATTGAAACTGCAATCGCCCCAGCCCGCGTCATCGGCGATGAGGAAGACGATGTTGGGCCTGTCCGCGGCGAAAGCGGGCACCATGAGGAGAGCGAGCCAAAGCACACAGAGCAGTTTCATGAGGGCGAGTGGATACTGCGTCCTGCGCCACGCACCTGCTTTTGCCATCCCTTTGCGCGGAAGCCGTGGCCCTGAACGTGCATAACCGCCTCACTTTCGATGAATAATTGAAAGTGGAGCGGGTGACGCGAAACGGTTGCTAATTTGTAACTCGTTAAGTATCAGGGCTAATTTTAGCCGGTTCGACACAACTGTATCATTCCACTGTAACAGTTTCGCAAGGGATTTTCGGAAGTTCTGGTAGTTGGAGGTGATTTTGGGCACGAACGACACCTGATGCATTAAGGATTTTCTGGGACTACGGGTTTTCCATTCGTCCTTTCCATTGTCGGAATTTAGAGCCCTCCTTCTTGTTTTATCGGGTGGAATGGGGAGGGCTAAGGGGTTGTGACGGCATAGTGCTTGTTTCGGATGGCAAGGACCGCACGCGGGCGCTAACGGTATTGGCCTGCTGTAAGCGTCTCTGTAACCACTTGGCAACGGGATAGGTGATTTCTTTGACGGGTTCCATTTAACGAATTGACAATTCCCCCCCAAGTGGAGGAGACTCCTTCACGGACGGTCTCTATGAGCTTAGATTCAACGCTTGATTTCCTTTTCGAAGATATGCAGGATTTACGGGACCGGAGTCCGGAGGAAGCATGGCTTCACCTACTGCGTCTTCGCGCGTCTTCTTATTTTCAACGACGACACGGACTCGACACTGATAACTTTGAAAATATCGACCGCGAGCATCTAAACGACGAAGCCGTTGCGTTTGCATACTCTCCCGTAAACCCAGTTTTACTTGCATCACTGCTTGCCTTGGCAACTGAAGCAGATGGCGATCTTAAAGGAATGCTTAGGACGTATGCAGGTTGCAGTTCGCGTTTGATCCTCGAAGAAGATTTGATCCTGTTGCACGACAAATGCGACGAAGATCAACTCGGTCGCGTTCTGGATGCGGAACAAATATTCTTGGCCGCCCTCCTTAATTTGGCGCATCGTACCTGTGTAGCTCGCGGATTCAGGCTGATTAGAACGGTGATATCTCAAGATGATGACGACCCCGACCTCCGTCTGTATGAAGCTACAAATGTGCGGGCTACGCTTTGGGATTTGATTTGGGCTACATGGGTCATTTCTAATCCTTGCATTTATGATCCTTTTGCAGAAACTGACTTCACGAATGAGATGCTTTACAAATCGAATATCGAATTCGAAGGAGCCGTAGGACTGGGGTTTTGGTCAAATTCTAAAATTCACAATTCGGCGACGTTCTATTCGAATCAGCTCCAAGGCCTGTCTCAGCAGATAAACGATGCGCTACGCAGCAAGCAAGATAGGCAAACCCAACTCCAACTCGCACAGAAGCATGGAGCATACGCCCTACTCGTGCAGCGGGCTCGCCGACTTTATTATTGGGCACCCCACGAGGTCAGTGCCTATCAGGGGAGTGAATGGCACCCGAATGAAGATATTGCACCATCACTGTTCTATGTAGCTCGCGGAAAAGAATGGCTTCTTCCGACGGACCTCCTCCAGTTCTCAGTGTTATTCGGGAATGACTAGGTGATAACTTAATTTGATTCATCATGAGCATTGAACTTATTTTTCACGATTTGGCTGAGAACCGAGCTAGCACAGCGATTCGTTTATCCGAGTTGGAGGATATTCAAGTAATACTCCCAGATGCCCAGAAAAAGGTATTGGCAGATGTTCCAAGTGATGCTCATTCGTCCTACCACCTTCCTGATTTTGCCACTGTTGCACCCATTGTAATCGGAATCACAGGTCTCGCAACAGGTTGGTTGGGCCTCGCGAAAGTTCTTTTTGAATACAGGAAGGAAGTCGCGAAAGCGAAAGGGGAGAAAGCGAAAAGCCTCTCGATCTCTCTAAACGGCGTGCGTATAACCATTGCCGATTATGACAACGCAGCAGAGTTACAGGCGGCTCTTGAGCAGCTTTTGCACCTCGCTCAGAAAGCCGCTCCAGTGATTAAGCCAAATAGGAAAAAGCGTAGCATTTGAGAGGATTGTTGCTCTATCTCGCTAGTAAGGCCCGGAAATGCTTTCTCAGACCCTATTGAAAAAAATTAATGCTTTGGAAGTCAGAGTTGTCATAGGGCTTCAAAAATCAGCGCTGGAGAGAAGCCACTTATCGGATGTAATGCGGGTATTCCCTGCTTTGGGTTGACGGTGTTAGACAGAAATGGCGGAGCGAAGCCCACCAAGAATGTCAGAAGTTGTAATTCCATCGGGTGGGCGTCGTGTTCGTGGATAACAATGGGATCGTGCGCGGCCTCAAGTCCGCAACTGACTTTGGACGCCAATCCTACCGCATCGCATCGCGTCATCATTCCGGCGGCGGATCGCGGCAGCCGCATCAGGGAAAACCGCAGTGCCCCGACTTGAACTGAATTGGCCTCAAGAGCCAGCCCACAAAGACGTGTCGCCACGGGAGGGAAGAAGAAGTAAATTGGCATACGGCCAATCTCACCCATTCTTCCAATACCGGATTTTTCATGGGGGCCTCCCAAAGCGAGGCATTGAAGGGCCGCCCTTTGCTTTATCGGGTGGCATGGGGGTGTTAAGGGTTGCGGGACCGCGCTAGCGGTATTCCATCCGCGGTGGTTTCAGGGGGCAAGGTGCGCACGCGGGCGGCGGGCGGATCAGGCGGCAGGGTGCGCACGCGGGCTGGCCGAATATGGCCCGCTGTGGCCGCTGCCGTGGCGCTTGCGGGACCGGGCGAGGTGATGGCAGCGGGGGAGGGCAGGGCGCGCTGGCGGGCCGTTAGGAGCGAATCACGGCGGTCCCTAAGTATGCGGACGGCGTGCGCATAGTCGCCTGCTGGCTCATATACCGAAGTGTCAGCGTTAAACCTCAATATGCCCTCGTCCTTGAGTCTGCGAATAGCGTTTTGCATTTCACGGGGGAGGCCATCGGGGGCTATTGCACCCCGCGTGCGCAGCAACTCAGCGATGGGCACGGCGACGGCATCGTTTTTCACAATGCGGCCAATCTTTAGAAGGAGCATGGTTTCGTTGATGTGTGACGGGGCCAGACTGTTCTTTCCGCTCATGTGGGCCAGCGCCCTGTTCACAATGCGGGCGGCGTTGGGCCTTAACATAAGCAGGAGAGTGACAAGTTGCGCGTCATTTCCAGCGGTTCTCGACTGAGTTGTTGCGCCGTCAGGCAATGCCCTTTTCAACGGTGCCGCATTTTTGGTAAGATCGTAGCTCACTTCAAACCGGACACGTCGATTGGTCTTGGCATAGATGCGGAGAAAAACGCCTGCCTTCACTTCAATGCTCAGGGACGGGCAGTTCCCTTGCACCAATTCCCGAACGCTGCGCGGCGGGCGGTATTCGGTTCCGCTCTGGTTTGTTCCAAAGTCAGCCAGCAAGAGCTGCATTTCCCGAACGTGCGCGACAGGGTTATCAGACCCGAACTCCCAATACGTTTCGCAAGACTCAAGCACGCTGCCGTTTTCAGGGTGCAAGACGCATCCGCCAACGGCATCACGCGCGTTCAAAAGTTCATCAAACACCGCTCCCCGGATTGTCGGCAAGCAATCTTCCACATGCTCGCTCCAACGTGCGGGAGTGTGCCAATCATCCTGTTCACCTGCAAGTAACCAGTTGTCGTTGCCATCCAGTGAAAACTCTCCCTGCGGACAGGATGGAGCGGCATTGGCAGAGAAAATCATTGCCTCCTGTTCCCTATCCCGTGGCACAGGCTGGAAGCGTGCAAGCCGAGTCGGGTTCGCGTCAACGTAGAGAGTCAGGACACTTACTCTTTCATCCGCTCCCACATAGCCCCCAAATGCCAACTCCCCGGCAAATAAGGGAGGAGGGAAGGAGATTCCCTGCCGGGGGAAAGGGCGCTTTCTTAACTCAACAGGGGGCCGCATCATGCCGCGCTGTTGGGGAGCGCAAAACAGGTAATCTCTGGTAAGGTTTGGATCACGTGAGGGGTTGCCCAAATCATGCCTGAGAGAGTCAATCTGTGCTGTGGTCCCCCTCACAGTGCCAATCTCCATCTTGAGGCTGATTTTGTCGTGCCTCGCCGTCTCAGGGGACACGGTGAGATTGAAGGAAAGGCGTGGAATCATTCCGTCTTGGCGTAGAGCACTGTTTTCGTGGGGTATTTCCTCTACTGGTAGAGAGTCACCCCCACGGATCACAAACTCAATTTGCAAGCGCTTGCAAATCTTAGGCGGCACAGGCCATTGCCTTGACGCGCTGGACAGTTGAAATGCCCTTCCCGGTAATTTTGGCCGTATTGCGCACACTTTGTCCGGCGCGCAGATGCTTCACAATGTCCCGGTGCCTCTGCAAAAGCTCCGTCTCGGGAACGGTGCTGCCCTTTGGGCGTCCCAGAGATACGCCTTTGCGGCGTGCCTCTGCCAAGCCGCTGTTGATGCGCTCCCGGAGGGTTTCCACTTCTGCGCGGGCCATTTCGGCAAGGAGTGCCAGCATAATGAGCGCGGCGGGGTTACGCTTGCCGTTGGGCAGGATGGTTTCGATTCCCTGCGAGTGCCAGTAGAGCGACACGCCGCACGCTTCCAGTGACTCTACAAACCGATGCACTACACTGTTTCTGCGGCCAAGCCGGGAGACTTCATGCACGAGAATTTTCTTCACGTGTCCGGACTCCGCCAGCGCCATTGCTCGGCTCAAACCCTGCCTCTCATCTTCGTCTGCCTTGCCGGAAATTACTTCTTCGCAAACCTCTACCACGTTGTAACCTTTCGCCTGTGCATAGCCGCGGAGTTCAGAGACCTGCCGGGCGGTTTCCTGCTTCTGAGTGGAAACGCGAACCAAGATGGCAACCGGAATGGAGTTGTTGGAAGTGGCCGTGAGCATATGGCAACTCTAACATAACGTGTTCACAAATACAACTGTTTTTCCGAATATACATCCCATCACAATTAGCAAATGTTGAGCCCGGAGATTATCGGGTTTCAGCAGCGATAGTGATTGTTTGAACACACAGCCCAGTCCTAATGGGAGGACTTCCCATTCTCTTGGGCGGCTAGGAACGCTAATATGCTGGCGTAACCTTCTTTGTTGTTCATCACAAGTGCCTGACCCGCGCTCCCCCGCGAAGTGGCAATAGCTGCCTCCATCAATTGAAGCATGGTTGTTTTGCCTTCAATCTTCTTTGCGACGAAACGTGTCATGTCCGCAACCTCGCCGTCGCTAATTCCAAATCTTGCGGTCAATTTGTTGAGTGCTTGGCGGTATCTCGCAGTTGTGGCTTGATCCTCAGCAGCGCCAGAGCCAGAGTCCAAATAAGCCAGTTTGTATTCCAACGGCTTTTCGGAATTTGCGCCTGAGGAGGACGACTCGCCGCATGAGGTGAGCAACAGCATTGCGGCGGCGAGAAACAACCCACCAAAAATGGAGCGTGGGACGGAGGTAAACGCGAAGGAGAGCATTTGTCGTCTGGATTGAAGTCCAGAGCGCCCAAGCCCGGCGAAGGTCGCCGGGTCAGTTTCAAACCCGCCAGAAGACGAGCGTGACAGGTTTCAGGCGCAAGCCATAGCCCGCGCCCTGTTGTATGCCCGCCACCTGCCCGACGGTGTTTTCGTCGGTGGTGGCGATGCATTTCGGTCATCGCCTTCCGCTTCTGGTTCAGGGTTTGAACGCCCTGATGCCCACTATTGCGGGCATGGCGGAACGCTGCCCTATTCCGCAGGATTTGCAACTCTGTTGCAATCCTCTCCTTACGAGATAGATCGCTTTACCCAAGTTCTGTTATGAAAGATTTCTTCATCAGCTACAACAAAGCGGACAGGGTCATGGCGGTGGCGATAAAGGCATGGATTGAAGACGCCGGGTTTACGGCTATTGCTCAAGCTACGGACTTTCACCCAGGTTCAAACTTCGTTCTCGAAATGGACCGTGCTCTAAAAGAGGCGAAACGGACAATCGCGGTCCTCTCTCCCTCCTATTTGGATGCTCCCTTTCCTCAGCCCGAATGGGCAGGAGCGTTCGCGAAAGACCCCACGGGAAAGGAAAGGGGACTTGTGCCCGTGCGGGTCCGTGAATGCAGACCAGAGGGGCTGCTTGGACAAGTGGTGTATCTTGATCTTGTGGGGCTCTCTATGGAAGAACAGGAGAAACGACTTCTCGAATTCCTCCAGAACAAACCCAATTCGTCTGCGCCCGCACCCGCTCCAGCGCGCCAGGCAGCAAAGAAAAGAGCACCTAAAAGAACGAGCGCGGCTTCTTCTCTTGTGATGAATGCGACGGCAGAAACGGCTTATCAGGCGGGCCGGGATTTGATCTTCACTCAGAAGCATACGACAAAAGCTGCGCCTGTAGTTCCGCAGGCCCATCACATAACGGATGGGCAGGCAAAGACGATTCTCGACTTGCTCAAAGAACTTGGGGAGCGAGACGAAAAGGCAGGTAAAAAACCGACTTATGGACTTTGGCAGGCCAAGTTCAAAGAGCGCCCTTGGGCTGGACCAGATGCGGAAGGGATTACCAGCTACAAGTTGCTAGCAGCCGAAGAATACGAGTCAGCGGTTTCATGGATCAAGCAGCAGAAGGCGAAGGGGCGGCCCGCATTGAGGCGAACACAAAACCAAGAGTGGCGCAATGACCATTACGGCAGGATTTGGGGATGCGCAAAGAAACTCGGGTGGAATGATGACCAAGTCCATGCATTCGCTCAAGAATATCTTGGAGAGCGAAAGCCCGTGGAATCCTTAAAAGATTTGGGTGAGCAGAAACTCGCAAAGGTAGCAGGGGCCATTTACCGACGGGCGCGAAAAGCAAGCCTTTGACCGCCAAGCCAGATGCGGACGCAGAGTCGGGGCAACTCGTGTTACAGTTTGCACTTGATTGCAATTCTGTTCTTAGCCCGGCGTTGAGAGTCGGAGGTTGACAGAAGCCGGAGCCGTCGTGATGTTTTCTCATGCCCTTCGATGTTACTGCCCTCCAAGATGTCCGGATTTTGGCTTACATGCGGAATGCACCGCCACCAGCCCGGGAGGTCCCCACGTGGGTTCCCATCAGAAAGGGGCAGACAGTGCGGACTGGTATGGTCACAGGCATTCATCCGTCTTTTTTGCCTAACGAAATTCCGACGCATTGCGATGGAGACCCTCCCGTTGTGCTTTTGCCCAGCTACGGCCCCGAGAGCTTCCCGAAGGATTTTTTCGGCCTGATCCATATGGAATTCATTGAGGGAAAATCCGGGGGCGCATCCCGGTAGGTTAAGAAGCCACCTAGACAGCTACGATGGCCCTTACCCTCTGACGGTGCCTGACCGCTGGACGTTCGCCAACGCCCCGCGTAGCCGCGCCAATGCGTGCAAGTGCCCTCACATTTCGACTTGCCGAGGTTAATCTGTTGCAAACTGTGCGGAATGAAACAAGAACAAAGGCTAGTGGCTGAGGTCTATCGATTCATTGCCCCGTTTGTGGACACTGAAAAAGACCTTTACGTCAGTCTTGACGGACAGGCTGCCGAAATCGGAATGCAGCAAGGGCTTTTCCAACACCGGACAATACCTGATTTGTGGTTCACGTTTGTCGGAGCTACTAAAGCGACACTTTTAGAGGCTAAGATTATTCACGAGGAGCGGGTTCTCCTCATGCAAAGCCAACTTAGAGACTGGAAATCTGACGGCTCCGGGACGCATCGGCCTAACGCATGGATTGCCGCTGCCAAGCCCTTTGATAGGTTCTACCTTTGGACGCACGCAGAGTTCCTTCCGCGCCTTGATGCTGCGCGAGGTAAGACGCCGACAGTTTCAATTCGGATTCCCGAAACACTCCGGGTATTTCAGAGCGCGAGTCAACTGGCGCTTCAAATCATCCGAGATGCGGCGCAGTGGAGCAGTGTTGATCAACAGCTTGGGTCTTAGCCAGACTACTTGGTGATTGAGGCAAGATGCGGGGATGTCCTCCCTGCCTCAATTTGCAATTGATTGCAATTTCTCTCCTTTGCAGAGAGGAGGTAGGCAGCCCGGTAACTCTCTTTCGATAGCGTCTGAGCAGCGGACTATTTCACCAAATGGGAGATATGGACGGAGCGTTGATCGCAGACGAAAATTTGCCGGTAGGGGACGCCTGATGTGCCTTCGAGAGAATTTTTAACGCGAACCTTCCATCTTTCATCTACCAGTGCCATCTCTCCAAAGATCAGGAGGGCATCGGTCCCTTGCCGGTAGTTCGCAATCTTTCCGGCCAATGCCGTCGTTACTTCGCGTTCCACCTTTGCAACTTGGGCTTCTCTGGTAGTGAACGCGTGTCCTGTCTCGCGAACATTTCCCTTTTTTCCATCCCGTTTGCGAGCGGGCCAAACCGGTTTTCCTTCGGCGAGTAACTGACGGCCCAACGATTCACTCCGGGAACGATGGCAAGTCGTGATTTGGATTGTGGTTTGTGATCCGTCGGGGTGAGTGATTATTGCATCCGGCCCGGGATGCGAGCTTGAGTAAAGCCGCGCCAGTGAATCAGGGAACTCCTGATTCATCAAAACAAAAAGGGGCCAGTATTCATCCAGCATGGCTTTTATGATGGAATCGCTTTGCTGATAGATTGCCTTGTCGGGAAAATGGTTTCGGTCTTGGAAAAGCTCTATCAAGAGCCTCATTTCTTCGACTCCCTTCGCCTTTTCCAAGTCCGCACGCTGAATAGGAAACACGGCCTTTAGAGCAACCGTTTTCATGGTTCGTTTCCTAGCCACGAGTAGCCACGCGCCCGGCCAGCATCAGAAGCGGCGAAGGTGCGCTTGTCTTCTGAGATTACGGTTTTCACCAGCCAGCCCAAGTCAATTGCCGCTCGCTTAATGGCCGCTTTGGGTGTCTTCCCGGAAGCGAGATGTCTTTCAAAAAGTGGATAGAGCGGCGTCCCTTGCCAGTCGAAATTTGGACCGCCGACAAGATCGCGCACGGCGAAAGCTTGTCCGGGCCTGTCTCTAATCCAGCCGTAAATTGCTCCCTGCATAAACGCTTTGATATGGGTCTTTTGCGCTTCCGTGATGCCATGCACATCTCTAATTTCCGTTAGGTTTTTGAATGCCATAATTGTGACCGTTTAGAGTTAATCTGTTAGGGAAATTATTCAGCTTCGACAGTTGGGATGAAATTTCTGGCGAGCGCCTGCTTGTTCGCGGGAAGGGTTTTCAAAAACGATTCTGTTTTGGGGCCGCTTGGGATGATAAACCATGTAGGCAACCCGCGGGACTGAGGGTTCCCAATGGGATTGCCATCGCTGCCATTCCAACGCATTGCGAGAGTCGGCTTTCCGTCCCATCGGCCAATGGCAACCGAGGTGCCTTCTTCCCCCAAATCTTCGAGAACGGCTATCAAGGACCAATGAGCTTTTGGCGAGTGAACTTTATCGGGCGGAATGTAAGCGGGCATAGGTCTGATGACTGATGGGGCCGTTCGTCGCCTCATTCCAAATCGCATACGTATTGATCCACGTCAAGTTAAACTTATGCAAACAGGGTTGTTCGGTGTCCGTGACCAACGAAAGGCAACCGCCCAGAGCCCTCTGGAATGCTGAACCGGATAATCTGGGGACGTATCTCAATACACCGGAAGAAGCGAACACTCGAAAGGCAGACCAATGACCTTTGAGTGCATGAGTAGTGTCTTGCTCCAAGCGTCGTATGCGGAGGCGCTGTCAGGTCGGGGACCGGTGTTAATCTTAATTACGCATGTGAACCCCTCAAATCCTTTCTCGAAGAACGAGGCTTGCTCAAGCTCCCAACTAATCCAAACCTGTTCGGCGAAGCGAGTTTGGTGCAGCAGGTGTGAAAACTGCCAGAACAGGCCAAAATACTCCGTCGGTTCACTGGCGATTTCCCGGTAATTGAAACAAATTTCAATATATCCGCGAAAAGTATGCCCATGCTCGAATTCATCGCCACCGCTCGCACAGCCCACAGTAAGGAACGCCGTCGAACTGTCATTTGTGGAGCGAAGGAACTGTGCCAGTGCCGGGTCACCCGTCACCTCCGGTATTTTCACCACTTCTTCGGGGCGTCCTTTCAGCGGTTTGAATCCGTGATTATAATCCCCATTGTTTCTCGGCCCCGCCCCATAGGGTATGCCCTTTCCGTGAGGGGAAAGAGAGAGGTAGCAAGAATACAGAGGGTGAGACATCTCGGACCGGGTTGAGGCCGGGGCAAGCAATGCAAATCTCAGCGTCGCTGTCGAACGGCATTAGGGATTTAGCCACTTAGCTACGTCAGGAGTGAGCGACTCCTTGCCGACCAAAAGCTTATGCTCTGTCTTCAAATCATCAGTAGAACGCAACTTACGGAGCTTGACCTCGGACGGAAAATGAGAGGTTGCCCACTGCTGGAACTGACTGCGCGCCTCGTGCGCCGTCACGCCTCTACATTTCTTTTCCACAAATGCATATGAGCCGCTGCCGGTGGGCGCTTTGAGCATTCGTGGGCTGTCAGAATATAGGCAGCCTGCCTCAAACTCCCCGTCAGGGAGTTCCATCATCACAACAGCGAACGACTCTCGCTGAACGCGAAGAATCAAAAGTTCCACTGCGCGAGTAGTTGGTGAATATCCCATTCCTAAAAATGGCGCAGACCATCCCCTCGTCAACTCCTCTTGAACTTACCCGTGCAACACGCTCAGGAGTAACGGATGGCATGCTAAAGCAGCGGTGTCCTTGACCTAAAAAGGAAATGAAGGACAGTGGAGAACGCGGGATGCTCATCAGGTTGGGACCATGGTTCCAATCACTCGAAGGCTGAAGTCTCCCTTCGCATTTCAGTATCGGTTTCGGAATTGATGCCCCACGGAAGACTTAGAAGGGCTTCGACGAGTTCCGGGCGCATTTTCCAGACAAAGTGCTGGTCAGTGTGGGAGACCGACAGGACTCCTTCTGTGGCAAGAACGCTAGTCCAGATGGGTTCGCCTTTGTAGAACATCGCCCAAGAGAACCCGAGATGCTACGCAAGCGCCCTGCCGAGGTTGCCATAGTGAAGATTGATGCCTCTGTGATTCTTGTAACCCGCCGCGGTCGCAAGTTGAGTGGCCGTGAGGCAATTGCCCTCGGCGAGGCAGTGAGCCTTTAGCATCGCGTGTTGCGCGGAGGTGATATCTGCACGGATGGCAAGCAATGCGTTCTTAAACGCGCTGCTATTCGGGACAGGTTGCTTTGACGGGGCACTCATTGCTGTGTTACTGATGGTTGAGCAGTTATCGGCCTGTTGCGCCTTGGCGTCCTCGGCAGAAGGAGCTTTGCAACAATGGCGGCGACGTGGTTTTGATACCTGCCGTCCGCAACCTTTTGTATCTTGGAACGTAGCCACTCCTCATCCATAAAGAGCCACTCTTGCGTTTCAAAGAACTGATGAATTTGTTGTCGGCCAGCATCAGTAGCAACCCGACCAGCGGCGAGGCAAAGTTTGATGCTTGGTGACGGGCTGCATGAGCCGACAGCGGTGAGTTGCTCACGGAGCCGGTTGAGGACGACGCGTCGAATCCGTTCATCCACGAAGAGTTTGTATCGGTCGGCGGATTTGCCACCATCGGAAAGGTCCTCGAAGACAACTCCGCGCGAGTCGAGATAGGATTTGCATTCCACCACGAGAATCTCGTTGGTGCCGCCCTTATAGGCTACAATGTCAAGTTCCCAACGGGGACAGGACGGCTTTCCGATGGCGACTTTGTCTTCTCTTGTCAACTCTACCTTGAAGCTGGGCTGAACCCAATAGCCATCGAGTTCGAGGAGTAGTGACACGAGAGTTTCAAAGGAGTCCATGGTCGCGAGCAGAGGGCAGGTCTTCCGTGGAGAGTGAGTAACAGCGCGGCAATGCGGGCAAACGGAATCAGATCGTCTTGGAAAAAAGTCTAGGATCGGACGGCGTCAAAGGGGCACGAATTCAGTCTAGTTGCGCAAGAAGTGCAAGTGCTTGCAAATTTACTCTCATCACCCCGGCAGTTCCCGAACTCTGGCTGCTGGAATGGGATAGAGGCCAGACAAATCAAGGCTCTCGTAACTCACCTTGCTGATTGCGGAGTGGAGTGATTTGAGGTCGGCGTGGAAGTAATTGCGCTCCATTGCTTGAGATGCCCAACCGCAGAGCGTGTCCGCGTATTCGACCGCGACACCCGCCTTGGTCAGTGCTGAGCGGAAGTTATGACGGAAACTGTGGAAGCTGGTCTTTCTGGGCTTGCCAATCACCCTGTCGAGGAACCTGCCGAACCATTGCGAGAATGGTGTCGAATATCGTTGCGTTGCCTTGCCCATTTCGATCTCCGGGAATAGGCGACGGTCTTGGGAATCAGCCCGGCGAGCGGTGACAAAGCCCATGAAGCCGAGGCGGATTAACTCGGGGTGGATAGGCACGACCCTCTGGCTGTTCTTCGTTTTGAGCCGTCGCTCGGTCTTTTCCTCATCGTCCAGTTCAGTGCGGATGGAAAGGCAGGCGACGCCTTCCTGTTCCTTCACGTCTTCGCAGTAAAGCTGGCAAAGTTCATTGAGCCGGGCACCGTGGAACAGGGCAAGCAGAGGAATCCAAAACTTACCCCTGCGGGGGCGGTTCGGCCCCGACTTGGCATAGTGCCATTCGTCGTCAACGCATCCGGTGAAGACGGGAGCGGAGAAAATCTTCTTTAGGTCATCCGTCGAAAAAGGAGGGCGTGGCCGCTTCTGCCGGTTTTGGAAACGCTCCCGCAGGTTCTTTCCTTTAGTCGGGGCCGTTGCGATCAGGCCCTCGTCCACGGCGAAGTTGAATATGGTCGAGACGCAATTGAAATACTTGGAGACGGTCTGCTTGGAGAACCGCACGGCATTGCCTTCATCATCCGCCCGCTTGATCGCTTGGAGCAGGCTGAGCTTGGGGTATCGCTGGGAGACGTGGGCAGGCACTGTTTTAAGAGTCTCCCCCACTTTTAGAATGTCTTCCGCAGTGATATTGGCGACAGGCTTGTGCTCGCCCAGCACCTCCTTGAGCAGCCGTATGGGAATGGCATAGGTGATAGGGGTATTCTCGGACCGGGTCTGCTTTTGGAAGTCCATGAACCTCTTGGTCAGTTGTTCGAGAGAAACACTCCTCTTCGGCAGGGGAGGCGGTGGCGTCAGCGACGACAGGCCGCGAAAATCTCCGTCGCTGGTTTGCGCGGATTTTCCTTCAAGCCGGTCAATGCGCCGGTTCAAGCTCTCCACTTTCGCCCTTCGTAGTCGGCGGGCGAGTCGAACGAACTCCGGACTGCCCGGTGCCACCGGCAACTCAGGGTGCTGCTTCAAATATGCCTCCGCCAGTTTGAGGGCTGGCTCGTCCGACGATTGATTGTCCCCGTCAGGGTGCGTGAGAAGGACGGTTTGCAGGGCGTAGGAGTCTTTTACATGCTCGCGGTCCTCGTCGGAAAAACTTGGCAACTCGGTATCTGCCCACCTTTCCGATGCCCGCTCCTCTTCGATAAAGAAATTGGAGACCAGAGAGTAAATCTCAGCCTCAGAAAGGGGCGGTTGCTTCTTGTCTCTTACTTTCTTCCGGGCGCGCATCGTCTGAAACAGGGCGTCAGTTTTTACGGACTCAATAGCGCACAGCCGACGCGCACTTGCAAAGTCTGCGGTTTTTAAGCTGCGGCATACTTCAAGTCGCCCGTAGTCGATTGTTAGGTCAGTTGGGACGGCGGCGCGGAAGTAGTAGATGGCACCACGGCGCATGAGGCGGGTTTGACGGGGCATTGCAAGCAATTTCAAATCAACTGTTACAGTCGAACGGGGCACCCAAAAATTGGCCCCTGAAACTTGCGTAACCGCCTCACTTTCAACGGCTTATTGAAAGTGGAGCGGGTGACGCGATTCGAACGCGCGACATCTTCCTTGGCAAGGAAGTGCTCTACCCCTGAGCTACACCCGCGGAGACTGCCGAGTTCGGCAGCGGGGGCCGACTATTTCAAACTTCGCCCTTTGCGCAAGCAGCTTTTTCAATTTCTTCCGCGCCCCTCCCGTTCCCGCATGAACAAATTAGACGAAATTCTGGCTCATAAACGCACTGAAGTCGCGCGGCTGCTGCCGATCGCGGAGAAACTCCGCCACGCGGCCCTTGAGCGGAATGAATTCCGGTCGTTTTACGGGGCGCTGCATCTGGGGCCGGAGCATTTGGCGGTGATCGCGGAGGTGAAGCGGGCGTCGCCGGCGGCGGGGGTGATCGCGGAGGATTTTGACCCCGTGGCGGTGGCGAAGGCCTATGATCGCGGAGGAGCCAGTGCGATTTCGGTCCTGACGGATGAAAAGTATTTTCAGGGGAATCTGAGTTATCTGGCGCGCATCCGGGAAATCACGGGAGCGCCGCTGCTGCGCAAGGATTTCATTATCGATGAAGTGCAGATTTATGAATCCGTGGTCGCGGGAGCGGATGCCATTCTGTTGATTGTGGCGGCGATGACGCAGCCGGAACTGCTGCATTTGCTGAAGGTGGCGGGCACGTGCCAGCTCGATGTGCTTTTGGAGGTGCACAATCGCGAGGAGTTGGACCGGGCGCTGGAGACTGATGCGTGCATTTTGGGGATCAATAACCGGAATTTGAAAACACTGGAGGTGGACCTGCATACCACGGAGGAACTGAGCGAGGACGTGCCGGAGGACATCATTTTGGTTAGTGAAAGTGGAATCAAAACGCCGGCGGACGCGAGGCAAGTGTTCGAGTGGGGAGCCAATGCGGTGCTCGTGGGCGAAGCGCTGATGCGCAGCCGCAATCCGGCGCAGGGCATTCAGGAATTCATGGCGGTGGCCAAAGACTGACGCCGCCATGCCTGCGAATACAGTTCTCATCACCGGCTGCACGCGCGGTCTGGGACGGGCGTTGACGGCGGAGTTCATTCGTCTTGGCTGGACCGTGGCGGGCTGCGGGCGCTCCGGGACGGCGGTGGAATCGCTGGCGAAATCCTATGGAGCGCCGCACTGCTTTGCGGTCTGCGATGTGGCGGACGCCGCTGCGGTGGAGGCCTTTGCGAACGAATCGCTGCAGCGGGTTGGGCCTCCGGCGCTTCTTTTGAACAATGCGGCGCTGATCAATGCGAATGCGCGCCTGTGGGAGGTGCCGGTGGAGGAGTTTCACCGGGTGATGGCCGCCAATGTGGAGGGAACGTTTCATGTGATTCGCGCTTTCGTGCCGGCCATGATCAAGGAGGGGCGCGGAGTGATCGTGAATTTCAGCAGCGGCTGGGGTCGCAGCACCTCGCCGGAAGTGGCGCCGTATTGCGCGACCAAGTATGCCATCGAGGGGCTCACGGCGGCGCTCGCGCAGGAACTTCCGCGGGGCATGGCGGCGGTGGCGCTCAATCCGGGCGTTATCGACACGGAGATGCTGCGCAGTTGTTTTGGTGCGGGGGCAGGGGCCTATCCGAATCCGGAGAAGTGGGCGCGCACGGCGGTTCCGTTTTTGATCAAACTGGGGCCGCGGGACAATGGCGGGGCGTTGACGGCGCCTGGCGGATAACCGGTTAGGGAGCGGTGTGGTGCTGTTGCTCTTCACACCGCGCGCACAGCCAAAGGACGTCGCTGAGGCGATTCAACCACGCGGGAATGACGGGGTCGAGCGCGGGATCGACGGTCATTAGGACGACGACCGAGCGTTCGGCGCGGCGGCAGACGCAGCGCGCGAGTTCCAGCCATGCGCTGCCCGCGACGCCCGTGGCACCGGGAACGGACCATGTGTGGAAGCCGTTAGGGAATTCCGCTTCGAGTGCAGCGCCTTCCGCGGTGAGGCGGTCCACGGCTGTTTGGTCCATGCCGCGAAAGCCCTTTTCGTGGTAACGCGCGGCGTCTTCGCTGCCGGCGGAGAGCTGTCCCATCACGGCGACGATGTCCTCCTGGGCCCGGGCGATGATCCTAACAATATCCTGCCGCTGCACGTGGAGGCGGGCGAGACCGAGGACGGCGTCGAGTTCATCCGCATCGCCCACGGCGGCGATGGCGGGGTGGTCCTTGCCGACCGAACGTCCGAAGATGAGCCGGGTGGAGCCGGAGTCGCCGAGTTTGGTGGTGATGGACATGGGAACTTACAGAGTGCCCTGGTAAGCCTTTGCGAGCAGTTCCATGGTGTGAAGCACGCGCGGCGCGCCGCTGCGGGAACGAAGGTGCGTGGCGATTTGCGTCATGCAGCCGATGTTGCCCATGACGACAAAATCAGCGCCGGTGGCGGCGATGTTAGAGGCTTTCTTTCGTCCGAGGCCGGCGGCAATGTCAGGCTGGTCGATGTTATAGGTGCCCGCGCTGCCGCAGCAGATATCGCCCTCCGGGATTTCTTTCAGCACCAGGCCAGGGATGGAGCGGAGCAGATCGCGCGGAGCGCTGCGGACGCCCTGGGCGTGGCTGAGATGGCAGGCATCGTGATAAGCGACGGTGACTGGTTTTTGCAACGGCGGCGGAGGATCGATGCCGAGGCGGTCGAGAAACACACTCACATCCACCACGCGGTGGGCGAAATCCTTTGCGGCGGCTTCGTCGGGCGTGCCTTGAAGCATGAGCGGGTATTCATGGAGACCCGAGCCGCAGCCGGCGGCGTTGGTGAGGATGGCGTCCACGTCATTGGGAAAAGCTTCGAGGTTTTTGCGCGCTGCTTTGCGGGCTTCGTCGCCGGCGCCGACATGCCATGCCAGGGCACCGCAGCATCCCTGGCCCGCGGGGACGGTGACTTCGACGCCGCAGCGCGTGAGCACGGCGATGGTGGCGGCATTGATTTCGGGCGCCAGCACCTGCTGCGCACAACCCGCCAGCAAAGCGACGCGGGCTCTGCGCGGGCCCTGGGCGGGATAAAAATTAGCGAGCGGTTGCGCTGACGGGAGTTTGTCAGGCAACAGACTCAGCATGGGCCGGAGCGCGCGCGGCAGCAGGCCGTGGAAGGGTTTTGTCAGGATGCCGCTCCTTGCGGCGAGGCGGAAGCGCCACGGATGCGGCAGTGTTTCCAGCAAGAGACGGCGTTTGAGGCGATCGACCAGTGTGCGCGGGCGGCGCTCTTTGACGTGATCCCGGAAGGGACTGATGAGTTCCCGGTATTTCACCCCGCTGGGGCAGGCGGTTTCGCAGCCGAGGCAGCCGAGGCAGCGGTCCACATGAGGCAGGGCCTGAGCCAGGGGCAGGGTGCCTTCCAGCACTTCTTTCATGAGCACGATGCGCCCGCGAGGAGTGTCCATTTCCTGGCCCAGTTCAAGATAAGTGGGACAGGCGGGAAGGCAGAAACCACAATGCACGCAGGCCTGGACCGCTTCAGACATGGAGTGAAGCGCGGTGCCTTTTTCGCTGTGCGGGATGGTGTGTTTCATTGTTGGAAAGACGGCGTCGGACGCCCTGTATGACACCTGTTCCTACTCCTAGTCATACTCATACTCATACTCATACTCATCGGAGGAGTAAGAGTAAGAGTAAGATTAGGAAGGATCTGCATATTCTCTATCCGTTAGAGGTTCGGGAACTTACCGTTGGGGTCCATTGCCGCTTTGACTTTCGCTTCCATGGCTGCAGACGGACGAATTCCAATACGATGCAGACCTGTCCCGCGGATCATGAAGCCGCTCAATCCTTGGCGCTGCAGGATGGTGCTCAGGGCATCGGATTCCATCCCGGATATTAAGGCCGCGTTTCCGGCGATAGTGTAATGACGCACCGTGTTCGTCCCTGCGAGGGCCGCTTCGAGGGCGGGGATGCGCGAAGGGGTGAGAGGCACTCTGGCGAGCGGGGCGTTCGGCGGAGCGATGTTCAGAGATGCGAGTCCGTCCCAGAAGGGCTGCGATTCGCCGGACGAAAGAATGCGTCCCGGTCTCCCGGTGGCGGCGAGCACGGCTTCGCCGCGGGCGGTGAGGGCGGGTTCGTCTCCGGCGAAACGAACGAACAATTGAGGCGCAGCGCCTGAGACTGTCAGTTCGAGTGCGTCCACTTCCCACGATTGAGCGCAAAGAAAACAAAGCCGGTCCACGGCGTCGGCGATATCGCGGCATTCGATGGCGCAGGTGATGTATGACGCGGCGTGGGGGAACACTTTGAATGAGAGTTCCACCAGCACCCCCAGCCGTCCCATGGAGCCGGTAAAGAGTTTGGGAAAATCAAACCCGGCGGCGTTTTTCACCACTTTTCCACCGCCGCGAATGAGGCCGCCGTCTCCGTCCACCCAGCGGACGCCGATGATAAAATCCCTAACACCGCCGAAACGCATCCGTCCGGGACCGCTCAGCCCCGCGGCCACCGTGCCTCCCAGTGTCGCGCCCTGTGCGGCCAGCGGAGGATCGAAGGGCAGATACTGCCCGTGCGCGTGCACGGCAGCCTGCACCACGCTGAGGGGCGTGCCGGCGAGGGCGGTGAATGTGAATTCGTCCGGCTCGTATTCGATCATGCCGGTGAGCCCGAGCATGTCGAGACCTGTCACGCCGTCCGGCAATTGCGAGAGGGCCGGTTTCGTGCCTCCGCCCGACGGCAGCACGCAGCGGTGCGCCTTCACGGCGGCACAGACTTCTTCAATACTGTCAGGACGAACGGTCACGTGTGCTGTTTGCCCGCGCCGGGAAGGAATGCAAGGCTCAACCGCTGCGCGCCGTGTCGCCCGTGCCTCCGGAGGCGTTGATCATGGCGAGGGCCGCGGGGTGGGTCACACGGCGGCGCGCGGTGATGCAGTAATAACTCACGCGGCATTCCTTTGCGGTGCCGGCTTTGGCAAGGCCGTAGCGTCGTTTGACGTCGCCCAGCACCCACTCCGGGACGGGAACGGCTCCGAGACCGGAGGCGGCCGCCATTTTCATCAGCGCCGCGTCGTCAAACTCAGCGACCACCTTCGGCTGAACATCGTGACGGTGCAGCCACGCATCGATGAGTTGCCTCCATGCCGTGTTGGCCTGGGGAAGAAGCATGGGTGCGCCGGTGAGGGAGGCCGGAAACCCGCGTTTCAGTTTTGCCGCCAAAGCGGGAACGGCGCAAAAGACGGTGCCGCATTGCCGCAGCGGGTGGCTGAAAACGCGCACCGGTAAACTTACCGGCGCCGGTTCCCCGGCGATGACCGCGTCCAGCCGGCCGGTGGCCAGGGCTGCGATGAGATCTTCGGAACTTCCCTCGCGGCAGTTCAACTGCACCGGCTGCTTCAAACGGAAGACCGGCTCCAGGATCTCCCATGCGACCGATTTTGGCACGGAATCTGTAATCCCTGCATGAAGCCGCAGCGCCCGTGCGGTATCCGGCCGCTTCACCTGCTCCAGCAATTCCTGACCCAATGAAAAAATCTCCTCCGCCACCTCGAAGGCGCGCCGCCCCGCGGCGGTCAACGCCAGCCTCCGCCCCGACCTCTGGAAAAGCGCTTCGCCCAAACTTTGCTCCAGGGCGCTGATCTGCGCGCTGATGGTCGGCTGAGAAAGGTGCAGCCGCTCGGCCGCCTTTCGCAGCCCTCCTTCGCGGGCGACCATCCAAAAGTAACGGAGGTGATGGTAGTTCAGAAATTCCATGGGGAATGATTCGATTATTCCGAAGAATGACTTTGAAAATGAGTCATGTTCTAAGAAACGAAAACGTCGCATCCTCTCCCGTCAATGGCGGCTTCCGCCTCTGACCTTCTTCCTTTTATTCTTCTGATGACGCACAGTTTTTACATCTGGCTTGGCTTTGGAGTTTTCATCCTCCTGATGCTCGCGTTGGACCTTGGGGTTTTTCACCGGAAGTCCCACACGGTTTCATTTCGGGAGGCACTGACGTGGACGGGCGTCTGGGCGACGCTGGCGGGAATCTTCGGTTCGTGGCTTTGGGTGCGCGAGGGATCGGATACGGCAGTGGAGTTTTTTACCGGTTACCTCATCGAGCTGTCGCTCAGTGCGGACAACGTGTTCGTTTTTGCGCTGATATTCAGTTACTTCGCCGTTCCGGCGGCTTATCAGCACAAGGTGCTGTTCTGGGGCGTGCTTAGCGCGCTCGTTTTGCGCTTCGCCATGATTTGGGGCGGTGCTGCTCTCATTGAGAACTTCGCCTGGATCATCTACGTCTTCGGCATCTTCCTCGTTTACACCGGAATCAAGATGCTGGTGAAGAAGGACGCCGAAGAGCACCCGGAGCGGAATCCCGTGGTGAAATGGTTCACCCGGGCGGTCCCCACGACCACGGAATGGCACGGCGACCGGTTCTTCACGCGAATCGACGGCCGCCTTTTCGCCACGCCGCTCATGGTGGTGCTGGTCTGTGTGGAGATCAGCGACGTCGTCTTCGCGGTCGATTCCATCCCTGCCATTTTCGCCGTGACGCGCGACCCGTTCATCGTCTTCACATCGAACGTGTTCGCCATCATGGGGCTGCGCTCGCTTTATTTCGTCCTGGCCGGAGCAATCAAGAAGTTTCACTATCTGCACACGGGCCTCGGGCTGGTGCTGTCCTTCGTGGGTGTGAAGATGCTTCTTGCGCACAGCGGGCTGTTCAAGATTCCCACGTCCGCGGCGCTTGGAATTGTCGCGGGTATCCTTGTGCTGGCAGTGGTGTTCTCCATCCTCAAGCCGAAGGCTCCAGCGCCGATTCCTCCGGCGACTCCCCTCGATTCCGACGTAAAGGCCAGAGTGAAAGCGATCGCCTCGCAGCCCTGACCGGCATTACGGTCTGACGACGACGGATTTGAGCACGCGGCCTGAGCCGAACTCGATGGCGAAGGGGCAGGTTTTTTCCGCGAACAAGCCATCGAGGGGAAGCACGGAGGACCGGACCACGCGTCCGTCGGTGTCGATGAGAAGCACCATGGCGTATTTCTTTTGCAGTGCTTCGAGCGCGAGGGCGGTGGGCCAGTCGGCGGCTGGCGGCGGTTTGGTGGTGGCGATTCCCTCCTCCCACTTTGGTCCGCGGGTTAGAGTCAGGATGATGGTGTCTTTGGCCGTGTTCAGTTCCTTCGCCTCCACCTGGACGTAGCCGTTCAGCGGAGTCGCATCCACCTTCAACTCGCCGATGCTGGTGCCGCGGATGTTTGTCAGGGCACGCCCGAAGAGACTCCGGTAGTCGATGAAAAATGTGCTCACGCCAACCACGAGCCCCAGAAGTCCCGCGGCACCCATGCCGAAGAGAACCTTTTCCTTTCGTGTCCATGGTTTTGGCCTTTCCTGCACGTCGGCGGGTGTGTCCCGGCTGTGCACTTGAATGATTCCAGGCGGAACAATTTGATAGAGTGTTTGCTGTTCACATCCCATCCGGTATTCCCGGCAGCGAAGCGTGGAAAACACCTGCATGCGCTCCGGAGGCGACAGATGCTCCATCACTTTTTCCAGGGCCTGCTGGACACTCGCCTGCAGGGTCAGTGGATGAAACGCGCGGCTGTCGTGGGTCTTCTCGTCAGCCAGAAGGGAGAACTGTCCTCCGTCGCGCTGAAAGCTGAAATGGCCGTTCCTGCCGCCCAGTTGGGGGCCGATGGATTCCAGAGACGCCGCGGCATCGCCGCGCGCAGGCATGGGGCCCTGGATGATTCCCTCGAGAATGTAAGTGTCTTCCAGAGGCATGGGAATTAGACAAAGAGCCCTCCGAGTTCCGGCACCTTCGAGACTTCAATCCAGTTAGGCATGGACTCCTGCCAAATGAGCGTGTCCCGGTTAACCTGTCCGGTGCTGATCATGGAACCAAGGGTCCGCTGGGAAACCGGCCCGTATTGCTGTCCATGAATCACGAGATACCAAATGGCTTTGTCCGCATCTCCGCTGTACGCGGGAATGGCCGCCGGTGCGTCGGGCGGCATCGGAGGAGGGGCCAGCGCGGGGGCGTAACCATATCCGGCGCCGAGTGCCTGCGGGACCGTGCGCCGGGTATCCATATCGAGTGCGCGGTCGTGCTGGTCGAGCCGGTCAGCGGTGTGCATGCGCAGGCTTTCCAGCTTCATCTGCTCCTGACGGATTTTTTCGCGCAGGCGCCGGTTCTCCTCCCCCTGCTGCTCCCGGTACTGGCGCTCTTCATTCAGATTGGACATGCAAAGACAAATGATGAGTCCGATGAGTCCGAGCAGAAATCCGATGAAGAACCAGCCTACAGCGCTTCTGCCTTTGGAGTTGGCGATCATGGCGGTGGCAACGCCAAGAATCAGCATGATGATCAGTGCCATAGTTTTGCGGGAGTCGGTTTTTTAAGAGTTGAAATACCAGATGACAGCGAAGTTGTGGGCTGCGTGGATGATCATGCCGGGATAAAGGCTGCCGGTCTTTTGCAGCAGCCAGCCCAGGAGCACGCCCACCAAAAACAGATAGGGAAACCCGAAGAGGTTGAAATGGGCCGCGGCGAAGAGAATGGACGAAACCACGATGGCCTTCTTCGGTGTCAGCGCCCGGAGGAGAATGGATTGCATCAATCCCCGGAAGCCGATTTCCTCCGTGACCGCCGGAATCACGCACAGTAAAAAGAACCCGGCCAAAAGGGGCGTTCCCTGACCGAATACCTCCATGTGTTTCATGGAGTCCTTGCCGGTCTCCCGCATGATCCAGTCGTTGATCATGCCGTGCCAAAGGAAATTAAGCCCGAGCAGTATCACTCCCAAAAACAATCCCAGATAGAACTCCTGACGGTGAATGCCCGGGCGTTTCAAGATGGGCTGCAGAACATCCCAGTGCTTTATCGAGCCGTAAAGCGTGACGCTGAGAACAGCGATTCCGGAAATGATATAGAGCCCCGTGTAATCATCCGGATTCTGTGTGGCCATGAATGTGGCCACGCCTGCCAGCAGGACGGCTACCACATAACACATAAAGAGGTGATAGACCTCCGGCGCTTTTTTCCGGATGCGCGTTTCATCGTCCCACACCGGCTCAGGGGCGGGACCCAAACCAATTTCCGCGGAACGCCATGGCTTTGAGCAGGCGGGACAGAAATAATAATCGGCACGCATTTCCTGTCCGCAGTAGCTGCAGGACTGTGTAGGGGAGAGAGGGGATAATGCCTGAGACATTGCCAAGACATAAAATCGCCTCAACTCTCAGTAAGGGCAACTCCAAAACTAAGAGTTCTTTATAATCACTTGGTGTTTTCCTCGTGGAAAACGCCTGGAGGGAACGCAAGTCCGCAATTCTTCAACTCACCGGTGCGAGCCGTCTCAAACCGGAAAGATTTCGCTGCCGGTAAAAAAGCGCTGCAATTCGTCCGCCGCGGTTTCCGGTCCATCTGAGGCGTGGCACATGTTCACCATCTTGTTTTCGCCGAAATCGCCGCGGATGGTGCCTTTGGGAGCGGCCGCGGAATCGGTGGGGCCGAGGAGATCACGCACGCGGGCAATGACGTTGTCGCCGCTGAGGGCAAGAGCGACGACCGGGCTGCTTTGCATGAACTTGACGATTTCCGGGAAAAACGGCTTATCCGCCACGTGGGCGTAGTGTTCCCTGAGCAGGGCGTCGCTGAGGCGCATCATTTTGAGCCCCTGCACGGTGAAGCCTTCGGCTTCGAAACGCTTGAGGACTTCGCCCGTGAGGCGTTTTTGCACGCAGTCGGGCTTGAAGAGAATGAGGGTGGTTTCCTGGGCCATGGGAATGGGATAAAGATAAAGCCGCAGGTTGTGGGGGGCGCGGCGGGCCGGTTTCATAGTTGCCGCCGGGCTGATTGCAAGAGTCAGGTGAGGGATGGCGAAGGATCACTGTGGGTTGTTTGCCAGGCCGCGATGATGCGGCGGGCGTCCGCGACGGACTTGTTATCCGAGATAAGCATCGTTGCGGCGGGCGTATCAAAGGGATTGCGATGAGCTGCTTTCATGCCTGTGGTCTTGTCTTCCGGCACGGCCTGTGGCCTGTATCCTGCTCATTTTCGATCTCCCCTGTATGTCACCCATGAATCCTCCCCTCCTCTCCGCCCTCATTCGTCGCGCTGTCCTGCCTGCGGTTCTTGCCGCCTTCTCCCTCTCCACCGCCCGTGCTCAGCAACAGACTCTCATCGACTGGAGCCATGAATGGGCATGGATGCATCCCATGGGTGCGATGCCGCCCGGACAGTCAGGAGGTGCGGATGCGGATTTTGCGACCACGTGGTACTTGAGCGAGACCGCCTTTGCCGCTCAGTATGACGGCCCTGTTTTTGGTTCCGTGCCCGCAGTGCCCGGAGATCCCTTTACTCCTGCGAGTTTCGATTCCGGGCGCGGTCCCGGCCCGGTCGCCTACGGCGATTTTCAATACACGACGACCCCTCTGCCGGCGGGCACGCCCGCGGAATTTCCGGGCGTCGCCTCCCGGCTGATGACACCGAATTCGCCGGGTCGCCATACCGCCTATTTCCGCACCACGTTTACCATTCCCAACGACGGAAAGACCTATCAAAATCCGGTGTTGCGCTACATCCTCGACGATGGGGGCTTTGTCTATCTCGACGGCGTGCCCGTTCTGCGCGTCAATATGACTGCGGGTGTCGCCGATGCCTACACTCAAATCACCGCGGGCAAGGTGGATACGGAATCCGCCATTCGCACGGCGGAACTGTTCAAGCCGGCCGATGGAAACCCCACGGGCGGCAATCCGCTTACGTCTCCCGCGATTGTCGGAAACGCCTACGTCCTCGCACCCGTGACGCTGCTCGCTCCCGGTGAGCACACGCTCGCGATTTCCGTTCACAACGAAGGCGGCACCAGTTCGGATGTTGGATTGGCCGTTCAACTGACTGCGGACGCATCGGATTGCGTCATCACCGCCACCGGAGGCGGAATTTCCCGCAACCTCGAAGGAGATGCGGAGAACCTGTCCAATGATACGGTTGCTTTCGACGTCACGGTCACTGGAGTGGGGCTGCTTAGTCCTTCCGGCTGGGTGGTATCAGGTCCTCCCGGGAGCAGCCTCATTGGGCAGACGGGAGCTTACGGCGCGGCGCGCCATTTTTCGGGGGTTCCCGTCGCCGAATTTCCTCCGCCGGGCGGACTCGTGCTTGAAGTGCAGGATGCGGCCACCGCCGCGTGCAAGGCAACCGTCACATTGCAGTCGCCTCAACGCATCGGCTCCCTCAGCGCCGGTGCCGTATCGAATCTTCTGCTGAATAAAGTGCCGTGGATTCCCACCTGGGTCATCGACGAAACCGCCGGCACCCTGACGCTTCACAATCCCGGAGCCGGCGCGGACCGGATTCTCGAGTCCATCCCTGTCGATCTTTCCGGTGTCGCAGGCGACGTGAAATTTACCGCCGAACTGACAGCGGACAACACCTCCACGTCCGGATTCGAAGCAGGCGATACCTTCCTCGCGGAGCTGCGCCTGAGCGACGGCGTCAACACGTCCACCGTCAATTTGATCACCGCGCTGGATGTGGACGGCTCCGGCAGAATGAATGGCGCGGCGACTGCCGCACAGGATGAATTCAATTCCGCCCACTCCGTCCTGGGACCCTATCAAAGCACATTCACGCTGCGCACGATCATTCCTGACAGCATCACGTCCGCCACGCTTTTGCTCTATGGCGTGAATGATTCCGCCAGCGAGACCTTCATCGTGAAAAACGTTCGCATGGAGGCCGCCACGCATTCGATCGAAATCGCCGCGGGCCAGCCGGTTCTGGACCACCGTGGCACCACTGATCCCGCCGATGACACATTCTCCGTGCCGGTGACCATCACGCCCGCGAGCCTGCCGCCGGGAAGTCTCGGATGGACCAGCAATGTCACGCCGGCCTCCGGTCCCTACAGCGCGCCGAATCCGGTGCTCTTCGGCCCCTTTCCCGTGAGCGGCGGCCCGCAATCGATCACGCTTTCGGACAATCCCGTCACCACCGTTGTCTCCAATACCCTAACGGTTAATCCGCCCGCTCCACCCGCGCTTACCGCCACGCTTACGGCCGGTTCCATTGTCAGGGTTTCCAACGGCCCGGGGCTTGCAGATGATGCTGTCACGTTCGAAGCCACCGTCCAGGCCGCGCGCGGAGGACCCGGTTACACCGTCGACGCCGCAGGCATTGCGATCACTCCGCCCACCGGGGCCTATGCGGCAACGCCTGTTACCTTCACGCTCACCTCCCCGCCCGCATCGGGAACGGTCACGGTGACTTTCACGGATGCCAGCTACGCTGCGACCGCCACGCTCAATGTCGCGGTGCCGGTAGTGTCCGTCATCGGAGCCACAGACTTCGGCGGCGGCCCCGTTGAATTGCTCACCGCTCCGGGCAGTGTGCCGGACCCCGCGTGGGTTATCGATTCCACCGCGCGCACTCTCAACATGATCACCGGCGGGACCGGCGACAAAATCGTCGAGTCCTCGATCCTGGACCTCAGCACGATTGGAGCTGTTTCTTTTTCTGCCAAATTCCAAGCTCGCGAAACGAGTACCGGTTCCAACTTCGAGGACACCGATAAATTCAAAGCTGAACTCATCATCGATGGCACCACGGTAATCAATCTCATCAGTCAGTGGGACCTCGGCAATGGCAGCTTCGGTTCGCTTGGCCTCAACGGCCCGCCCGACGGATACCTGAATGGTTACAAGGGACAGGGCGCGGCTAACGATGCCGTGCTGGCCGACTACAATCTCTACTTTGACCGCGATGAGTTTAACCGCCTCGGACTGCCCGGAAGTGACACGATCGACAACACTTTCGATCTCGCCTACACGATACCCGCCGAAGCCAATTCCGTGCAGTTGAAAATCTACGGCACCGGCATCAGCGGCTCCGAGTATTTCACCGTCTCGGACGTCCTCTTCACTGGAGCTACCAACGATCCCGACACCGACAGCGACGGCATCCCCGACAGCATCGAGACCGCCGCCGGACTCGATCCTAACAGCAACGCCGATGCCGCTCTGGATCTTGATGGTGACGGGCAAAGCAACCTCGCGGAATATCGCGCCGGCACTTCGATCACCAACGCATCCAGCAAACTGCAGGTCACAGGTCTGACCCGCACCGGCGCCAGCGCCGTCCTGCAATGGGCCAGCGTGGCCGGAAAAACTTATCGTGTGCAGGCCTCCCCGGACCTTGCCGGCCCATGGACCGGCCTCGGGGGCAGCTATACCGGCGCTCCCTCCACCACGCCAGGGCCGGACTTCGGCACTCAATCCGCCACCGTCACACTGCCTGCGCCAACGGCCGGGAAATACTTCCTGCGCGTGGTGATTCCCTAGCCGCAACCGGCGGTAAATAAGTCTGCGGACAGGATGGCCGCCGTCTTCGGACGGCGGCCGTCTTCGTTCACACCGAAACGCCGTTGGGAGCGGTGAACGTTTCGTCCGTAACGTTACCGGTATTGAGAGTATTGGCGGGTTCGAAGATGAGGACTTCGGCCTCTGCATCGGCGAGGGTGCGGTGTTCGGTGCCGCGGGGTACGACACAAAGTTCTCCCGCCTGAAGCACCACGCGGCGGTCGCGGAATTCGATGACCATCTCCCCGCGCCAGACGAGGAAAAGTTCATCTTCGTGCTCGTGATGGTGCCACGGGAAAGTGCCGCAGAATTTCACGAGCTTGAGCTCCTGACCATTCAAGGCCGCGACCACTTTGGGCCGCCAATGTTCATGGATCAGCGGGAACTTTTCGGAGAGGGAGCATTTGTTCATAGGCGGTAATGCAATGCAGCAGCCCCTGAAGTTAATCGGGCCGGGGCCGTTTGCACAGGCGGCGCGGCAGAAATATTTTCCAATGAAACCGGAGGCTGATTCGTGAAGCATGAAACACTCGATGTCTCCACCACCGGCGACGAGCCGCCATGATCTCCTGTTGGATGCCTTTCGCCGGTATGAGCAGCGGCTGTTGCGCTATGCCCACTCGCTTTGCCATGATTTGGAACTCTCTCAGGACGCCGTGCAGGATGCTTTCATCCGCCTTGCGCGGGACATCGGACGGCTGGAGCCCGGAGATTTCGGAGCGTGGCTCTTCTCCGTCTGCCGGAACCGGTTGTTCGATCTCATGCGGCGGGCCGGAAAGGAGCAGCGGCTGGATGAATCCCTCGCCGGGGAGCCGGACTCCGCGCTGCCGCCGGATGCCGCGGTGGCGCAGAGCGAAGAGGCGCAGCACGTCCAGCAACTGGTGGAGCGGCTTCCGGCGGCGCAGCGGGAAGTGGTGCGGCTCCGTTTCATCGGCGGACTCAGCTATCAGGAGATCGCCGGCATCACGAACCAAAGCGCCGGCACGGTGGGCTGGCTGCTGCACGAGGCGCTGCAGTCACTCCGCAAACATTGTACGCATTCTGTTCCATGAATCCCTCTGACCCCATTCCCCCTCCGCCGCCGGACGACGAATTCTCCCGCATGGTGGAGGGCGCGCTCAACAGCGACCATTTTTCCCTGACAGAAAACCGCCGCATTGCGGTGCTCGAATCCTTCACGGACGCTGCGCAGGAAGGCCGCGGACAAAGGCGGCGCGCCGTTCATCGCACCTGTTGGCTGACGGCGGGCGCGGCGGCGGCAGCGTGTGTGGCGCTCTGGCTGTCAGGCGCCTTCCGCGCCTCTCCCGAAGCGGCGAAAGACTCCCCGCGCACGCCGACTGTTGCCTCGGGTGAGCAGTTGGCACAGACAAACCTCCGGCTCGCCATGCTGAGCGAACAACTCTCCGCCGCCGAGCATCAGTGGATTTGGCTGCGCGCCAGCGAGGGAAAACGTCCTCCAAATTGATTCCGCAAATCTCACCCTGACATCCCCATGAAAACACACCGCAGACTCCTCTTCTCTCCAGCGATTCTCCTATCCACTGCCGGCATCTGCGGGCTTTCCGCCCAGGAGCCCGGAACGGCACCGGATCAGAAAACGCCTCCCGCTCCTGTTGCGGAGACGCCCGGCATTTCGCCTCCAGGCACCCCGGCAACGCCCGGCGCTCCGGCGGCGGCGAGCGTTGCGCTGCCCGATCCTGCGAGGAGGGGACTGACTCCTTATTTGGGCGGATATCAGCCAAATCCAGGCCGCCGCCCGTTGAACGCAGAGGAGCCGCGGCCCTGGACAGCCGCGCAGGCGACAGGCGCTCCCAATACCCCAAGAATGGGAGACATCGCCACGGCATGGGCCGCAGCGAGTCCGGATGCCGGCGAGGAATGGTTGAGCGTGCAGTTCACGCTCGAAGCGGATCTCGATAGAGTGCGGGTGGTCCAGAGTTTCAATCCGGGAGCCATCACCAAAGTCGCGGCGGAGAGCAGCGACGGCCGGAAAGTGGAGTTGAAAGCGGAGACTCCGGCGCCGGGTGCGGGGGCGGCGGCCAGTGAGCCGGTGGTCGCGGAATTCGTGGTCCCGGCAGGGGATTCGCTGCGGACGACTTCGATTCTGATCACCATCGATGAACGAAAGGTGCCGGGCTGGAATGAGATAGACGCCGTGGAAATCGTCGCGCGCAACGGTGCGCGGCAATGGGCACAGACGGCAAAGGCGAGCAGTTCCTTTGGAGATCGGTATGCGGCGGTGCCGCATCCGGCGGGCCTTGAGGCTGCCTCGGTGACCCGGCTTCTGAGTCTTGAAGAGCAGATGGAAAGTGCGCAGCGGCCGCTCCATCGCTCCATCGCAGGTTTAGAAGACCGGCTCCTGCGCGCGAAGCAGCCGCTGGATGAATACGGCAATACTCACCCTGGCAGCGACACAGCCATGCAAAAAGGCCTGCCGTGGTCGCCGGAGCAGGCGACCGGCGCGCCGGACACGCCGGTGGCTGGCGATTACCCCACGGCATGGGCGCCACTGAGCCGGAACGGCGGCAAGGAATGGCTGGATGTGACTTTCGCCAAACCGGCGGAAGTGAGCGAGGTGCGGGTGATCGAAAGCAGCACCACACAGGCCATCACTGGCGTCCATGCATACATGAACAGTGTGCTGATTCCCCTGACGCTGCGCAAAGAGGGTCCCGCGCCCGCAACTGGAGAGGCAGCGGCTCCGCCCGCGCCGAATCTGTCCGTCGTTCCCGCGCCTGGCGGTGAAGAGCAATCCGCCGCGTCGCGTCCCCGCATTGTCACCGCCGCGGCGGAGAAGGCCACGCTTCCGGCGGTGCAGAAAGTAAGAATAGAACTGGATTCCGCCGGCCTTGCCACCTGGCCGGAGATAGACGCCGTGGAGCTTGTGGGTACGGACGGCACCCGGCAATGGGCGGCGAGGGCGGAGGCCAGCAGCACTTACGCGACGCGTCAGGCGATGCCGCTGAGCACTTCCCAGGGCTATCAGCGCGCCAATACGCTCGAAGAGGCCAACCAGCGGATCGATCTCCTGACCCGCCGGCTGGAACAACTGGAACGGGAGATGAATCATAAGAGAAACGCCCCCCCCGGAGGTGCTCCGGCCGCCGGTTCCGGCGCGCTTCGCCATTAGTCATTCGCGCGGGATCATAGTATAGATCCCGGAGGCAGCGAAAACATCTCTTTCCAACCCATTCATGCTTATGACTGCGAAACAAAAAATCCTCACCGGCGGAACGGTGCTGGTGCTGACCGGACTGCCGGTCTATCAGCAAACGCGGATTAATACGCTGAGCGAACAGGTGGCGACCCTCACAGAAACGAACGGACGCGAAAAACGCGCGGCAACTCCCGTCATGGCTGCGGTTTCAGGCGAAACCGGGCCTCGCGGACGATCTCCCGGACCTGCGGCAGACAAGGACAGCGCCGCGAAGAAACCGTCCCATAGCCCCGGCGGCACGGTTTCGAAGGTGGCCGTGCCGGGTCCCGGCGAGGCGACGTTCGGAAGGCGGGGCGACTCGGTGGTGCTGGAATCCTTCAGGAGTGCGCCACCCGCTAGCGGCAGCAGCAGCGGCGAGGCCGCATTGCCCGCCCTTGCAGGCGGCCTGGAGGGTTTGCCGCAGCGCTCGCCCCAGGTGTCGGGACATGTGAACTGGGACCACGCTCAGGCCACCGGAGCACCGGACACCAACGAGCCCGGAGACCGGCCCACCGCGTGGGCGCCCCGTTCACCGCGCAGCGGCGAGCAATGGCTGAAGCTGGGCTACGACAAGGCCGTGGAGGTGAAGGAAATCAATGTGCATGAATCCTACAACAGCGGCGCCATTTCCAAAGTAACCGCGTTCCTGCCGAACGGATCGGAGAAAACGCTGTGGACGGGCAACGCGGCAAAAGGCAGCGCCAACGAAATCCAGGAAACGTCCATCCCCGTGCCTGCGGGCATTACGAGCAATCAGATCAAGATATACGTGGATACAAATCGTGTGGAAAGCTGGCCGGAGATCGATGCGGTGCAACTGGTCGCCCGCAACGGTTCCAAACAGTGGGCCACTAGTTCCTCGGCATCCAGTTCCTACAGTGAACTCTACAGCGCACAGGGAAGCGGCGCCGCTCCATCCTCCGGCACCGTGCTTGATTTGGGCGCAGGTGAGGGGGAGGCAATCCTGCGCACGCGGTGAATAAAACGGCGGTTCGCCGGCAGAGAATCACTCGCTGCTCTGCGGTTTTGCCGGAAACGGATCGGCTTTCGCGCGCTCTTCGGCCTCGACCTTGACCGGCGACTCTTCAACGACCGGCGGCTTCGTCATTTGCTTCCACAAAATGTACCCTGCGGCGGCGAGGACGAGCAGGACAAGGAGCGTGAGCGTGCGGCGTTCGGACATGGGAGGAAGCGAAGCGGGATGGATGGTTTGTATCGATGATAAGGTGGCGTGCTTCGTTTCAAATGACGAAATGGCTCAGGTGTTTGGCTTTTGAGTTCGCCTGTTCACTGCGTGAATTCCGAAGCCAGAAACCCGAAAGAATGACGAATGACGATACTTGGAACGCGGTGCCGATTCGTCATTCGGAATTCCTTCGTCATTCCCGCCAGGGCCTCCACTATCCCGGAATCCGCCTCTTGCATCGCGGAAGAGGCCGGGCAGTGTCGGGTCCATGTACGGGAACTACCAGCAGCATTTGCAGACGACCCTTGAGGACATCCGCGGGGCGGGGCTTTTCAAAACGGAGCGGCTCATCGGCACGCCGCAGGGGGGGCGCGTGAGGCTGCAGGACGGCAGGGAGGTTATCGTCATGTGCGCGAACAATTACCTCGGGCTGGGGAATCATCCGGAGGTGGTGGCGGCGGCACATGAGGCGCTGGACCGTTGGGGTTACGGCATGGGCAGCGTGCGCTTCATTTGCGGAACTCAGACCCTGCACCGGCAGTTGGAGGAGGGCATTTCCGCGTTCCTGGGAACGGAGGATACCATTTTGTATTCGTCGTGCTTTGATGCAAACGGCGGCCTGTTCGAAACGCTTCTAACCGATCAGGATGCGGTCATTTCCGATGCGCTCAATCACGCGAGCATCATCGACGGAGTGCGGCTGTGCAAAGCGAAGCGCTTTCGTTATAACAATGCGGACATGGCGGATCTGGAGGCGAAGCTGAAGGAGGCGGACGCCGCAGGCGCGCGATTCAAGATGATCGCCACGGACGGGGTGTTCAGCATGGACGGCACGTATGCGCCGCTGAAGGAGATTTGCGACCTTGCAGACAAATACGGCGCGCTGGTCATGGTGGACGATTCCCATGCCGTGGGATTCGTCGGCACGAAGGGACGCGGCACGCATGAGATGTGTGGAGTGATTGACAGAGTGGACATTATTACCGGGACGCTGGGGAAGGCCCTGGGCGGGGCGAGCGGCGGCTACACCAGCGGGCGAAAGGAAATCATCGAACTCCTGCGACAGCGCAGCCGGCCCTATCTTTTTTCCAACACCCTTGCACCGGTGATCACCGCCGTGTCGCTCAAGGTGCTGGAAATGCTGACACGCTCGACGGAATTGCGCGACCGCCTGTGGCAGAACACAGCGTATTACGCCGAAGGCATGCGGACCGCTGGATTCGATGTGGGAGCGGCAGGCCATCCGATCGTTCCGATCATGTTAGGCGAAGCCGCGGTGGCGCAGCGGATGGCAGCCGAACTGCTGGCGCGCGGTGTCTATGCAGTCGGGTTTTTCTATCCGGTGGTGCCGCACGGGAAGGCCCGTGTGCGAACCCAGGTGAGCGCGGCGCACACGAAGGAGGATTTGGATGAGGCGGTGCGGGCGTTTAAAGAGGCAAGAGCGGCGATGGAGAAATGACGAAATCCGCGCGGAGCAGCGACACAGCCGAACCGGAATTTTGAACAACTGAGGCGAACAGGAAATCTGAAGCAGGAACGCATACAGCCTGTCCTAACGTTGGCGCGGCACAACGATGGTAAGTAGACGCGATCTGTGGCGAAGCCCAGTCGCTTTCGCCTCCCCGCTGCGCTCCGGCTCTTTGGTGCTTGGAGCTTTCGGCTCCGCCGGCCTCCATCATGTTAGACATTGAAACGGAATTCCATGACATCGCCGTCCTGAACGATGTATTCCTTGCCTTCGATGCGCAGTTTGCCCAGTTCGCGGGCTTTGGCATAGGACCCGGCGGAGACGAGATCCGCATACGATACCACTTCCGCTTTGATGAATCCCCGTTCGAAATCCGTGTGAATCACACCCGCGGCCGCAGGCGCCTTGTCTCCCGCACGGATGGTCCATGCGCGGGTTTCTTTTTCGCCGGTGGTCAAGTAGGTACGCAACCCCAGCAGGTGATAGACAGAACGGATGAGTTCGGATACACCTGAGTGTTCAACGCCGAGGTCCGTCAGGTACGCCTGCGCTTCATCCGGGGCGAGGTCCATGAGCTCAGCTTCGATGGCCGCGCTGATAACGACAGCTTCGGCATCGTGGCTGTGCTTTACGAAATCGATGACCTTGCTCACATGCGGATGCGCCGCCGGGTCCCTGGAGGCCGTGGCGAGTTCGCTTTCGAGGACGTTGCAGGCGAAGATGGTGGGCTTGCCGGTGAGGAGGAAGAAGAGACGCAGTTGCCTGCGCTCATCGGCGTTGAGTTCAGCAGTGATGGCGGGTTTGCCGTCGTTGAGGTGCGGCATGAGTTTCTCGCACAGGGACGCCTCTGCCTTTGCTTCCTTGTCACCGGTCTTCACCTGGCGGCTGACGCGCTGAAGGCGTTTTTCCACGCTGGCGAGGTCGGCGAGCACCAGTTCGGTATTGATCACATCGATGTCGCGCAGCGGATCGATACTGCCGGAAACGTGGTGGATGTCCTTGTCTTCAAAACAGCGCACCACCTGCACGATGGCGTCGCACTCGCGGATATGGCTGAGAAATTGATTGCCGAGACCTTCGCCCTGACTCGCGCCTTTCACCAGCCCCGCGATGTCCACAAATTCGATGGCGGCGGGCACGATCTTCTGTGTCTTCGAAAGCTTCCCCAGAACGTCCAGCCGTCCGTCCGGCACCGTGACGATGCCGGTGTTTGGCTCGATGGTGCAAAACGGATAGTTCGCCGCCTCCGCCTTGCGCGTCCGCGTCACGGCATTGAATAGCGTAGATTTGCCAACGTTGGGGAGTCCGACGATACCGGCTTTGAGCATAGACTTGTGGGAAAAAGGGAGCGGGCTTACTGGATGCGAAAGCCCCGGATTGCAAGGACGGGAGAACCCCCCTGGGAATTCCACCGCCCGGTCCTGCCGTCCGCTTTCCGCACAATGCCCGCCTCAGTCGTCCCTGGATTCTGTGGAAACGGGCGGCGGAGGGGCGGCTCTTTGGCTTGGGGCGGGCAGACCCGCCGGCACCACACCGGCCTCGCTCATGGGACCCTGGTCTTTCCGTGCCGCGCCGACCGCGCGATTCTGAGCGGAGATGAAGGACTCCACGAATTGATACGCGAGAGGATTTTTGTCAGGCCAGAATCCGCTGTGGCCGTTGATGATTTTTGGATCGACTGAAACCATCATGTAGGGCAGCAGGCCGGGTTCGGGGTCCGTGATCACACCGTCCAGTTGCATCAGACGTGACCGCAGCGTCTTCACCGGAAGCCCCCGGTATGTGAAGAATTCCGGGACCCGCTGCAACTCGACCCGTCCGTTTCTCTCCACCAGCCGGTGGGAATGAAACCGCTGGAAGTGGCCGAGCGCCGTCACGTTTTGTTTGGCCTCCGTGCGCGCGCTCTGCGGAGCCGTCACATCCCGGAAGCGGTTGCCGAACATCTCACCGACGGGAAGGTAGCTTTTATTAGGGGTGTCGTTTGTTGCGCTGAGCACCATCATGAGCACCGGCTGTTTGGGGTCGTAATTGACAGTAGTGTTGCTGCGCATGGCGTAGTCGATCTTGCGATAGGGCAGGCTTTTGATGGCGGGGTTGATCAACAGCACAAGATCGCCGAATCCCGACGCGCGGCGCATTTGGATTTGAACCGCCCGGTGCCCCTGAGCCTGCGGAAACGAGCGGGCCGCCCAGTAAGGCTGGAGGAAATTCGTCTCCATCCCGGCAGCCACGGCATTGTAGAGTGCGCGTCCGCCAAAACTGTGGCCAATGAGCACCAGCCTGCTGTTCTGGTAAATGCCCTGGCGGGACCGTCCGCGGCTGCGGGCGCCTTCCGCCACCAGCCAGTGGATATTGCGGATGCGCGCCAAAACCTCCACCATGATGCCCTGCCCGATTGTTTCGGCGGCGCGTCCGCGTCCCCAGTAGGTGAATGCCTTCAGCGGTTTTGCCAGGGATTTGCCCCGCCAGCTGAGATAAACCCCCAGCACACCGCGGCCATCCCGTTTTTCCCCGCCGGCGGCGCGCGCGAGCAGGCTGCGGAAATTCCGCAGATTCCGATTGTTCTCCTGGGCGTTGTTATCCCAGCCATGCACAAAAACGATGACGGTAACACCGCGCTGGAAGAGGCCGTTGCGCGCTTCGGTTTCGACCGCGTGCTCCAACTGGCTGAGCTGCCCGTCGTTGCGCTGATAGCTGCCGTAGTCGGTCATCTCGACGTGCCCCAGCCAGAAGTTGTCATGGTTGTATTTTTCAAGAAAGGCGGATTCCCGGCGCGGCACCGCGACTTTCGGGTCGTCTTCGTAATGCGCAATATCCAGCCCTCCCCGGTTTTCTTTCGTCACGGGACGGTAACCACTGCGAGTGGTGCAGCCCGTCCCAAAAAGGCAGAGGAGGAACAGAAGCGCGAGGGGGGCCGGAAAGGGTTGTTTTGAATGGGCAGTCATGAGTCGGAATCAGGCGAAGGGCATGGCCGCCGGGCAGCGGACCGTTGATGTTCCATTACAGCAAACAGCCGTTGTTGTGACAGGTTTTTGCGCCCAGGCAGAACTCTTCTCCGTCATGCCTTGCAAGATGCCGTTGCCGCCGCCGTTACTTTCAGGGACGACTGCCCTCCACGGTCCTTAGCATGGCTCCTCCCCGCGTCACTTTCCTTTGTCTCCTGTTTTCCTCCCCGCTGCTGCGCGGAGCGGTGGACTTTAACCGCGAGGTGCGGCCCATCATTTCGGACCGGTGTTTCGCCTGCCACGGCCCGGACAGTGCCAAACGCGAAGCCGGGCTGCGGCTCGATTCATTTGAGGGCGCGACGGCGGAATTGAAGAGCGGCCATCGCGCGATAGTGCCTAGCAAGCCAAAGGAAAGCGCGCTCGTCTCCCGTATTCATGCCACTGATGCGGAGGACATCATGCCGCCGCCGAAACTGAACCGTCCGCTGTCGGACGCAGACCGCGAAATGCTCACGCGCTGGATCGAAGAGGGCGCGGCGTATGCCAAACACTGGGCGTTCATTTCTCCCCAAAAGCACCCGGCGCCGGAGGTGAAGAATGCGGAATGGGCAAAGGATGACGTCGACCGTTTCATTCTCGCCAAACTGGAACAGACCGGTCTGGCTCCGAACGCTGAGGCGGACCGCGCGGCACTCCTGCGCCGCGTGTCATTCGTCCTCAGCGGCCTGCCGCCGTCGCCGGAGCAGATTGAGACATTTCTCAATGATACCGCGCCTAACGCATACGAAAAGCAGGTGGACGCGCTCCTGGCGTCACCGCGCTATGGCGAGCGAATGGCGCTCGACTGGATGGATGTGGCACGCTTTGCGGACACGTATGGTTATCAGTCGGACAACGTGTGTTTCGTCTGGCCGTGGCGGGATTGGGTGATTGAGGCCTTCAACAAAAACCTGCCGTATAACCAATTCCTAACATGGCAAATTGCCGGCGATCTTCTCCCTGACGCCACGCAGGAGCAGCGGCTCGCCACCATGTTCAACCGCCTCCATCGCCAGACCCAGGAGGGCGGCTCCATTGAGCAGGAATTCCGTCAGGAATATGTCTCCGACCGCGTGCATACCGCTGGCACCGCTTTCCTCGGTCTCACGCTGGAATGCTGCAAATGCCACGACCACAAGTACGATCCGCTGCCGCAGACGGACTACTACAGCCTTTGCGCCATGTTCGGCAACATCGACGAAAGCGGGCTCTACCCGTATTCCCTAACGACTACGGGGCCGGAGCCATCCATGCGTCTGCAAGGCCCGAAGGACGGGCCGGAAATCGCGAAACGTCGGGCTGCGCTGGACACTGCGAAGAAAGCGGCCGCGGAGATTTCCGCCTCGCGCGAGGCTGCATTTGAGCAATGGCTGGCCGCTGCGGATTCGCTTACGCCGCCTGCGCCGTCGGATCATTTCACGCTGGATGCCATCGAGGGCGACAAGTTGCCTAACGCCATTCCGAAAGCTTCTCCTGGCGTGATGTCCGGCGGAAAGTTGACCTCTGCTCCGGGTGCGGTGAATGGCGCAATGCTGTTCGACGGAGACACCGTGCTGCAACTGGACGGGGTGAGCGGCATCACGAGGCATCAGGAGTTGAGCGTTTCGCTGCGGCTGTTCTGCCCGGAGAAAAAGCAGCGCGCCTTGATCATGCACACCGGGCCGGCCATGTTTTCGCAGATGGCGGATGCCTCGGGGTTTGAGATCCTGCTGGAAAACGGAAAGCTTCGCTGGAGTTGCATTTACCTCTGGCCGGGCTGTGCGGCGTCGGTCGAAACGCGGGAGGATTTTCCGTTAGGCAAATGGGTGGAGGTGACGGTGACCTATGACGGATCGTCCTCGGCGGCAGGACTGAAGATTTACTGCGATGGCAAGCCTGTGGCCGCGCCGATGGTGCATGATACGCTGAACAAAAGCATCACGGCGGACAAGATGCGACTCGGCGCAAGGCCGCGCGATGACCGGGGGTTTGCCGGCGGACTGATGGATGAACTAAAGATTTTCCGCCAGGCGCTGTCCTCGCTGGAGGTCGCCGATCTCCACCAGCCTGCACTCGAGACGACCCTGAAATCCGCAAAGTCCGGCGATGCGGTCGCGAGGGCAGCGATGCTCGAGCATTACCTCAGCCGCGTGGATATGGAGACGGCGAAAGCGCGTCAGACCGTCATCGCCGCGCGCAAGAGTTTGGAGGACGACTACCTTGGCAAATTGCCGCTGGTGATGGTGATGAAGGAATCGCCCACTCTGCATCAGTTTTATGTGCTGGCGCGCGGGGACTATGCTTCGCCCGACCTGAAGCGGCCAGTGGAACCTTCCGCGCCGTCCGCCGTGATGCCGTTCGATTCGAAAGCGCCGAAAAACCGACTCGGTCTCGCGCAGTGGATGACGAATCCTGACAACCCGCTGGTGGCGCGCGTGGCCGTGAATCGTCTGTGGATGCTCTGTTTCGGCAACGGCATTGTGACCACGCAGGAGAACTTTGGCATGCAGGGAGACGCGCCATCGCATCAGGAACTGCTGGACACACTGGCCTTCGATTTTTCGCATTCCGGCTGGGATGTGAAGCGAATGCTCAAGCGCATGGTGATGAGCGCTGTATTCCGGCAGTCGTCCCCTAACACGAAGGAGAAGCGCGAGAAAGACCCGAAGAACCAACTGCTCTCACGCGGTCCGTCCTATCGTTTGCCGGGCGAGGCGATCCGGGACCAGGCGTTGCTGGCCGCCGGGTTGCTGGTGGAAAAGGTCGGCGGTCCCAGCGTAAAGCCGTGGCAGCCCGCCGGCATTTGGTCGGAGGCCGGTGCATCGGGGGGAGACTATCAGCCGGACAAAGGCGAGGGACTTTATCGCCGCAGCCTTTACACCTTCAGGAAACGCACCGCGCCTCCGCCTGCGATGCTGACGCTCGATGCCGGAAGCCGTGAGATTTGCCAGCCGCGCCGTCTCACTACCAACACTCCTTTGCAGCCGCTCATTTTCTTAAATGATCAGAGTTTCTTTGAGTGCGCACGCATGCTGGCAAAACGGGTGGTGAAGGAGGCCTCGGCGGGCGCGGAGGAGCAAATGCGGCGGGCTTTTCTTTTGCTGACTTCGCGAATGCCGGCACAGCCGGAGATGACTGCACTTCAGGATCTCCATGCGAAACAACTTCGCCATTACACAGAAGACAAAGCCGCCGCCAAAGCGGTGAGCGGAGCGGAGGACCCTGCGCTCGCCGCCCTGACAATCGTCTGTTCCACGCTGCTCACCTCCGACGCCGCCATCACCAACCGCTGAATTGTTATGAATTCCGCTCCCTTCCCTTACGATCATTTGTTGCGCTCCACGCGCCGCCACTTTCTTGGTCGCGCGGGACTTGGTCTTGGAGCCATGGCCATGGCGAAGATACTGGGCAGCCCGGCGGAGGCGGCGACCCGCGGGCTGCCGAACATGCCTAACCTCGCGCCGAAAGCGAAGCGCGTGATCTATCTTTTCCAGTCCGGCGGCCCGTCGCATTTGGAAACCTTCGATTTCAAGCCCGTGCTGCGTCAGGGCCATGGCAAAGCGCTGCCAAAGGAAGTGATAGGGAATCAGCGGTTGTCCACCATGAGCGGGAATCAAAGTCTGCTCCCGATGGCTGGCTCGTTCGCAAACTTCTCGAAGCACGGCGCGTGCGGCATGGAGATTTCCGACATCCTGCCTTACACGCAGAAGATCGCGGACGACCTCACGCTCATTCGCACCATGCACACGGAGGCCATCAACCATGATCCGGCCATCACGTTTTTCTGTTCCGGGAATCAGGTGCCGGGCCGTCCCTCCATGGGCGCATGGGCCTCCTACGGCCTCGGCAGTTTGAACGATAATCTGCCTGCGTTCATCGTGCTCGTCTCCAAAAACGCCTCGCGCGACCAACCGCTCTACTCCCGCCTGTGGGGCGCAGGCTTTTTGCCGAGCGAGCATCAGGGCGTGCAATTCCGCGCGGGCAAAGAACCAGTGCTCTACCTAACCAATCCGGAGGGCGTCTCGCCGCACGTGCGCCGCGACATGCTCGACGCGTTAGGAAAGCTCAACGGCTATCAGGCCGAACAGCAGCTCGACCCCGAAATCGATGCCCGCGTCGCTCAGGCGGAGATGGCCTTTCGCATGCAAACCAGCGTGCCGGAGGCGACGAATGTTAGCGGTGAATCCGCCGAAACTTTCGAGCTTTACGGTCCGGACAGCAAAACTCCCGGCACCTACGCCGCCAACTGCCTTCTCGCCCGCAGGCTCATCGAGCGGGATGTGCGATTCGTGCAGCTCTTTCACCAGGGCTGGGACCAGCACGGCGATGTGGTCGGCGGCATTTCCAAGCAGTGCAAACAAACCGACCAGGCCTCCGCCGCGCTCATCATTGATCTCAAACGCCGCGGCCTCCTCGACGACACCCTTGTGGTGTGGGGCGGTGAGTTTGGCCGCACCGCGTATTGTCAGGGTAAGATGTCGAAGAACAACTATGGCCGCGATCACCATCCGCGCTGCTTCAGCGTCTGGCTCGCCGGCGGCGGCGTGAAGCCCGGCTATACCCACGGCATCACTGATGACTACGGTTATAACATTCTCGACGGCGCCGTTCACGTGCACGACCTCCACGCCACCATGCTTCACCTCCTCGGTGTGGACCACGAGAAACTGATCTACAAATTCCAGGGCCGCTACTTCCGCCTCACCGATGTCCATGGTCGTGTGGTGAAGCCGATCCTTGCGTGAGTCCGGGTTCGTGTTCGCAGGAGGAATGACAAAACCATGACACTTCGTTATCGTCCGTTGTTCTATCCTGAGGCACTATGAAAGTCCATGTCCTCACTCGCACGCTGTGCGCTGCCGCTTTCGTCCACGCGCTGACCGTTTTCCGGATGCAGGCCGCGGATCCGCCGCCGCCCGCTGCGGCACCCGAACTGCGCACGCTCCTGCAACAGGCGCTCTTCGAAGAGGAAGCCACCCGCGATCTGGAGAAAGCCGCCACCGGTTACGAAACGCTCCTCACCCGATGGGGCGAACAGCGCCGCTACGCTGCCTCCGCCCTTTTCCGCCTCGCGGAAGTCCGGCGAAAACAGAAACGAAACGACGACGCCATCAAACTCTACCAGCGCCTTCTCACCGAGTTCCCGGACCAGGACCCGGAATCCCGCCTCAGCCGCGAGAATCTCGCGGCGCTGGGTGTGAAGGAGCAGATGCCCGCGAAGGAGGGGACACCTCAGCCCACCGCGTCAAACGAGGAAGCCGCGACGCTGGCCCGCGTGCAAAAACTCGCCGCAGAAAGCCCTGACCTGCTCAATCAGAAAGAACTCACCACCGCGGCCAATGCGGGATGGACGAGCGTCGTTAAGTTTCTTCTTGAGAAGAAGGTGAAGGATAATGGAGACGCTCTGCGCGAGGCCGCAGCCAGCGGTCACCTAACGGTTTGCAGGCAATTGATTGCGGCGACACCCGTTCGGGAGCACCTTGATGCAGCGGCGGCGGCCGCCATCGCCGAAGTGCGCCCCGCGGTGCTGAAAATGCTGCTGGACGACACAGCCAATCCCAGTGCTCTGGCTTGGGGCAGCAAAGAGAGCGGCACGCCTCTGCTGAGCGGGGCACTCCTTTTTGACAATGAGGAGATGGCTGAGATCCTGCTCGAGAGAAAGGCCGCAGTGAATTCGCCGAAAGGGGCCACCACTCCGCTGTTCGCCGCGGCGTTCCGGGGAAATCACAGGATGGTAAAGCGACTGCTGGAGCTGGGTGCGGATCCCAATGCCGGCGGCAGCAATCCCTCAGGCCATGCTCCGGCGCGGCGCAGTGGCGTCGGAAGTGAAAATCCGGATCCTGCAAATCCGTTTTCCGTCGTTCCGGGCTCCACCCCGCTTCATGCGGCCCTGCGCGGCGGGAATTCAGAATGCATTGCTCTGCTTGTCAAAGCCGGGGCTAATGTCAACACGGCCAACCAGAATGGCTGGACTCCTCTGCACCTCGCTGCTGCGAGGGGAGTTTGGGCTGACGTGAAGGCCCTGCTCACCGCCGGTGCAAAGCCGGAGGCCAGTCCGACAGCCCTCATCCTTGCGATCAAGTCGCTCAGCGCAGTGTCCGCGAGAGCATTGCTTCTCGCGAGAGCAGACCCTAACGTTGAAACTCCACTGGGTTCCCCCATGGCCCAGGTCGCAGCAATTGAAGATCCAAAGATTCGCCGGGAGATGATCGATCTGCTGATGGAATTCGGAGCGGATCTCGAGAAGAGTCTGACGGTTCTTGATTCGCCGGGGAAAATTCACCTTCTTCGCTCGCATGGTTATGCGAAGTTTACTGCGAAGCCGGAGGTGAGTCTGGTCTATGCTGATTACGCGGTCAGGAGCACGCTCGCCAGGTGTAGCATGGCCAATGAAACGCTGCCTTCGCTGTCCACGCTGCTGCTTCAATGGAACGACAAGGGAGGGTGGGGGGCGAACAGCAATCCAGCTCCCAACTGGTCGGAAATCAGACTCTATCGCAAAGACGCGGAGGGCAAAATGCGGGAAACGCCGATAAAGGTGGCACCCCGCGCGAATTTTCCGGCACTCCGGTGCGGGGATGTGATCGAAGTAACTGCCGCACCTTCAGCCTCCGTCTCCGGGGCCGTGCTGCCGGGCACCCTTTTTCAAGTGAACGGGGACCCATTCGCGGTCACGGAGGTGGAGGGCCCCCGCGGTCTTCCCGCAGAGACAATTGCCATTCTCCGCGATATGCAGACGGCGCGCATCAAACTGACAACAACCGGAGGCATCACACGCGACCTCACTCTCCGCGGTCATCTGCGCACATGGAATCCATTGAAGAACGAAGCGCCATTTGTGCCGGTTTCCGTTCTTGCCGACTGGTGCGGCGCGGCAACGACCCTTTATGCCGGCACTGCAGGCACGGCATATGTGAATATCCTCCGTGCCGGAGAGTCCGGGGAAGGGGTTCGCCACCTTGCCACAGACCGCACCCTGGCCACTCTTTTGCCGCGTGAAGGGGATGGCATTTCTCTTTCGGCACCCAATGAAACGGGCAATCTGCGTTTCTTCCCGCATTACGGGTTTTCGGCACCGGGGTTGCAGTTTGGAGGATTCATCCCGCGCATTGAAACAGGTCACTCGCTGCTCCGGCTGCTGGCGGAATTGTATTCCGCTCCACCCCCGGGGATATGGGCACCGGACGCATTCAAATCCGACGGCACTCCGGTCGATCCGGCGGCGCTGGCGGATAAACTTACCGATCCGAAACTGCGCTTTCGAGTCCTGCCTCATCCTGACTTTTCGCGGATCCGTGTGGTCCATCAAAATGGCGACAAGGACGACTATGACCTGGCAAAAGCCGCTGAATCCCTGGGTGAGAATGCGAGTGCCGCAGATGCCCGGAAGTTCGATGTGACGCTCGTCGATCCCGACCGGGTGGAAATACCGGTGCTGCCGGATGCGGCCGGCAAACCGTGGAGTGCATTGCCGGAAAAGGTGGAGCGCCTTATCGGACTCGCTGTGAGTTGCCGTGTCTCTGTCGACAATCAGGAGGGCGACCTTCGGTCAGTGGAAGTTAAGTGGCTGCCGGCCCGCTGGGTGGATACTCCCGCCGGACTTCTGCCGATTCCCGCGCCGGTGAAAAAGGACGGGAGTGTGAGGCTTCAGGTGCTCACGCCTGCGGCTCTCGCCGGTGCGATGTTTGGGGGCGGGCATCCCACTACCGTGGAACGCGGAGGAACCAATCTCGATGAAGCAAGGGCAGGCTGGCTTCAGGAAAATGATCGTCTTACGGTACATGGCAATTCGGAAAGCGATCCCTTCGCCAATCCTGGCAGTCCCGCCAAACCCGTCTTTCCTGTCAATGTTACGCGTGTGCCGTGACTTGTTTTCCTTGGCCGTCGCATCCCTGGAGTGACCCATGAAACGCTCCGGGCACTTCCGGCTGCTGGCCGCGCTCATACTCCTGCCTGTGGTGGTGCTGGCAGTGCTGGCAGGCATTGGATTGCGGGAGCGGCGGATCGCGCTGAGGGCGGAGGCGCAGGCGCTCTGCAACGCGCGGTCGTTTGCGCGTGAATGGGTGGCGGCGCTGGACGCGGCGGCAGGCGCTTCTCCGAAGGTCGTGTTCTATGATGATCCTCCCCTGCCGCGGAGTGACGGGCCGGAAACCGGTTACATGGAGGAAATCGAGCGAGCGGACATCGCGGCACTGCGGGCGAGGATGCTTTCCGTTAGCAGCAATCCGCAGTTCGTTTCGTCGGGTCTTCCTTTGCGGGCGATTGCCGGATGGGGGTGGTTTCAACTGGCGCTCAAAGAGCAACCCTTGAAGGGCGAAGGAGAGCACGCGGCGAGGAAAACGGCTTTTCTTCACGATACCGAAAGCCTGATGCGCGTTGTTCTTGAAGAAGCGCCATCGGTCCTCAGCCCGATGATCGTTGATGGTGTCGCGGAACAATTCCCGGAGGCGGCAGCGGAATGGCGAACGGATTGGTGGCGCAATGAAATTCGCCGCGCTGCCCTTCGCCTTGCCGCACCTCTCTATGCACCGGGAAAAGCAGCGCCGCTGCAAGTGCTGGTGCTGCCGCGAACCGACCGCGTCCTGACAGGCCTTGATGAAGAAACGGGCGGGAAACGCATGCTCAATGACGCGCCGTCCGCGGGCCTGATGGAAGCGCCGGGCACTGTGGCCATGATTTTTCCGCGCATTCCCGGCGAGGCGCGCGTGCTTCTTGAAAGTGAACTCCGGGCGGCTTTCCGCGCCATGCGGGAGAACACCCGCGGTTTGTTGCCGGAGTGGGCCGCGCTGAACGTGCGCATGAAGCCCGGTTCGCTCGCGCACTTCGGCAGCCTCCCCCTTCGGCTGGCCTCACTGGGTGAAGAGATCACGGATGTCCTTTCCAGAGAGGATATGGGTTTCTGTTTTCTCGAAACCGGTCCGCGGGATAAGGAATGGTTGTTGCGCGACTATTACCGGCTGAGGTGGTGGGCGATGGTACTGATCGGTACCGCGCTGCTCACCGCTGTCGCCGGACTGTGGCTGGTGCACCGTACGCTGGAGCGGGAACGAAAGCTCGGTGAGATGAAGAGCCAGTTTGTCAGCAGCGTGAGTCATGAATTGCGTGCTCCCGTGGGCTCCATGCGTTTGATGGCGGAAGCCCTTGCGAGCGGCAAAGTGTCAGGACTGCCTGCGGATGAGTTTCACCGGCTTATGGCATCCGAGGGCGCGCGGCTGTCAGGGTTGATCGAGAACGTGCTGGACTTCGCGCGCATCGAACAGGGCAGGAAACGCTACACCTTTGCCGAAACGGATGTCAGTGCTCTGGCGCAGGATGCCGTGAAACTCATGAAGCCGCAGGCGGAGGAGCGAGGACAGAAAATCCTGACAGATTTCCATCCGCTGCCCTTCGTGCCGCAGGTGGATGCCCCGGCGCTTCAGCAGGCGCTGATCAATCTGCTGGAGAATGCGCTCAAGTTTTCCCCGCCGGATGCGGAAGTGATTGTGGCGCTGTCAGACGATCCGTCACGGAATACCTGGTCCCTTTCCGTGAAGGATCACGGGCCAGGCATTCCGAAGAATGAGCACACGCGCATCTTCGAACGCTTCTACCGGCCCGGCGACGAGCTGCGCCGCGAGACGACTGGAACGGGCATCGGGCTCGCGATTGTGAAGCACGTCGTCGAAGGCCACGGTGGCCGGATCGTTTTGAACTCGGAACCTGGAAAGGGCAGCGTGTTCACGATGGAATTCCCCAAAAGCCCTGCCTGACAATCCACCGCATGCGCCTGCTGATCATTGAAGACGAACTGCCGATGCGCACCGCGCTCTGTGAGACGCTTCAGGCGGAGGGTTATAAGGTGCGCACCGCAGCGGATGGCGCCTCAGGATTGGAACGCGCGTTGAGTGAAGAGCACGATTTGATTCTTCTCGATATCATGATGCCAAAGCTCGATGGCTTCGAAATGTGCCGTGAACTGCGCCGGCACGGCAGGAAGACTCCAGTGCTCATGCTGACGGCTAAGGGGGTGATCGATGACCGCGTGCAGGGTCTCGATGCAGGCGCCGACGATTACCTCGTGAAGCCCTTCGCCATGCGGGAACTGCTCGCCCGCGTGCGCGCATTATTGCGCCGCTCAGAGCGCGACAGCAGCGCGCCTGATTCCCTAACGCTTGGCGGCGCGGTGATCGATTTTGTCAGGCTGTCAGCGGTAAAGGAGGGCAAAGATCTCGATCTCTCGCACAAGGAATATGCGATGCTCCGCCTCATGGCCGCGCGGCCCGGCGAAACAGTGAGCAGAGAAACCTTCCTCGATGAAGTGTGGGAATACAACGCCTGGCCAACGACGCGCACGGTGGACAACTTCATCGCCGCGCTTCGTTCAAAGCTTGAGCCAGACCCGGCACACCCGCGGTTCATCGAGACCGTGCGGGGTGCCGGATACCGGCTTGCGGGGACCTGACACTAACAACTTCTACTTCTTCGCAGTGGCGGCGGCCGGCTCCACTTTGGCGGCGGCCGTGCGCGCGGTGATTTGTCTCACGCGTTCGCTGAAGGCGGCAAAATAGCGGTCGCTGTCCCAGCGGTTGCGCCCCTCTCTTTCCGCGGAGGCAAAGTCATTGACCAGACGGGCCTCAAATTGCGGAGTTAGGATCTCACTCCTGCCCACGAGGACCCGCACGGTTTCCTTTGGCGCGGGGCTCGCCGTCAAGGGGAGGACATTGTCTGTGAACGTACGGGGCACCACCCAGAAAACACGCAGGCCTGCGCGATTAAAGTAACTGGGCCACCACGTTTGCATCATCGCGTCCGCCTCCTTGCGATAAAGGCCCGCTTTGGTCAGCATGATGATACCGTCTGCATACACTCCCGCCCGCCAGTTCTCAGTGGTGGCCTTGGGGAAGAGGTCAACGGTGGTGCTCGCGCCCGCCGCGAGGGCATCCACGGTGGCCCAGCGCACCATGCCTTCATCACTGCGGTCATACACCAGCATCATGCCGGTCGGCTGGCCGCCGTTGTTTTTCATCGTCACGCTTCCGGTTCCTTTGCTGGAGAAGGTCACCGGCAGACTGAAGTTTCCGAGGCCGCGATAGAACAGATACTTCTCGGACTGTCCATCCTTCGTGGTTACGAGGGCGGAGTCCGGATGACGCGGATAAATCCAGCTCGGAGTTTCGCCCGGCTTGAAGACGCGTCCGCTGGCATCGTCTCCTGCGGGCTCGACACGGACATCCCACTTGATGCTGCCACTGTAACCGCGGCTGAAGTCGATGGTGTTTTCTTTATTCAGAGGCCAGCTCTGACTGTTCAACTTGATAGGCGGAGGTGTTTCCCCTCCGCTGCGGGGTGGAAACCATTGGCTGATGGAGCCTCCTTTGAAGCCCACGTCGATATGAGCATCGAAGGTGTCTTTCGTATAAAAGTAGATGACCGGCGTTTCCATGCGCACGGTGACGCCTGTCAGCGGACGCAGCCAGCCCTTGGCGGCGCGTGCCCAGTCAGGGTGGTGCATGCCGGCGTGCGTCTCCACAAATTCCGGAAGCGGTTCCTCCTCCCGCTGCACGCCGGGGAGCAGCGTTCCTTCGGAAGTGGAAAGGGTGGTGAAGGTGCCCCATTCGTGGAGCGTATAGTCCGGTTTGGCCGCTGCGGTGAAGGCACTCGCGGCAAGTGTGATGAGGACGATTGTTTTCATGGTGTTGTTTTGGTTTGGGTTGTTGGACTTGGATGAATGGAAATGGGCATGACGGTGCCGCGGGATCTGACGGCGCTGTCGGATCAGTGGAAAAACCCGGCGATGTGCGGAGCCGGTGGTTAGGGCGTTTTGGCCTCGTAGCGCGCGGCGGCCGCGGGATTGCGCGCGCGCCAGCTTTTGAGAATGTGTTCGGTGGCGGAACGGCGCATGGTTTCGTCGCTCACGGTAGAAGCCCATTGCAGGGCGATTTCAGGTTCCCGTTCAGCGACCTGGCGGGCGAAGGTCATGCGCGCGGTATCGCTTTGCGGGCCGATGGGCTGGGAATCGAGCCATTTGGCGGCGGCGTGGACATCCTTCTGAGCCCAGACGTTGATGATTTTTACCAGGGTGTCGGGGCCGGGCTCGCGTTCCAGCCACCATTTGGCGGCGGCTTCGGGTTTGCGATGCAACCAGACAAGACCAAGGCTGTCCATCAGTGACGGGCGCTCCCATGCGGGTTCCACCTTGTCGATCCACGCGGCGGCTTCGGCGGGATTTTGCAAAGCCCATGTCTCCACGACGGCGCGGCGGGTTTGCACGCGGATCTCATCGTCCTTCAAGGCAGCGGCGGTTTCGATGATGCGATCCCTCGCTTGAGGTGTCATGGCGGTTTCCATGATTCCGCGCAGCGCCTGTGCGCGCTGGTTGGGATTGTAGATTTCGGATAGTTGCCGGAACGCTCTCGGCAGATCAGTGGACGCGCGGGCTCTGAAGAAAGCGGCTACCAGAGCATCGTTGGGCCGCGGCAGAACATTGTGTCTTCCCTTGGTGTCCCACACGACCACGTCCTCGGGATTGCGGGCCGCCCACGCCGAGAGAATCCCCTCCGCTGTCGAAAGCTGCTGCTCGCCGGGAAGTTTGGTGAGGGCGAAGGACAGCGCGCCTTCCGGATCGGAATCCGCCCAATGATTGATGAAGTACTTATATAGGAGTGAGCGCGCCTGAGTGTCCGGGACCGCAGCGATGAAGGAGAGCGGCTCTGCAGCTTCAGCCTCCGATTTTGTGGAGATCTGTGTCAGGAGGGACATTGCCTTGTTCATGGCGCTGAAACTCTGCGCTCCTCCGCGCAACGCTGCCGCGGCACTGGCAATGAGGTCGGCGGTGGTCGGCGGTGCGGGCGCGGGCTGAACCACAGGACTCGCGGGCGATGCCTGCGACACCGCGGGAGGCGGCACGGCTTTTGGCTCCGACGCGGCAGTTGCCTGCAAAGGAGCCGGAGACCGTGTCGCCCGCTCTATCAAAAACGGAGTCGCGCCGGCGACAGCGATGAGCGCGGCGAGCGCTGCCAGTTTCCAGCGGGCGGCGAGACTCAGCCCGGAAAGCGCGGAGGCAAGGGAGCCTCCAGTCGTTGCCGCGCCTGCGAGCGCCCGGCCCGGCAGCGCCGTAACCAGTGCCGCCGGGGCTTGCGTGACAGTATTAGCGAGCATGATCGCCGAAAGCGCCGCGCCGGTACTGGTGACCCCGCGCCTCGTGAGAAGTCCCCGCAATTTTTCCAGGGCGCGGCTTACGCGTTTCTGCGCGGTATCATCGCTCACTCCCAGTGCCTGGCCCACGGCGCGAAAGTCGCGTTTCTCAAAAAACCGGAGCACGATGGCGTCCCGGTCGTCGTTAGGGAGAGCGTCCAGCGCCTCGTCCAGCAGCGGGGCGGTGCGCTCCCATGCGGGATCACCCGTGGCGTCTGTGAGTGCATTCATGGCAACAGCCTGTTGTTCGCGGGCGCGGCGGCGGCGCTCGCGGTCGATATGATGAGAGGCGACGAATCCCGTGTGCCGGTGCAGCCAGCCGCCGGGAACGGTACCGGGCGGCATTTGCGCCGCCTTCCGGGCGAGGTCAGTAAACACACACTGTACAATATCCTCCGCGAGTGCCCGGTCTCCGTTCACCCGGCGGACTGCCGAAGAATAGACCGCATCCACATGGCGGCGCACCAACTCGGCGAAGGCGCTTCCCGAGCGGCGGTCCACGTAGTCCCGCAGCAGTTGGTGGTCGTCCCGTTGGAGTTCGGCATCAGTCATAGCGACAGTGTTCAGAAATAAGAACATGCCCGCGGACGGTTTCCGACAAAATTCTTCAGGCGCGCCCCTGGTGACAGATTCCGACTCCCAAAAACGGGTAAAAAACTCGAAATCGAGCACTCAAAATTGAGAAAACCCAGCATTTCTACGGGATTTACCCCACTTTTCTCAATTATTTCCAGAATTATCGCGAAATTTCGCAAAAAAGATTTGCATGTTTCCAGAATTATCGTAATTTACTCCATCAACAAGAACGAACCCGGAACTTTCCTCACTGCCATGAACACCAGCCGCAACGAAAACGCCTCCCTCGACAGCCTCTCCCTCATCGCCGTCGTCACCTGTGTGCTCTCCATCGCCTACTTCTGCGTCACCAGCTTCATCGCTTAATTCTCCACTTTCGCGCAACTCTCAACCGCCTCGACTCCATGAACACCGGCAATAAAAAAGACACCATCCTCGACAGCCTTACTCTGGTAGCGTTCGTCAGCACGATGCTCCCCATGGTTTACTTCCTCGTCACCAGCTTCATCGCTTAGTTTTCCAATTCTCAGCTTCACCGCTTCCCCGCCATGAACACGAGCCGCAAAGAAAACACCACTCTCGACAGCTTCACCCTGGTTGCCGTCGTCTCCTGCGTCCTCTCCATGGCCTGGCTTTTTGTCACTAACATCCTCGCGTAACCTTAACAAATCATATCCGCAGCCGTTAACCCCACAACATCCATTCCCTGTCAGTGCAGCCACGCTGCACTGTGAACTCAGAGGACCAGCCGGACTTCCTGGCTGGTCCTCGTTCTTTGTAACGCGGAATCCGGGGTTTTCCGGCGGTCGGCACGGATGCCTGAAAAATATGTGAGGGAGTTCGTTTGATGTGCGGCGGTCCATCCGCAAATGCCCTCTTGCCGGTGCTTCTCAACCCTGAATAGAATCGGCCCGTCATGCCCAAATCCGCACCGGCTTTGCCTGCCATTGGAATTCTCGAATCGCTCGATGAGGAAGCCCGCACCGCGCTCGCTGAAGCAGGCGAAATCTCCACGCTGCCGGAAGGAGCCTACCTTTTGAAACAGGGCGATCAGCAGGAGCGGCTCTACTTTTTGCTCGACGGCAAACTTTCCGCCTCGTGCCATTCGGACAACAGCATCGTGGAACTGGGCATGATCATGCCGGGCGAGAGCGTGGGCGAGATGAACGTCATCGACCCGCGCAAGGCGAGCGCGGATGTGAGGGCTGCGCGAGCGAGCCGGGTGTGGAGCATCTCCAGGGGCGCACTGGATGCCTTCATGGAATCCAGGCCGCTGGCCGGGATGAAACTGATGCGCGCGCTGGCGACGATGCTGTGCCGGCGCATTCGCAAAGGCAGCGACCGCATGCTGCGTCAGGCGGAGATGGCGTTTGCCGTGTACGAATGGCTCGACTAGCCGAATCCCGTGACCGTATTTGCCAGGCTGTCTTTCACAGTTGCCGCCGGTCTGGCGATGCTGTTCGCAGGTTGCCGCGCGGTGCTGCCGGCCTCGCGTGAGCGGCTGCAGGAGATCCGCTCGGTGGAGGTAAACCGGGTGGTGGCCGTGATGAAAGACAGTCAGTTGATGCTGCGGTTTCGCCTCAAGGGCCGCGATTCCTACGCAGTGGCAGACCTTCCGGAAAAGGGCGTGGACAGCCAGACCGCGATGGCTTTCGATCGCGATGCGAAGGAGCGGTTCGCAGCCGCAAGGAAGAGCGGGCGGCCGGTGCCCGTGCTGAGCACTTCCTCATGGGTCATGCTTTCCCGGAGCGTCACGGAACAACTCGCACCCGCCTCCCGGAATCAGGCAGTGCTGGTCACGGCGGGAGCGCAGGAGATTTTGATTTGCCGCAATGCCGCCGGCGTGCCCGCTCTCCTGCCGCTGACCCAAAGGCCGCGCGGGATGAAAATCACCGGTCGCCTGCCGGCGGCGAAGCTGGTGCCGCGCATGATTGCGGCGCTCAATACGCTTCATCCGTCCGGCGGTCCCGTGCTCGTACTCACGGGCGGAATCCCGGTAATGCTGATGCTCGATCCCGGAGCGGGCAGGCTCACGTTCATTTCGGCTCCGCCTAACGAAGTCGTGAAGCTGCCGCTGCTCGGCGCATCGCCGGATGTCACTGTGAGGGGCCTGCTTTCACTTGGCCTGCGCTCGGGTGTGATTGGGACACTGAAAAATCCGGTTAGCGCCGTCACCAATGGCGGGGCGAATCTGCTGAGTGCGGTGCAATCTTTTCTGCATGGTGTTTTCGCCTCGCTTCCCTCCGGCCCGCCGCCGCCGCTGAGCAAAGCAGCGCCCATGGACATGGAGACGTGGGAGAACCGGCTCGACCGCATCACCGGCGAGCCGCGCGTGCCCGCCTCCGTGAAACTTCAGATCGACGGCGAGCAGTTTTTTCCGGATTTCATCGAGGCCATCCAGGAGGCGCGGGAGTCCATCGACATCATGCTCTATATTTTCGATACGGACGACTACGCTATCAAAATTGCGGACCTGCTAAAAGAGCGGTCCCGCGAGGTGCGCATCCGCATCATGATCGACGAGATTGCGTCTTTGCAATCGAGCCTCAGTGATCCCGTAAGTCCGCAGACGCCGGGACACCGCGCGCCGTCCAGCATTGTGCAATACCTCCGGCAGGGCACGAACATCCAGGTGCGCCCCATGGGGATGCCGGTGCTCGTCGCCACCCACACGAAGATGATCATCATCGACGGAAAGAAGGCGTGGCTGGGCGGGATGAATATCGGACGGGAATACCGCAGTGACTGGCACGATATGATGGTCAAGGTGCAGGGGCCGCTGGTGGGATGGATGGAGCGCAGCTTTGTGCGGGCATGGGCGCATCACGGCTGGGGCGGGGACCTGGCGGAGTTTGCCGCGCAATTCCGCACCGGGCGGCGCGCTTCCGCTGGCATCCCTGTGCCGGGCGGTGCCATTCCAGTGCGCCCGCTGCAGGGCTCGGCGCTGCATTCGGACATCAAGGATTCTCAGTTTGCCGCGCTGCGTCAGGCCCGGCAATCCATCTGGATTCAAAACGCCTATCTCAGCGACAGCCGGTTTATTTCCGAATTGGTAAAAGCGCGTTACCGCGGCGTGGACGTGCGGGTCGTTGTTCCGGAGGAAAACGACAGCCCGCTCATGAGGGCGAATGTCAGAGCGCTCATTCCCCAACTCGTCAGCCGTGGAATTCGCGTGTGGCTCCTGCCGGAAATGTCGCACGTGAAGGCGGCCATTTATGACGGCTGGGCCTGCGTGGGCTCTGCGAATTACGACCGCATCAGCCTGCGGGTGAATCATGAGTTCAACGTCGGGTATTCCGATCCCGCCGCAGTGGCCGCGCTGCGCGGCGATCTTTTTCTCAAAGACATGGCTCGCGGAAGAGAGGTGCAGTCGGTGCCCGATGGTTCCTTTGCTTCAAAGTTGGGTGACCACTTCCTGCAGGTGCTCACGGGGCAGTTGTGAAGAATTGACATCCAGGCCCGCGTCAGAGGTTTGGCGCACCGGCGCTGCCAGGCCGGTTTCGTTTTGGCAGAAGCTGATTCGCGGGCGCTTCGGAGTACACGGCAAATTCGCGGAGAATCCGTGGCACGCACGAAAGATGAACCGTTTCCCATTTGAGCGGCCCTTTCGGTTCCGTGCCGTCGGACAGAGCCATTTCGATATCGTTCACCGGCATGCGGAAATGCAGCCATGCCCGCGGACCGTCCGGCGCCACCAGTCCGAGTGTGACCCACAATCCCGCCGGTCCACCCGGGTGCATCTCGCTGGTCCACGGCGGATGCACAGCCGTCGCGGCCCATTGCGCTGCAATGAACTCACGAAACTCGACTGGATTCATCCCGTCCTGTTTCGCACGCGCCGTGCCACACAGCAACCGAAGGCGTTCGACGACAGGTCCATCGGCGAAGAGCAAATTGAGTTTCCTCCGCCTGAGTTTTGGGATAAGATCCCGCTCGAGGTACAGGCTGGCGGAGAGTGTGGAGCAGCCATGGCAATTTCTGGTTGGGACACTACGATGGTGGCGGTCGCCGCGCACTTTCACATCCACCGGCCAGGGAGCCGCAGCGAGCGAACGCAAGTGACGACCTGGGTGTAAGATCCGCAACGTCTTCCAGCCAGATGGTTTTCACGGCCCATGCGCTCGAACAGCTTGTGGCCGCGGGTGGAACAACAGTAGGTGCGGCGCCGTGCGCCCGCGAGGCCTCCGGGGCGTTTTCGTCACCAGAATCACACGTGTGGATGGCGGAGAAATTCCAGACACCGTAGTCCCTTTGTGTGGAATTTTAATGCGGTGAACGCCCGTGCGTAGCCGGATGGTAGGGGAAAGCCCGAGGGGCCCGCGAGATAATTCATTCAAAATCAATGCATTATTGTTTCCATAACGGCCCTTTAATTTTCAAAATGAACGTTGACTTAAAAAGACCAAATCTAATAAAAATGCATGAAAATCAATTTTGGGACTCACATCTAAGATGTGGGCTCCCTGCCGTTTTCGTCACTTTTCTCATTCAATCTATGAAACGCAGAGCCCTGTTTTTTTTCCTGCCGTTCAAATTCGCACGCCTGCTGGCACCGCTGATCGCGGCCTGGCCGATGGCGAGTCGTGCGGTGACCGGGGACTGGAATCTTGATGCCGGCACTGCATGGTCCCTGCCGGCAAACTGGACGGGAGGCATCATTCCCGGAGGCGCGGCAGGCGATGTCGCCAACTTCAATTTTGCCATTACGGCGGCACGCACGATCAATATCGACGGCAGCCGCACGCTGGGCACCCTGAACATCAATACCCCGGCGGCGTTTGCCTACAGCCTTGCAGGCAACAACGGCGGCTGGCTGTTCATGGACAACGGTGCGAATCCCGCGGCGATCAATTTCACGGGTACGGGCGCGACGGCCCATACCATTGGAGCTCCCATCCATCTTCTCAGTGACCTTGAGATTTCGGCGACGCTGGCCTCCGGCGGAAGCACTTTTGCCGGTAACATCACCGGGGCGAAAGCGGTGACGATCGATTCCAACGGGACGCACTCCGCGGGCACGGTCAGCGCGGTGGGGGACATTATCTTCCGGGGTCTCAATACCTATACCGGCGGGACGACCGTCAATGAGGCGCGGCTGCAAGCCTATCACACTTATTCCATCGGAACGGGTGCGTTGAATGTGCTCAACGGCGGCGGCATCTACATGCCCAACGGCGGCAGTTGGTCGAATACCTTCAACATCACCGGTCTCGGCTGGAATGAGCCCACCTTCGGGCAACTGGGTGCAGTTCGTGTCGATGCCAATGCCATCTTTACGGGCAACATCAATTTGATAGGCACTGCCGGTGCTCCAGCGGCGAGATTTAACGCGCATGGAGCCGGCTCCACCATCTTCAACGGCATCCTGTCCGGCGGAGCCACGGACGGAGCGGAGTTCACCGTCAGCGCCGCCAACACGATGAACTGGATCGTGAACAGCAACGCCACCAACGCCGGCACGATGCGCGTGGGCCGTGCGCTGGCGTCGGCGACCGGCACCTCTGTGCTGCAGGTGGGCAATAACAACACGAGCGGTGCGCTGGGTGGTGGAGATATCCTCCTCGACGCCGGCGGCGTCCTTCAATTCAACAGAACGGACTCGATCAATGTTAGTAATAACATTGTGGCCGGCCCGGGCGCCATTACCCAGAACGGCCTTGGGACGACGACGATGACGGGATCGTCGCTGCTTCACACGGGAACGACGACTGTGAATGGAGTGAACAGCCGCCTTATTTTCAATCCAGGAGGAAACGGAGGCCCGCTGACGCTGAGTGCCACGCCGGGGAACTTCGCGATGGCCAATTATGCGGACCTCGAATTCAAAACGTCCAGCAATCTGAATCTGAGCGGAGCTCTGACCGGGGCCAAGGATACGTATATGTACCAATCCGGGACCGGAACGATCACCCTTAGCGGCGCGGCGGACAATGGCGGTGGACGGGCAGTGGTGAACAGCGGCACACTGGTGCTGGGGAAGACGAGCACGGCATCCGTTCACTCGCTCGGCGGCGGCGGGGACATTGGGTTGATCATCAATGGAGGAACGGCGCAACTGGGAGGCACCGGCGGGGACCAGCTTGTCAGCACCATGGTCCGCATGACGGGCGGCACATTCGATACCGGCGGCACAAATGAAACGTTCGATTCCCTCAATGGTCCGGCGGGAGCGGTGACTAACAGTAATGCGGCGGCGAGTGTCCTAACCATTGGCGCGGGCAACTCCACGAATGTTTTTCTGAATCATGCATCGACGCGCTATACGCCCAGTTTCGGAGGCGTGATTCAGGACGGAGCCGGGACGGTAGGAATCACCAAGATTGGAACAGGCCTGCAAACGTTGAGCGGCGCGAATACTTACACCGGTCCCACCACCATTTCCGCGGGCACGCTTTCGGTGACGGGCAGCACGGTGGGAACGGGTCTTGTGGATGTGAACGGCGGCACGCTCGCTGGCACCGGCACAGTGGGCAATGTGACGCTGGCGGCGACAGCCGGCAGCAACCTCTCACCCGGCCTCACCGGCACCGCCAATGATCCGGCGGCGGTGATGTTCATGCGCAACCTGACGGTGAACGGAGGAAACACGACCATCAACTTTGGCGCAGCGAATGACCTGATTGGTGTGACCGGCACGGCGCAGTTTACTGCTGCGAACACGGTGACGCCGGTTTTCACCTCGCCGCCCGCGGCGGGCAATACCACCTTTCTTCTCGCCGGCACACTGAACACAGGGGCCTTCACGCCCACGATCGCCGCAGGCTCTATTCCGTCGAATACGCGGGGAGTTTTTGCTATCGGAGCCACCGCCAATACCCTGGAACTGCAAAACACCGGCGCTGCGGCCCAATCGCTGACATGGACGGGCGGCACCAACGGCAACTGGGACGTGTCCACACTCAACAACTGGGGAAATCCTGCGGATACTTATTTCAATCTTGATGCCGTCAACTTTACCGGGAATGCGCCTGGCAATATCACCCTCGCCGCCGGACTGCATCCTTCCGCGGTCAACGTCAGTGCGCCCGCCGGCAGCGACTATACCTTCCAGACGGGCACGATCGTCGGGAACAGCAGTCTCAACAAGAGCAACACGGGCGACCTGACGGTCAATACCGCGAATACCTTCACCGGTGATGTCAGGATTACCGGAGGCACGCTCAGGGCCGGCAACGGCGCAGCTTTGGGCAGCACGGTTGGGCAGACCTACGTTTCCGGCGGCGGCACTCTGGAAATCAACGGCCAGAATCTAGGGGCGGAGGTGATCAATATTTCCGGCTCGGGGGCGGGAGGAAACGGAGCGCTGGTGAACACTGGGGGGGGACAGAACAATGCCACACGCTTCATCACGCTTACCGGCGATGCAACAATCGGTGGCACGGGTCGTTTCGACATTCGCTCCAATGGTGGAGGCGAGCTTTTGGACCTTGGGGGCTTTACCCTGACAAAAATCGGGACCAATCAGTTCAGCGTGGTGGGCGTGAACGTCACGAGCGGGAATATGGTGGCGAATCAGGGCGTCTTGTCGCTGGAGACCACCTCCATCATTCAAGGCACGGGAACCATTACTTATAATCCCGGCACCGTGGCCCAGTTCTTCCAAACGGCGAACGGCAACATCACCCGCCCCATGGTGATGAACGGCAACGCGGTGGACCCGGCGGGTCAGACGAACACCATCAATTCCCCGGTGACCACGTCAGGCAACGTTACCTTCCAGGGAACAGGCACCATGAACATGGCGGGCTCGTTCACTCAAAACTCGGTAACCAGCCTGACAAAGAACGGCGGTTCCACATTCAACCTCTCCGGCAACGTGCACTACACCGGGCCGACCGTGGTCAACGCCGGCACCGTGAATCTTGGGTCTCTCAATACCGGAGCGTCCTCCGCGGTGAATCTGGTGAACGTGCCCGGAGCGATGACTCTCGGGCAGACGACTCCAGGATTCCAGGGGGGCACCGGCGGCAACGTCAACCTGGGCGGCGGCGGCTACACGACGATCATCAACGCGCCTTCGACGGTGACCATCAACAACGGGACCTTCGGAATCAATACCCGGGTCAGCAATACGATCGCGTCCACCGTGGTCATGAATTTCAACGGCGGCACCAACACCATGAATATCCTGCAGCCGGAGCAGGACACGGTGACCACGCTCACCGGCACCATCGGAAGTTCGACGGAGTACGGAAGACTGAACATTCATGGCGGCAATGTGAACCTGGGGGCGGGAAGTGCGTTGAATTTGAACTGGGTGCAGGTGAATAACAACAACGGCGCAGGAGGCATTGGCGGCACCTCCACCGGAATTCTGAACATCACTGGCGGGGACCACCGCGTGCAGGCGCTGTATTTGGGAGATGCAGGCATTACCGGTGCGGGAACGAATTCGTCCGGATTTGTCAACATGTCCGGCGGTTCGCTGACATTTGTTTCGAGCGGAAATTCGTCGCTGCAATCCACCAACAACAGCGGATTTGCGATGTTCGGGGTCGATGGATTGCGTATCGGCCACTGGGGCAACGGGCAGAATGTGCCGAATCAGTTCAACCTGTCAGGCGGCACAGTCGATGCCTCCGATACCACGGTTTCCATCGGCTGGGATGGCGCGGGCTTCCTCAATATTACGGGCGGCACGCTTAAAGCGAAGGTGCTGGCGGTGGATGGGAACGGAGCCACGGCCCTTCCCAATTATAACCGGCTTGATGTCTCAGGCGGTGCGAGGATTGAACTCGGTTATGGCGGTATGCCGAACCTCGGAACGAATTCCTCGGTCAATGCCGGGGATTCCACATGGGTGGCGGTGGAAGGCGCGGAGTGGACGAAGGGGATGAATCTCACCGGCAACACCGTCTTCGATACCGGCGTAAATCGTATTGGTGCGACGGGGCAGATGGTTGGAGCCGGCAATCTGACCAAGGCCGGCACAGGAATTCTTCAATTGGGCGGTGCCAATATCAATACGGGCGCCATCACTGCCAATGTGGGAACGCTGCGCATGGGCAATGCGCAGGCGCTCGGCGACGGCACGGTGAACACAGTGGGAGCCACGCTGGACATCAACGGGCAGACGGGACCCGGCGCGGCGTTCAGACCCTCCAGCATCACGTTTGGCGGTGCGGGCGCTCCCGGATCACAGGGAGGCATTATCAATTCCAGCGGCACCACCGGCGGGATTGGTGTCGATGCCGGGAGCACCATCAACATTGCCGGAGATACCACGGTTTACACCGTGGGACGCCTGGAATTCGGCACCGGGGGCGCGGGGCTGAATCCGATCATCAATGGCGGCGGGAACACCCTGACGAAGACGGGTCAGAACCAATTGATTTGGCGGGGCACTTCCGCCAGCAGTATCGGCGACATCGTGATCAACGGCGGTCAATTCTACGCTGAAGAAAACGACAACAGCCTTGGCGGCACCGGCAGCCTCATCGTCAATCGCGGCGGCATGGCTTCCGCGTGGCAGGGGGATGGCACCACTGTTCAGAACAAACCAGTCGTGCTGAACGGCGGCGCGCTCATGGCGGACCGGAACAGCACGTGGAACGGCGGACTCAGCGTCACGGCTGACAGTATCCTGATGCGCAACGCCGGCAATGCCGACGCGGCCCTCACTTTCAACGGTGCTGTAAATCTTGGCGGCAATACGCTGGTGAACCGCGACCGTCTGCCTAACAACACCGGAACCATTACCTTCAATAACAACCCTTCGTCCGGCAACGGCAGCCTCGACCTTTATACGGGACTCGTGGTGCTCGGCACGAACAGCAACTGGGACGGCACCGGCAACATCAAGGTGCGCACCGACGCTCTCTTGAACCTGGGGGCCACCGCCACGGTGAGCAAGACCATTCTCCTCGCCGGCGGCACCGCTGGAGATTCCACGGCGACTGCGCGGACACTCAACATCGACAGCACCGGTTATGGCGCGCTGGGATCACTCAATCCCGGCGGCACCATCGATATCGGCAACCTGAATATGTTCGGCGCCACGGCTACGCCGGAAAGCACACAGACCGCCGGCCTTACCTTCGGCTCGGGCACAGGTTATACCGCTTTTGGTGCCGCCGGGGCGACCATGGGCAGCATCGGCATGGCCAACACCTCCGTTCTGGTTAATAACCCGAACTTCACGGTTTCCTCAAACCTTGCAGCGACCACCAACAACGACACCACGTTTGCGATGTGGGACGGAGCCAAAATCACCGGCGTGGCCCCGACGATTGGAACCGTCGCTGGAGCCGTCGCCACGGATGTCGTGATGGCCACTGCGGCGGAGGCCGTGAATGCGAATCAAACGATCGGCTCTCTCATCGCGGACCAGACGATCACGATCAACGGAACGAACACCCTGACGGTGCAAAACGGAGGCGTCATTCTTCGTGAAGTCGCTGCCGCAGGCTGGAACGGCACGGGATTCCTAACCAGCGGACGCAGTGATGGTGTTCTGGCTGTGACGGCCACCAATCCTTTCGATGGCCAACTGCCCCTGGGCGGCGGCAATGTGGGCGGATTCACTGTCGGCAACATTTCCAATAACAACTTCTCCGCCGGACCTGCGGCCTTCCGTCCGGTAACGCTCGTAATGAATGGTCCCGGGAATACGTTCCCCGTCGGCAACCAAACCTTCACAGGCGGCACGGTGATCAATGCCGGGCGTGCCCACCTCAACAATCTCAATGGGCTGGGCCTCGGGCTTGGACCGGTGACCATTCGCGACGGCGGCACGGTTCTCGCGAACATCGGGGCTGGCATCTCCAACAACTACAGCCTTTCCGGCCTTGGCATGATGGAGGGCGGCGGCGTCGTCGGTGCGTTGCGTCTCGGAGGCAATGTCGGCGCTCCTTCGATGACGGGCAACATTGCCCTGAATACGGCCATCACGCGGCTGCACAGCCAGGACACCGGTTCCATCCTTGGTAATATCACCGGTGCCAATACCCTCCAGCGCACCGGCGGCGGCACCATTTTTGTGCGGAGCGAATTGAGCTACACCGGCGCCACGCATCTCGGCACCAGTGGCACAGGCATGGCCATGGGCACGCACACTATTTTCAGTCTCGCGAATGGTGGAGTGCCCTCGTCCCTCGGTGCATCCTCCAGCGCCGCATCAAATCTCGTGCTGCAAAGCGGAACGTTGAACTACATCGGCGGCGGCGCTTCCACAGACCGGCTCTTCTCCATCGCGCCAAGCATGGGGACAGGAGCGCCTGGAGTTACCATTGCGAACAACGGCTACGGAAATGTGAATTTCACTAATACCGGTGCCATTGCGATGATAAACGGCGCCACGGACGCCACCATTACGCTCACCGCCAACAACTACAGCCAGAACACCTTCTCTCCCTCGCTGAGTGATCCCGCTGGTGGAGGCCGTTTGAACCTGACGGTCAATGGCACGGGCTCATGGACGCTCAACGGCAACAGCTACAACATCGGCGGCAACGTGACGGTGGGCACCGGAACGAACCTGATTCTCGACACCACTGCGGACCTTACCATTCCCATCCTGACGGGCGGCAACTATGCGACGCTGGTGAAGAACAACTCGAACACACTCACGCTGGGCGGCACCAGCCTGCTGGCGGAGGCGGATAACGTGAGCGGCAAACTGTTGGTGAACAGCGGCACGGTGATCTTCGACAAACGTGGCGCGAATGGTTTTGTTAATGGCTCTGTGGCCGGACCCGGCAACGGCGGCACACGCATCAGTGCCCTCGGCGCGAACGGCAACAATGCCGGTGATGGACTCATCATCAACGGCGGCACCGTGCGCTACGCTCCGACGGCCAGCCTCGACCAAATTTTCGACAACGTCGATGTAAGGATCAACGGCGGCACGCTCGATTTCAATGGACGCAGCGAAACGTTCGACTCACTGAACGGAACCGGTGGTCGCCTCACCAACGGCGCAGCGGGCACGGTCAGCGAGGTCGCCATCGGTGCAAATACCAGTATCGGCAGCACGCTCACCTTCCGCGCTCTCGCCAACTACGGCGGCGTCATTGAGGACGGCGCCGGACGGATCGACCTGATCAAACTCGGCAATGGCGTGCAGGTTCTCAGCGGGGCGAATACCTACACCGGGACGACCAGCATTCTCAACGGCTACCTCCAGATTGACAGTGAGGACCGTCTTGGCCCGGCTCCCGCCACGCTGGATCTGAATCACCTGACCTTCAGCAGTCCCAACAATACCAGCGGTGGCGGCCTGGAAACGCTCGTCGATGTAACCATCGACGATCCCACCCGGGGCGTATGGTTGAACCTTGGCAACGGTGCTGCGGACGGCAACAGCATGCGTCCGGCGGCCGGCACGACACTGACGTTCGCCTCTCCCATCCGCGGCAATGGCGGTCTCCAGGCGGTCGGTCAGGGCACTGTGAAACTCTCGGGCGGCAACCTCTATACCGGCCAAACGGCGGTCTATCGCGGCACTTTGGCGCTCGACTACTCAACGCAGAACAACAGCAAGCTCGCGGACGGTTCCGCGCTCATTCTGCGCGGGGGCAGAGTGGAGTTGAGCGGCGGCAGTCACATTGAAGTGGTTTCCTCCACCACTATCGACGGGGCGACCGGCGGCACGCAAAACTCCGGCTCCAGCTACATTGCCCGCACCGGTGGAGGCAGCACGCTGCGCCTCAACGGGATCACCCGGAACATGGGCGGCACGGTGAATCTCGATTCCGGCATTGCTGACACGGATACCGGGAACACTAACGGGATTCTCGCCGGTGCCAATGCCGCTTATGCCACTGTAGGCAGAAACACATGGGCCGTCAGTGCCGGCACTGCGGATTCTCTCATCACCGGCCTGGCTGCCGGCGGGTATGCAGCGAATAATTTCGCTACCGCCACCAACCATGTGGATGTGTCAGGCGCTGCGGCCATTGCCGCGGCCTCCACGGTGAGCACTCTTCGCTTTAACGATGCGGGGCCATCCTCCATTTCCGGCGCCTTTGCCCTTACCCTCAACCAGCAGGGCATCCTGAAAGCCCCGGGGTCCGGTCCGGCCAGCATTGACGTGACGACCCTCCAGGGTGCAGCGCTCGGTGCAGCAGGCACCACGGACCTGATCGTCCATCAGCATGACACGGTCAACGCGCTGACGATCAACTCCAACATCGCGAACAATACGAATCAAACGATGGGCCTGACCAAAGCCGGACCCGGCACGCTGATTCTGACCGCGGCCAATACCTACACCGGTGTCACGCACATTACGGAAGGCACGCTGGAACTCCAGAACGCTGGCGTGCTTGGCAACAACACGACGGCCGCCGTGTGGGTTGATGGCGTCCTCAGCCTCAACCGGACCGGGGACTTCACCATCAACAACAACATGGGTGGTCACGGCAATATCTTCAAATCTCAGTCCGGAATTGCGATTCTCTCCGGCGGTATTGGAACCTACAGCGGCGGCGCGACAGTTTCGCAGGGCACATTGGTGACGACGGGTGACGCTTTCTCAAACGCCAACCAGATTAACGACAATGGAGCCAACGGCACCGTGTGGGGCACGATTACGCTCGGCGACGCCAACACAGGCAATAACAACGTCGCTTTCTTTAGCGGACGGGGTGCCGCGCACACGAATCGCAAGGATTTCGTGGTCGCCAACACCGGGAGCACGGGCACAGCGGTCATTGGGACCAGCAATGGAACGACGACTCCGGTTGCCTTTGTGCAAACGTTCCAGGGGAACATCGAAATGAACCGGCCCACGACGCTCCGCAGCGATACGAGCATCGCCAGCGGCACCGTCTTCCAGGGCGTGCTTTCCGGCAATGTGGGCACCCTAACCATCGATGCTCCGAATGTGGCCGCCATCGGGCATGCGCAAAACCTTGGCGCGGTGGACATCCAGAATGCGAATACTTTTGTCGGCGACGTGGTGATCAACGGAGCCGTGCTGCGGGTGGGAACCGGTGTTCTGGCGGACTCGAAGGATCAGATTCCAGATACTTCGAACGTCACCCTTACCGGTGTGAGCTCCACCAAGCGCGCGGGTCTCACGATCAACAACGAAAGTGAAACCATCAATGACTTGAACGGCGACGTCAATTCATGGATCAATGGAGCCGGTGGTGCACAGGTCCGTCTCACGGTTCTTGGCACGGGTTCTTATAATGGGCGTTTGACGGGCGGCGCCATGACCCTTGAGAAAGCGGGAGCGGGCAACTTCAGACTGGGCGGCACCGAGGACAACGACTCCGGACGTGTGCTCGTCACCAGCGGCACTCTGGAACTGGCCAAGGTCAGCACCGGCAGCGTGCATGCGGCGGCGGTGGAAGCCACCATTCGCGGCGGCACCATGAAACTGGGCGGCACCGGAAACGACCAGATTTGGGACGGCACCGTGGTTACCATGTATGGAGGCACCTTCGACATGGCGGGGACCAACGAGAACATCCTGAGCCTGTTCGGAAACAACGGCACCGTCTCTAACAGTACGCCCGCCACCACTTCCACGCTGACATTGGGCGGTAACAACAACGGCAGCAGCCTCTTCGGCGGCACCATCGCGAATGGCGCCGGCACCATGGCGGTCACCAAGTCGGCAAACGGTGCGCTCGTGCTTACCGGCAACAACACTTACACCGGTGCCACTACCATCACCGGCGGCTATGTCCAGCTCGGAGCAGGCGGCACCACCGGCAGCATTGCCGCCGCCAGCAACGTCATCACTTCGGCGAACACGCAACTCGTCTTCAACCGGTCCGACAGCTTCAGCTTCCCGAATGCCGTCAGCGGCGCAGGCGGTCTGGTGCAAAACGGCACCGGCGTGGTGGAGCTCCCGGCTGGCAGTTCTTTCACCTATACGGGTCCCACCGTCGTGAATTCCGGCGGCTTGAAGGTGAACGGCAACATTTCCACCAGCCAGGTGACTCTCAATCCCGGTGCCACACTCAGCGGCACCGGCACCACCGGTCCGGTTGGTTCGCACGGAGGTATCATCGCCCCGGGCAACAGTCCCGGCATCATCACCACTGGCAGCCTTGTGACGGACTCGGCTACGGTTTTCCAGTTCGAAATCGGTGGTCTGACCGCCGGCACTCAGCATGACCAGATCGCAGTGAACGGTCTTGTGGACCTTAACGGCACGGCGGTCGTATCGCTGGTCAACGGCTTCACTCCGACGGTCGGGCAGAAATTCCTGGTCCTGACGAACGACCTTGTCGATGCTGTCGTCGGCACATTCAGCGGAGTGCCGCAAAACGGTTTCATCCCGGCCCTCGACACTCCCGACCCGAACGATGCCTACCAGGTCAACTACGCGGAGGGCGCCATGCCGGGATCTGACGGAAACGATATCAGTTTTACCTATTCCCCTGTTCCGGAGCCCGGCACCGCCGGCCTGGCGGCACTCGCAGGCGCTGCCTTCGTGATGCGCCGCCGCCGCCGGGTCGGGTGAAACCTGGATGGGAGCTGGTAAATCAATTTCATCGGGACATGTCCCGTGAAAGAGATTGATCCCGTTAGGGGTTCAGGTCGGCGTGCGCCCCTTCCGCTGCCGGCGCTTTGCGACGCCTGTGGCGGAGCCGCACACGCCGTAGTAAACCGGTTGTGCCGCAAACCTGCGGACTTGGTGGCACGCTCTCCGGGAGCTTATTTCGCCTTGACGTTGTAGCAGTAAATGAGGTCCTGATCGCGAAGGTAGAGGCGCCCGTCGAGGATGACCGGATGTGTCCAGATGCGGCCATCGGGTTTGCGGATTTTGGTTTGGGGGTCGAGCGTGAATCGGCTCTTTTCCTTCCAGCCTGCGGGGGAGGCTTCGACGAGCGCGACGTTGCCGTTATTTTCATCGACGCAGACGAGATGCCCTGCGACAAAGCTGCAGCAGCCTTTGCCAAACGATTTGTCCTGCCAGAGAGCTTCGCCGGTCATGAAGTCCTGACAAGTCCACCCGCCTTTGCCCGAGTGGCCGTAGAGTTTGCCGTCGTGCAGGATAACGCCGCCGTGGTGATTCTCCATCTTGGGGCCCTCATAGACAAGCTTCGGTTCACCGTTGAGTTTAAAGAGGCGGCCGCCCACTCCATAGCCGGCGGTAACGTAAACGTGCCCGTCTTGATAGATGGGAGTGGGAATCACTGCCGTCTTACCAGGGAAGGGGGCCTCCCACAGAATGTTTCCGTTTTCGGCGTCGGCGCCAAAGACACGTTTGCTGATCAGTTGCACATACTGCCGTTTGCCGCCGTGCTCGACGAGGATGGGAGATGAATATTGGGCCTCGTCTTTCAGGTCCTTGCTCTGCCAGATTAGTTTGCCGGTCATTTTGTCCAGGGCGGCCATGGTGCCCTTTGAACCGCCCGGTGTGCAGATGACCTTGTCTCCGTCCACAAGGACGGATTCCGTGTATCCCCAACCCTGCAGTTTGCCTCCCAGGTCCTTGATGAGATCTACTTTCCAGATCACCTTGCCGTCCTTGATGTTCAGACAGCCAAGAGTCCCGTTGCCGGTCAGGGCATAAGCGCGGTCGCCATCGATGGTCGGCGTGCACCGCGGACCGTTCCCCCATTTATTGTTATAGATGCGCTCTTCCAGCGGCGTGGACCACACCTTTTTGCCGGTCTTGATGTCGATGCAAAGAACGTGTTCCGCATCTTCCCATGCTCCCATGGTGAACAACTGGCCGCCCACGATGGAGGGACCGGAATAGCCCGAGCCCGCGCTCTCATACATCCAGAGACGCTCAGGGCCCTTTTCCGGCCACGGCACGAGGGTCGAGGTGTCCGGAGAATGATCCTTGCGGTCTTTGCCCCGCCATTGCGGCCAGTCCGCAGCGAAGGTGAGAGAGGCGCTAAGGGCAAGGAGGGATAAGATGCGGAGTGGCTTCATGGCAGTTGGTAAAGCGCGGATAGAATGTTCCGGCGGGCATTCGTAAGGGAATGGGTCCCCAATGCAAGGCGCGGGACATTCCTGAACGCGGGGACGCTCCGCTTTACCGTAATTGACGCCGCGGCGGCGGGCAGGGAAAAGCAGCCATGAACACGCGACGCTCTTTTCTCAAACAATCCGGAGGCGCACTCGTTGCTGCGGGCACCGCAACTTCACTTCACGCACAGGGAGCGAATGAGCGGTTTGTGATAGGAATTATCGGTCCGGGAGGCATGGGAATGAATCATCTCAACTGGTTTGCGGCGCAGAAGGACGTCCACGTTGCGTATGTTTGCGATCCGGACGAAGGACGACGCAACAGCGCGGCGCGGACGGTGGAGAAACTCTCCGGCAAAGCGCCGCAGGCGGTGGCCGACATGCGGCGGGTGTTTGAAGACAAGGCGGTCGATGGGGTGGTGATTGCGACGCCGGATCACTGGCACGGACCGGCGACCATTCTTGCCTGCGATGCGGGGAAGCACGTCTATGTGGAAAAGCCCTGCGCTCACAATATCCGCGAGGGCCGGCTCATGATCGAAGCGGCGCGGCGGAACAACCGGGTGGTGCAGGTGGGCACGCAGAGCCGAAGCACTCCGCATGTCAGGAAAGCCATGGAATTGCTGCACGGCGGGGCCATCGGCGAGGTGCTGGTGTCGAAGGCATGGAACAGCCAGTTGCGCGCCAATATCGGAAAGGAAAAGCCATCCGATCCGCCGGCGGGATTCGATTACGATCTCTGGACCGGTCCGGCACCGATGACACCGTTCCAAAAGAATTGCCAGCACTCGTGGTGGCGCTGGTTTTACAATTTCGGCACGGGCGACGCGGGAAATGACGGTGTGCATGACATCGATCTCGCGCGTTGGGGCCTCGGTGTGGAAACGCATCCGGTGGCGGTGAGCGCCACTGGCGGAAAATTTTTCTTCGACGACGATCAGCAGTTTCCGGACACGATGTATGTTTCTTATGACTATGCGGCGGATGCGAAGACGGGCCGCCGCCGGCAACTGATTTACGAGCATCGCATCTGGTCGCCGTACGTGCAGGAGAATGCAGAGAACGGAAACGCTTTCTACGGCACGAAAGGGATGATGATCCTGAGCAAGGGCGGTGGCTGGAAGCTGTATGGCCCGCGCAATGAGTTGAAGGAGGAGATGAAGGGCGGCGTGGATACCGCCGCGCATGAGCGCAACTTTCTGGACTGCATTCGCAATGGTCAGCGGCCTGCTGCTGATATCGAGGTGGGGCATCTTTCGACGGCTCTCGCCCATCTTGGCAACATCGCGGTGCGCACGGGCCGCATGCTGCGATTCGATCCGGCGGCGGAAAAGATTACCGGCGATGAGGAGGCGGGGAAACTGGTGCGGCGAGCCTACCGCGAGGGGCACTGGGCGGTGCCGAAGGGTGTGTGAGCCGCTTTTGTTACCCGGCGAGCGCCGCGGATTGTTTTACAAACTCATCGCCCGTCCACTCGGCGTCGCTCTTAAAAGCAGCGGCGACCTTCTGCGCGGCTTTCCGTTCGGTCTGACGCCGGACCAGATCCGCGTGCGTGGTAAAGTAGTCGAGGCTTCGGCCTTTGAAGTCAGAGAGGGTTTCAAACCCGTGTTTCTCCATGAACACGAGCAGTTCGTCGCACATCGGTTTTACCAGTTCGTAGCCATATTTCATCACGCCGGTGCAGACCTGAACGGTGTCGGCTCCCAGCAGAATGAATTGCGCCGCATCATTGCCGGATTCCACACCGCCAATGGCGGAAAGCGATCGTCCGGGAAATTCCTGACGAATCACCTGCGCGATCTCCATGACCATGCGCAGAGCGATGGGGCGCACCGCTTTCGATGAATAACCGCCAGGCGTGGTGTAGCCTTCAACGCTCGGTTCCGGCCGCAGCGTGTCGAGATTCACGCCGCACACGCTGCGAATGGTATTGATGGCGCTGATGCCGCTGACTCCTCCTTCCAGTGCAGCGCGGCTGGGGTCTTCGATGCGCGTGACGTTGGGCGTCATCTTTGCCCACACGGGCTTTTTTGTGGCGGCCATCACCCAGCCGCAAACTTCACGGAGAATCTCCGGGTCTTCTCCCATGGCGGATCCCATTTTCCGCTCCGGCAGACCATGCGGGCAGGAGAAGTTCAACTCAAAACCATCCACGCCCGCGGCCTCGCAACGTTCGATAATCTCGACCCAGGCGTCGCGATGATATTCCTCCATGATGGAGGCGATCAGCACGCGGTCGGGAAACTGGTCTTTGCACTTTTTGAACTCCTCCTCCCAAACCTTCAGCGGACGGTCGCTGATGAGTTCGATGTTTTCCCAGCCGATCACCTCGCCGCTGTTCGCGAGCAACTTCCCGTAGCGCGGGGTAACATTGATCACTTTCGAGGCATCGAGACTGACGGTCTTGGCAATGACCGCGCCCCAGCCCTCCTTGAACGCGCGGGCAATGACATTCAAATTCGTGCCGGGCGGGCCGGATGCGATCACGAACGGGTTCGGCAGCGTGAGGCCATCGACGGTGGTAGCGAGTGTGGACATCGTGTTCTTCGAAAATTCCGGCTTATTCATTTATCTGCTTTCGCCTTCCCGCCACTGGAATTCCCGCGTTGCATTTAGAGAGCATAACAGACGATGAATGTCCCGATGAGCCTGCTGCTTGAACCATTACGTGTTATCGCCGAGTTGAAGGAACTCCGCGCGCTGACCGGCGATGAACAGGGTGCGCAGCGTGTGGCCTTCACGCCGGTATGGACAAGGGCGCGCGAGTGGCTGCGTGGAAAACTGACGGCATTGCCGGTCGAAGTCCACGCGGACGCGGCTGGAAATCTCTGGGCCACACTCGAAGGCGAATCCGAAGAAGCCCTCCTGATCGGCGGCCACATGGATTCAGTGCCTAACGGCGGTTGGCTTGATGGATGTCTGGATGTGCTCGCCGGTCTCGAAATCCTTCGCCGCATCAACCGTCAATACCAGGGGCGGCCGCCGGTGACGGTGCGCCTCGTGGACTGGGCTGATGAAGAAGGTGCACGCTTCGGACGCAGTGTGTTTGGCTCTTCCGCCTGTTCCGGCACTCTGAATATGGAAGAGGCGGGCAAACTGACTGACCGCGATGGCATCCGCCTTCAGGACGCGCTTGCCGCAGTGGGCGTGGACTTCGAGCGGGTGAAGGACAGCGGCGTCGAATTGAAAAACGCCGCCGCTTATATGGAACTGCACATCGAGCAGGGCCCGGTGCTTCTGGATCTCGATCTCCCTCTGGGCGCAGTGCTGGGCACCTTCGGCGTGGAACGGCACGCCATCACCTTCCACGGTCAGGCGGCGCATTCCGGCAGCACTCCCATGGGCCGGCGCAAAGACGCCTTCCTTGCCGCGGCAAAAATGGGCCAGGAGCTTTATCGCATCGCGGAGCGAAGCGGCGCTGGTGTCTGCACGATCGGCTCCTGCACCACCAAACCCGGCATCGTCACCAGCGTGATTGAAGAATGCCGCATCACACTCGATCAGCGTCATCTGGATAGCGCGGCGCTCGCTCGAATGCTTCAAGAGGCACAGGATGCCGCGGCCCGTTTTGCTGCGGAAGGTAACGTTAGCGTCTCGCGGGATCGTCTTCTGCAAATCGACCCACGCCCGTTCAACGACGAACTCATCGCCTTGTGCGACGAAGCCATTCGCGAAACCTGTGGCCGTTCTCACCGGCTTCCTTCCGGCCCTCTGCATGACGCGGCGGAGATGGCGCGCGCAGGAATTCCGTCCGTCATGATGTTTGTGCAAAGTCTGCATGGCATCAGTCACAACAAGATGGAGGACACCAAAGAGGAGCATCTCGTCCTCGCCGTCACCGCCTTCGACAGACTCGCGGACAAGACCATCCGCTGGATTTCCTCCCGGCAAGACGGGTGAAAGATGCGCCTCTTTCCACACGACTCCTTACCATGAAACGCCTCCTCACCGTCCTCTGCCTGATGATCACCGCTTTGCACACCGACGCCGCCGATCCCATCCGCGTGGGAATCATCGGCCTCGACACTTCGCACGCCATCAACTTCACGACCGCTCTTAACACTCCGCAGCCGGCCGGAACCGACTACGGCTGCAAGGTGGTGGCCGCTTACCCGAAGGGCAGTCCGGATATTGCCTCCAGTGTCTCCCGGGTCCCGGAATACACTGCCAAAGTGAAGGGCATGGGCGTGGAGATCGTCGATTCCATTGATGCACTCCTAACCAAAGTGGACGCAGTGCTCCTTGAGACCAACGACGGCCGTCCGCACCTCGAGCAACTGCGTCCCTGTCTCAAAGCAAAGAAGCCGGTCTTTATTGACAAACCTGTCGCTGCCAGCCTCGCGGATGTCATTGCGATTTTTGACGAGGCGAAGGCCGCCGGCGTGCCGGTCTTTTCCTCGTCTGCATTGCGTTATGGCAAGGCGACGCAGGAAATCCGCGGAGACTCGCTCGGCAAGGTCCTCAAAGCTGAAGCCGGCAGCCCGGCGAATCTGGAGCCCACCCACCCCGATCTCTTCTGGTATGGCATACACGGCATGGAGTCGCTCGTTACTCTCATGGGTCCTGGCGCAGACAAGGTAAAACGCGGCACGGGCGCTGACGGCAAAATCGAAGTCACCGTTACATGGAAGGATGGCCGCACCGGCGTCTTTCGGGAAATGAAAGGCTACGGCGCCACACTCACCGCCGAAAAAGGTAAAGCGGAAGCGGGCAAATTTGAAGGTTACGAACCTCTTGTCGCTCAAATCGCCACCTTCTTCCGCACGCGCAAGGCGCCGGTCAGTGCAGAGGAAACCGTGGAAATTTATGCGATCATGGAAGCGGCGGACGAAAGCAAACGCCGGAGCGGCGCGGAGGTCTCTCTCGCGGAGGTGCTGACAAAAGCGAAGGCTGCATCAAACCGCGGCGGTGTGCAGGGCGGAAAATGATGCGGAGAATCCTGTGCGCATCGTCCGCCGTGGAGGAAAGAGGGAGCCCGTTGTGCATCCGAAACGAAAGAGCGGCGGAGAGGTGATCTCCGCCGCTCTTTGGAAATGACCGCAGGAGCGGTCGGGATACTGTGTGCTTACTTCACGTCTTTGATGCCGATGAACACCTTCACGTGAGTGTCGCCTTTGTCCTGGCTGGTGCGGGCATCCACTTCCTCCAGTGCGCCGGCAAGCTGAAGCACTGTTTCCACCATGGGCTTTTCTTCATCCGGAATGGGGAAGATTCCCTTCAGTGAATGCACATAGGTCCACACCGCTTTGAAGTTCACGCGGACGTGCGCGCCGGAGGGTGGGCCGGAGCCGGTGAGAGTCTTAGCGGCGGATTCTTTGGTGAATGAGGGTGACGAACCCATGTACCACCGTTCACCGGAGGTTGCGGTGTGGGGCCATACGTCGCCGGTGTCCATGGGAAGCTGGAAGCCCCACATGGTCACATTTCCTTCTTTCTTCTCGAGCGGCTCAGGCTTCATTCCGGCTTGCGCGGCGAGCATGCCCAGGGGTGCGGAAAAGGCCTTCCATGCTTCGCTGAGCTTGGAGGCGTCCTTGAGGTCGCTCACGGCGAGGATGCGCGGGATCTTCATGTCTTTGAAATCCGGCGGAATCTGCGGCAGTGCCGGCATGGCTCCGTCGAGATTCACGATGAGTGCGCTCTCACTGCCGAGGGCGGAACGGAAGACCTGAATGCTCTTCCAGTATTCCTTCACCATGGGGATCACCATGCCTGTCATGGCGAGATTTTGCTGAGCGTCGGGCGGAAGGTTCGGTTTGATGTTTTTCTCAAAGCTCGCCCATAGCGTGGAGGCTGCTTCTTCGAGGAACGCGAAGGCTTTGTCGCGCGAGGCCTCATTCACGCGGGACTCCGAGAGCAGCACTGTCGCGGGACCGGCGAGCGAGCCGTAGATGAGCGGCTTGGACGAATCATAGGCATCCGAAACCGGTCCGCCGAAAGACTCGAGATGCAGTCCGCCGTCCCACCAGGTTGCGGCCACGGAAGCGGTCACTTTGGAGGGAAAGAGCTCAGAGGCGCGGGCGCTCAGCTTCTTGAGGTCCGCGATGATAGGTTCCATGGGGAAGGGAGCCCTGCCGGCACCCGACTGCATAATGGACACGACGGTTTCCAGCAGCCCGCTCAGAGCGGAGCTAATGGCCTCGTTCGTTTTCTGGCTGCTGTAGCTGAGAGTAATGGGCTTCTTCGCCTGCCATGCCCCGGCGCGGCTGGCGACTGCCGGAACGCTGAGGACGCCCTCCGCCGGCGCGGCCAGCGTCACGTGGCTGTGGTCCCTGCCGAGGCCGATCACCAGATTATCATCCACCCAGCCCCACGAGAGCTCAATGGTTTTCGCGAGCAGCTTTCCGGTCAGAGACGCGGCTTTGGCCGGATCGCCGACGAGCTGACCCAGTTGCGCCTTCACCTGCTCCACGGCTTCAGGCGGGATGGCCTTGGAAACCTTGAAGGTGAGGCTCTGGAACTCATGCTTGTCCTCCACTTTGAAGGTGCCGCTTTCCACTTTGTCTTTAGCTTCAGCCGGCATCATTCCCAGCGCGCCTTTGATCATTTCATCGATCTTCGTCTTCGAGCTGCCGGCGTTGAGAGCGACGAGCACGGGCGGAATATCCGAATCGAGCAGGCCCTGAATGGCAGCGGAAATGGCGGCCGGATCACTTTGCATCAACTTCGCAAACGCTGGCACGGGCGGTGCATCGGCCGCAGGCGGAGTGCTGCGCGCCTCGACAGCCCCTTTGATGCTGGCCTGCATGATGGGGCCCAGCGACCTGACAATCTTCAGAGTGTTCTCCGTGAACCCCTCGGAGGCGGACCACACCGCCTCCTTTTCGAGGAGAGACAGGAGGACTTTGGCATCCGCATTGTTATCCAGCATGGTCTGGATTTGATCCAGATTGATCTCCTGGGCCACTTCCGGAATGGACAGCACTTTCTTGACGAAGCCGCTGTTCTTGAAGCTGGTTACCGCTTCACCGAGACGATAGGCGCTAACAAACATTTCCGTGCTCTTCGGCAGCCGCGCCGTGAATCCCCACTCGGACGCCGTGACGGGCACGGAGGGAATCGAGGAAACGGCAGCCGCTTTGTTGCTGCCGGAACCTCCGGCGGAACCGGCCTCCTCATTCTTGCTGCAGGAGGCGACGAACGGCGCTGTACTGAGCAGGAGCGCGGCGGAGTAATGACGGACACGGTGTTTCATAGTGATGGTTGGGCTTAAGGAAATTGGCAGGGCGTGAAATCGCTACCTCGTATTCGCCGGGAAGTAACACTCCTTACAGAAAAATGAAAGTCTTGTTGTGAATGACACGCATGAATGGGGAGAACACCCCGGTTTGGTTCAACCTCGCGCGTCCCCGCCATGAATGGCCCGCAGTGCCTCCAGCGTCACGTTTTCGAGAGTGTCGATGACGGCAATGGCCCCGGTGAAGTCTGAACCGGCGGTCACCGGGGAAGGCACGATGACGCAGGGCGCTCCGGCGGCGCGGGAGGCCCGGAGACCGTTGGAGGAATCTTCGAGCACCAGCGTTTCATCCGGCCTCAGGCCCAGCCCGGCGGCCGCGGCGAGGAAAAGGTCGGGTGCAGGTTTGGCGCGGGGGACGTCGTCGCGTGTGCGAATCAAAGTAAACGCATCGAGAATGCCGGTGCGGTCCAGCCAGCCCGCGACATGCAGGCGCTGACTGCTGCTGGCGACGGCGCAGGGAATGCCGGCGCTGGCTGCTTCCAGCAGCAGGGCGCGGATGCCGGGCATGGTATCCAGATTTTGCTGCAGTTCGCGAATGCGGGCGTCTTTGCGCGGCAAAAGCTCATCCCAGTTCACCGGACTCCCCGTTAGGTTCTCCAGCGCGGCCATGGGATCATACGTGGCGAAGGTGCTGCCGACACATTGCACATACGTGGGCAGCGGGAGATCGTGGCCGTGGTGGAGGTAAAGTTCCCGCCATGCTTCGTAGATGGCGGACTCCGTATCGACGATGAGACCGTCGAAGTCGAAAATGAGTGCTCGCATCACTTCAGTTGCGCCAAAAGCGCCTGAGCGCAAGCGGCGGCGAACGCGGAATCATTGATGGCGCAGTCGAGTTCCTTCACCGGCACACCGGGCTTCACATTCGTGCGAATGGCATTGAACAGCGCCGCATCCGCCGCCGCATCATGAAACGGCTGCCCCTCCGCACTGATAATGCTGATGGCTTTCAGCGGCAGCAGCACCGTCACCGGACCGGTGCAGGCATTCACTTTGTCTGCGATGATTTTCCCCAGCGCCGCGCATTCCTCCGCATTCGTGCGCATGAGAGTCACTTGCGGATTGTGATGATAAAACGTGCGGCCTTTGAATTTGTCAGGCACCGTTTGCGGCTCGCCGAAGTTCACCATGTCCAGACACCCCGGCGTCACGACCGAGGGCACGCCCGCCTTCGCCGCCGCGTCCATGCGCGTCTGCCCTGCGCCGAGGATGCCGCCCACCAGTTCATCCGCCCATTCCGTGGTGGTGATGTCCAGCACGCCGGCCACCATGCCGCTTTCGATCAGACTTTCCATGATGCGCCCGCCCGTGCCGGTCGCATGGAAAACGAGCACCTCATAACCCGCCTCCTCCACGATGCGCTTCGCTTCATTCACGCACGCCGTGGTATTTCCAAACATGCTCGCCACCACCAGCGGCTTCGCGGCCGTGGTGTCCTCCTGCTCCGCCGCGCTGCCCTCCACCATGCCGCAAATGGCATTCGCCGCGTTGGTGAAGATCTTGCGTGAGATGCGATTGAGCCCCGCGACATCCACGATGGCCGGGATCATCATGATGTCCTTCGTGCCCAGATAGGGAGCCGTGTTGCCGCTGGCCAGCGTGCTCACCATCACCTTTGGAAAACCGATCGGCAGCGCCCGCATCGCCGATGTGGCAATGGCCGTGCCGCCGCCCCCGCCCAGCGAAATGATCCCCTGAATGCGCCCGGATGCCGCCAGCCCCGCAATGAATTCCGGCAGCGCCGCCGCCATCGCCGCGACCCGCTGACCCCGGTCCTCCGGCAGCGCGGCAATCGCCGGACAAATCTCCGTGCGCCCAATATCCGCCCTCACCTGCGGCGCTTCCAAACACCCCGCATCGATCAACACCGGCGTATGCCCGCGGCGGCGAATGAGATCAACGACGAACGCGTGCTCGTGACCTTTACTGTCGAGCGTTCCAAGGACGGCGATGGCAGGCATGGGGGGCAGGGATAATGGATAATAGAGAATGGAGAATCGTGAATCGTGAATCGTGAATCGTGAATCGTGAATCGTGAATCGTGAATCGTGAATCGTGAATCGTGAATCGTGAATCGAAAACAGGAAGGCGGGAACCGGCGGTTGTCACGGAAAATGACATCCGTTCCGGAAGCCGGTTCTCCTGCGAATCAGAACGTCATCCAGGCCATTGGTTTCTGCAATCTTGCGGTCTTCAGTGCAGAAAGGAGACGCACTCAGAACTTTTCGGAGTGGCGTTAGGTTACGGCGAGTGATCTACGAACACGCGGGCCGGAGGCCCAGCCGGAAATTAGCCGGGGGTGCAGCGAGGGAACCGAGCGCAACCCCCGGAAATCAAAAGAAAAATATCAGAGCCCCGGCAGGGGCGAAACAATAGAAAGGCCGCTCTACAGCTTCGCAAACAGGTTCGTCGTTTGCGCCGAAAGAGTCACTCTTTGAAAACAAATAGTGTGCCGGTAATGAGCACGCCCGCGACCCAAATCCAAATCCCTCGCGGCACAAAGTAGGGATAGATCATCAACGTCATCCCAATGACAAGGCGCACCGGCTGAGCTTCCCGTTTGGCCACTTTAAAGACAATCAACCCGATGATACTGAAGATCAGCATGCCCAGGAGGTCGGATGGCGGAGGAAGGTCCATGTAATACGGTCGCCCGAAAGCGGCAGGATGCGAGAATTATCCGGAAGGATGTATTGGTAAAAACGCCCTGCGTATATCATCCTTGCGCCGCAGTCATGAAAAGTCTCCCGTCCCCGCTGAAGATCGCAAAACCCTGCCCGAAGCGCTGGGAGGAACTGTCAGGCGATTCGAAATGCCGGTTCTGCGAACATTGCCAGCTCCATGTTCACAACCTTTCGGCCATGACGGAGCATGAGCGCGGGCGTTTTCTCGTGGAAAGAACGGGCGAACGGACGTGTGTGCGGTATGCGTTGCGACCGGATGAAACGATAGTATCCGATGGATCTTGGATCCGAATGTTTCGACCGTTGCTTCGGTTGCGGTTTGGCACCGTGACCGTGCTGGCCACACTGCTGCCGTTCTGGTTTTCTGCCTGCGCCAGCCGGCGGACCGCTGGCAAGCCCCTTCCGCCGGTGGATAACAAAACCCTCGCCGGAGATTCCGGAAAGTCCGGTGTATCCGGAAAAGAAGGATACGACGAGGTCATGGGTGAATTCTGTTATTTCCCTTCTGACGCTGGCGGCTCTGAGGCATTCCCTGCGAGATGGCGGCCGGGCTCCGGCCGCGGGTGGGGCCTTCCGCCAGGCGAAAGTCCCGGCTTCCGGGACCCGTAGTGACAGGCCATGCGCCTCCCTATCAGTCTCGTCCTGTTCGCCGCTCTTCCCGCCCTGACAATTGCCGCCCCGGCTCCACCGCCGGATGTTCGTTACAAAGTTGAAGTCCTCGCGTCCGGGATGCCCCAACCCATGGAATTGGAACTGGCACCCGATGGCCGGGTCTTCTTCATCGAAATCGCAGGCAAGCTGCGCATTTGGAAACCGGATGCGAAGACAGTGGTGGATGCCGGCAAAATCGAGGTAACCACAGAACAGGAGAACGGCCTGCTCGGATTTGCGCTTGATCCGCTTTTTGCATCGAACGGATGGATTTACATTCTCTACTCGCCAAAGGAATTCAAAGGACAGCACTTAAGCCGGTTTGTGATGTCGGGAGACACCCTGGATCTGAAGAGCGAGAAGGTTATCCTAACCTATGAAGATCAGCGGCGGGAGTGCTGCCACCATGCGGGATCCGTGGAATTCGGCCCGGATGGATGCCTCTTCATTTCCAGCGGCGATAACACCCATCCGCACGGTGACTCCGAAGGGTATGCGCCCATCGACGAACGAAAAAATATGGAACCTTGGGACGCACAAAAGTCGGCGGGAAATCCTAACGATTTGCGCGGCAAGATCATTCGCATTCGCCCGAAAGCGGATGGCACGTATGACATCCCGCAAGGCAATCTCTTCCAGCCCGGGACACCGGGCACCCGTCCGGAAATCTACTGCATGGGCTGCCGCAACCCGTGGCGCATGAGTGTGGATCAGGTGACGGGTATTGTGTATTGGGGTGAAGTGGGACCTGATGCGGGCGGTGATGGAAAGCGGGGGCCGCGCGGCTATGACGAAATCAACCAGGCGAAAAAGGCGGGGAACTTTGGATGGCCGTATTTCATCGGGAATAATTTCGCCTACGTGGACTACGACTACACAGCGAAGAAGACCGCGGAAAAGTTCGATCCGGCGCATCCGCGCAACGACAGCCCTAACAACACCGGCGCGCACGATCTTCCTCCTGCGCAGCCGGCATTTATCTACTATCCGTACGGGGCATCGAAGGAATTTCCCGCGGTGGGTCAGGGCGGACGCACGGCGTGTGCAGGCCCGGTGTTCCGCTATCAGCCCCACTTTGAGAAAACGGACGGATTCCCGGCATTCTACGACAACTGCCTGCTTTGGTGGGACTGGGAGCGGCGCATGGTGAAGTGGGCGCGGCTCGACAAAGACTCCAATCTCATGGCCATCGAACCCTTCACCGCCGCGGTGCCGTGCAAGCGCATGCTCGACGCCGTGTTCGGCCCGGACGGACGCCTTTATTGCATCGACTACGGCGAGACATGGGGCGCAAATGCCGACTCGAAACTCATGCGTGTCTCCTACACTCACGGCAATCTCCCGCCACAGGCCGTGGCAGGCGCGAAGATCACCAGCGGCGCGGTGCCGCTCAAAGTGGCGCTCACCAGTGAGGGCACGACGGACCCCGATGGAGAAAAGAGTGCGTTGCAGTATGAGTGGAAAAAAAAGGGATCGGCCGATGTGCTTTCAAGGGAACCGAACCCATCCATCGAAATCAAGGACCCCGGCGATCACCTCATTGAGTTGAAAGTGACGGACGCGGCCGGCGGTGTCGGTACCTCAGTGGTCGCCATCGTGGCGGGCAATACGATGCCGGAGGTGAAACTGGAAGCCCCGCAGGACGGAGACTTCTACACTCCTGGCAAACCCATCGCATGGCGCACCACTGTCAGGGATGCTGAAGAGGGAAACTCCGCCGAAAAGCCCGACGTGTTTTCCGCGCGCCTTTTGGTTAGTGTGGCGGTTGATCGCGGCGGCGCCGAGGCGCCTGGACTGGTGATGATGAAATCGGCGGATTGCTTCAATTGCCACGCCATCGAGCAGCGCATCGTGGGACCTGCGCTGGTGGACATCGCGCAAAAGTACCGCGGTATCGCCGGTGCGCTGGAAGCGAGCGCGGACCGTGTGCAGAAAGGTTCCAGCGGCGTGTGGGGGCCTATCCCCATGCTGCCCCACGGACATCACACGCGCGATCAAATCAAAGAAATGATCGCGTGGGTCTATTCGTTGAAACCCGGCAGCGAAAAGCCCCAACTGCTGCGCGGGCTTTCCGGCGAAATCATGCCGCCCGCGGGCGCCGATGCTCCTAACGTTCGCGGTCTGGTGATCGACGCAACCTTTACCGATACCATTTTGCCGCCCGCCAGTTCGCTGACCGCAAAGGCCACCGTGACTCTGCGCAATCGCCGCATCGAAGCCGAAGCCTGCGACAGCCTGAAGGGTCCGAGATCACTCGGCGGCAGCACCGCTAGCGGTGGAAAATTCATCGGCGCTACGGACCACGGGCACTCCCTGCGCTTCGCGTCTCTGAATCTGGCGGACAGTTCCAAAGTCACCTGCCGCGTCGCTTCAGCCGGCCAGGGCGGCTGGCTGGAACTCCACGCAGGCAAAGCAGACGGCCCGCTTTTGGCAAAGCTCGAAGTCCCCGTCACCGGAGGATGGGAAACGTGGAAAGAGATCACCGCGCCTCTGACAACTCCCTCCCCTGCCCGCGGAGACGTCTGCGTCGTCTTCGTGAATCCCGGCAAAGGTGGGCTAATGAATTTGGATTGGATACAATTTGATTCCTGAACCCGCAGACCCCTCACCGCCCCGCCAGTTCCGCCACTCCCTCCCGGATCACAATCCGCCGGTTAGTGGTCACGTTGACAAACTCCTGCTTCAAACCAGACGGCCACAGCACCGTCAGTTTGTCCACCTTTGCCGCATCGCCCAGTCCGAAATGCACATGCGCCGGTGCCTGGGAGTAGTAAGTATTGTGAGGATACAACTCCCGCGTGAGTTTCCGCCCGCCCGCCTCCGCGATCAAACGCGCTCCTATTCCCTGGCGGTTGCTCTTCTCCCCGCGCAGCGAAACCTGCAGCCAGTGAGTCGCCGGAAAGCGGTTCTCGAACACCAGCAGCGGTCCGCCGCCAGCCTGACGGATAATCAGATCCTCCAGCCCGTCCCCCGTGACATCACACGGCACCACCGCCCGGCCGTCTCCATCGCTGTCCGCTCCGCCGGTGAGCCCTGAGATTTCAAAAAACGATCCGCCGCCGCCGTTGAGGAAAACGCGATTCCGCTCATAGCCGCTCAGACTCTTGCCCGCCGCTGCAATTTTCCACGGGTTGTCCACCCACCAGTCTTTCAGGCGTTCATCAGGCTTCACCGGCGGGGGACAGATAGCCATGCGGTCGAAAGGCTGTGACACGACAGCCTGCCAAAGGCAGGGTCACCCGTCCGGCTCCTCCTTGTTCACGCTCATGAACCCCGCCGTACCGTAGAGGTCCAGCAGTCCGTCGTTGTTCAGATCCACAAACGCCGCGCCGTAGGCCCATCCCACGGCATGCACGCGCGCGCTTTTCCCCACGCGCGAAAACTTCAGCCCGCCCTCGTTCTGATACAGCTCGCTTCCCGTCACAAACCGCTTCATCTTCGCCAGAACGTTAGGCTCATAACTTCCCTCCGGCAAATTCTCCATGATGCGGCGGCCCGCCTTGGAGTACATGTTCGCCGTGTAAACGTCCATGTGACCGTCGTTGTTGTAATCGCCGACCGCCATCCCCATCGACCCAAAATCCCCCGCGTCATCCACCAGCACCTGTTCGTGAAACGTCCCGTCCCCGTTGTTCACCACCAGAATGCCGCCGCCGAATTCATTGATCACGTAAACATCCGGCCACCCGTCTTCGTTGGCATCCAGCCACACCGTATTGAACACCGACCGCAGCCCCGCCTTTGCATTCGCCTTCTCCGACACATCCTCGAACTTCCAGTCCCCCAGATTGCGCCAGAGCTGATTCCCTGGCCCCCCCGGTCCGTCGATCCACGATGTCTTTTCCTGCGCGCTCTTTTCGATGCCATTGAACCGCGCCACGTAAAGGTCCAGCCGCCCGTCCCGGTCATAATCCGCCACTGAAAACCCTGACAAACGCCCGAACTCGAACTTCATTTTGCTGGTGATGTCCGCGAACTTCCCCGTCCCGTCCCCGCGCAGAATGAACTTCGGCAGGATGATGTCCACGTGCCCGTCGTTGTCGAAATCCGCAATCGCCACAGCCCCAATCCCCTTGAGCGTCTCCGGGATACCTGAGTCCTTCGTTGCATCTTTGAACTTCCCCCCTCCCAGCCCCAGATAAAGCACGGGGCCGGTGATGTCCGTCACCAGCATATCCTGCTCGCCGTCGTCATTCACATCCGCAAGGAAAACGCCTCCGGTTTGAATCTCCCGCTTTGCGGCCGGCGCATGCCAGTTGTCGTGCAGCGCCCACCGGTCCACTCCGCGTTCTCCGCCGATCTCACCCATCACCGGTTTCGCGGTCACCGCCATTTGCTCCTCCGCCAAACGCGCCCCGCGGATCCATCCTCCCCCGTTTCCTATCACATCAGCATCCGGCACCGACGACAGGTCGAACTCCAGTTTCACCAGCAACTCCCCTGTCTTTCCGTCGCTCGTCGAGCCCGCCATCCGCAATGCCGCCCCCGCTGTCCACGCACCATCCAGTTTGGAATTCGAGACCGGCGAAAGACTCGTCAGCGCCATCTCCACTGTCGTTTCCGCACCAAAACGCCGGCGCATTTCCGTCAGGACGCCGGAAAACTTCCCCGCATCCAGTTTAGTCGCATCCTTGCCGCCATCCGACCCCGCCGTCCGCCGCCGGATCACCACCGTCCGGTCCGGCGGCGTCTCTTCTTTGCCCCCCGCCGGCACTATCCCGCTGAAATCTCCTGACAAAAATTTCCCCACTTGTTTCTCCTCCCCCGCCGCCAGCGCCGCCGTCATCGCCGGAAAACCCCGCCGGTTCAACACGAGCCCCCGCGCCTCGATCGCCGCTATATACACCCGGTCCTCCTCCGCCAGCGCCATTCCCGCCTTCACCATCTTCTTCTCCGGCGTACGCCCGCACCCCGCCGCCAGCAGCACTGTCAGAGTGAAAAGAGGTCGAACCAGACGCATACAAGTGCCCGATCATGCACCAGGCCGCCACGTCAGCAAGTTTAGGTTTTACCGCCGCAACCTGTAACCCAGGAAAACAGGCGGTTTTGCACCGGAAGTTGTTGACAAAAGGGGGCCTAAATCACCGGAGTATCCTGTGACCATTCTTTGTTCCGGAGACCCCCATTCATGCCAATGCCTATTCTCCCGCCTGCCCTCCCACGCCTTCCTTTCCTTGAAGCGACCTTCCTTGGCAGCCTCATTTGCGGTGGCATCGTCTGGCTCGCGCCGCCATTCCCGCAACGAACCGGCACCCCGGAGCCAAATCGGAATTTTATCAGTTCCCGCTTGGCCTCAGGGTAAATCAAACCAAATCAAACCAAATTTTTCTCCATCAAGTCTGAAAATGATACTTTTCCACTTAACCCCCTGAACTCCTGACCTCCTTCCATTTCCCCTACCTCTCCGGGAAATGGTTGGAATGACCAATGCCCGTCTGGGTTTTAGCATCGTATATCCCTCGTCCATGAAGCACCCATCCCCTCTTTTGGCCGCCACCCTGGCGGCCCTCCTTTCCTGTACGGACGCGCCGGCTCAGGTAGTCATCAGCGAGTTTCTTGCCAGTAACGTTGCCGGCATCCGTGACGAGGTGAACGAACGGGAGGACTGGATCGAAATCGAAAACACCTCGGGTGCCACGGTGACACTTAGCGGATGGTATCTCACGGACGACGCGACCCGGCTGCGAAAGTGGGCGTTCCCCGCATGGACGCTGGGGGCAGGCAGACGCATGGTCATCTTTGCATCGGACCGCGACCGGCGTCCGGCGCAGGCGGTTGCCGGGCAGGATAACGCCGGAACCGCCGCGCAGCCGAGGCTGGCAACAAATTTCAAGTTGTCCTCCAACGCCGGACGCTACCTTGCCCTGACCAAAGACGGCGCGGGCGGCGTGGTCACCGTGGTTTCCGCCTTTGCCGCCTATCCGAAACAATTGCCGGATATTTCCTACGGCCCGTCCGTCGCGACCGTCCCGATAATGAGCGCCAATGCAGCAGTGAAGGCGCTCGTGCCCACAGCGGGAAATGGCGGTGACGCACTGGGCGCCTCATGGCGCGGTGGTGCTGAACCGTTCAACGATTCCTCATGGGCAAGCGGCACGCAGGGCGCGGGCGTGGCCGGCAATGCTGCGCTCACTGCCGCAGCCAATCTCAAACTGCGCCTCAATGCCGACAGCGCAGCCGCGCTCATCAATGACACTTCCGGTGCGGCGCATCACGGCACGAACACCGGCAATACCACGAGTTTCATGCCTTCAAGCACGGATACCGCTTCATCGCCTCTGATGCGCCGGGGTGCCATGCAGTTCGTCGCTGCGGCTGCGGCGGCCAGCAGTTCGCAGGCGGTGATTCCTGCGCATGCGGATTTCACCGCGACCACCGGAACCATCATGTTCTGGATGAAATCGGGACAAACGGCGGTCGCTGCGGGAGGTTCGGAAGGCGCGATGATTTGGGACCGCCGCACCACTTCAGGCAACGTGCTGGTGCTGACCGCGGCGGCGAACGGCAATCCCGGACGGCTCTTCAGCCAACCGGCCGGCGGCGGGTCGTTCTACTCCACGGCGCGTGTGGACGATGACCAGTGGCATCATGTGGCCTTCGTGTACAACCAGGCGGCGGGCGGCACCGATGCGTTTTATGTCGATGGAGTGGCCAGTGGTTCCATCGTGCATGGCAATGCATGGACATGGCTGGCCACGCAGCCGATCGAACTGGGACGCTCGCATGACGCCTACTGGCAAAAATACCACGGTCTGCTTGATGACGTTAGGTTTTACAACACCGCACTGAGCGCGGCGCAGATCGCTCAAATCTTCAACGGTGCCGACGAGAATGTGGAGTCCGCGGATATCGGCCTGGATCTATCCGCATCACTGCCGGGCAATGCGGGCGCATTCCTGCGCATTCCATTCACCGTCTCCAATCCGGCGGCATTCCAGACGCTGAGATTAACCTCGCGCGCCAATGACGGATTTGTCGCATGGCTCAATGGAACGCAGATCGCGTCGTTTAATGCCCCGGCGTCGCCCGCGTGGAACAGCACCGCCACGTCCACCTCCCTGTCGGGGCGCGGTCGCGCCACAGACTTTTCCGCGGCGAGCCTCGTCGCCGGCACCAACATTCTCGCGGTGCAGGCGATGAACAACTCGACCTCTGACCCTAACTTTCTTTCGCTCAGTACGCTTGAAGGCGTGTCGCAGGACCCCGTGGGCAGTTATCTTCTCTCTCCGACACCGGGCGCTGCGAATTCCGCCGTGCGCACCAGCGTCGGCCCGCTCATTGCCGATGTCCTCTACAACGGCAGGCTGGAGCTTCCGCCGCGGCCCGCGGGCGGCGCGGGGAGCCCTGACATTCTCATCAGTGCCAAAGTCTCGCCGAGCCTCAGGCCCCTGGCGGCAGCGAATCCGGTGCAGCTCGCATGGCGTGTCATGTACAATGCGGAGACGGTCATCAACATGACACCTGGTGCGGATGGAATCTATACGGCGGCCATTCCCACCAGCGGTCTCGCCGCCGGTCAAATGCTGCGGTGGCGCATCATCGCCAAAGACAACACCGCGGTTCAGAGCACCTCCCCGCCCTTTTACAGCCCCACCAATTCCGATGAATACTACGGCACCGTGGCAGCGGATGGTGTGACCACACAGCTTCCGATCTATCACGTCTTTGTCTCCGGGACTTACGCCTACAACAACGCTCATCCCATTGACCAAAATAACGTAGGCGGACGCGCCTCTTTCTTCTACGACGGCGAGCTCTACGACAACGTCTTCATCCGCATCAAAGGCGACACCACGCGCACGCTGAACAAGCGCGCTCATCGCGTGGATTTCAATTCAGAGCACCAATTTCGCTGGGCGGACGGACGCAAGCGACTGCGCGAACTCGCACTGAATGCAGAATACGTGGACCCCGCGTATTCGCGGCAAATGCTGAGCATGTGGCTGCACCGCGTCACCGGTACTGGAGCGCCGGAGCACTTCCCCGTGCGCTGCCAGATCAATGGCAACTTCTGGCAGCTCGCCTTCCACACGGAGACGCAGGACTTCGAACTGCTGGACAACATGGGCCTCGATCCCAACGGAGCCATGTATTGCAGCGTAGGCCAAATGAGCGGCGCCTCCGGCGAAAAACAAACACGCATCACAGAGGGCACCGCCGACATGTCGAGTTTCGTAAGCGCCATCAGCAACGCCAACCCGGCCACCCGGAAGAATAACGTCTTCGACCAGATCGACATCCCCGCGTCCGTGAACTATCTGGCCGTGGCCCGCATAACTCAAGAGGGAGACGACGTCTGGGCTAACATGGTCATCCACCGCGACAGCGACGGCACTGGCGAGTGGCGTATCATTCCGTTCGACACAAACCTCTCATGGGGTCAGCTCTACTGGGCCGACTATACCTCCGGCAACTCCTCCATCCACGCCGCCAATGACCGGAACAAGAGCCACCCGCTGTATGGCAACGCCTCGTGTTATACTCTCGATTACGCCGGCCTGCGCTATAACCGTTTCTATGATGCCATCATTTCCGTGCCGGAAACACGCGCCATGCTCCTGCGGCGCATGCGTTCCATCATGGATCAATACCTTCAGCCGCCAGGCACGGCGAATCCGTTGCTGGAAGGAATGATCGATGCCCACGTCGCCAGAATTTTGCCGGAAGTGACCCTGGACCGCGCGCGCTGGGGCTGGCCCGGGAACGGCGGCCCTTACGGATTCGGCACCCAGCCGTTTGCCACGGCCGTTGATCAAATGAAGAACCTCTTCATCGTCCCGCGCCGGCTGCATTTGTTCAACACGCACACCTCCACGACGAATGTCGGTATTGCGAATGCCAACAGCGCCGGCATCCCGAATGCGCCGCAGCCCGCCAATGTGCCCATCACCATCGCCGGGTACGAGTACAATCCCGCAGGTGCCACAAATCAGGACGGAGAGTACATTCAACTCAGCAATCCAAACTCGTTTGCTGCGGACATCAGCGGCTGGAGCCTGAGCGGTGGCGTGGAATTCACATTCAAAGGCGGCACGGTCGTCAATGCAGGCGGCTCGATTTATGTGTCGCCGCGGCAAACCGCATTCCGTGCGCGCACCGTTAGTCCGAAGGGGGGCGAGGGCCGTTTCGTCGTGGGTCCTTACAAAGGGCAAATCTCCTCGCGCGGAGAAACGCTGGAACTCCGCGATGCCGCAGGCGCCCTCGTCGCCAGCGTCAATACCACGGCAAATCCCACTCCCGCGCAGCAATCGCTGCGCATTACCGAACTCAACTATCATCCGACTGATCCGACGCCCGCGGAAACGGCCGCTATCAGCAGTGTGGTCGCGGACGATTTTGAATACATCGAACTGCTCAATACCGGGGCCTCTGCCCTGAATCTCGCCGGCGCCCGCTTCACTCAGGGCGTGGAGTTCACTTTCCCCGCCGGTACCACCCTCGCTGCCGGCGCGCGACTGCTGGTGGCAGCGAACGTTCCCGCATTCCAGCTTCGCTACGGTACCGCAGCCACCGTCTTTGGGCCGTTCGTCGGGAGCTTGGACAATGGCGGAGAGGAAATCGAAATCGTTGATCCATCCGGCGAAGTGATTCTCGACTTCACCTATGACGATGAATGGTATCCGCCCACTGACGGCACCGGGCGCACGCTGGTGGTGCGGGACGCCGCACCTTCGCACAGCGGCTATGGCCTGCCATCGCATTGGGCCATCAGCGGATCGGCCAATGGTTCACCTGGCGCTGCGGACAGCGATTTCGCCAGTGCTTTCGCCGGATGGCGATGGGATCATTTCACGGAGGCCGAAGTCACATTGCCTGACGGCACGCAGAATGTCGTACTGGTCGGCGCTGATGCGAATCCGGACAATGACTCGCTCAGCAATCTCGGTGAATACGCCTTTGGCCGCGATCCCCGCACGCCGGACGCGGACCCGCTTCTGCGCACGGGCACCGTCACCATCGGCCCTGACACATTTGCCACCGTCACTTTCCTCCGCCGCCGCAACGCGCTCGACCTCACATACGATGTCCAGTTTTCCGGCAACCTCACCGGCTGGACATCCACGACGCAACAAACGGGCGCCGTCACCGCCGCCGGCGATGGCATGGAGGAGGTGACCTTCCGCGACACAGTTCCCGCGGGAACACGGCATAAATTTGTTAGGGTTACGGCGGTCCTGCCCTGAACCATCCCTGATTTCGTATTGGACTCCGCATGGCTCGCCGGTGAAACAATCTCATGCACTTCTCATTCCGTCTTCTGCTTGGTCTGACCTTGCTCTCCCGCGCAGCCTTCGCCGCCGACCCCTCACCCGTTAGGGTGCTCGTCTGGGACGAGCGTCAGCCAAAGCAAAAGGAGGCCTACGATGGAGGATTTCTCGGCGATGCCATTGCCGCGTATCTAACCAAACAGCCTGGCATCACCGTTAAGTCCGTGGCCCTCGATTCACCCGAGCAGGGCCTGGATGCCGCCACGCTGGACCAGACAGATGTGGTCGTGTGGTGGGGTCACGTGCGTCATCCCGAAGTCACTGTGGGCCATGCGGAGGACGTGGTCACGCGCGTGAAGGAGGGCCGCCTGGGATTCATTCCCATCCACTCCGCGCACTGGTGCCGCCCGTTTGTCAGGCTCATGCAGGAGCGCGCCAAAACGGATGCCCTCGCAAAAGTGCCTGCAGCGGACCGTGCCGCCGCAAAGTGGGAGTTCCTCAATCCGTCGCCTATCGGCAAGGGCGTGAAAGCGGACACGCCCCTAACGCCTTCACTCGTCAATGAAGGCGGTGGTTGGAAGCTGACGCTACCGCAGTGCGTCTTCCCGTCATGGCGCGCGGATGGTGCCCCAGGTCACATAACGACCCTTCTTCCAAAGCATCCCATCGCCGCTGGGTTGCCGGAAAAGTGGGACGTCAAGCAAACCGAGATGTACAACGAACCCTTCCATATCCCGCCGCCGGACGCAGTGGTCTTCGAAGAGCGCTGGGACAAAGGCGAGCACTTCCGCAGCGGCTGCGCATGGCAGATCGAAAAAGGCCGCGTCTTCTACTTTCGCCCGGGACACGAAAGCTATCCGGTCTATCGTCAGGCGGAATGCCTGAAGGTGATCGAAAATGCCGTGCGCTGGGTCAACCCGAAAGCAGAGCCGGAAAAGAAATAGCCTAACGTTTCAGCGTGAGGGCAGCCACGGTAATGATGATGACGGCTTCCATCAGCGCCTGACCCGCCACGAAGCCTGATCCCACCGGAACTGTATAGGCATCCGCCTGCGCGGCGTTCCTCTTTTTCCAAACCCAGGCGATGAACGCACCGATGGTGAAACCAAGGCCGCTCGCGAAGTCAATTACGAAGCCAAGGCCGAGGCCCATGGCGCTGGGGATCCAGTTGCGCTTTTTGGGAAAGAGTTTTTCCAGCACCGGCAGCAAAATACCGAGCACTGCTCCAATGATGATGGCGGTGGCGGCTCCCCATGGAAGGGCATCAAAGGCGGACTTTCCGTCGCCAGGATTGAGAAGCTCGGCCATGGCCCTCCACGCGCTCGCGGCCTGCATGGGAAATTTCTCCTGGAGTTTCGCATAATCGCCCGCGAGCAGGTACCACGCAGGAATAATCATGGCGGTGCCGAAAAACACTCCGGCGAGCTGGGCGAGAAACTGACGCTTTGGATTGGCGCCAAGAATGTAGCCGCTCTTGAGGTCCGTGAGGAGGTCGGCTGCGCTGGCCGCCGCGGCGGAGGTGGTGCCCGCGGTGGCAAGGTTCGTGACTTTATTGCCGGGATGCATCACGGCAAAGGCCAACTGCGTGACCTTGCCCATCGCGCCGATGGGAGTGGTGTCCGTTTCACCGGTGGCCCGGCAAGCCACCAGTGCGAGAGGGAAGGCCATGAGAGTGCCAATCAGCCCGAGATACCATGGCACTCCCAGTCCCCAATCAAGAGTAATCACAAGTCCAATGATGACGGGAATCAGTCCGATGAGCATCCATGAGCCGGGCACTTCGATGGCCGCCTGGGCCTCGCCCACATTGCCGCCGCCGGACTTTTTCTTAAAGGCGCGCGCGATACTTTTCCATTGAAACACCAAAGAGGTAAGGCTGGCCATCACCATCAGGGCGGTGCCACCCCAAACCCCCCAGCGAAAGAGAACAGCGACGTTGTGGCCATGTTCATCCGCGACAAAAGCGCCAGCCTTGTTCGCGGCCAGTTTCACGGCTTCGTGCTCGATCAAAGCCGGTCCCAGGCCATAGTGCAGGATCGCCGATCCTATCAACATAGCCACGGAAGCACGGAGACCAACGATCATTCCGGCGCCTATAGTGAGGAGTGACGGGTCAAACTTCAGTTCTGCAAAAGCCACCGGTTTCAAGGAAGCGGGAGAGACAGGGTATGGCTGCCAGAGGGGCACATCCTGAATGGCAGTGCTGAACTTCACCACGGCCTCCGTGGTCTTGTCACCGAGCCAGTTGGGAAATTCCTGCACCACGTCGCCGGCTTTCCGGAACACGGCGAGGAGTGCCGCGATTCCCAGTGACCACAGCAGAGCGAAGGCCTTCTTTGACGCCTCGATTCCCTCGGCATAGAGGCTCTTGAGTGTTTCCGCTGCTGCAATGCCGCTCGGAAACTGCAATTGTTCGTGATTGATCATTTGCCGCTTCATGGGGATCGCCATCAGGACTCCCAGAACGGCGGTGAGAAAAACAAATGGGGTAAGCACATACCACGGCATGTGGGCGCCATTGTTCACCATGAGCAGCGCAGCGCATGCCGTGCCCACCACACTGCCGGTGCTGTATCCCGCCGAGGAGGCCGTGGACTGCATGCAGTTGTTTTCGAGGATGCTCATCTCGCTCATCTTCCCGCCGCTCAGCGCGCGCAGACCTTTCCACATCGCCCACGACATGACGCAGGCAGTGATGGCGACGCCGAACGCCCATCCGATTCTCAGCGTGGTGTAAAGGTTCGACAGTGAAAGGACCGCTCCAAGAATGCCCCCCGTGAGTATCGCACGCCACGTGAGCTGCTTTTGCCGGTCCCCCTGGTAAACATTCTCGAACCACCATTTGTCCTTTTCCTCCGGCGAGGCGTCGTGTCCCGGCGGATGCGCGCCAGGCGGGGAGTTGGGATTGAGAGCGACGACGGCCTGCGGCGGTGAATAGGGATCGGATTCCTGAGACATAGGCGGGATTGAAAAATGACTGGCGCGCTTGAAGCCTAAAACTCCGCTCCTGGCAACATTACTCTCCGCGATGATGGAAATTCTTCTGGCGAAGTTTGCCCGCAGACGGCATAGGAGTTGCCTCCTTCCCTTAGATGCCTGCTTTCCTTTCGCGATGCCTGACTGCCCTCGCCTGCGGCACCGTATTGCTGTTTGCAGGGGGATGCAGCGATGACCAGATCAGCGCCCGGGAAGGGGCGGCGAAGAAGATTTTCCTCATTAATAATCGTTCCGAACCCCGCTTCCTCGACCTCCAGCGGGCCAACAGCACCGCGGAGCATCAGATCAATCTGGCGCTTTTCGAGGGACTGGTGGCGGAGAGCAAAAACAGTGACCGCGACGTGGAGCCCGGCGTCGCAGAGCGCTGGGAACCGAACGCGGACAAGTCGGTGTGGACCTTTCATATCCGGAAGAATGCGATGTGGTCGGATGGCGTGCCGATCACGGCGCACGATGTGGTGTGGTCGTGGAGGAGGATGCTGATGAAGGAACTCGGCTCCGAGTATTCGAAGATGCTGTTCCTTCTCAAAAACGGTGAGGCTTTCTATCAAAAGAAGGTGCCTGCGGAGGAACTGGGCGTGCGCGCCGTGGATGACTACACGCTCGAGGTGGCGCTGGTGGGACCGACGCCGCATTATCCCTCCATCGCCTGTCACACGTCGTGGTGGATGGTGCCGCGGCATGCGATTGAAAAATGGGGCGGCATTACGGACGTGATGAATCCATGGTTTGAGCCGGGCAAGATGGTGTCGAACGGACCGTTCACTTTGAAGCGCTACACCTTCCGGCGTTACCTCGAGACGGAGCGCAACCCGCGCTATTGGGACGCCGCGACCGTGAAACTGGATGGCGTGCGCTTTTATGCGATCGAGAGTGACAACACGGAGGAGCGCATCTTCCGGCGCGGACAGCTTCATGCCACCTACAATGTCCCGCTGGCGAAAATTCCAGACTACATGCGGGATCATCCGGACGTGATCTCCAACCAGTTGAATCTCGCGATCCGCCTGTATCGCGTCAACATTGCCCGTGGTCCGCTCAAGGATGTCCGTGTGCGCCGCGCCCTTGGGTTCAGCCTCGACCGCCAGAGTATGATCGACAACATCCTCCGCGCCAATGAGAAGCCGGCGCTGGGAATCGTGCCGCCCATGGAGGGATACGAAGGCGTTAAGGAATTCCGGTTCGATCCGGCGGAGGCCAAACGGCTGATGGCGGAGGCGGGCTTTCCCGACGGGAAGGGTTTTCCGACGAATCTGAACATCCTCATCTCGAAGAGCGAAGTGGCGGTGCAGATCGCGGAAGCCGTGCAGGCCATGTGGAAGGAGCATCTGGGGATTTCGGTGGGCATCGCTTCGCAGGACTACACGGTGTATCTAACTTCCCAGCAGCAAAAGGACTACGACATCGCCTTCGGCGGATGGAACGCGGATTACTATGACCCCGCCACCTTCGTGGATATGTGGGTTACGGAGGGCGGGAACAATCACACGAACTGGAGCAGCGCGGAATTCGATAAACTGGTCTTCGACGCCACGCAGTGCGCGGACGCGGAGAAGCGCCTGAAGATTCTGCACGACGCCGAAGCCGTGGCGCTGAAGGACGCGGCGGTACTTCCCATTTATTACATCACGCGCACAAGGCTCATCCATCCCGCGGTGAAGGAATGGCAGCCGCGCGCGCTGGACAACCGGCTCTGGAAATACATGGACCTCATCTCCCCGCCGCCGCCGTGCAGCATGGACGACGAACTCAAACGCGACTGATCTTTCCCGCCCATGCTTCGTTTCACCCTCAGCCGCTTCATTCAGTCGATCGTCGTCATCTTTGCCGTCTTCACGCTAACCTTTTTTATGGTTAGGGTGGTCAAGGGTGACCCCTTCGCCGGCGAGAAGGCGATGACGCCCGATGTGCGGCGCGTCATGGAAACGCGCTACGGATTGGACAGGCCGTTGTATGAGCAATACTTCCGCACGCTGGGCTCCTATCTTCAGGGTGATCTCATGCCCTCGATGAAATACCAGGGGATGTGGAATGCGCGCATCATCGCCGACTCTTTTCCGATTTCTCTAACAATAGGCCTCGCGGCGCTGGCGGTGGCTCTCTCGATAGGATTGCCCGCAGGTATCATCGCAGCGGTGCGGCGAAACTCGTGGGTGGATTACAGTGCGATGTCGCTGGCGCTGGTGGGGATTTGTCTGCCCACGTTCGTCATGGGACCGGTGCTGGCGCTGATCTTCGGCCTCCACTTCCGCTGGTTCAATGTGGCGGGATGGTTTGAATCGACGGACTGGGTGCTGCCGTCGGTCACCATGGGGCTCATCTACGCGGCCTACATCGCGCGCATGACGCGCGGCGGGATGCTCGAAGTATTGAATCAGGACTTCATTCGCACGGCGCGGGCGAAGGGACTGTCCGAGGGGCGCATTATCATCCGCCACGCGCTGCGCGGAGGATTGATTCCCGTGGTCGCGTTTCTGGGACCGGCGCTGGCGGGGATCACGACGGGCTCGTTCATCATTGAGAAGATTTACAATCTGCCGGGGCTGGGGCAGCACTTTGTCAGGTCCGTTTTCGATCGCGACTACAGCCTCATCATGGCGACGGTGATGCTGTTCGCGACGCTGCTGGTGACGGTGAACTTTTTCACCGATGTGCTGATCGGATGGCTCAACCCCCGGGTTCGTTTTGCATGACTGCGACCGCGGAGGAAATAGACGACAGCATTCGCGGGCGTTCGCTCTGGCAGGACGCGTGGGCGCGGCTGCGGCGAAACCGGCTCGCCGTGCTGTGCATGGTTTTGCTGACGGGCATCATCTTCACGTGTTTCATCGGGCCGTGGTTTTGTCCGTGGAATCCGGAGATCCAGAATTTGAAACTCCGCGCGACTCCCCCCGGCACGATGGAAACCCTGACCGAAGCTTCGTGGGTGAATCACGGAGGCACCGCGGAAGAGTGGAGGGAACTGACGAATGGCGGAGCGAATCCGCAGAAGCGCAGGCACTGGTTTGGCACGGACACGCTGGGCCGCGATCTGCTGGCGCGCACGCTGCGCGGAGGGCAGGTTTCGCTGATGGTGGGTCTCGTGGCGACGCTGGTGGCGCTTATCATCGGCGTAGCCTACGGGGCGGCGGCGGGCTATGCCGGCGGGCGCACGGACGATATCATGATGCGGGCGGTGGATACGCTGCGGGCGCTGCCGTTCATGATTTTTGTCATTCTCCTCACGACAATGTTTGAGAAGAATCTGCTGCTGATCTTCCTCGCCATCGGAGCGGTGGAATGGCTCACGATGGCGCGCATCGTGCGCGCGCAGGTGCTGGGACTGGCGCGGCAGGAATTTGTGGATGCGGCGCGCTCGCTCGGCCTGCAGCCGGGGAGGATCATCTTCCGCCACATCGTCCCTAACGTGCTGGGGCCGGTCATCGTGTATGCCACGCTGACGGTGCCCGCGGTGATGCTGCTGGAGGCGGGGCTGAGTTTCCTTGGCCTCGGCGTGCAGGCGCCGGACAGTTCGTGGGGCACGCTCATCGATGACGGCGCCACGAACATGGAGAGCTTCTGGTGGCTGCTGGTGTTTCCCTCCGCGTTTTTCTCCCTCACGCTTTTCTGCCTCAACTTCGCAGGGGACGGCCTGCGCGATGCGCTCGATGTGAAATCCGCCAAAGACTGACCCATGCCGCTGCTGAACGTCCAGAATCTTCGCGTCGCCTTCCACACAAGGAATGGCGTGGTGCGCGCAGTTTCCGGCGTGTCACTCAATGTGGATAAGGGGCAGACGGTGGGCATCGTGGGCGAGTCCGGCTCGGGCAAATCGGTAACCTGTTATTCCATGATGGGCCTCATTCCCATGCCGCCGGGACGCATCGAGGGCGGCACGGCGATGTTCGACGGCATCGACCTGCTGAAGCTGAGCGCGGCGGAGATGCGGCGCATTCGCGGCAAGCGCATCGCCATGATTTTCCAGGACCCGATGACCTCGCTGAATCCCTATCTGCGCGTGAGCACGCAATTGATAGAGCCGCTGCAAATCCATCAGGGCCTGAGCAAAAAGGCCGCGCTGCCTCACGCGATCCAGGCGATGGCGGAGGTGGGCATCAAGAACCCGGAGGAGCGCATTCGTCAGTATCCTCACGAATTTTCCGGCGGCATGCGCCAGCGGGTGATGATCGCGATGAGTCTCATCACGCGACCGGAATTGCTCATCGCGGACGAACCCACCACGGCGCTGGACGTGACCATTCAGAAGCAGGTGCTCGAACTCATCAAGGAACGGCAGCGCAGTCTCGGCACGGCGGTCATCTTCATCACGCATGATCTCGCGGTGGTGAGTGAAGTCTGCGACTATGTGAATGTGATGTACGCGGGCCGGCTGGTGGAAGCCGCGCCGGTGGCCGATCTCTTCCGCCGCCCGCGGCACGCCTACACCCGCGCGCTCATGCGCAGCATCCCGGCGCTGCAGCCGAAGGGCGGCACGCTCTACACCATTCCCGGCATGCCGCCCGATCTCTCCAAACTCGGCCCCGGCTGTGCGTTCCGCGTGCGCAATGTGGAGCATGGTGACCGGTGTCTAACAGATCGCGATCCGGAACTGGTGGAAATCGAACCCGGTCACTGGGTGCAAAACTGCCCGGGCTGCATGGAAAGGAGTGCGGCATGAGCGCCTTTCTCGAACTGGACGGAGTGGATGTTTTCTTCCAGGCGCGGAAGCGATTCTTTGCGTTTGGCAAGCCGCCGCCGGAGCCATTCCGCGCGGTGAATGATGTTTCGCTCCGCATCCAGCGCGGTGAGATTCTCGGACTCGTGGGCGAATCCGGCTGCGGCAAGACGACACTGACCCGCGCGGTGATGCAGCTTCAGCCGGTGACCGCCGGACGCATTTTGCTGGAGGGCAGAGAATTGTCAGGGCTGGCGCACGACGAACTGCGCAAGGCGCGGCTCGATTTCCAAATGGTGTTTCAGGACCCGTATGCGTCGCTGAATCCGCGGCTCACCGTTTTCAGCGCGCTGGCGGAGGCGATCCAGGCGCGGCGCGGGAAGCTGGGTGGGGACGAGTTGAAAAAGGAAGTCGCGGCGCTGATGCGTCGCGTGGGTTTGAGCCCGGCGTTTGCATTGAAGTACCCTCACGAATTTTCCGGCGGGCAGCGCCAGCGTATTGCCATCGCGCGCGCCCTCGGTCCGCAGCCGAAACTGCTCCTCGCCGATGAACCCGTCAGCGCGCTTGATGTTTCCATCCAAAGCCAGATTTTGAATTTGCTGCTGACGTTGAGCCGGGATCTCGGGCTTACGATGCTGTTTATTTCGCATGATCTTGGCGTTGTTCGCTACATCGCCGATCGTGTGGCCGTGATGCAGGCGGGGAAAATTGTGGAACAGGGGGACACGGAAACCGTCATGTCCAATCCGCAACACCCGTACACGCAAACATTGCTGGCCTCCGCTCCCGGATTGAAGCGCAGCGGGCAGGCGTGACCCGTCCCGGTTGTCCGTCTTTGGCGCCTGTTTCCGCCCGCAGGAGATCCTGCGTCTAAACGCAAGCGTCACCTGCAATTCACTGGAAGGCGTGCTTCAGTGCCTGCCGGCACACCTCCATCGTTTGATCGATGTCAGCCGGCCCGTGCGCCAGAGAAAGGAAGCCCGCTTCATACGGACTGGGGGCGAAATACACCCCCAGTTCCAGCGCCTTGTGGAAGAAGCGTTTGAATGCCTCTGCATCGCCGCGTTTGGCATCGTCCAAATTCCAGACCGGCTCTTCAGTGAAATAGAGGCAGAACATGCTCCCGATGCGGTTGAACGTCAGCGCGCGCCCCATTTCCTGACAAATTTCCCGGATGCCGCTCTCGAACAGAGCGCCGAGTTCCTCCAGCCGCGACCAGCCGGAAACCTTCTCCAGTTCACGGAGCTGCGCGAGCCCCACTGCCATTGCCAGTGGATTGCCGCTCAGGGTGCCCGCCTGATAAACCGGACCGTCCGGGGACAGCCTGTCCATGATCTCCGCCCGTCCTCCGAATGCCCCCACCGGCAGGCCTCCGCCTATCACTTTTCCCAGCGCCGTAAGGTCGGGTGTCAGGCCGCAGAGTTCCTGATAGCCGCCGCGTGCCACCCGGAATCCCGTCATCACTTCATCGAAGATCAGCAGCGTCCCGTGCTTCGCCGTCAGGTCGCGCATCCGTTGCACATAGCCGGAACGGGGAAGGAAGAGTCCCGCATTCGCCGGCACCGCTTCCACTATGACCGCTGCAATTTCATCGCCCTGCGCCGCGAACAATTCCTCCAGCGCTTCGGCGTCATTGTATTGCAGCACTGTCGTCAGCCTGGCCAGTTCCGCCGGCACTCCGGCGCTGTCCGGCCTGCCGTGTGTTAGAGCGCCGCTGCCCGCGGACACCAGCAGGCTGTCCACATGCCCGTGGTAACAGCCGTGGAATTTCACGATGCGTTCTCTCCCCGTGAATCCGCGCGCCAGCCGAATGCAACTCATCGTCGCCTCCGTGCCGCTGCTGCACATCCGCACCTTCTGCACGGACGGCACCCACTCACAAATCGTCCGCGCCATTTCCACCTCCCAGGGATTCGGGATACCGAAACTCAATCCGTTCTTCGCGGTCTCATGCACGGTGCGCACCAGCACATCCGGCGCATGGCCGAGGATCGCCGGTCCCCACGTTCCCACATAGTCGATCATCTCCCGCCCATCCACATCTTCGATGCGGCATCCTTTTGCACGGCGCACGAAGAACGGCTCCCCGCCGACATTCCGGAATGCGCGCACGGGACTGTTCACGCCGCCGGGAATGAACTGCTTCGCCATGGAAAAGAGCTTGGAGGAAAGTGACATCCTTCACCGGTATCGTCCCTCCTCCGCGAGGCAACGGGGGAGTCGATGGTGATGTCTTTCACCCCGTTTGCGTCCCGGTTTTAGGTGGCGCGCCGATGGCTGCATCCCGTACCTCAAGAGGATGAAATACGGCTTCCTCCATCTCCTCGCCCTGCTCGCCCTCGTCCCCGGCGTATCGGCGGTCCCCGAGGCTTTCGAAGTCGGGCCGGAGCGTCTTACCGACCTGCCGAAGGGCAAGGAAGCGGATGGCATTGCGGGGGACTGCGTAATGCGGAATGACAAGGTCGAGCTCACCATTAGCGGGAACCTTCCGGAACGCCGTGCGAACATGAGCGGGTTCTATGGCGCCGACGGACAAACTCCGGGCTGCCTTTATGATCTTTGCCTGCGCGGGTCGGCGAACGATCAGATCACCATCTTCAGCCCCGCCGGCCAGCGCGGACCGGTGACATGGGTGCGCATTGTGAAGGATGGCAAAGACGGGGAGGCGGAAATCGAAACCGTTAGGACCGCTGCGAATAACAAAGGACTCTACCGCCGCCATGCGTGGCGGCTGCGCGATGGGATGAGCGGCGTGGAAATCGAGACCACACTTCGCAACGAAAGCAATGCTCCCATCAAAGTCACTGCCGAAGATAAGATGACGCAGATGAGCCAGAGCGGCCAGTTTCCGCCATACACATGGGCGAATGCGGTCGATCCCCGCGACAAGGCCGGCTACGCGGTGGAAGCCATGAAATTTGAGGGTGATCTGCCGCCCGGTCAGGAGCGGAAAGTCACGCGTTTCCTGGCCGTGGGCACTTCCCCGGCTCAGGCACTCGGCTTTCTTTTCGAGAAGGCTGGCGGCACGGGCAAAGTTTCCCTAACTTTGAAGGACACTCAGGGAAAACCGGTCAGTTCCGCCACAGTGGTTGTGATAAACGGGGGTAAAGAGGCCCCGGCATATCCTGACAATTCAGGAAGGGTCACGGTGAGTTTGCCCGCAGGCGCTCACGAACTGCGCGTTACCGATTATGGACGCCCGCCCGTGAAAATTTCTCTCGACGTCTCCGCCGGAGCCGCCACTGAACGGGAAGTATCGCTGACCGCACCCTCTGCAGTCGTCTTCAACATCACCGAAGAGGGCAGCGGCGTGTCGCTCCCCTGCAAGGCGCAGTTCATTGCCAAAGACGGCACTCCCCAAACCGATCTCGGCCCTCCAAATCGAGCACATGGCTGCGTGGACCAGTGGCATTCGGAAACGGGCCGCTTCACGGTGCCGCTCGCAGCGGGCGCCTATCGTGTCATCGTTACACGCGGACCTGAGTACTCGCACCTGGAACAGGATATCGTGCTCGGCACGGGACAGCAGGTCCAGGTGGCCGCGGCCCTCAAACGCATGGTGGACACCACCGGATGGGTTTCCACGGACTTTCACAATCACTCGACCGAGAGCGGCGACAACACCTGCGGCACGGACGACCGCATCATCAACCTCGCCGCCGAACATATCGAATTCGCCGTCACCTCGGAGCACAATCGCCTCTACGACTGGACACCGCACATTCAAAAACTGGGACTCACAAAATGGGTGAGCACGGTCGCGGGCCTCGAACTCACCGGCAAAAATCAGCACCTCAACTGCTTTCCCCTAACGCCGGAGCCGGGTCGCCAGGATAACGGCGCGCCCGTCTGGAATCCTGATCCCCGCATCAGCGCCATTATTCTCCGCGACTTGCAGAAGCCCGACGCCGATCGCTGGGTTCAGATAAACCATCCCGACCTCGAACGTGTCTTTGCGGACAGTGATGCAAACGGTGAGCGCGATACCGGCTACTTCGGTATCACTCAATATGTGGATGCGTGGGAAATCGAAAACTACATCGATCCCGGTATCCTGGAGACTTCGCCCTTCCGCATTTTCGAGACGGCCCCAAGCCAGCCTCGCAAGGTATTCTTCAACCGCCAGTTCATCTATCTCCAGCTTCTCAATCAGGGGCACCGGTTGCGCGCCACGGCCGTCGCCGATGCTCACTCTGTCCACGGCAACGGCGCCGGAGGCTGGCGTGTCTGGCTGCCATCCTCCACTGATGATCCTTCCAAAGTGGACTGGCGGGAAATGTCACGCCTCGCCAAAGCAGGCCGCGGAGTGCTCAGCACCGGCCCGTTTCTTGAGGTCACCGCGAACGGCTCGCCTCCCGGTTCCGAAATCAATGCGGGCGGCAAGCCGGTCCTGCTCAAGGTCAAGGTCCAATGCAACGACTGGCTCGATATTGACCGCGTGCAGGTGCTGGTGAATGGACGTCAGTCAAAAGATCTCAATTTCACAAGACAAAGCCATCCCGACTGGTTTGGCTCCGGAGCGGTGAAGTTTGATCGCGCAATTCCCGTCCCCCTCACGGAGGATGCCCACCTCATTGTCGTTGGTGTCAATTCGAAGGGAACTCTTGCAGTGGGCTTTGGCTCCAGCCCTCAATCGAAGATGCAGCAGATCGCATGGAGCAATCCCATCTATGTGGATCTGAACGGCGATGGATGGAAAGCCAACGGGGATACCCTGGGCCAGGATATCCCCGTGAAACTTCCGACCGTGGAGGAGGCTGAGCGTATCCTCAGCCTCACTCATTGATCCGGATAACCGTTAGAGGTCTTCAAGGATTTTTTCCACTTCCTGACGGGTTTTGCCGAGCTTCTTCTGAAGCTTGCCGTACAGTTCCTCCTCTTTTCCTTCGGTGTAGAGGAGATCATCGTCGGTGAGGTCCGCGTATTTCTGCTTCAGCTTGCCCTTTGCTTCGTGCCAGGTGCCTTTGATTTTCAGCTTGTTAGCGGAATAGTCCGTCTTGTCTTTCACTTCGCTTTTTACCTCTTCCCGGTCCGAGCGGTCGCAGGCGGTGAGGGAGAGAGCCAGAAAGGGGATGATCAAAATGAGTTGTTTCATAGGGTAAGTGGGTTGTTCGACTCTCCTCTGCACGTTGTCTGCCCCGGGTGTTGAACGGGAAGCCCCGCCCCGCGGTGATGCAAAATGCACAAGACGAATTCGCGGCGGGCAGTTTAATTGCATGGCTTTCACGTTCGGAAGGTCACGGTAACGACGGTTCCCGGCAAAGATTTCCGGAGCCGCGCGGCGGGCGGCACCCTGTTTGGCATGCGGCGGCACAGTGAATGCAAATCCCGTTTCAAGCCTGCGAGTCGTTGTAATGCCAATCTCTTCGCCGGCCCCTTCATCTCTTGCCCACCGCCACCATGAAATCAAAATCCTTCATTCGATCAGTCTTGTTCCTGCTGGCTTCTGCTGCCGCGGCGGCCACGCTTTCCTCCTGTAACACGGTCCACGGGTTTGGAAGCGACGTCAAAACTGCGGGCCGGGGAATCGAGCGCTCTGTTGACCGCGTCCGGTAAAAACCAGCGTAAACCAAAGATAAAACAACATCATGAACTCTACCATTCGGGATACCGTTGATCATCTCAAAGACTCCGCCCGGGACGCTTATGACGGTTTGAAAACCGCCGCCCAGGAGCGTGTTCTCGATCCTCTCACCAATACCGGACGCAACCTCGCCAGTGCCGCACGGCACGGTGCGGAAAATGTTGCCGACTACAGTCGCCGCACGGCGGAACGCACGGGGGCATGGGCCACGGCCAATCCCCTCTCCGCCGCCGGTATTCTCTTTGGCGCAGGCCTCATTGCCGGCGTGTATCTGGTTTCCAGATGCCGCCGCTGATTTGCGCCCGCCCCCTCGCTCAGCCCGTGCGTTTCCCCCCGGAGCGCCGGGCTGGGCATTTCTTATTCACTTCACTCATTCACGCCATGTCCAAATCCCCGGAAGAGTCTGCGGGTGCAGAGCCGCCCGCCATCGGTCTCCCTGACGAAGCCCGCACGCGGATCACCAGTGCCCTCGCTTCGATCCTCGCCGATCAGCATGTGCTCTATCAAAAGACGCGCAATTATCACTGGAACCTCACCGGCCACCGGTTTCACACCCTTCACGAACTCTTCGAAAAACAATACCGGGAATTGGTGGAGGCCATCGACGAAACCGCCGAGCGCATTCGCATGGTGGGAGGCGTGGCACCGGGTTCCATGGACGAATTCTTGAAAGCGGCCAGTCTCAAGGAGGCCCCCGGCAAGTTGATTCACGGAGAGGAAGCCCTTGAGAGTCTCGCCACCGATCATGAATCATGTGTGCGCACCTTGCGCAAAGCCATCGTGGAAATTGATGAAAAAACCGAGGATGCCGGCACTGTCGATTTTCTATCGGACTTGATCCGCGCACACGAAAAAACCGCCTGGATGCTCCGCAGCCACTTGCTTTGACCCTCTCTCATCCCTAAAGAAACGGGCACGATCATGAGTGTCCGGGCGTTGGCGCGCAAATACAGAGAGGCGTTGCAGAAACGGACGGAGGCGTTGATGCGCTTCCGGCCGTTCCGTATTTTGCGGGATGCCATCCGGAAGTGGATGGGATCGAACATCATGCATTTGAGCGCGGCGCTGGCGTTTTACGCCACTTTTTCCCTGGCTCCGCTTCTCGTTATCATCCTCAGCATTGCAGGGTGGACCGCGGGGGATGAAATGGTTCGGGAACAGCTTTATACCCAGCTCTCGGATCTGATGGGGCCGCGCGCTTCAATGACAGTTCGGGAGATGACGGACCATGTTTTCAGGCCGGGCCGCAGTACTTTGGCGGCGGTGATAGGGATCGGCACCGTCATTTTTGGGGCTACCAGCCTCTTCACGGAACTGCAGCATTCCCTGAACCGGATATGGCATACGCCGGACAAACCGCCGCCGGAAGGCATCATTCCCTGGCTCCAGGGAAGGTTGCTGTCGGCGGGCATGGTCCTGGTGGTGTTGTTCCTGCTTCTCGCCTCACTGCTTTTCACCGCGCTCTTCAGTGCCGCGTCCGGATTCATGGCAAGCCACCTCCATTTTTCCCTGCCTGTATGGGGCGTCATGGGATTTATCATCGCGCTCGGAGGGGAAATGCTGTTGTTTTCCGTTATTTTCAAAGTCCTGCCGCACGTAAAATTGAGATGGAAAGACGTTTGGTGGGGAGCCATCACCACGGCGCTCCTGTTTGAAGGCGGAAAGTGGGTGGTGGGTTGGTATTTGGGGAGCGGGCTGGTTGCGTATGCGTATGGCACTGCCGGTTCGATCGTGCTCCTTCTTCTATGGGTCTATTACTCCGCCATTATTGTTCTCACCGGAGCAGTTCTCACCCAGGTGCGTGCGAATGACCGTGAACTGTCTCCGGTAAAACCGGTCGATCTCATGGCGACCGGGCCTTCGGGACCGGTGCGCACGAAAAAAGGGAGGCCATAAGCGGCCTCCCTTTTGTGCTGGAGAACGATTGCCGGTATTTGCCTCAGGATGCGGCGGCAGGCTCGGTCGCTGCTTCGGCCGCAGGGGCAGCGGATGCTTCCGCGGCGGGCGTCTGAGTCTCCTGTTCGCCCGCAGAGCCGTCCGGTGAAGCACTCTCCGCAGCCTGTTGCCCGCCCGCGTTGCCATTTTGAGGCGGACGCGGATCGCGGGGCGGTGGAGGCGGCGGACGGCGGACGCGCATTTCCTCCTGCATAAAAATTTCGGCCAGCCGGAAGCTGCGCCGGGCCAGTTCACGTGCATCGTTGTCTGGAAAGAGTTCCACTCCTTCCTCGCTCACTTCGGCAAGATAAATGTCCCAGGCCTTTTTGCAAAGATCGTCGGCGGGCATGCGGGCGCGGTCTTCGGCCTCACGGCGCTGGCGTTCCACGTCGCGGCGGCGGTTCTCCTCCTCACGGCGGAGACGCTCCTGTTCGCGGCGCTGATTCTCCTGCTGGCGGCGCTGGTTTTCCTGTTCACGCCGCTGCTGTTCCTGCTCGCGGCGTTGCTGGGCGGCCTGAGCCTGCGCCTGCGGGTCGCGGGGCGGCTGCGGCTGGCGTTGTTGATTCGGTGGAGGCTGGGGCAGTGCCGCGGCGGTGCCGGACGCTTCGTCTGCGGGGTCCGCAGACGCTTCCGCGGCGGGTGCCGCCGCGTCGGATCGGTCCTGCTCCGCCATCACCGCCTCAGCGATGTCCTGAACGACCTCCACGGAGGGGTCGCCGGATTCGTCGGCATTGGGGTCCATATCGGGTGAGTCGGAAGGGTTGGGATTGGCGGAAACGCCCGGGCGGCCTTTGAACCGGCGGGGGCGCTTCTTGTTAAAATGTAATGGGTGTTCTTTCATCCAGAGGGTGGGAACCGGCTCATGTAATGGGCGGTGAATCCCCCGGAGTCCAGCAGTAAATTCCGGCGGGGGCATTTCACCCCGGTTTCCGTCCGCTTCTCCCCGCGGCTTCCGGGAAAAGCCTTTGCCAAACCAAACCCGGGCGCTATGAATCGGCAAATTATTTACCGCCCTTTACCATTTCCCTATGAAGTTCCGTATCAGCAAAGAGAAGTTCCTGGAGGGTTTGCAGCAGGTCCAAAACGTGGTCAGCAGCCGCGCCACCCTGCCCATTCTCTCCAACGTCCTGCTGGAGGTCGAGGGCAGGGAACTGAGGATGACCACCACAGACCTAGATGTCGTTATCAGCGGCAAAGTCTCCGCGGATGAAGTCGAGGACGGCGGCAATACCACGCTGCCTGTCCGCCGGCTCGCCACTATCGTCCGCGAACTTCCCGCCAACGACATCGACATTGAGGTCAACAGCGAAAACGCTGCCTCCATGCGCTGCGGCAACAGTTTCTTCAAGATCCTCGGTCTTCCCGCCGACGATTTCCCCCCGCCGCCCCGCTTCGAGGACGTTAAAGAGTTTAAAGTGAGTTCCCAGACTCTCCGCGAAGGCCTCAAAAAAGTGGCCTACGCCATTTCCACTGACGAAACCCGTTACGTCCTCAACGGCGTTTACTGCCAGTTCAAGGACAGTAAACTCACCCTCGTCGCCACCGATGGCCGCCGCCTCGCCATGACAGATGCGGATATTGAGTTTCCCGAAAGCATGGAGTGCAGCGTCATCGTCCCCACCAAGGCCGTGAACGAACTGCAGCGCCTCCTCAAGGAGGGCGGGGACAAATCCGACGTCCGCATTCGGATCGGCGCCAAGCAGATCGCCTTTGAGATGAACGACAGCCTGCTCGTCAGCAAGCTCATCGAAGGAAACTATCCAAACTTCCGCCAGGTCATCCCGGGTGCCGCCAAACACCGCGTTTCCCTTGAACGCGAACCCTTCCTTCAGGCCGTTCAGCGCGTCTCTCTCCTCGCCCAGGACAAGAGCAACAGCGTGAAGATCAACTTCTCCCGCGACGGTCTCGAAATCACCGCCAACAGCGCCGACATCGGCGAAGCCCGCGAAAGCGTGCACGTGAAATACAACGGCCCGGACATGGCCATCGCCTTCAACCCGGAATACCTCATGGCCCCCTTCCGCAACCTCGACTCCGACGAAGTCTTCCTCGACCTCATCGACGAAGTCAGCCCCGGCGTCGTGAGGATCAATACGCCATTTTTGTATGTGCTAATGCCCATGCGCGTGAGCCAGTAGAGAAGCACCAAGCTCCAGGAACCAGGCACCAAAGGAACACCAGGCTCTAAATTAACGTTCAGGAGCTTCCTCCAATTTTGTTTGGTGCTTTGATGTTTGGTGCTTCTTTGGTGCTTCTTTGGTGCTTGGTTCTTGGAGCTTGGTTCTTGGAGCTTGGTGCTTTCTCATGCTTCCCTCCGCCACCGAACAGTCCCTCATCGACGCCTGCTCCATCATCTCCGATCCCCACGAACGCCTCAGCGCCATCGTGTCCTCATGCAGCGGACCCGGCATTCCGCCGGAAGACCGGCAGGAGAAAAACCTGGTGCCGGGCTGCGTCTCGCGCGTTTGGCTGACCGCAACCGTGGCTGACGGCGCGTTGCGTCTCTGTTGGGACGCCGATTCTCCCCTGGTGAAAGGCTTGGCTGGACTGGTGTGCAAAGTTTATGACGGCGCGCCGCCGTCCGCCGCCGCCACTCACCGCACTGCCATCCTCGCCGGCCTGAAACTCGATCGTCAGCTTTCCCCCACCCGCCTGAATGGCCTCGAGAATGTAGGCAAACGCATCCAGGAACTTGCCGCAGCCTTATGAAACAACGTCGCTGCCGGCATTCCGCGCCATGTTTTACGACGCCCACCAGCACCTCCACGATTCCCGCCTCGCTCCTTTCCTCCCGGCCCTCCTAACGGAACTCCCGAAGCTCGGCATCGCAGGCGGCATCGTCAACGGCACCTCTGGGTCCGACTGGCAAGCCGTGGAACAACTCTGCGCCGAAAACCCCTGGCTGCTTCCCGCCTTCGGCTTGCATCCATGGTATGTCAAAGACCGCTCCCCCAATTGGGAGCAAACCCTAACCAAATTCCTCGATCGCAATCCCGGTGCCAGCATCGGCGAGGCTGGACTCGATTGCTGGATCGAAGGCCACGACATCGAAGACCAGAAAAGCGTCTTCATCCGCCAACTCGCCATCGCCCGGGAAGGCAACGTCGTCATCACCATCCATTGCGTCAAAGCCCACGAGCCTCTCCGTCAGGTCCTGCAAAAACACCCCGCGCCCGCCCGCGGCTTTCTCCTCCACGCATGGGGCGGCCCCGCGGACCTAACATCTTTCCTTCTCGACCGCGGCGCACATTTTTCCTTCCCCCCGTATTTCCTCCACGAACGCAAAGCCCCCCGGCGCGCCCTCTTCCAGTCCCTTCCCGCCGACCGCATCCTCGTCGAAACCGATGCCCCCGACCTCCTCCCCCCTCCCGGCCACAACCCCCATCCCCTAACCAACCCCGAAACCGGCCAGCCCGTCAACCACCCCGCCAACCTCCTCACTGCATACGAATCCCTCGCCGCCCTCCGCGACATTCCCCTAACCACCCTCTCCACCACCATCGCATCCAACTGGAACCGCCTCTTCGCCCCGCAACCATAGCTTCCCGCAACGCTCACATTTGGAGCTTGGTGCTTGGTGCTTCTTTGGTGCTTGGAGCTTGGTGCTTGGAGCTTTCGCCACAGGCGACGGAGCTTCCGGCGCAGCCGGCTTCTTCACACACCCGTTCAAAGTCCCTCGCCATCCTCTCCGCCGAAAACTCCCTCAGCACCTCCGTATGTCCCTCCTCCGCCAGCGACTCCCGCAGTGCAGGGTCGGTGATGATCTCACTCAGTCTCTCCGCCAGCGACGCCGCGTCATCCGGAATGCAGAGCAGCCCGCCGCCCACCGCCCTGAGCAGCTCGCCAAGTCCCGCGTGATCCGGTTCCACCACCGGCACCCCGCAGGCCAGCGCCTCCACGACATACAATCCAAAAGCCTCTCCATACGTCGCCGGCACGCTCAGCACCGTGAGCGACTGCAAATGCGCCAGCTTCTCTTCGATGCTTAGATTCCGCTTCCACGTCACCCGCGACCACAGCCCCGCATCCTTCAACTTCCTCTGCTGCTGCGTGACGTATTGGTTGTCCACTGACGTCGCCGTTCCCGCAATGGCGAGACGCACCTGCGGCAGCTTCGGCGCAAGAAGAATAAAAGCATCCACGAGCGTGTGCAATCCTTTGCCCGTACACTGACGCGCAAGATAACCGATCACCGGTATCTCCGGGGTCTTCGCCTGCCGTTCATAACCCGTGAGATCGAGACCATTCCTGACACAAACCAGTTGCTCTTCCGCCACACCCAGCCGGCGTCGCATGGTGGCGGCGTAGTATTCACTCGTGGCGACATAACGCGTCACCGCCGCACTGTTTTCGCGAAAGAACTGCCAGCTTTGTTCACGCCACGGCTCCGGCAGGGTATCGAGGAATGTATCCTCGCCCTGGAGACTGCACACCACAGGCACCCCCAGCTCGCGCTGCGCCGCCACCGCCAATCCGTTGAGCAGGCCGTTGGAAAGCGACAGCACTTCCGGCTTCCCCGTTTTTCCTATCCAATCGATCAGCGTCTGCCAGTCCTCCGCCTGTTTTCCACTGACACCTTTGAAACTCTCCACCGTCATTTCCCCCAGCTGGCGCGCGCTCGTCATGCCCATGAATTTCGCCGCAAGGCGCAGCACCATCGGAGAATCCAGCATGCGCTGCAGCCAGCGTGGCGACTTGCGGAAGAACCGCAGCTTTTGTTTGAGGAAAAGATTGATGCCGCCCGCAAAGACCGGCAGATCCGGGTTCGGCGCTTCTCCATCCGTCACCAGCGGCAGATAGAGCGGTACCATCGTCACATCGTGCCCGCGCCGCCGCATGGCCTTCATCAGATAGTTGTCACGGTGACAACTGCCGCAGTGAAAGTTTCCCGTTCCAGGTGTGAGGTGAATGATGCGCATGGCGGACCACTGAATCTCTACACCGCCCGGCGCAAAATGCACTCAGCCACTTTCATCCCGTCCACCGCCGCCGAAATGATGCCCCCGGCGTAACCCGCGCCCTCTCCCGCAGGATAAAGCCCTGGCGTGCTGATGCTCTCAAAGCTCTCCGCGTGCCGGGTAATACGCAGCGGCGACGAACTCCTGGTCTCCACGCCCGTCAGCACCGCCTCCGGATTCGCAAAACCGCGCAACTGCCGCTCGATCGCCGGGATTGCTTCCTTCAGCGTCGCCACCACAAACGACGGCAGGCATTCACGCAAATCGGAAGGCGTCACCCCCGGCTCGTAGGAAGCGGGCACGCCGCCCAGGTGTTTCGTCGCGCGCCCGGCAAGGAAATCGCCGATCGTTTGCACCGGCGCGCGATAGTCACCACCGCCCGCTGCAAAGGCCCGCTGCTCCCACTCACGCTGAAACCCAAGTCCCGCCAGCACTCCGCCTCCACCGTAGTCCTCCGGACTCACATCCACCATGAAGCCCGCATTCGCATTCGCCTCGGCGCGCGCATAGCTGCTCATGCCATTGGTGACCACACCGCCAGGCTCGCTCGATGCCGCCACCACCAGCCCGCCCGGGCACATGCAAAAGCTATACGCCGCGCGCCCCGTCCGGCAATGATGCACAAACTTGTAAGGAGCCGCACCCAGCAGCGCATGGCCCGCCCATTTCCCATACTGCGTGGCATCGATCAGCTTCTGAGGATGCTCCACACGCACACCGATCGACAGCGGCTTCGCCTCCATTGCCACGCCAAGCCCCGCCAGCATTTCAAACGTTGGCCGCGCGCTGTGCCCCACAGCAAGAATCACGCGATCCACCGGGATCTCCTCACCTCCGCGCAATCGAACACCCCTCACACGGCCATCCGTTAGGATCAACTCCTCCATCATCGTCTCAAACCTCACTTCCCCTCCCAGCGCCTGAATCTCCTCACGGATGCGCCGCACCACTTTGATCAGCCGGTCCGTTCCAATGTGTGGTCTCGCCTTGATCAAAATATCCTCCGGCGCTCCCGCCTTTACCAGTTCCTCCAGAATCCACGGAATCCGATGCTCCCGGTCACGAATTTGCGTATAGAGCTTTCCGTCGGAGAAAGTGCCCGCGCCTCCCTCACCAAACTGCACATTGCTCTCCGGATTGAACTCCATCCCGCGCCGCCAGAAACCCGTCACGTCCCGCGCTCTCGGTCCGGCTGCCTTGCCGCGCTCCAGCACAATTGGTTTCCATCCATGTCGCGCCAGCAGCAGCGCGCAGAAAAGCCCGCACGGCCCTGTGCCGACCACCACCGGTCGCAAATCCGGTGCCCGCTCCCTCACAATAATCCCTGACAATTCCGCATATCTTCGCTCCTCCAGCACATTCACCTTCGCCATCTCCCGGCGGAAATTCTCCAGCGCCGCCGCTTCATCGCGCACCGCCACATGCAGCGTGTAAATGAAAAGCACCCTTCCTCTCCGCGCATCGATGGCGCGCCGGTGAATCCTGATGTCCAGCACCTCTCCGTGAGGCGCCTTCAGCGCCACAGCCACCGCGGCGGCAATTTCCTCCGGCGGGTGATCCACCGGCAGTTTCAGGTCCGATATCTCCAGCATGTCTCAGGACTTCGACAGCCGGTAAACCTTCGGACCGCCTCCTGACGCGCCATCAAAAATCACCAGCACATCGATGTGACCCGCTGCATCCTCCAGCACCAGCATGCCCTCCGCTTTCGCCGAAGGCGAAGGAAGATCGCCGACAAACGTCAGCGAAGGATTCCCGGCGGGATTCCAAAAGAAGAAGCGGAACGTCTGATCGTGCGGCGGCGCGAGGCTCTTCGGAATCTCCTTGGAAGCCTCCGCGCAGGCATTTCCTGTTAGGATAAGAAATCCATTGTTCAATGCCGCGATCTCCCGGATGCCCTGAGTGGCGCCGACTTTCAGGCGATGCAGCGCAGCCTCCGGATTCCCGCTGAAAAGAGACTGCGGGTCCGTTTCGATCACGAACGCATCGCCGTTTTCATTCGGCCCGCGCACACCAAACCACAGCTTTCCACCCTTCATCGTCAGCCCCTCGATGTTGAATCCATTCGTCTGCAGCGGCTGCCCCGCATACTTTCCCAGTACCGAATTGGACCGCACCCAGCCTATCAAGCTCGCGTTCTTCACACCCTCTGCCATCGGCTCGCCGGTGGCGCGGTCCACCGGTATGCGCGTCACCTGGCAGCGTGAATCCTGAAAGTCCCCCTTCTTTTTTCCCACGCCGTGCGACCCCGTCACATAATAACAACTGTCCTGTTTGGAAACCGCCACTCCTTCCGCATCCGCCTCCTTTTTGCCTCCCAATGCGGGCAGCAGGGAGATGGGTGCTCCGGCGGTGATCGTGCCCGCATTCCGGTCCATCGTTCCGGGCTGAATGGTGCGTCCCTCGTCCGTGCAAATGAGACAGTGTCCCGCGTCCCATGCCGCAATGCCGCTGAGATCCTTGTCCTCCTGAAATCCTGTTAGTCTCCACGCCGCCGGCAGCACGGAAATTTTCCACCCGCTGGGCGGCGCTGCCGCTGCGGGCACTCCGGAGCCTCCGTTCTCACCAGGCTTCGGCTCGCAGGAAGTCAGACAAATGCACGCACCGGCGAATATCGCCGCGGGAAAAAAGGGGGATTTCATATCTGTGAAAATCCCCCGCAGCGGCCCAGGGTCAACCGCACGGTCAGGCGTTGCTGCGTGTCACGATTGCTTGCTCTGCATTGAGAAATGATGAGAGCCTCACTCATCGCAGCACCACGCGCAGCCTCACATAAAAATGCGTCGCTCCCGCGACAATGTCCGGCGCCGGCGTCATAGTCACTTTCACGCGGCCATTCAGTTGTGCTTCCTCACCAACCGGCGAAACCGCAGCCCCGCTCATCCAGTTGCTGAAGTCGGTGCTCACTTCCGGAATGATGATCGCATCATCCGCCGCGGCGGCCCTCACATATGAAAACGAGGGTGCCGCATCGGACAGGAATTCCACTACCGGCACGGATGCCGCCGAAGCATCGGAGGTGCCCAGCGAATATTCGACCAGCGCACTGTATCCGTCGCCGTCAGCATCCGCTCCCGCGGTGCCGCTGAATGCGGTCCCGGTGTCTCCCGCACCGGGCGTGCCGTCGTTCCCCTGACTGGAGCGCCAGTTGAGCGGATCTGACAAATCAAGGCCCGTCTGCGGATGGATCAGCGTTAGGCTCGGGCCTCCGCCATCGGCAAGCCGGTGCCAGGTCTCGCTGAACGTCATGTCAAAAATCGTCGTCGCGCCGCTAACAAAAACAATCTGCTCACCGTCGTTGTTGAGGTTGTCGAAATAAATTCCGTCAATCTTCCGGTCCCATCCATAACGCGCCCGGTGCACGAATTCACTGTCCACCAGCACCAGCCGCTGCCCCGGCGCGAGCAGCGTGTCCCGGTATTCGCTGAACGCAAAGTCAATTCCCATCGTGAAACGGCATCCGCGCAAATTGACCGCCCCGCCGGACACGTTCATCAACTCCACAAACTCCGCGTCGTCATCACCTGTGGGATTGAAATGAAGTTCTGATGGCACCACCGACCCCGCCGGCACCGGCACGGATGTATTGAGCTGGAAGAATCCCACCTGCAACGCGCTCCACTCATTGGTTGGACTCAGCGTCCTCGCCTTCACCACCGTATTCACCGTCAGCGGCACATTCGCCGTCCAGGTTAGGGCGCCGGCGGACACGGCCCCGCCCGCCAGCCGCGGATCAGTCCCGTCCAGCGTGTAACGAATCGTGGCACCCGCGGGCGCTCCCGCCACCGTCATCCCCAGCGCAAAGCCAGGCGCAAACGTTCCGCCGTTCTGACTGAACACCGGCGCATTGAGCACGGGATAAAGCCCGGCGTTGCGGTACTGCGTCAGCACCGTGTTCGTGCGATTCGGCATCCAATTATTGAGACACACATTCTTCGCCGTCGTCCAGCTCGTCGGATTCCGGTAATTCCACCGCGCGGATTCCGCAATGAACGCCCGCTCAATCGCCGTGCACAGCGTATTGAGCCTCGCCTGATTCACTGTCGGCGTGAGCGCGCCGCCATTGAAAAGCGCCCGGTGAATCCGGTCCGCGAGCAGCGTCTTGAAATCACTGCCGGCTGTCAAAACCATGGCCCCCAGCAGCGAGCCCGGACCATCCCCCGCACTGCGCCCCGCCGTGAACGTGGTGCCGTTCCACGCGGAGGCGCGCGCCGTGTTGTTATCGTTTCCATCCCATGCGCCAACCGTATTGCTGCTGCCCACCGACAGCCATCCATCGGAGTCGTTGATCACAAATCGCGATCCGCTGCCCGGCCCCACCAGCTTGTTAGGACTCACTCCGCGCCACTCATCCTCAGCGTTTCCGAACATCCACGTAATCATATAGTCCGTGAAGTTCCCCACATCGATAAGCCCGCGCAGCTCGGCATAATTCGTGCGCTTCGTCTTGGCGTATTCCCACGCCGCTCCATCCCCGTCGAATGGCTGCCCCGGCACCGCCCAGCCCCCTACATTGTAGTTCCCGTTGATGGCCTCATAATCCTCCGTCTGCCCGCCAAGATAACTCGCATGCATCGCCGCATTCCACCGCTCCCGCATATGATAGAGTCCCCAATAGACTCCATTCAAATAAACATGCACAAACCGTCCGTGCGGTGAGAGATTTCCCATCTCCATCATCGCCTGGTCCGTGAAAATGTTGCTCATGTAGAATCCGCGATCCACCATGTCGTGGCTGCCATTGCGCAGTTCCAGCCCGTCAAACTCCTGCACCGCGTGCTGCCCGTGTTCATGCCCTTCGAAGAGCGGTGCCTTCAGCTTCTTGTCGCCATAGACCCCGCGGAAATGAAGCCGGAAACTCTTCTTCGCGAATGCCGTGAAAGCTCCTCCAAAAAAATCCACGCCCGTCCCCGCATGCGCACTCTTCGTGGCATCCGTCGGATGAATGAATTCAAAGCTCGCCTCCGTCTCCGTGTTGTCATTCAGCGCCGCCGTGCTCGGTGTCACCAGTGAAACACTCGGCACGTCCTGCAAGCCCTGCGGAATCTGCGGACCCCACGTCGCATTCCCGGTGATCGCCGCCTGCATCGTCGGCTGTGAGGCCACGCTGGTAGGGACAATATACGTGTGCGTATCCACATTGCTCGGCGCAGACCCCGCGAGAAACGCCGCCGCACGAATCGCCGTGGTCGCTGTCACCGGGATCGGCGCCGTATAAACCGTTCCATTGGATTCCGTCGGCTTCGTCCCGTTCACCGTATAACGAATCGTCGCGCCCGGAGTGAGACACGTAATCGCCACCGACTGCGGCGTCGTGTAGAGCCCGCGCTTCGCACTGAAGGACGTATCCTCCACCACCGTGGCAAACCCGGAAGCCGCATTCGCCGCGTTCGGCGTGGAGGGACGAAAGTACCGCACCTGTCCTCCGCCATCGACCCCGTAGCTTGTATCCCGGTACTGTAGCGGATACGTCTGCGTCGTTGGGTAATCCGCTGGAATACGGCTCCACAGGACCCCGCCGGGCGCATACAGCGAAACCGTCTCCCCGGAATTTTGCAGTGAAAAGTTCGTGTGCAGCGGACTCCCCGCCACCGCCCGGTCCTTGCTTGATGCAAATACGACCAAAAATCCATTCGGCGGAATCGACGCCCCCGTCGGAAACGCCCACTTCAGCGCGTTGTTCGGATTGTCCGAAAGATGCGCCCCCGCCAGTCCCAGCGTAAACGTGTTGGGATTATAAAGCTCTATCCAGTCCGGCTGGCCGCCATCCTCATCCGCCAGCGAACCGTCATTCTCCGCCATAATCTCGTTGATCCGCGGCGTCAGTTGCGGCGCATCCACCGCCACCGTCACCGTCGCCGTGCTGTTTCCGGTCACTCCTATCGCTGTTAGGGTATAGGTCGTTAGTGCCGCCGGAGTGACCACCACCGACCCGGACGGCGATGCCACCGTCCCGACCCCATGATCGATCGAAAGGCTCGTCGCTCCCTGCACATTCCATGAGAGCGTCGCCTGCGCCGGCATTCCCGGCGTGTTCACTTTGGTAATGTTGCCCGTATCCGTCGTAAAATATTTGATCTGCGGCGCCGGCGGCCGGTACACCTCGATCTCCCCTATCTGCGGATTGTAAGCTTCGTTGCTCAGATTCGTGACTCGCAGAAATCGCCCGTGAAAATCACCCGTCCCGTTCTCTGCACGAATCGTATCCGCCGACCCTGCCGTTGGATACGTGCCGTCCATATGCATTTCCCCCGACCACGTTTCAGCACCCGGCGCACCGGCATTGTCTGCAAACAGCGATACCTTGTATTTCGTCAGCCGTTCCGGACAGCAGCCGTCTGCGCGCGCATAGATCACCGCACGGTCCAGCACGTAGTCGTTGAGCAAATCGATTTGATAGTAAAATCCATTCGTCGCCCCCGCGCCCCCCGCCGGATGCGTTAAAGTTGTCAGGCTTCCGTCATTGAGGTTCGACGCTGGCAGAGTAGCGTAGGCCGGGCCGCTGGTGGTGACTGGCTTGAAGAGCGCGATGTTGGAGGTGGTCACATCGAAGCTCAGTGCCTGCACCTCTCCCGTCTGGACCACGTAGGCATTCCCGCTGATGTTCTCCAGTCGAATCCACTGGCCCGCAAACGTGCCCGCCGGGTGTTGCGAAGCCACCACTTCATCGAATCCCCCCGCGCCCGAGTTTGTGCCGTTTTGCCGGATGACTGCCGTCCACACCGGAGTGGGCGCAGGAGCACCCGCCCCGTTATCCTCAAGAATGGATACACGGTAATTGGTCAGCCGCTCCGGGCAGCACCCGTCCGCCCGGTTGTAAATGCGCAGACGGTTCAGCGTCCAGGTCCGCCCAAGGTTGATGTCGAAACGAAACCCCAGCGTCGTCGTCATCTGGTTGGGGTGCGAAAACGTCGTCGTGTTCCCGTCCGTCAGATTGGATGGCGGATACCCCGGCCAGGTTGTCCCGTTGGTTGACGTCGAATAAGCAGTCGTCACCGGCTTGTTGAGCGCGGCATTCACCTGCCCGCGGGCAGGTCTCAAAAAGACCGCCGCAAAAAACAGGATCAGAAAGGGAATAATCAGGGTGCGCATAAAGGGGGCGAAGGAGGGAAATTAACCCTCCTTTTATCACCGTTCCCCCGGGAATGCGCAGCAAATTTTTCTCATCCCGGCAATGCCCGCAACGACGCGGATCTCCCGTGCGCCGCCAGTCCCTCGATTTCGCTGAACTTCTCGATCACCGGCGCAGACGCCAGCAGCGCCTTCCGGCTCATCTTCACGATACTCGTCCGCCGCTGGAATTGGTCCACCGTCAGCCCGGGAAACGACTTCCCCGCCCCTCCCGTTGGCAGCGTGTGCGATGGCCCCGCCAGAAAATCCCCCGCCGCCACCGGGCTGTAGTCCCCCACAAAAATCCCCCCCGAAGTCCGGACCAGCGGCAGCAATCTCGCCTCCTCCTTCGCGTTCACCACCAGACTCAAGTGCTCCGGTGCCCACGCATTCGCAATCTCCACCCCCTGCTGCAAATCCCGGGTGTGCACCAGCCAGCAGCCGGTCGCCAGCGAAGCCCGCGCCGTCTCCGCGCGCGGCAGTGTCCCTAACTGATGCTCTATCTGCACCTCCACCGCCTTCAGCAAATCCATCGATGGAGTTGCCAGCAGCACCTGACTGTCCTTTCCGTGTTCCGCCTGCGCCAGCAGGTCCGCCGCAATGAACGCCGGATTCGCCGATTCATCCGCCAGCACCATGATCTCACTCGGCCCCGGCAGCAGATCGATCCCCACCGCTCCAAAAAGCTGACGCTTCGCCTCCACCACAAACTTGTTCCCCGGCCCCAGGATCTTATCCACCGGCCGGATCGTCTTCGTCCCCAACGCCATTGCCGCCACCGCATGCGCCCCTCCGATGCGATAAACCTCCGTCGCCCCCGCCAGTTTCAGCGCCGCCAGCATCGCCGCATTCACCTTCCCGTCCGGCCCGCACGGCGTGCATACCACGATCTCCGGCACCCCCGCCGCCTGCGCCAGCGTCACCGTCATGATCACTGTGGAAATCAACGGCGCCGTTCCTCCGGGCACATAAATGCCCACCCGCTGAAACGGCTGATACACCTCACCCACCTCCGCCCCCTGCGCATTCTTTGCCTTCCAGTTCTTGCGCAGACTCTGTTTCGCAAACGCCAGCACGTTCTTGTGCGATGCCGCCAGCGCCCGCTTCACATCAGCCTTCACCCCCTTCTGCGCCTCTGTCATCTCCTTTTCCGTCACCCCCAGCCCCTTCGCCTTCAACGCCGCCCCGTCAAACTTCGCCGCAAACTCCACCACCGCCGCATCCCCGCGCTTCCTCACCTCCTCAATGATTCCCCCCACATACGCCTGCAGCTCCGCCGTCGGCACATGCCTCCGGTCCAGCTTCCGCAGACCAGCAGCAAACGACGGCGAATCATAACTCAGTATCTTCATAACAGTTCAAAAATAAGGGCCGCCACCAAGCCCCTCCGCCACCCTCCTGTCGAGAGCAAATGCACTCGTCCTGCTCGTCTCTGTGCGTCCGTGAATAGCGCAAGGCACCCCTGTCCCGTATTTCTCAAAGTCCGGCAAGAACGCACAGCCTGTCCTAACGTTGGCGCGGCACACCAACGGTAAGTAGAGCGATCTGTGGCGAAGCCCAGTCGCTTTCGCCTCTCATGGGCGCAACGAAAGCGACTGGCCTTCGGCACACATCGCTCTACTGATATTCCTGTCACAAACGAAATTCCTGGCTTTCGAGCCGTCCATTAACGTGACGCCGACACCTCCCCTTCCCGGATTTACCGGCATGTCACCTTCCGGGCCGCCATATCAAAGGAAAATCCTCCCCCATCGTGAATGTAATAGTGGTTAGCGGACAATCACTGGGCCTGTTCGTGTAAGGAATCCGGACAACCGGAAATGCAATCTCGATAGGAAAGACCAACACGGTCCGCTCGACGGGGATAATTCTTCCCCGGCACGCTGATCCCGGATTGCCTGCAGCCATCTTCGCCCCGTCTCTTTGAAGCTTGAAACATGGCACTGCTGCGCTTGGCGCATCGCTTCTTCCTTTCCCCGTGCGGCGTTCCAAAAACCCCTCGAACCAAACAAATCGCTGCCGCCGCACCGTGGACTGCGGGCAGCCTGCTGCCGCTGTTAGGGCCGCAGCCTGCTGCGGCGCGCTGGACCCGTAAGGCAGAAAACATTTTGGAATGAATTCGTTCTTTGCCGCAAGTAAAACGGGAACAAATCCTCCGCCACTTCTGCACCTTCGCTCTCATTCCACTCCATTACCCGTCGTTCGCCTCTATTCCTCTATTTTCCATTTCCCCATTATCCATCATC
>DASZQB010000112.1:0-156550 GCA_035550135.1 Verrucomicrobiales bacterium
CGCCCGCCCGGGAACCTCAATCCCCCGGTTCTCCACTACCCGGCGAAATCAACCTCCGGCAATGCCGCCACACCGGAAATTAGTTGCGCCCCGCGCGGATTTCGGGCCAGGATTTTTACTAACTGACGAACTAGGGTTAGAGGGCGGATAGGCCTAATAGGACGTCTGGTTCGCAAGGAGCCCGGAGGATCGCTGGGTAGTCGCGTTAGGCGAAAATGACGGCTAACGATTCGCTCCGGCGGTCCGCGCGCGACCTTAACGCACTGTTTCCACGGCGGGAGCCATTTCGGGCATGGTGGTGGGCCATGAGAGGCCGCCACCGCCACCGCCGCCGGAGGGATAGGTGAAGCTGCCGCCCATAAAGGCATTGCTGCCTTGATTGATGCGCGGCTGGACGAGAGGAGAAATGAAATACGCTCCGCCGGCCACGAGTTTCGACGGCTGATTCGTCGAGGTCTCTGTGAAGCGCCCGCGGCTGACGAGCTTGAAGGCATCCACTGTGCCGGTGAAGGGATTGATGGCACCCGAGCACTCGATAGTGTCGTCCGGGGGATGCACCTCAAACGGCACGGCGGGATCCACCGAGTATAACTGCGTCCCGCCGCTCCACTCCACGACGGTGTTCTCGCTCACCTGCCATGAGCCTGATGCAGTCACCTGGCCGGTGGAGTCGCCGAGGGTGGTGAACATGGTGGGCAGGTATTGCACGAGTTGCTCCGGCATGCCGCGCGAGCCGTGGACGTCGGCGCGGAATTTCGCATTCATGGTCACTGTGTATTGCAGCGTGCCCTGGCTGGTATAATTCGCCGTGAACGGCACGGTCCATTCCGTCATGGGGGTTTCGTTGCTTTCCCAGTGCTGGTTGATGATCACCTGGATGTTCCCCTTCGGCGGCGAAAGCGGCGGGCGAATGACGATGCCGTAATCCTGCTGCCAGCGCAGCACGTTCATCGGCTGGCCTCCCCAGAGCACCTGACGCTTTGACGGCCCGGGATCGTAACCAAAGTCCCCTTCGATAAGGTATTTGGTAAACGATTCTTCGCCGTCGCTGGAGAACTCATGCAGAATCCGCATCACGGCGGGACGCAGGATGAGCGCGGGCTTCGACGGATGCTTCCGCCAGATAAGGCGGGCGTTGTCGGTGGTTTGGTTAGGATACTTAGCGCTGGGGTCGAAATCGTAGGAGAACATTTCCATCCACATGCGAACGACGGGCAGTGAAAACGGACGCTCCGGCGGGAACGAAATGGGGGCTTCTTTGTTCGCTCCCAGGAGCCGGTCGAATACCTTGAGCATGCACGTGGCGCTTTGTTTACCACTCTCATGATCCCACGAGCCGACAGCGCCCGCGCCTGCATCGATGAAGGCTCCGGCGATGAGGGGATGCCCGCCATAGCAGGCATCGAGCATTACGAGCGAGTGCGGGGCGAAGCGGAAATATTTCCGGATGAACGCAGGAGTGACAGCGTAGATGGGCGGGTCCTGGCGCGCCTCATCCTTGGCGAGCGTGAGTTCGCCGTTGGCGAGCAGTTCCTGATAGCCCAGCGCATCGTGAGCCGAGAGTGCAAACTGTCCCGTGACAATCGCGCCCTCCTCGGTGCCGTCTTTTTTCTTAAATGTGAAGGCATGCGCCTGCCAGAAGAGCACGCCCAGTTCGTTGCCGGTGAAGGAGAGCCACATCAGGTGATTCACCGGCGTCATGGGATACTCTTCGGTGACGTAATTTGCCTCCTGCAGCCAGCCTGTGACCTTGCTGATGGAACTGGGAAACCACGACTCCAGCGAGAACATGCACACGGCGCGGCGGTTTGCCGGCACGCTGCCGTCCGGCCCCAGGCCGGGCTGCGCACCTGCAGCCTGCTGCACACCCTGCGCGGCGATGCCTGCGGGCGGTGCGATCCATTCCTCCTCTTCAGGCGCGGGAATGCGCTTTCCCTGGGGCACCAGGTTCGGCGGCACATTGCCGTCGGTGCGCTTGGCATTCAGCAGCACGGCATACGTGCCGTCGGTGAAGCGAATACTAACATTGTCCGTTGTGGGAGCCACCGAGGCGTCCTCCACGATGGGAAAGGACTTCGCCCATGCGATCATCGCCGCCTGCAATTGCGGACGCGGGAGGGTGGAAACGGTGGCGAATTTTTCATCCGCGGCATTTAGCATATCGAGCTTCGCCTGCATCGCCGTGATATCGCCGCCGTTGCCGCTGTAAGTCACCGTGCAGAGAGCAGCGTCGGTGAGTTCAGCGGCGGGGAGCGTGATGCTCACGCCGGCTTTCACGCGGGCAATGGCCGACGCGGCCGACTTTGGCAGGCGGAATGTTACCTTCGCTGCGCGTCCGTCGATGCCGCCGGCAATCATTGAGCGCCATCCTGCAGTTGCCGGCTGGCGCATGACTTCCAGCACCGCATGCCCTGCGCCCGCGGGTATGTCCGCCTCCACTACGAACTGATTCTGCGCGTTGAATGCGGTGTGGGTGATCTTCAACTCCTGACTCTGCAGCGGCAGCACCGCGAAACGGAGGGCGGCAAGAAAACAAAACAGATAACGGGAACGGGAAATGACCATGCCGGTCTATCCGCGCCGCTGGCGGAAACCTTGCGCTAAATCGTTGTGGTTCAGGGAAAAATGCGCCGTTGCGGAAAGAGATTGCCTTCGCCGGTGCGGTGTTCATCATCGGGTAATGAACAGGATGTTTATTTCCCTCATCGCCCTGACTGTTTTGGCTTCGTGCAGCCGCGAGGAGAAGCCGACGGAAAAAAAATCCGAGGCACCGGCTCCTGCACCGCAGACGCCGGCGGCTCCCTCTTCAGGGGGAGCCAAAACGACACCGGCACCCACCGCCGCTGACGCGGCATCGGCTTTGAAAGCGGCACTTGCCAGCCCGGCAAAAAAGACGGCGGCAAAGACGGCAATGATGCTGCTCACTAACGCGCTGCAGCAATATATGCTGGAATACGATCATTTGCCCGAGTCTGCCTCGGCATCGAAGGGTGTGGACTGTATGACCGATACGGGGAATGAAGAAGGTGTAATGGCCATTCTCAAAGGGCGGGATAAACTGAAAAATCCGAAAGGGTTCGACTTCATGGCGGATCTGAAGAACGCGAAGGCCGAAGGCGGCAAACACCTCGACGGGATAACGACGGAAGGTGAGATGGTGGCCTTTTACGATCCGTGGGGGCAGCCCTATCAGATTTCGCTGGACCTGGACGGGGACGGGAAACTGACGGATCCCTCCGCGGGAAAAAGTACCAATGGCGCGCTGGAGATTTCCAAAAAGGTCATCGTCTGGTCGTATGGCCCCGACGGGAAACCGGATACGTGGGAGGATAATCTCTGCTCGTGGAAGTGAGGGGAACTCCCGGCTGCAGAAGCCGGGGCTTAGTTAGGGGCCGGAAACGCGGACGCGGGCGAAGAGGCGGCTGGCACCGGGGGAATAGGTGATTGTCAGGGTGGCCGCGTCCCAAAGGGAACTGAGTTGGACGAGGGCGGGCGCGGTGGCGGCAGGGGTCCAGGTGCCGGGTGTGAGGGTGGAGGTAAGTTCCGGCGTGTAGGTTAGGGTGCTGTTGCGTCGCTGGCGCCAGGTGAGGCGCAGAGTCGTGTTGTTTCCGGAGGAGGTTAGGGTGACGACAGGAGGATACCCGGATTCAGAGGGGTCGTCGGGGTAGCCGTCGAAGGCGTATTCGAGGAAATCAGTGAAGGTGTCGCCGTCATGGTCGCGGTTGGGATCGGGGGTGCCGGGGAGGAGGGCGGTGCTCCATGCGGTGAAGGAGGTCTGGATGGAGTCGGGGGTGAAGCGGACGCGGTCGAGATAAACGATGTCGTTAGGGCCGGGGATGGCGGACTGGCGGGCGTTCCAGTTGAAGAAGGTTCCGACCTGGGCGCTGGCCCTTGCAAAGGTTTCGCTGCGCGGGGGGCTGCCGGCGGGACCCCAGACGGAGAAGGTGTCTGAGGCGCGGGGGGCCATGCGCCACCAATAGGTCAGGGTGCCGGGTTCGGAGACGGTGCCTTTGAGGAGGGCGGCGCGGCCGCCGAGGAAGTCCTGCGTTTGGACGTCGCGGAGGATGACGCCGTCTCCGTCCGTGAACATCATGGAGTTGGCGAAGGGTTCCCAGATGCCGGTGGGGGGATAGACTTCGCCGCCGACGGGGTCGCTAAGGGTAATGTTAGTCTGCCATGTGATGCCGGGGGCATCGAGGGCTTCGGCGAGGGTGCGGGAGGACCATGTGGAATATTCCATGTCATCCACGTGGAATGCGAGGGGGAAGGAGGGATTGGTGGTGGAGCGGCCGAGGAAGCCGGCGGGTTCGGAAGGAAGGAAGGGGAAAGTCTCCGCGAGCCACTGGCCGGAGGCCCAGGGGAGGGCGCGGGTGGAAAGTGTGAGGGAAGTGAGGGGTATGCCGGAGTAGCGGTAGCGGACGCGGGCGGAGGCGAGGCTGGAGGGCATATGACCAGGGGCGGACCATGTGGCACCGGGCTGGTCTTCATAGCCGATGACCTGGAAGACGGCGTATTTGCCGCCGGTGGCGGAGGGATCATTCACCACTTCCGCAGTGGCTTCGCCGGAGGTGAGCCAGGGGACACTGCCGAGACCGACGGCGGCACCGATATCTCGCACGTTAGGATCGAAACTGAGGCTGTCCACGAAACCGGTGAAGCCACCGGGGTACCAAAAGCTGCCGGTTTCGACACCCATCCTAACGACATGCTGGCCGGTGCCGGGAAGGTCTATTTTGACAGGGCGCCAGCGGTCCGGCGCCTCGGTGGTGACGTTAGGGGCGAGGCCGTCGATGCGCAGATTCCGGTGAAAGCGATCGCCGGCATCTTTGACGCGGAAGGAAAGGCGACCGGGGCCGGGCGTACGGATTTCCACCCATTCCTCGCGGACGCGATAGCCGCCCTGGTCATCGATAACATCAGCGATGGGCCGGGCGACGGGAGTGTCGGCAAAGCCCCCGGGGATAAAGGCGATACCCGCGCTGGCAGTGATGTCCGCCACGCCGGAGGCCGCTTTGACTTCCACCAGGGTGGAGGAGAGCGGAGTGAAAGAGATGCCGTCGATCCACAGGGACTGGTTGGAGCCTGCATAGAAGGGGGCGCGCAGCGACACGGCTCCGGAGGTGAGGACTTCTGTTTTGGTCCAGGTGCCCTCGGGGCTGCGGCGGCTCCACCATGAGAGCGTGCCTGGCTGCGGCAGAATGGCGATGGGCGAATAGCTGTCCTGGGACTCGAAGGCGTTGAGGTCCATGCGGAAGGACGAGGCACCGTCGTGGGCGATGCCGGTGTCGGGTTCCCACTGAGGGTCGTTGATCATGAAGATCATCTCCGGCATGTCGAGGACCTCCGCAATGCCGCGCCCGGGAGTGAAGACGGGAGCAACGACCAGCGCGGAGAACCATTGGATGCGGTGAACGCCGGAGGGCACATGAATCGTGGTGAACGACTGGCCAATTCCCGCACGGATACCGTCCACGGTCATGATGTCCCTCGAGGTGCCCCATGAGCCGCCCCGGCAAGTGAAGTCCCCAGGGCCGGTGACGGTGAATTCGATGGCTCCGGGGGCGTCGATCCACAGGGTAGCGGGGAAGGGATGGAACGAGCGCTCGCCGCCGTAGAGGGAAGCGCTCCACGAGCCTGGAGGCGTGACGGAGAGGGTGATGTTAGGCAGAGAGACGGATTCGGCGGGGACGTCCGGGGTGAATTTGAGTTCGTCGAGATAGAGCTCGGGGACCACTGCGGGCTGCTGGAGCGGGAGGGGCAGACTGTAAATAAGGTCAAAGCTGACGGTGGTGGCGCCGGCGTCTCTGATGGCGAGATTGAAGTTGAACCACGGGCCGAGGCTGTCGTTGGGAACGGAAGCCCAGTAATTGTAAGGAATGAGGCTGGAGGGGTTGCCGACGGCATAGGCGGAGAATTCCGGTGTGAAGACGGTTTTGCGAAGGCGGGCCCATCCGCTGAGGGTGCCTCGGCCATTGACCGTGACGGGGAGCCGTCGAGTGCCGAGTTCCGTGACGGCCGCATCATTGTCATTGCGGCCGAGGCCCGGCGCAGACCGCCCGATGAATTGCGGAAAGCCGGGGCCGAGGGTCCATGAGCCATCGTTGTCGAGGGCGGTTTCCAGACTCACCCCATCCGCGACGGGCTGGACGACGACCTGGTCGAGGAAGACCAGCGCACCGCTGGTCTGGCCAGGAGTGACGCGCCAGGTGAGGACGTTGTCACCCGGGGGCAGCGGATACCGCTCGCGGGTCCAGTAGGAGTTGAAGTTGGTGGATTCGGAGACGACGGTGCCATTGCGAAGGAAGCTCTTTTTGCCCTGAACGGTGCCTTCGTAGGTGTTGATGTCGCCGCCGCGCCATTTGAAGTCGATCCATGCGGGGCCAGTGACGGTGGCGGTGAGTTCGGATGCCTGACTGTTAGCGGGCGCGCAGCCGTAGAGGTAATCGACGCCGTCCGCAGCCTGGGAGTTCGTGACGGGAAGCCACGGTTCGCCGCCGGCCATGGTCCAGGCGAGCGGCGCGTCCACGGCGTCGGCGATGGTACCCGCGGCGGGCGTGAAAATAAACTCGTCCATGCGGAGGCCGGGAACGAAGTTTTCAGGGGTAGGACAGTCCCATTTGATGGTATAGGAAGCTGCGCGGGGAAGATGAAGAACGAACTGCCGCCAGACGGAGTTGTAAGCCCAGAGAGTCTCGCGATGCCTGACCTGCCCGCCGGAAACGGCTTCCACCACCGGCGGAATGTACTGGCCGCTGCAAATCCAGTAAGTAAGCACGCCGGGACCTGTCAGGGTGGCCTGGAGAGTATTGACGGGAATGAGTCCGCCGCCTGCGGCGGGAAGCTCGAGCATATCCACACCGTCGTGCGAGGAGGCGGAGGAATTGACGGCGCGCCATGCCCGTCCGGTTCCGGTCTGGGACCATGTGATCCCGGTGCTGTCCGCGGCGTCCGCAAACGTCTGCGCCTGCGCGGCGCGCGGGGCGAGAAGTGAGATGAGCGCAAGGAAGGCCGCAGTGAAAACCACGACCACAGGGGAACGAAGGGGACTCGTTTTCATTTCGCTGATAACAAACAGCGAAGAATAGCCAGAAAGAGGAGAGGAGGTCAATCTTTCCCGGCCAGGGGAATGCCTGACTTTTTGAGAAGGAAGTCAGGGTGGGCGTTAGGCAAAAAGGACGTCGCCGGGACGTGGAGGCCCGGAGAAGCACTGATGCCGGCAAGGGAGCACTGTCGCCCGCAAATGTCAATCTGCGGACATCGGAGTGCACAGTTCGACAAGGTGGCCATCGCGGTCGCGAACGTAGGCGACGACCTGGCCCCACGGCTTCGTCTCCGGCTCCGCGAGTGAGACGGCGCCGGCGCGCAGCGCACGTTCATAAGCCGCCGGCACATCCGCTGTGGCCAACCCGATCTCCGATGCGGCGGGCGGGCGCGAGAGATCCGCGGGCTGGAAGCCGTCCGGGAAATGGGACTGCGCAAGGGAATTGGCGGCGAAGGCCAATGCCGTGCCGCCGGTTTCCAACTCGCCATACATGCCGCTTTCGTGAAGGAACCGGCGTTCCAATCCGAAGGCAGATTCGTAAAACTCGAGCGACTGTCCCACATCGCGGACGTAAAGAATGGTATAGGCGAATTTCATGGCGTTGTGGGCGCGACGCTAACCATCAGATGAATTTTGTCAGCAGCGAGGTGTAAAAAATTTGTGATGGTTGCGGGCGAGGTTCGGACGCAGGATTCCCGCGCTCCGTGCGGGCTTAACCTGGCACAGCCGTAGCACCCCGGAGCAGGGAGTGCGCGCGACAGCCAAAGTTCACTTTCGTTTTTTCGAAGGGTTTGTTTCAGAATAAGTATTTTCGGAATACGGCCAGGAGCGGAATATCGTGACTGTATGAAACTGACCCTTCGTCAAAGACATCACGAACTCTCGCCGGAAATGACCGCTCTTATTGAAACGGAGATTCAGGCGCTGGAGCCCGGGCTTCGCATCGATGAGGCAAAAGTGAGTATCGAGCGGCGGGAGGCGAGTCCGCCTTTTCGGATTTCGGCACACCTTGTGACGCCGGGGCCGGACGTCTGCGCTGAGGCTTCCGATCACACCCTCCGCGCGGCGCTGGCCAAGCTGATCCGACGCGTGCGGGAGAAGATCACTCACCGCGCCGCAAAAGGGGGACGGCGCCGCCGTTCCCATGTCTCGGGGCGCATCGCTCCGCAACTCTCGCCGGCCCATTGATCGTGCTCATTTGAATTCACAACACCGATGAACTGTCCCAAATGCAATGTGGTGCTTTCGATGATGGAGCGGCAGGGCGTGGAAATCGATTACTGTCCGCAGTGCCGCGGCGTGTGGCTTGATCGCGGGGAACTCGATAAAATCATCGAACGGATGGTCCCAGGGCCGGCAGCAGCTCCTGCTGCCGGAACAAGCTCCGGATCTCCACCCATGCCGCCGCAGTCCGCGGAATATCAATATCGACGCCGCGATGACGACGATGATTATGATGACGACGATTACCGTAAACGCCGTGCTTATCCGCCGCCGCAGCAGCAGCAACCCGGCGGCGCGCAAGCTCCGTACCCTCAGCAGCCCTATTACGGAAAGAAAAAGAAGAAGGAGGGATTCTTCAGCGACCTGTTTGATTTCTAGGGCTGGAGGGCGTTGAGAATGGCTTTGAGGAGAGTGGCGTCCTGCTCCGGGAAGACGGTGCGGAGGTCCAGTTTGAAGCGGTCACCGGCGATGTAGCCGATGACGGCGGGCTGGCCTTCGCGGAGGCGGCGCGTGAACTGGGGAACGCTCAAGGATTTCGGAGAGAGATCCACCGTGACGGAAGGGAGGCTGCTGCCGGGCATGGTGCCGCCGCCGCAGCGGGAGTCGCCGGTGCCGGCGGCGGCGGTGACAGGCGCATCCGTTAGGGAGGCGACGATGGCCGCGGCGCGCGGAAGGAGATGCTCTTCGCGGAGGGCGAGCATTTGGAGAAGGGGAAGGGGAGTCTTGTCAGGGCTGGAATCTTCGCCTTGAGAGTGACGGAGATAGGTGAGGGCGGTTTCCTGAAGCGCGGTGAGGATGATTTTATCGCAGCGGAGGGCGCGGAAGAGGGGATCGCGTTTGATGCCGGCGACAAGAGAGGCTTTGCCGCAAATGATGCCGGCCTGCGGGCCGCCGAAGAGTTTGTCGCCACTGAAACAGACGAGGTCCACGCCCTGGGCGAGCGATTCCTGCGGAGTGGGTTCGTGGCCGGTGCCCGCTACGTCCATCAGGCTTACCACCGCGCCGCTGCCCAGGTCCTCTACGACGGGCAACTGATATTCGCGGCCCAGGGCAACGAGTTCAGCGAGGGTTGGTTCGCCCACGAAACCCTCCATGTGAAAATTCGAGCGGTGGACGCGCAGGAGCATGGCGGTTTGCGGGCCGATGGCTTTGCGGTAGTCGGCAAGGGAGACTTTGTTAGTCGCGCCGATTTCGCGCAGCTTTGCGCCGCTGGTTTCCATGATTTCCGGGATGCGGAAGCCGCCGCCGATTTCGATTAGCTGGCCGCGGGGAATAACGACCTCCCGGCGTTCGCCGCCGGCGAGGTGGCGGAGAATCAGGACGAGGGCGGCGGCGCAGTTGTTAGTGACGGTGGCGGCCTCCGCGCCGGTGAGGACGGCGAGGGTGGTTTCGAGAAAGCTGCCGCGGCGGCCGCGCTCGCCGGTATCCATGTCGAATTCGAGGTTGTCATACTGACAGGCGGCTTCGCGCATGGCATCGCCGACGGCGGAGGCAAGAGGGGAGCGTCCGAGATTGGTGTGAATCAAAACGCCGGTGGCGTTGATGACGGGCTGGATGCGGCTGCGGGCAAAGCGTTCCACGACAGCACGGATATGAGTGACAGCGGCATCGAAGGGCGGAGGCTCTTTGCCTAGTTGCGCATCGGTGCGCATCCGTGCGATTTCCTGCTGGACCAGGTGTGTGGTGAGGGACCGCGGCAGGTCGTCTGTATCGCCTAACGCCTTGAGAATTTTTTCGACGGAGGGCAACCGGCGGAACAACTCAGGGTCTGGAGGAGCCGATGGCATGAATTAAGGGGCCGGGGAAGGGAGCGGGCGGCGGGCGCGGCACCGGTGGAAGGGATTGTTAGGAGGGGCTCGGGTTGACGGGGCGGATTGAAAATCCGCGGTCCGTTTTGGTGCAGCTGCAAATGGGAGTAAGAGTAGGAGTGAGAGTAAGAGTATGAGGAAACTCTCAGACGGGGGGGAGGATTTCTTTTTGGAGGAGATAGATGAGAGCGGTGGTGATGAGCAGCATGGAAATGCTGAAGAAAAGCCACATGGTGCGGAGTCTGCGCATGGCCGGATGGAGATCGGACACACGGCGGGTGCGCGTGAAGGCGCGGAGGCCGTTGCGACAGCGGAAAAGAATGCCCGCATTGAGAATGCAGAGAACGCCGACGGCGACGCCGAAATTCAGGATAATGTCAGGATTTGGCGAGGGAGCTGTTCCTTCGGGCGAATCAATGAGACGGAATTCGTCGATGATCCGGAGACGGTGGGAAATTTCGAAAATCCACCATGTGGCGGTGGCGGCGAGGACGATGAGGAAGATGCCAAGCGCCAAATGGCAGTGTGCGATCACCTGGCAGGCGTGGACGACATTGGAGGAGGCTTCCCGGTCTTCCCCTTCCGGCCGGAGGCGATTGAGTCCGCGTGATGAAAAAGAGGCGGTCATGGCTGAGACGGAGACGGGGACGGAGGCTGTTCCTGCTGGGGAGCAAAGGGATCAAGTTGCAGAGAAGACGCAGGGGGTGATGACGAAGGAGGCCGGGGGGAGACGGGAGGGGCTTCCGTGGAGGGAGGTGGCGCCGGAGTCCTGCGCGTATGTTCTTTCCAGATTCGATAGGCCTGGGCACGCTGCTTGAGTCCGGTATTTAATCCGCGGTACTCGTGAGCCCACATGGCGAAAAAAACACTTCCCGTGGCGATGAGAATGGTAATGCCCACGAGGAATCCGCGCTGGGATTTGACGGCGATGCCTATCAATTCGAAACTTCTGCGTTCGCCGCTGCGCCATACTGAGCGAAGCGCATGGAACAGAAACCCCACGACGGTGATCTGCGCCGCCAGTTGGAGGACGAGCCAAAACAAGTCCATGCCCCAATCCTCCGCTTCGGTCATTTGCCGCCCTTTCACATAGACGGTGAAAATCAGCCACGCGAAGGCGCTGATGAACGCAATCAGCAGCCACTTGCGTGAGCTGAAGACTGGTTCATCCCGCCGGAAGGGTGATTCGCTGCCGGATTCCATGTCAGGATTTCACCGCAGGGGCTTTGCCGTGTCAACACCCGTATGAATTGAATGAGCGGCCACAGGGACGGGATGTACGGAGGTTAGGCGCGGTTTGAGGTGTTCATCATGGCGACAACCACGAGGGCGGCGTAGAGGAGGACGAGAATGAGGACGACGGTCCACGCGGCGGGGTCGAGTCTGCGGTGGCGACTATAACCCGGGGGGAGCGCGCAGAGCGCGATGAAAAAGATCATGCCGGCGAGAACGAAGATGGCATTCACCGGCGGCATCCACGGCTTGTAGGCATTCCACGCTGCCATGGCGCCGAGGACGATGGGGACGAGGTAAATCCACAGCCAGTGATGAGACCAGCCAATGTTGGTCAGTCGCAGGGAAAAAAGGATGATGGCTCCGAGAACCGTCAGGCCGCTGACGACCATGAAAGCAGTAAACAGATGACGGAAAAAAAGATAGAGTCCGTCAACTCCGCTCTGTTCCCAACGCACCTTGCCGACCACTGCAGAGAAATAAATGGCGCCGAAAAAGAACACCACGAGGAGCAGAAGGCTGCCGAAAAAAGGCATCCGGCGCACCCCGCCCATGGCACGATGAATGACCCGCGTCCTTCCCGCCGGGGCTCTGGGAGCAGCGTAGGGATTCACCGCGGTGGTCTTGCTGGTCGCAGGCGGGCGCCATGCAGCGGCGGGGGATGCGTGTGCCGCGGGCGCAGTGTTGACGGCGACGCCGCCCGCCTGGAGGACGGTGGAAAGCGCGCGCCATTGCGTGCCGCCTTCCTCCATGACCCATGCATCGCCGGTGAGTGCGCTGATTTGATTGAGGCGATTCAACTCACTGAAGGCGACCGGTCCGGCGGTGGCGCCGGCGTCATCGGCATAGAAAAAACGGAGCACCCTCGCCAGAGGCGTCCAGTCCTCCCCGCCTGCGGGGACGACCATGGTGGCCATGCTGATTTCGCCTGCGGCCATGAGGGCGGTGAGTTTTTCCAGGGTCTCCGGTCCAGCAGTGGTGCCGCCGGCAGTCTGGTAGTAGTATTTCATGAGTCAGGATTGATGGATTTCCCCCGGCGAGTCAATGCGCGAGGAGAGGAAACGGGTGGTTGCGAATGTTAGTACGCAGACAGGGGATTCTCATTTCGCCGCTCCGCCGAGTTTCAGAACATGCTTGTATTCCGCGGCCGTCACCGGTGTGATGGAGAGACGGTTTCCGCGCTGGAGGGTGACCATCTTCGCGAGAGCCGGATCACTGCGCATGGTTTCCAGAGGGACGAAATGTTTGAAATCCTTCGCCCACTCGACATCCACCAGCATCCAGATGGGTTTTTCATCGGTGGCTTTCGGATCGAAGTAGGGACTTTGCGGATCGAATTGAGTCGGGTCCGGATAGGGCTCCGAAGCGACGGACATGGCGCCGGCAACGCCTGGTTCCGGACAACTGGAATGATAGAACAGAGCGAGATCGCCGACGCGCATTTGATCGCGCATGTAGTTGCGCGCCTGGTAATTGCGGACGCCGCTCCATGGTTCGCGGCGCTTTGGCCGGGCCTTGAGATCTGAAAAAGAAAAGGTGTCCGGTTCGGATTTGAAGAGCCAGTAGTTCATGGGAAAACGAGGATGTCGCGGCGCATGCGGAGCCGGTATCACACGTTGCGCGCGCGGGCAAGATCGGCATGGATGAGGCCATGGCGGAAGTTGTCAGGCGCATTGCATTGTTCGGCGGGTCGTTCGATCCGCCGCATACGGGGCATCTGGCGATTGCACGGGCGGCGGTCGCGGAATGCATGCTGGACAATTTGATCTTCATCCCGTGCCGCGAATCCCCGTTGAAAGGGAAACTGCCGGGTGCTTCCGGCGAACAACGGCTGGCGATGTTGAAACTGGCCACAGCGGATTGCCCATGGGCGGAGGTGAGCGACTGGGAGTTGCGCCAGCCGGGCCCCAGCTATTCCTGGCAGACGGTGGAGCACTTCACGGCGCAGGAGCCGCAGGGGATTTTCCACTGGCTCATGGGTGCGGACCAATGGGCGGAAATCGAGCGCTGGGCGAGGCCTGAGTATCTTCGCCGGCAACTTACGTTCATCGTCTTTGCGCGGGAAGGCGTCCAGCCGCGAAGACGCGCGGACTGGAAAGCCGTTTTTTTGCCAGGCGAGTATCCGGGTTCCTCAACGGAGGCGCGTCGCCGTATCGGGGCAGGGGAGTCCGGCGGCGGATTGCTGCCGGCCGCCGTGGAGGAATATATTGTCAGCGCCCGGCTCTACAGGTCAGGAGATCTTCAATGATTTCGTCCACGCAAAAGGCGGGCAGGGAATAATGACCCTGTTCCCGCAGATGGAAGATCGCGCCTGGGATGCGGGTTGCCAGTTTTTCGGCGAGGGAGTGGTGGAAATTGGTGTCCTGCGTGCCGTGCCAGATGCGGACCGGCACGCGAATTTGGCTGACATCGAAAGGCCATGGCTCCGTGTAACAGCGTCCGTCGTCGTAAAGAGCGCGCGAACCGGAGCGCATGGCGTTGCGCAGCGAAGGATAGAACTGCTCGAAACGGGAGCGGTCCGACAGGAACTTCCTGTCCTGCGGTTTCATGGGCAACGAGATGAGGCGCATGAGAGGCCACGGCGGACGGATCCGCCCCGCGAGGGAAATGGGAACCAGCAGGGACTGCAGGGCGGCGGGGAAGCGGTCGTGAAGGCCGAGCAGCGCCCGATAGACCGGCGAGTAACGGCGGCGCGCCTCCAGGGAATCGATGGGTGGCGCGCCGCAGCAAACGACAGCGGCGCGCACGCGGTGGGGCAGCGCCCACGCACAGGCCAGAGCATAGGGCCCGCCGCCGGACATGCCGAGAACATCATAAGAGCCGAAATCCAGCGCCTCCGCCAGTTCCTGGACGAGGGGCGGCACATGCAGCAGATTGCGATGAGGAATGCGGCTGGAACCGCCAAGACCCGGACGGTCCACGGAAATGACGCGCAGTTTCTTTTCCTCGGCCGTTCGATGGAGGAAAATCCCCTGGGCACTGCTGCCGGGCCATCCGTGGAAAAAGAAGAGCGGCTGACCGTTAGGGTCGCCGTATTCCCGGAATGCAAGGGTGCTGCCGTTCGCGAGAGTGAAAAGCCGCTCGCCGGAACGGCCCTGGGTCACCTTTCCCATCGGGTGTTAGCTCCGGCTCCTGCGGAGAAGACTCACGGCGCAGGCGGCCAGAACGGATGCCCACACAGGTTCTGGAACGGTGGACTCCACGGGGCCGTTCGGTTCAGGCGCGAGAGGTGCAAACAGGGAATGGGCCGGCAATCCTTCGGACGGCTGCGGTTCCGCCGCAGGGGGAGGGGCCGCAGGAGCAGCTTCTTCGGTGGGTGCATTCGTCCCTCCCGCGATGACGACCGCGACGGTGGCTGCGAAAATAGTTAGTACAGGGAGTCTCATTCTGTATTACACAGACGATGCCTGAGAAGAGGTTTCTCAGTGTTACACAAAGCGGCCATAACGTCCATAGGCAATTTCCGGATTTCGAGCGTCGGGCAACTCCCATTGCCTCCTCTGTTTTCTCCTGCGCGAGGGAAACAGAGATGACAGGGGTGACCGGCGGGGCATACTGCCTCCATGAAGACTTTTGCATTTGTCGTGATTTTGGGCTCCCAGTTCGCCGCATCCCTGCGGGCGGAGGATCGTGTGGTTTCTGCGTTTTCGAGTTTGAATGCGAAACACGCCGCGGGACTGACGGACTCAGCAGCGGATAAGAACGCGGAAATCGATTACTTTTCGAGGATTTGCCCAGGGTATGCGGGGATGGAACTGATCCATGAGGGCGGGGACCTGCGGAGCTGGCTGAAGGTGCGAAAAGGAAAGAAGGTGACGGCGCTGGACGGCCTCCCGGCTATCCTTCCGAAGGAATTTGCATGGGAGTTTCCTGACGTTTCCGGTGAACTCGTGGAGTGGCGCGGCGTTTTGAAGGGCGATGTCTTCCAGCCGCACGCGATCATCTTCCGGGTCACCGGCAGCGATAGCACGAAAGGAGACAAGCCGGTAACGCGTTCGTGCCTTGTGGTGGCGTCTCTCGCTGAAGACGGCACGGCGAAATTGATAGGCGCCGCGATGGGAAAGGATGAGGACAAGAAGGCCGCGGCGCTGGCGGATAAAGCGAAGGCAAAGTGACGGCTCAGTTCGCTTTACCGTCTGGAACGACGGCGGCACAGGCGAGACGGAGAAATTCGTCATAGGCCCAGTCACCGCTGCTGCCGGTTTGACGCGCGATGACGAGATCGAGAGAGGGAACAAACGCCAGCAATTGACCGCCGGAACCTGGTTTGTAGCGCGCATCGGCGGGAAGGCCCCTGCCTTTTTCGCCGTCAAGCCGCGCGGGGAGTTCCCAGCCGTGGGAGAAGGATTGGGCGTTGATGCGAAATCGCATCTCCGGTCCGGTGACCGTGTGCGTGGGAGCCGCTGTTTCATCGACGAACCATTTCGGAATCACCTGGTTCTCTCCCCAGCGACCGCCGCGCAGCATACAATAACCGACGCGGGCCAGATCGCGCGCGGGCATGCCCATGGAGTGCGAGGCGTGGCGTCCGTGTTTGGCATCTCCGTCAAAGGTCGTGAAGGTCCAGTGTTCGATGCCGAGCGGTTTGAAGAGTGCTTCGATGGCAAAGGTGTCATAAGGCTTGCCGGTGACCGTTTCGCAGACGAGCGCCGCGTGGTGAAGGGCGAGCGTGGAGTAGCCGCAGCCCTTGCCCGGATCGAAGGCGAGCTTTGCCGTGCGCTCGTCACCGGTGTGGCCGAGAAGGTATTCCCACGTGCCTTCATTGCGCGAACCGGTGGCTTCCGGCGAAATGCCGGAGGTATGATTGAACAACTGCCTGACCGTGATGGATGCCTTGCGCGGATCGCTCAGCGGCTGCGCCCACGGAATGAAGTCGAAGGCGCGATCATCAAACGTCATGCGTTTTGGAAGTTTGCCGGATTTGCTTTGCTCCGACGCGATGGCGAGGACGGTCGCACAGATCGCCTTGGACACTGAAGCCACGCGGCGGTCGTCGGTTTTGGCGCTGTTGCCGCGTTCGACTTCAAGAACGATGTGGCCGCGCCGGATGACGGTGGCGGCGAAGGTGCGCTGATCGCTGGCCAGGAGCCATGCTCGCAACGCGGCAAGTTTGTCAGGGTCCATGCCGGCAGTGCGGCGGATGGCGTCCGGTTCGTCCAGCTTCCGCCAGCCGCCGGCGGACTCCGGAGGCGGAACGTAAGTTTGATATTCCGCCGGTGTGGTTAGGGCTTTGAGGGCCGCATAAACGGCGGGATCGTCCGCGGTGCCGCAGAAGGTGAAGGGATAAAACTGGTTCACCTTCTTATGCATGAATCCCCATGAGGCACCGGACGCGACGCTTGCCGTGGCGGCCTCCACGGCGGCGGGACCGGTCTTGTCGTCTTCATTGCAGACAATGGGCTTGCCGTATTTTCGAAGAACGGCAATGCGCTCAGGAATGTCTTTCAACGCGACGCCGTTAAAATGGATGAGAATGAAATCCGCGGCCTGGGCGATACTTTCCGGCACGCGGCCATCGCCCATAGGACTGGTGGAAACGAGAAGACCGGGTGCGGTTTCCTTTGCAAGTCGCATGAGTTCCACCTGACCGGCAGGGGTCTTGAGCAGCGGATGATCGAAGCCGCCGTGACCGAATTCGTTAGCGATCTCGAGAACCACATTGCGGAAACCGCTGGATTGCACCCATCGGGCGGCATTGACTACACCGGCCCGTACCGCTGGTTCATCGCGCAGGATCTGATCCTGCTGCTGGTAATAGCACCCGAGAATGACGACTGCGCCCTCGCGGTCGCAGGCGTCGATGACCTCTTTCACGCGGGCGAGATAGTTTTGCCGCAATGAGCCGTCGGGTTGAAACGCAGAATTGATGGCGCCTGTGTAATCAGGCATGCCGCCCTGGAGATTGAGAGTAAAAGCGCGAACGCCGGACTGAAGATATTGCGGGATGGCTTTGATGAAGGAGGCAGTGTTCACGGCGGGATCGAAGCCCGCGGGACATGTCGCGATGTTAGTGTCTTCGAAGGTTGCATTCACCATGCGCACGTTCATGAGCAGACTTTCAGCACGCGTGCCGCGGCAGGTAACGACCCCGTTGAGGTGCCACTTCCCATCCATTATGGAAACGGAGGTATCCGCACTCGCTGGAAGCAGAGCGATCAGAACAAGGAGGACGGCGGCAGGGAATCCTTGCATAACTTGATGAACAAAATCAGGATGTGCCGACTTCTACGGAGATTGACACCGCCCGTTTCGGAGAGGAATCCTGTGCAGCATTATGGGCGATTTGAAACCAAATAATAATTTCCCGGCCGAACCATCCGCGAAGAAGGAACGCAGAAAGGCGATCGCGGGACTATGCGTCGTATTTGTCTTCGCTTCTGCGTGCCTTTTCGGCTGGAGGGCGTGGAGCAAGTCTGCGCTCACCGCGGAGGGGGAAGTTATTGCCAGAGGTGCCCTGATGGAAATTGAGGCCGGGCGCGATATCCCCGCTTACCTGAAGAATTTTCCCGGCTGGGCTTTCTCGGAGCGCGCCCTGAAAGAAGGCCGTATTATCATTTCACGGGATTTCGGACCGTTCAGCGAGACGGTGAGCGTGGAAGCCGAAAAAGGCGGTGTAGTGCGTGTTACCGTCTATTCCAGGCATCAGGATTTGGGTAACTGAAAGCCTTGCCGGCCGGCATTGCCCGAAGAAAAAGCCGCCCGGCTTACGCCGGACGGCTTTCCAAACGAGTCCGGCGAAATCAATTCCACCCGTGCGCGTCGCGCACCTTGATCATGGCGCCGAGGATGGTGTTCCAGGTGGATTGCTCCATCAGCACGGAATTCGGGAACATGCAGCCGTCCCAGCAGATGTGCTTGATGCCGCGGGAGGAGGCGTCCTGGAGCCAGTAGCCGGAGGCTTTGGTGATGTCCAGTTTTCCGTTAGGATCGTCGGCGCGACAGTGGCGTCCGGTCTTGTCATGACTGCCGGAGCCATGCACGGAGCCGTCATTCTGAGCGACGTGGAAGTCGAACGTCCATGGACGCAGCGCATCGGTCATGGTCTTGTAGGCGGCATCGAGTTCCGCGGGGGAATAGCCTTCCTTGAGCAGCGCATGCTCGGGAGCGTTGTAGCCGAGAAGGTAAAGGTAAGTGTGCGCGAGGTCCGCCTGGAAGCCGACGGTGTTAGGCATGCCGGTCGCTTCAAGTGTGGCGAGCATGTGCTTCCATGAGTGCATCCCGCCCCAGCAGATTTCGCCTTCGGCGGCGAGGCGTTCGCCGTTGTCCTGGGCGACTTTGCCGGCTTCGCGGAAGGTGGTGGCGATCTTCTGCGTGTTGCCCGCAGCGTCCTCCGCCCAGCCGGAGGGGCCGCCCGCACTATCAATGCGGATGACGCCGTACTTCCGCACGCCGTGGGCGTTCAGGAGCTTGGCGATGCGGCAGGCTTTCTTCACCGCCAGCACGAATTTCTCCTGCGCCTCCGGTCCTCCAAAGGCAGTGTCTCCCACCGTGCCGGGCCACACCGGTGCCACCAGCGAGCCAACCGCAAGGCCCTTCGACGCGATCTTGTCCGCCATCGCTTTAAGGTCGTCCTCGGAAATGTCGATGTTTGTGTGGGGATCGAAGAGGAAGAGATCGACGCCGTCGAACTTCGTGCCGTTTACCTCGGCCTTCGCAGTCATGTCGAGCATGGTGTCGAGATCGATGAACGGTTCTGCGCCGGGGCTGCCCTTGCCGACGAGACCGGGCCACATGGCGTTGTGAAGTTTGGGATATGCGTTGGACATGGTCGTGAAGTGTATGAGGTAGTGGGAAATGCAGTGGCTGCCGGTGCGGGGCAAGCCCGGAGTTATAGAAGCGCCCGCGCCGGGGTGTCCAGGAAAATGATGACAGGGGCGGCTTCACCCCTCCTTTACCACCGCATTTGAACGACGCTCGATTTGGTGGGGCTGTTTACGTAGAGACGTCCTGGTTCTTTGGTGTTGATGCGCGCGAACCAGCATTCGGTGGGGTCATCCGGCTTGCCGAAGCGGATGAGGGCGGTGTTCCAGTTGCGGTGCTTGGCCCAGACCCAGGTGGCTTTGCCGGTCTGACCATTGATGGCCACATTGCCGTCCGGCCGGAATTCGAAGAGACGTCCTTCGTCGATGGGCCATGTGCCGGCGAGGCGATCGGCCTTGTCCCACAATGTAGTGCCCGGCGCAGCGCTGAGTGAAGCGGCGCGGACGAGGATCTTTTTGGCGACATCCGGAGCAGCGGTTTTGGCCTGCGTCACGAGCCATGCGGAGACGGCGGTGCGGCGTTCGGCGATTTCCTTTGCGGCTTTCACACGGACGGCCTGTTCCGCTTTGGCGGCCTCCGTCAGGATGCGGATGCCGTCCGGAGCAGGCTTGCGGAGCTCCGCTTTGGGAAGCGCTGTCCGCTTTACTTCCCAGCCGGCGGTCCGCGTGTCGTTGCTCACGGCCCAGGCTTCGATGAGGCCGGAGGCCCGCAGCGTTACCAGATCGGCGTAGTTGCCGCCGTAATAATCGATGAGCAGAATCGTGCGCTGTTTGTTGAGCCATTGCCAGCGGCCGGTGGTCCAAATTTTCCGGATGCTGCCGTTGGGAAGCAGTTCGTTCCAGAGTTTACCATTGCGGTTCCATTGCTCTCCTTTGTCCATGCCGGTCGCGGTCAATGCCACGGACCCGGGGTCCAGGATCTTCTCGATGGGACAACCTTCCACGTATTTTGCCAGGGCCACGCAATCGAGTTTCGCCGCCCCCTCACTTTTGTCGGCGAGAGCCAGTAGCCCGTCTTTGGCGGCGGTGCGCAATGGCGTGACGTGTCGAACAACAATGGTGTTCTCGATTTCTTCAAAGACCGTCAGGCGGTCGAGCATCGCGCGCACGGGCTCAGGAAGAGAGACTTCAGCAAGCAATCCATCCTTTGCCACGGTCTCCTGAGCCTTCTTCTTTTCCTCTTTGGTTGCTTCCGAATCAGGGAAGTCAAAAAGATCGTTAGGATCAGCCGGGAGGGAATCGGCGGCCAGGCAGGCGCCACATATGGTCATCAGGATGAAACAAAAGGGGACGATAATCTTCATGGCATCATTTATGCCACGGGCGCCGGGGAGATACAGGCAGAAAAGAGTGCACTAAAATCCGGGCAATCTTCCCCGGCCTCGTCAAATCTCCGCTCCCGCGAGGGCGCTTTTCGCGGCTCCCAGTTCCGTCACCGCCGGTGCCGCCGGCATGTCCGGCAGGCGGATGGTAAAAACCGTTTCCATGCCGAGGGTGCTGTCCACGCTGATGGTGCCCTGGTGGGCTTCGACGGCACGGCGCACGATGGAGAGACCGAGACCGGTTCCTTTGATCTTCTGGCTGTGGTGCTTGGCGACGCGATAGAAGCGCTTGAAGATGAACGGCAGATCGGCGCGGGGGATGCCGACGCCGTTGTCGCGAATGGTGATCACGGCTTCGTCTTTCTCACGTTTAAACCGAACGGCAATCACGAGACTGCCGGGCTGGTTTTCCTTGAGCGCGTTTTCGATGAGGTTGAAGAAAATCTGATCCCAGTAAAAACGGTCGCCCTGAATGACGTCTTCGCCGGCGGGCGGAAAATCGAGTTCCACACGCGCCTGCTTTTCCTCGATCATGGGCGAAAGACGTTCCACGACATCCACGACACACTCACGGCACGAGAAGGAGTTTTCGCGCAGTGCGGCGGTGCCTCCATCCGTGGCGGACTCGAATTTGGAAAGTGTCAGCATGTCCTCCACGATGCGGGCGATGCGCTCGCCATGCTTCTGCATGGTTTGCAGACTCTTGCGTGTTAGGGCGGGATCGTCGATGACACCGTCGAGAAGGTTTTCGAGGTAGCCGTTGATGATGGAAAGCGGAGTGCGCAGCTCATGGCTGGCATTGGCCACGAAGTCCTTGCGAATTTGCTCTGTTTCGTGGCGGTCTGTTTCATCGCGGATGACCACGCGCAGGTGTCCGGCGCTGTTTTCACCGAACAGGCGCACGGGTGCGGCGGCGACGACGAGGTAGTGCTCCATGGGGACGCCTTCGCGCAGGAGCGGCACACGGAACTCCTCCTCTCCCCACTTCTGTCCGGTGGTGGCCACGCGGTGAATGAAGGCAAGGATGCGCTCGTCTGTAATCAGCGAATGCAGCGGCCGGTCTGTAAGCTTTTCCTGGGTGCGGAAGAGATCGCGCGTTTCGTGATTCGCGAAAATGATGCGCCGCTCGCTGTCGACGAGCAGACAGGAATCACCGAGGCCCTCAAGGACGCTTTCGAGCACGCTGTTGCGCTGCCGGTCGAGCGCGGAGCCATCGATAGGGGCACCGGAGAGCGGTCTCCGGCTGCGGCGGTAGAAGTACAGCGCGAGGCCGGCAAAGGCGAGAGTTGTCAGGCCGAGGATGACCGTTTCCCTGTTCATGTGTCGGGTGATGCCTTACAAAGCGTCCGGCTCTGCGAATTGCCAGGATTTTCCCGCTCTCACTTTTCGGCCTGCGGGGACTGCACGAAACGATACCCGATGCCGCGCACTGTCTGGATGCAGTCGGCGTATTTGCCGAGTTTTTCCCGCAGGCGTTTGATGTGGGTATCGAGCGTGCGGGTGAGCATGGTGTCGGAATAGCCCCAGACTTCGCGCAAAAGCACATCGCGCTCCTGGGTCTCACCGGTGGCCTCGACGAGGAGGCGCAGAAGTTTGAATTCCGTGGCGGTGAGATCCACCGGCTGGCCGGCGAGGAAGAGCTTAAGAGTGTTCCGCTCGAGAAGAAAGTCGCCGATGCGCAGGCTGGCATCCACCGTCACCTTGCGGGTGCGTTTGAGCAATGCGCGCACACGAAGCATCAGTTCCTTTGGGCTGAAGGGCTTGGTAACGTAGTCATCCGCCCCCAGTTCCAGACCGGCGATGCGGTCATTCACCTCTCCCTTTGCGGTGAGCATCAGCACCGGGATACCGCTGGTGCGGGGATCCGCGCGGAGCTCCTTATAAACGCTGAAGCCGTCGATGCCCGGAAGCATGAGGTCCAGCACGATCAATTCCGGGAGTTTTTCCTTCGCGAGTTGGACAGCGGTGATGCCGTTGTCGGCGGTGATTACTTTGAACTGCTGGCGCTCAAGATTAAAGGCCACCAGTTCCAGGATGTCCGTCTCATCATCAACAACCAATACTGTATGCATGTGCAGAAAGCGTAGGCGTGAGACTGTTACAAACAATGGTATTTATTGTGACGAAATCGTTGCGCGCGGTATGGGGTGAAATGGGGAGGGCAGCCCCTTTAAAGAGCGGAGCCGAGCCCCGCAGCCATCGGATCCGAAACCCCATGCGTGCCATCCACCGGAGCGAAAAGAGCGGGTTCCCGCGCCAGCCATGGCTCGTTCGCTGCGGGAGTAAACTGGGGAGAGTTCAGTTCCACTCCGTTCATCGAAGGAACGTGCTGGGCCAGCAGGCAGGAATGAATGGCGGCGAGGCCAGGATTCGTGAGGTCCTGCACCGAAATCCTGAGCCCGCGTTGATGCGCCCAGGCACCGGCGACAAGATTGAAACTGTGGCCTTTGCAGGTCTTCAGGCAAATGCCGCTCCAGCCCTGTTCTTCGACGTGAGGCAGCACATCCAGACCCGTGAGGCCTTCATCCACCAGCACCGGCTTGCGCGCGCTCACGGCGTGCCAGTCGAAGGCGTGGGTCACAATATCGCGGCCCGTCGGTTGTTCGAGGTATTCCAGTGCGGCGTGAGCCTCTCCATCCATTTTCTGTAAAGCATCGAGGTATTCGATGACGGAGACGGCGTCGGGATTGCCTTCGTTGCTGTCCGCGCTGAGCCGCGGCGATTTCACTCCCAGCGCGCGGGCTGCCTGAAAGACCTGCACCGTGCGGCGGGCATCAGCTTCCGGATCCTTGCCGTGCGTCTTCAGCTTGAAGCAACGGAAGCCACGGTCCTGGACGAAGAGGCGGAAATCATCAGTCAGCGGATCAGTGCCGCTGACGACATACCAGCCGTCCACGGCCCTGACAGGTTCCGGAAGAAGAAACCGCCGCACCGCGGCAAGGGCTCCAGCGCCGGGGAAGAGAGCATCGAGCGCCGGCAGCGGCACCTCTTCGTTATACAGGCGAAAAGCGGAGACGCCCAGCGATCGCCCTGCGGCATCATGCAGTGCGGCATCGAACGGGCTGAGGCATACGAGTTCGGCGAGCAGCGGTACCGGCTTCGACGCAGAAACCTCCAGTCCGCGGTGCAAATCCATTCCAATGCCCAGCGGATGCATTCCGGCAATCATGCGAGAGCCCAGAGACGCCGCGAAGGCCTGACAATCACTGCGCATCATTTCATCGCGGTGCGCGTGTGTCAGTCCGGGATCTGGCCAGGCCCACAGATCACTCAGGTAAATGGAACTGCTGCCCGTGGCTTCGTTGCCTCCGGCAAGTACGTGCAGATGCACCGTGGCCTCCGTGATTTCCGTAATGGTGCCGCTGCTGAGTTGCAGCGGTTTGGCGAACGGCTGTTCGCGGAAGGTGACATCGGCGGAGAGGATTTCGCAATTCAGATTCATGAGAGCCACTGGTCGAGGTGTTCGCGGACAAAGTCATCATCCGTGAGCCACGGATAGGCGGCGCTCACCCGGGTGAGTTCCTCCGCCTGTCCGGGCGAAAGAAACTCGTTGGTATCAAGACAGCAAACGGAGGGCACCAGGCCCTGCCGCCTGAGCACTTCGAGAATGCCGGGAATGCAGCCGTGAAAGTTGTTGGCGGCATCAAAGACCGCTGCATTCGCGTCTGTTAGGGCGGCGTTTTTCGTCAGCCATTCCGCAGCCATCTGCGGCTGAGTCCGCGCGGCTTTCACTTCCTCCAGCATCGCCACCGCGCGTTTCGTCCATACGCCCCACTGGCCCAGCAGTCCGCCGGAAGTGTATCGTCCGCCGGGCCAGGCAGTCAAAAGATCTGTCAGGATACTGTCATCGTTGCCGGTATAGAGCGCAATATCAAGACGTCCGGCGTCAGTTACGGCGCGGACGACATCCAGCGTTTGATAGCGGTTGAAGGGCGCCATCTTGATCGCCGCTACGCGCGGGATTTCCACAAAGCGCCGCCAGAAGTCATAAGAAAACACACGCCCGCCCACCGCCGGCTGGAGATAGAATCCGATCAACGGGATAACCTCCGATACTTTGCGGCAGTGCTCGAGAAACAAATCCTCTCCCGTGTCGCGCCACGCTCCCGGGCTGAGTAGTCCGGCCTCGTAGCCAAGGGACAGCGCGAGTTCAGCCTCCTCGATGGCCTGATCGGTTTGCCCGCACAGCCCCGCGATGCGGATGAAGTTCGCGCCCGCCTCCGCGTGCATCGTTTCGGCGGCAAGCTGCAGCACCGGTTTGAACAAATTGTGCGCGGGACTTCGGATGGCGAACTGCGTGGAATGCACCCCCACCGCCAGTCCTCCCGAGCCCGCTTGGATATAGTAGCGCACCAGAGCTCGCTGATGCTTCTCAGACCAGCGGCGTTCCGCATCCAGCGCCAGCGGCAGCGCGGGAATGACCTGACCTTCAAGGAGCCGGGAGCGCAGAGAGTCGTCGTTCATGGGTCGGAGAGGAATGCGTATTTGCTCCGCTGTGAGGACCGGTTTGCAAGGAGAATGGCGCGGATGAATCTGCGGTTCAAACGCTGGACATCGCATCGGAATCCGCTTTACTCGGATTCGATAGTCCTGCGCCACCTCATGAAACAACTCCGCATCCTGTCTGCGGCCTGCATCCTGCTGCTCGCGGGCTGCTCTCAATACGCCGTCGTAAAAAGAATAACACCCCTGCTGCGTACCGGGACTGCGGCCGACAAGCGGATGCTCGTCCTGGCAAAGAGCGCGGAGTCGAATCCCTCGGGGTCCCTCGTTCCTCTCCTGGAAACGACATCAGAGGCCGCAAGGAAACTCAAGACCCGGCAAACGGATGCCGCGCTGCAGGAATATAACTTTGCCGTGGCCAGGCTCTGCGACGCGGTCCACGACGCAGGCCTTAACGCATGGGGGAAGCCGGTGCCGCTCGCCGGCGGTTGGTCGCTTTCAACCCGGCTCAATCCAAAGCAGACGGTGGACCCGAACCTCTTCAAATTGGAGACCGCCGATCGTTTCGAGATCAGCGGAAGCTATGTGAAGGCCCGCACCTTCAAACAGGGCCTGGGAGCGCCCCTGGTCGTTTCGTCCAGAACGGACGACGCGACAAAGATAGACCCCTTCGCGCAGGGAAAAAAAGTGTTTTACGGCACCACGGCCGTCGCGCGCTTCAAGGGTAAGCACTGCGAGATCATGGTCGAGGATCCGCTGGAGATTGAGAGGGTGGATTTCGAAGGCAAACACTTTCCCCTCGCCGCGGACTTCACCACGCCGCTCGCCATGTCTCTGGCCGCAGCAAAGCCGCGAAAACTGGAACTGCTGCGTTTGTTAAACCCGCAGAAATATGAGGATACCGCCCGTCTCGCAAGGCTGCAGCCCTACGATCCTGACAAAATTCCTGTCCTTTGTGTGCATGGCCTCATGGACAGTCAGGCTACCTGGGTGCCGTTGATCAATGCGCTCCGCGGCGATCCGGAAATCAGGGAGCGTTATCAGTTCTGGTTTTTCAGTTATCCCAGTGGTTATCCATATCCGCTTTCCGCATCCATTCTCCGCAGGGATATGGATGCCATTGCCGCCGGATATCCCGGCCATAAGAAGGCCGTGCTCATCGGTCACAGTATGGGCGGGTTGATCAGCCGGTTGATGATTACGGATAGCGGTGACACGCTCTGGCGCGCCACCTTTGGAAAATCCCCCGCGCAGACAAAACTCTCGCCAACGGCGCGCGGGACCCTGGAGTCCGCCCTCATCTTTCGGCATCGTCCCGATGTCTCGAGAGTCATTTTCGTCGCCGCGCCCCTGCAGGGTGCCGATATGGCGAAAAACTGGATCGGACGCCTGGGTTCCAAACTGGTCAAGGCGCCGGTGACTCTTCTCAATATCGGCACTGAGGCCATGAAACTGATGGTGCCGGGCCAGCCGGGAACGCTGCAAATCAAAGGCGTGCCTAACAGCGTGGATACGCTCGCCCCTAACAATCGTTTCGTAAAAGCCATCAATACCGTTCCTCTGACCCCCGGCATTCCGTATCACACGATCATAGGGGATCGCGGGAAGGGTGACTCTCCGAACAGCAATGACGGCTTCGTGCCCTACTGGAGCAGTCACATGGAGGGCGCGCAGAGTGAAAAAATTGTTCCCTCCGGCCACAGTGTGCATCAGAATCCTGAGGCCATCGCGGAAGTGATGCGCATCCTCAAACTCCACGCCCGGCGATAAGCCGGGCCGCACCACAAAATTCAAACCCTCCAAAATCATGAAATGTCCCGCATGCAAAGGCCCGCTGCTCCAAAAAAACGCCCCGGGGATGACGCTTGATATTTGTTATGGCGGCTGTGGCGGCATTTGGTTCGATGCCAATGAACTGGATCGCGTGGAGGCGCGCGCGGCCGCATCCCTGCACAGGGTGTGGCAAAGCAAACAGGAAAAGCGTCCGCTCACCGAGCCGCGTCCCTGCCCCCGCTGCCCGGATCAAAATCTCGAACGCAAGCAGTTCTCAGAGACGGCAAAAGTCGACATCGATCAATGTCCGAAATGCGGCGGCATTTTCCTGGACGACGGCGAGTTCAGCATCATTTACAAAGAGCTGAAGAAACCCGGAGTCACCGCGCCGGAACTTACCGCCGCCATGGTGGAGGCCGCCGCTTACATCAAGGCCGCGTCGGCACAGCCGCCTGCCAATGCCTGATTTTCTCTTCGATCTTCCCCTGCTGATCACCGGGCCGGCGATCATCGGATTGCTGTGCCTTTACACGGTGATTGGCATGAAAGTAATGCGCCGGTGGGTAATGCCGCGCCTGCGCGTTCAGGTCGCCGATTCGGAATTCAGTGGAGCCATGGTGCAAACGATCATGGTTTTCTACGGACTGGCGGCGGCGCTGATTGCGGTGAACGTCTCCCAAACCTCCTCCGACGTTTCCAAAATCGTTTCCGGAGAGGCTGCGGCCCTTGGTGCGCTCTACCGTGACGTCAGTTGTTATCCGGAACCCGCGCGCCAGCCGTTGCAAGCCGTGCTTCGGGATTACGCGGACGACATTATCAATAAAGCCTGGCCGTTGCAGCGGCAGGGAAAAATGCCCGGCGGAGGCGTAGAACTGATGAATCGGTTTCAAACCGTCCTCACCGGCTTTGAGCCGGCCACGGAAGGCCAAAAACTTTTGCACGCCGAAACGCTGCGCGCCTATAATCAGTTGCTCCATTCCCGCAACTTGCGGCTGGATGCGGTGAAGACCGGCTTGCCTGGAGTAATGTGGAGCGTGATTCTCGCAGGAGCGTTCATCGGCCTGAGCGCTTCATTCTTTTTCAGAGTGGAGGAGACGCGTCTTCACATGACCCTGGTGCTCCTCCTGTCGGTTTTCATCGGTCTGGTTATTTTTATGGTCGTGGCGCTTGATCGTCCCTTCCGCGGTGACCTTGGGCTCTCATCGGAGCCCTATCAACTCATTCGCGATCGTCTGATGAAGTCGGATTCCTGACCGGCGGTCCATCGCGCAAGGTTACTTCTTTTCCTTCTTCCCGCTCAACTGCGGCAGCAGTCCCTCTTCGATAGCTCGTTTGGCGCAGCCGTCAGGATCCTTTTTCCATTCAGTGACGGAGTCCTTGTCCCAGAGATAAATCTTGACCCCTTTGTATTCCACAGTCGGGCTGTCGGGAGTGATGAGGAACTTCTTTTCGACGGGGCAGTAGCGCTGCGGAAGGAGTTCCACTTTGTCCAGCGCCAGCTTATCCTTCAAAGCTTTGAATTGCGGCAGGAGTTCCAGGCTCGCTTTGATGACGTACTTCGGATTGGCGTTGAAGAGCTTCCGGCAGTTTTGGCAGCAGAAGAGAACCTTCACGCCTTCGTATTCCACCGTTTGCTCACTGTCCACGTCCTCGCTGGTCATCAGCGGGCATTTTTCATTTTTGTTTTCCGCGCGGGCGGCAGCGGAAACGAGCAGGAGCAGCAGGGCGGTGAAAAGGCGGATCATGCGGCAAAGTATTCGTTCGGCGGGCGCTCCCAAGCGGGGAATTCACCTTGAAGACCGCAGTCAGGCCGCTTATGGCCCGTCGCTTTCCAGACCTGTTCCTCATGTCCATCCTCATTTCCGGCACTGTCGCGCTCGATTCCATCCACACTCCCACGGAGATCCACAACGAACTGCTTGGCGGCAGCGCATCCTACGCCGCACTGGCCGCCGCTCTCCACGCCCCGGTGCACCTTTGCTCCATCGTCGGGCGCGATTTCCCTGCCGAACACAGTGCCCTGCTGAAGGGGAATGGCATCGACATCGCGAATATCGAATTTGCCGAAGGGCGCACCTTCCGCTGGACCGGTCGTTATCACGAAAACATGAACCACCGGGAGACGCTCGATGTTTCCATCGACGTGCTCGAAAAATTCGCTCCGCAGCTCACACCGGAGGCCGCCGCGGCAAAAGTGGTGCTGCTGGCCAACATGAGCCCTGACAACCAGCTGGCCGTGCTCAATCAGGTCACCGGCACGCCGTTCGTCATCGCCGACAGCATGGATCTGTGGATCAACATCGCGCGTGAGCGGCTGCTGGAGTTGATGAAACGCGTGGACCTATTCGTGATCAACGAAGACGAGGCAAAGATGTTTACGGAAGCCAGCAACCTGGTCACCGCCGGCTGGCGGCTCATGGAAATGGGGCCAAAGCATGTCGTGGTAAAAAAAGGCGAACACGGCGCGCTCCTGTTTGGCCGGGACAAATTTTTCGCCACGCCCGCCTATCCGCTCACCGGCGTGGCTGATCCCACCGGGGCAGGGGACTCGTTCGCCGGAGGGCTCGCAGGAAGCCTGGCGGTGTCCGGAAAAACGCCCGGATTTGCCGATCTTGCGGCGGGTGTGGTGCGCGGCAGTGTCCTGGCCTCGTTCACCTGTGAAGCCTTTGGAGTGAAGCGCCTCGCGTCTGTTACTAAAGACGATGCCGCCGCCCGCATGGCGGAATTCCGCGCTTATACTTTGTGGTAAAAACCATGACTTCCGCGCGCCGTCAGGCCCCCGATCCGTTGAGCGAAACGCCGTTCTGGCGGACGCGGGGATTTGTGTTTGGCGTCATCGCCTTCGCACTGCTGAGCGCTGCGGGTCTAACCGTGTGGCTCGTCAAATACAACCACCGCCAGCAGATGCAGTGGCGGCTGGAGGAGGACCCGAAGCTTTCGAAATTCAAAAATGACCTGACCAAACAAATCGCCGCCGCCAAACCGGGTCAGTTTCAGGCGCCCCGCACATTGTGGCTGGGCCGCATCAAAGAAGTCACCGAAACGCAAAGCACCGACGGCAGCCCGCCCCTCACGGTCATCAAATTGGAGGACGCCACCCTCCTCGCTGGCGCACGCAGCAAACGCGACAGCACCGATACTCCCGTGATCAGTGGAAAGCAAAATGCCTTCTCCGGCCCGCCCCCGCGCGAGAGTGAAATCTGGCTGATCGCCGCCGCGATCAACAAAGAGGACAACTACGTGATTCACACCGCCGTCAAGACCTCGCTGAAGTGACGGGAACTGGCCGGCTAATCGCGCGCCGGCGTTTTGATTGGCGTCTCGTAGCCTTTCCCTTTGAATGACCGTTCCGAGTTCGTCCGGAGGTTGCGCACCGTGACGCGGTCGTCCGGCTCGACGAAAACGGCGGTGTCGGCGCCGCGGTTGCGCGAGACGTAGTCGTCGATGGCATGAGTGCGTGCGGTCGAGCCCTCGACAGTCTGCAGGTCAAGCCAGCCGTCCTGCTGAGTCCTGAACGTCCGCTCCGCGCTGGCGCCAGGCGGAATCGTGCCAAAGTCCGCGTCGCAGCCGCCGCCAGTAACGCGGGTGGCGGAAAGAGGAGATTTCGTGTGATTGTGAACGGTCAGGGTGTAACCGGTCTGAATGTAGTACACTGCGCCGATAATGCCGCCCGCAGTCACAAAATTTGAGAAAAACAACATGCAGCAGCCGGTGAACATCCACCACATCCGGCGGGTCGACAAATGGGGCGATTTCGAGGCAGTGCGCTGAAAGCGGTCCAGGGCTATGGCCCCAATTCCAATGCAAAGAGTGCCGGCGAGGAGCATATAACCGCCGGCCGTCATCAGCCAGTTCCAGCGTGTCACGCACCAAAGAAGGAAAATCGAAACGCCGGCCAGCAGCGGAACCAGCCCGCAAAACAACGCGACTCGATAAGCACGATTCATTTGCATGGGAAAACGCCTCCTCGCAGCCAGCTTAATTTCGACAACAATAGCGCTGGATCAACCGCGAACCGGTGCAGCGCACACCGCGGCTTGCAATCCTTCACCGCGGCTTCGATTGTCGCGAATGGCAACCATTCTCCCCGCGCTCCGCATCAAGGCATGAAAGTGCCCGTGCTCGATATCTCAGACCTCACCGTGAACCGGCGGGATACGAAAGTGCTGCGGCGCCTCACATGGCGGGTGGAGCAGGGGGAAATGTGGACGATTCTCGGACCTAACGGTTCCGGAAAGACTTCTCTGCTGAGCTGTCTCACGGGGTTTCTCACGCCTTCGTCGGGCCGCGTCACGGTGCTCGGCGAAACCTATGGCGAGAGCGATTGGATAGGACTGCGCAGGCGCATCGGGATCGTTAGCAGCAGTCTGCGGCGCATGGTCGATGAGGAGGAGAGTGCGCTGAGCGTCATTGGCAGCGGATTGTCAGGGCAGATCAACTACTGGGGAAAGCTCAGTCGCGCCGAACAGGATGCCGCGCGTCTCACCGCGCGCCAGGTGCGCTGCACCGCGGTGCTGGAGCGGCCATGGGCGGTGCTCAGCCAGGGCGAGCGCCAGCGCGTGCTCATCGGGCGCGCGCTTATTTCGCGGCCCGCACTGCTGATTCTCGACGAACCCTGCGCGGGCCTGGACCCCGTGGTGCGTCAGCGGTTTCTGGAATTTGTGCAGGAACTCGCGTTAAAACGCCGCGGTCCCGCGCTCGTTTTTGTTACCCACCACCTGGAGGAAATTCCTCCGGCCTGCACGCACGTGCTGGCGCTGCGCGACGGGCGCGCCATTGCGTCCGGGCCCTGCAGGGAAGTGGTGAATGACGAAGTCCTCAGCAAAGTGTTCGGAGCGAAAGTCAGGGTGAAGCGGGAGGGCGGTCAATGGACCATGACGGTGGACGGGAAATGACATGATCCTAACTTTTGTGCATGCGTTTCGCGATTGCTTTAGGCGGGCCGGTGAAGGACTTTGAGAGGGATGCACCACGATATGCGCAATGAGTGAAGAAGCCTTTCAGGATTTCATTGAGGAGGCGGGCAGGTATCTGAAGGCGCGGATCGCACGGGCGCAGGAAACCTTCGGCATTGGCGAGTATGAACGCTTTGACCGCGATTTGCTGACGGGTCGTTTTTGGTGGTCGGACGCGGGAGTTCCCAAGGTGGAGGCGGATCTCATCCTCGTGGGGTCCATCTCCACGGAATCCAACACCTGGCTGTGGGCGTGGGCGAATCCGAGTCTGGAGGGCGCGGAGTTGGAGGACATCAACCGGGTGCGGATGTTCGGTGAGGAGCGCGGGTTCACGAAACTCATCGAACCGAAATGGCCGGCGGACGAAGTGGACGGCTGGGAAATGACGGCCGTGGCGGCGAGGCTGCTCGAAGCGGATTCCGCGTATCGCTGTCCCTCCGCGAATGGATTTCTCTACGTCCTCCACTCGAACCTTCGCTTTGTTCCGCGCGGATGAAGGGCCGGGTGTGATCAGTGCTGCCGGACGGAAATGATGCTCAGGCTCAGTCAAGGAATTTGCCAGGATTCAGCAGTCCCGCAGGGTCCAGCGCCTTTTTCAAAGTCGCATGCAAGGCGCGGCCAGGCTGGTCCACCGCAGCGGGGAACCACTTTTTCTTGGCAAGTCCAATGCCGTGTTCGCCGCTGATGACGCCGCCGAGACTCAGGACGTGATGAAACAGTTCGTCGAGCGCGGCATCCGCGCGCGTACGCTGCGCTTCGTCGTTCATGTCAGGGACCATGATGTTGACGTGGATGTTTCCATCACCCGCGTGGCCGAAGCAGGCGACGGGAAATCCGCTCTTTTCCTGAAGCGTCGCGGCGAAGGCAACAAGTTCCACCAGCTTGCTGCGCGGCACCACGACGTCTTCATTCAGCTTTGTCAGGCCGGTGGAACGCAGACTGTAGGAAAATTCGCGGCGCAGTTGCCAAAAGTTCTCGATCTCCTGTTCGGTGGTGGCGGGCTTGATGCTGATGGCGCCGTTGCCGCGGAGAAGCGTCGTGAGTTCGCGCAGTTCCACACCCACCGCAGCGGCGGGCCCGTCAATCTCAGCGAGCAGGTGGGCATCGCCGGGCGGCAGTTTGTCCTGGCCAAGATAGTCCCGCGCGGCCTGAAGGGTGAAACTGTCGGTGATTTCCAATGCCGACGGCAGGTGGCCGGTGCCAAGGATCTTTTGCACCGCCGCCGCGGCATCGGCAAACGTTCGAAACGTTGCCCCTAACAAAGCGCGCGCCGGAGGATGCGGAATGATCCGCAGCGTGATCTCCGTGACCACGCCCAGCATTCCCTCGCTTCCGATGAAGAGACTTGCGAGGTCGAAACCCTGACGGTTTTTGTGACAGCGTCCGCCTGCATGGATGATGTCGCCATTCGGCAGCACCACTTCCAGTCCCAGCACGTATTGGCGCGTGACGCCGTATTTCAAACAGCGCGGGCCGCCGGCATTTGTCGCCACATTGCCGCCCAGCGTGCACTCGCGCAGGCTCGCGGGATCAGGCGGATAGTACCAACCCAGCTTCTTCACGGCATCCTGAAGATCGCCGGTGATGACACCCGGTTGCACCACCGCCACGCCATCGCCGGTATTGATCTCCACGATGGCTTTCATCCGCTCCAGCGAAATCACAATACCACGCTGCACCGGCACACACCCACCCACATAGCCCACGCCGCCGCCGCGCACCGTCACGGGAATGCCTTGCGCGCTGGAAAATTTCATCACCGCGCTAACATCCTGTGCGTTCTGCGCAAAGACCACCGCCTCGGGCAGTTGACTGGCAAACCATTTGTCCGCCGCGCAGCGCTCCAGGTCGGCGGGTGCCACTGAAACACGGTCGGGAAGAAGAGATTGGAGGTCGGGAAGCCAGGGCATGCGGGTCGGTAGTGCGTTTCTACACAGCCGGAATGCGATGCGCCAGCGCTCATTCCCGAATCCTGCGCGCCGCCAAGTCTTTTTTCCGCAAATGCCGCTTGCGCCTGACGGGAGCCCGGAAATACTTAACATCATGGTTAAATATTCGCGCTCCCTCGATGCGGTGTTTGCCGCGCTGGCTGATCCCATCCGGCGGCGCATCATGGAGGGGCTGGCAAACGGACGCGCGCCGGTGGGCCGCCTGGCGCAGCCGTTCAAGGTTTCCGCCCCCGCCATCTCGCGGCATCTGCGCGTGCTGGAGAGGGCGGGCCTCGTCCGCCGCACGCGGCATGGCCGCATTCACGAAATGGAACTCGCTGCCGGACCGTTGCGCCGGGCTGCCGACTGGCTGGAGCGCTACCGGCGTTTCTGGGAGGAGAGTCTCGATGCCCTCGCGCGATACCTCGAATCCGGCGAGTCCAAACCCATTCCTTCATCCCGCGCCAAAACACACCGCCCTAAATCCAAATGAGCACACCCGTCGAATCCCGCCCTCTTCAAGTCACCCGTTTCATCAAAGCGCCGCGCGAGCGCGTCTTCGCTGCGTGGACGAACCCGGACCATGTGCGCGCGTGGTTCGGCCCTGCGAATTGCCGCGTGCTCGATGCACAAATCGATCTGCGCGTTGGCGGCAAGTACCGGTTTCATGTTCAGAGCGATCCCATGGGCGAAATGGCTGTGGGCGGTGAATATCGTGAGATCACCGCGCCGTCGAAACTGGTGTTCACATGGCGCTGGGAGGACGACGAAGACTGGGACAGGATTGAAAGTGTAGTCACCGTCGAATTCGAGTCCAAAACCGGCGGTACCGAGGTGCGCATCACCCATGACGGCTTCCCCAGCCCCGAGTCCGGCGGGCGTCACGAACACGGCTGGAACGGCTGCCTGGACAAACTGGAGACACTCATGGCGGGGGAATAGGAGCGGCATTAGCCGTCCGATTGGCGAACAAATCTTTTGTCGGAAATCCGGCCTGTGCGGGATATTGATGGGCAACGCCTTCCGTTCCCGTCATGCCTCATTCCGAAACGTCTGCTCCTCCCGCTAACGATGAGTTGCTGCGCGAGTGCGCCCAGGAGCGGGGAGGAGCGGCCTTTCGCGTCCTGGTGGAGCGTCACGCGGGTTTGGTCAGGGCCACGGCGTGGCGGCAAACCGGGGACTTCCACGCGGCGGAGGACATCGCGCAGACCGTATTCTGCGCGCTGCTCCGGGACGCGGAGAAGGTGAGAGGCGCAACCCTGGCCGCATGGCTGCACCGGCGCACACTTTATGAAGCGATGCACTGGCGTCGCACCGAAATCCGGCGCACGAGACGGGAGCGAATTGCGCATGATCGGACGGCGCATTCCCAGGGTCAAACGGGCGCTCCCCCGGAACTCGATTCGGCGCTCAACGTCCTGCGGGATGAAGACCGGGAAATGCTGCTTCTTCGCTGTGTGGACCGCCGCGACTGGCGCAGCATCGGTGCAGTCATGGGGCTGACGGATGACGCGGCGCAAAAGCGCGTGGCGCGGGCGATCGAAAAAGTGCGGCGGGTCCTGGCCGCGCACGGCGTGGTGAAGTCCGGCAGCGCATTGACAGGAATCATCGCTCTCTCCGCAGCAGCACCGGCCTCGCAGGCATTTGGTTCGCCGGCCCAACTGGCCGCCGCCGCTCTAACAAATTCCGGCACTGCCGCCACCGTGCCTGCCTCTTCATCGCTGGGTGGCATGCTGACAGCGCTTGGAGTGCCGGTGGTAATGCTGGCAACCGGTATCGCCTTGCCGCTCGCAGTGGCGGAAAAACCGCATGCGCGCTCATTGCTAACAAGTACTGTGGTGGAACACGCCCCGGTGGAACCCTCTTCTTCCGCTTCCTCAGTCGCCGGCGCCGCCCCTGATGCCACAACGTTGAGAGCCATGCTGCGTGAGCATGATTCACCGCTTGATCGGCTAAGGGTGCGCCGGGCTCTTTCAACTCTCAATGCGTTGGCGTGCCAGTCGCTCGCGGAGGAATTCACCAGGGCGCCGGGCGCGCGTGCTGCGGAACATCAATTCTACGCCGTGCTGCGAAACGAGACGGAGGAACGCTGGATTCAGGCTGACCCGCGCCACGCGGCGTTGAGCGGTTATCTTCAGAATAACAGTTTGCCCCCTCGCGCCGTCCGTTATCTGGCGGCCCGCGACTTTTCCGCAGCACAGACTCTCGCTTCGGATATAGCGGCGGACGCCGCCTCTCGGGGAAACCGGATGAATGATCCCTTCCTTCCCGAACTGGTTAGCGGCCTGGCGTCGGTCGATGTCCATGCGGCCCTTGGATTTATTGAATCTCACGGGAAAGGCTATCGAAGCACCATTCTGCAAAGCGCCGTGGAGTCACAGCCGGAGGAAGTCTTGCGACTCGTCGCCTCGGAAAAACAGGAATACAGCGAACCCGACCTCTGGAGGAAAGGGTTGAATGCCATCGCGCGGACAGATCCGCACCGGGCCCTAACGCTTTACCGCACGCGGGATTTTCCTGACAACGAGGCACAGTTCATGGAACAGGATCTCATGAAGGCGATGATGGATCGCGCTCCGGAACTGGCCGAACGCGAAGCCCTGCGGCTGCATTCATTTGAGCCGGCGGCCGCGGCCTTTCTTGCGAAACGGGATGCCGCCGCCGCCATCGCTTTTGCGAACAAGTATCCGGTCGCGAAGCAGGGGCTTGAGGAGGCGCTCGTCTTTCCTGATCCCGCCGCCGCGCTGAAACGCTGGTCCCCGGCGTCGGCGGAACCGGTGGAGCGATGGCTGTGGTGGCGGGCCGCCACTGTTCGCCTTGGCTGGCTCGCGCGCGACACACAACCTGCCTCCCGGGGAGCGGCGCGGGAACTGACCAGGGAGGCACGCGCCGCCGTACAGGAAGTGCTGGAAGGTGTGAAACGGTTCGTCGCTTCCGCCGGTGAACCGGACCCGCTCATTGCCGGACTTCTCTCGCAGGTGCAGGGACTTGATCCCGCCGCCGCTGTTGAAATGGCGGACCTGATTCCTGACAAATGGGGTGCAGCAGGCGCCAAAATCCGCACCGGCTGGCTGCAGCAGAGCGGCGCAGCACCGGACGAAGTCGAACGCGAAACCGCGCGCACCCTAACACGTGAAAATACCGCGTCCGGTTACTTTGAGTTTGCGTCGCAGCGCATGCAGAAGAAGCCGGAATCCGCGCTCGCATGGGCACGCAGCTTGAGTGGTGAAGCGAAATTGGGCGCTCTGGCCGGAGTGGCGGGATATGGCGCAAAGCATCCGGAGGCAGCTCGCGCGGCATTGAATGATCTCCTGGCGCTGAATCGTCCGGATCATCCTCTCGTCGCGCGCGCGCTCCAGTGGTGGACCGCAGGTCAGTTGGAAAATGATCCGGAGGAGACTTCAAAGAAAGTGGCCGCCCTCCCGCGCGGTCCGCTTTTTGATGCCGCAGCCGACGGCCTCGGCCGGGCGCTGTCGGAAGCGGGGGATTCTGAATCGGCACTCCAATGGGCGGCAGCGATCGGCGACGGCTTGCGGCGCAACCTGGCAATCCAACAGGTGATGGAGCAGTGGCGTTCACGGACGCAAAGCGGATCTCCGGCAGGCGCGCGGGAGGCATTCGATAATCTCAAAGTCTCCGCTCAGGTAAAGCAGCAGTTGATCAGGAGGTTTGTGCCATGATTCGCAGGCTTTTTCTATCACTCGCGTGTCTTGCTGTGGGTTTGGCAGTTGGGTTCATGCTGCGCAGTCGTCCGGCGGATCAGACTGCGGATGCGCCGGAAGCTTCCAAAGAGAAACCTCATGGGGTGGACGCGCGTCCGGAAACGGCTGCGCTCACCGCACCGGGACGGCGGGTGCTTGCATGGCTGAGCATCGGATTGCCGGCTCCGGATCATTTCATGGAGATGCCGGAACTTTCCCTGGAGGACCTGAAAAACGTGGAGGCCCTTTCCAGCACGGACTTTCCGGTGCTCCTGTCCCATGCCAGCGACTTCCGGCGACAGCGGCTGCTGCTGGAACGCTGGGCGGAGGTGGACGCAAAAGCGCTTGCCGCATGGCTGGAACCAAAGGCTCGTCTGTGTGATCCGGTCGCGATGATTTGGTCTTCAGGGTTCAGGCCTCCGGGTTCCCCGGTGTTCCATGCCGGCGTTGGTGCGCTCAACCGGATCGACCCCGAAGCGGCGAAGGCGCTGAATCTCAAAGGAGGGGGACACACGCTCATCTTCTTTCCCCTGGGTGATGTCGCCCCGGATGTTAAGATCCATCCGGCGCCACCACCACCGCCGCCAGATCCCGATTTTATAGCGATGTCCGGAGCGGATGCATGGAAATGGCTAAAAGAGCGCGGCAGGACCAGCGATTTAAGAGAGATTGCCGGCAGGTTGATTCAATCAGATCCCGCGCGCGCCGTGACATGGCTGGAGGAAATGCCCCTAACGTATGAGCGCGCGCCGCTGGTCAGAGACGCGCTGCTGGCGGCAACACGCGGGAATCCTGACTTTTTGCTCGCGGCACTGGGAAAATTTGCCGCTCCGGACGATCTGAAATATGCGCTGCAGAACTGCCGCAATCTAAACCGCAGTCACTCGCCTGGCATCGAGGCATGGACACGCCAATGCAACGACCCGGGCATGAGACGCACCGCGATTCAATGGCTGGCAGAACGGCGTGCCCGTGACAAGCCGGAGGACGCCATGGAGTGGATCAATCAATTGCCGCAGGATGCGGATCGTTCTGCCGCTATGGATTCCCTCGCGCCGCGCTGGCCTGATCCGGCGGAAATGGCGCGCAGAATTGCCGGCGGCGGGATTTTGCCTGACAATTCCAAAGCGCTGGCCATCCTCACAGCGCGGTGGGCCGAAAAGGACCGCACTGCGGCCCAGGCGTGGGCTCAGTCGCTTCCCCCCGGCCCGCTCAGGAGCCAGGCGGTGGGAGGAGTCTGGTCCGCGTGGGCACAGACCGAGCCGGAGGCGGCGCTCGCTGCCACCGCGGCGCTAACGGGCATTGACCGCCGGGCGGGAACGCAGGCAGTGGCGTCTTCATTGTGGGCACAGCAGTACCCCGGCAAAGCCCTTCAATGGATCGCCACCCTTCCCGCCACGGATCAAACTTCCGCCCTCGCCGCCACCTCCACCGAATTTCCTAACACTCTTAACAGCGAAGCCCTCAGCACGCTTACACGCGTGGCCGGTGCCTCCGTGCCTTCTGACGACGCTCCGGCCTTCCTCCGTTTCGTGCGCAGCGCCATCTCCCGCGAAATCCACCGTGATGCCGACGCCACCGCACGCTGGGCCATATCACTGCCTCAGGGCGACGTCCGCCGCGAAGCCCTCTCCGCCATCGCAGAACACATGCTTTCAGCATCCTGGGAGAAGGGAAGTGCGTGGGTGGCTTCCCTCCCTGCCGCGGACCAGGCGGCACTGAGGCAATGAAGCTCGGGAGACTTCAAACATCTAAACTCTAAAGTGGAACGATCATGTTTGCCACGATCCTGGCCAGGCGGTCACATCAAAGCGCTGGACAAAAGTAGAGCGACTGTGGCGCAGCCCAGTCGCTTTTGTCTTCTCCCGCATTGAACCAACGTGATTGGGCTGCGCCACAGTCGCGTCTCAAAAGTCCCTCTGCCTTGCGCCGCCTCCCTCCGAACTCATTGGAAGGAAACCTCGCAGTATTCCAGCGCCCATTCCTTCATATACCGCACTCTGTTAGGAACGATGCGGTAGATGATCAGCGCAGGATTGTCCGGCGTGCCGAGGTAACGCCGGAGCAGAGGATTGCTGTTCCAGATTTCGGTCAGAAGACCGGCATCGGTGAGAACTTCCGCCACGCCCGTGATCCGCACCTGATCATGGCTGTCATCCAGATAACAAAGTTCCACCTTTGGATTCGCGGCGATCTCCGCCGTCTTGCCGTAGCTGCGCAGATTGGCGACATAAATGGTGAACCCGTCCACTTTCACCGGCGAAACCGGACGCACACGCGGCTGCGTGCCGTCCATGGTGGCCAGCATGGGAAACTTCGCGTTCGCGATCACCCTGCGGGCGAGCGCCGGGAGTTCCTCAGGCGAGGGCGGGGGAGGCGGATTCATGAGGCGTCACGAACGAATGCCGATGACTTCGCGGCAATACTTCATGCTGCGCTCCAGTTCCGCTTTTTGATAGTCCTGCTCGGCCTTCTTCTTGTCGCCCGTGGCCTTGAAGGGCGGAATGGCCTTGCCCTTTCTCGCCAGCGCAAGGAACCGCGCGAATTCGGCGGGCCGCACTTTTTCATAGGCCGGCCAGAACGATGGTTTCAGATAGGGAAAGCCCTTGGAAAAACCGCTGATGATCTCCAGGATGAATGGCGCATCCGGGCAGAGTTCAGCAAAACGGCGCGCGTAAGCTTTCATATCCACGATGCCTTCTCCCATCGCCGTCCAGGCCACCTGACAACCATCAGGGTCCTCCCAAATCATGGAATCGCGAATGCCGCTGCACACCGTGTAAGGACCGAGTATTTCGAGATTTTGCATCGGGTCCTCCAGAGTCCACGTGGCATTGCCGCTGTCGATGGTCACGCCCACATAATCCCGCCCGGCCTCCTCCACCAGCGCCTGAAGCTCCCAGGCCTGCATGTCGCCCGCGTGGTTTTCGATCGCAATCTTCACGCCGGAGTCCATGGCATAACTCTTGACCGCGCGGCAAACGGTCACCGTGTCCTTCATTCTTGCATAAATGCCGCCGGGGCTTTGCCGGTCCTCACCGTGTCCCTGGTAACAACGGGCCGCCGGAGAGCCGATGGCTTTGGCCACTTTGATCGTCAGTTTCAACAGTTCCTCCGCGGTGCCCCATTTTTTGTTGAAGTTCTTAGCCGTCGGACAAATCCCGCCCGTGCCGGCATAGAGCGCGATCCCTTTGTCCTTCGCGCGCTTTCCAATGTCCGCCAGATACGAGTCGTCGAACTTCTCATACACGTCGAGATCCGAGAGAAGCAGGGCGTCGCTCTTTTGCTCCGCAGCATAGTCGATGAGTTGCGGAGCCTTCCAGTTGAGAGCGCGGATCGAGAAATTGTCGAATCCAAGACGGAGTTTGACCTGGGAAGCAGGTTCAGCAGCGACGGGAAGGGCCGAGGCGGCGGCAGCGGCGGCAGAGGTTGTCATAAAGGAACGGCGGGTGTGCATGGCGAAGACATGCCCATTAAACCCCTCCGTGTAAAAAATGAACCCGAAATTGCAATCAAATCCGGTAACGCGATGCGGTCCGTCTCGCCCCTCAGAACGAACTTCTGCCGGCGGTCCATCGGAGTGATATGGCCGCGCACCGGCGACTGCGGCGCGGCGGCGATACCAACACCGCCGCCGGTGGGAACCGGGCTCACGACTGCCATAAACGCGGGATCGTACGGACGCCCGCCGCGGTCGGTACAGCACTCTGGCTGACCTTTTCCCAGATCGTTTTTCGATTCTTCCAGACGTCATGCTCTTGCATCAGCTCTTGGAAATAGTCGTCGCCGGTGTCGGTGGCGAAATAGGTCGCAGGCGTGTACGACCGGTGCCTGCGCGATTCAAATTGCTGAATGGTTTCCCGATAAAAGCGCCCGGCCCAAAAGTTGTGATCGAAGTAGAGAATTAGCACCGGACGCCCGCTCTTGACGTTTACTTTGACAGGCCATACGGTCGGTCGTCTGGATAGACTCCTTCGCGCCTGCTGCTCCAACGACGCGCCGGGATTCCGCGGGACACAGGTCGATGGCGTCATACCAGCGCGTGCCTTGGACGTCCATGTGGCACACATAGATAGGACTCGAAATGCCGTCGATTGTCGTAAAGCCCGGCTGCGCCGGAAAGCGCCCGTAGTCGATAAGGTACGAGCATCAGTCTTTACCGTACGCGCGCACACGGTATTTAACCGTGTCCTTCTGGTTATCGACGGTCATTCCGATGTAGCTGACTTGGCTAGAAACGAGAGGGATGGTTCCCGTCAGGGTTCCGTCCTCGTTCCGCATGCGCCACGGCGGCGGGTCGTTCCAAAACGGGCCGGGGATTAGCCGTCGGAGCTGCTCGTATGTAGTATCGTCGTCCCGAACGATAGGCTCGGGGGATGCCGAGGATTTCTTTATTGAAGGCGCGCAGTTTGACCGGGTCGTTTTGGGCGTCGAGAAACCGCAGAACGATGTTTCCCTACGTTAGCGAATCGAAGGCGATCCCGGTTAGCGCGCTGAACTGCGCGCTCCACCGGCCAGGGTGCGCGATTGGGTACATCTCTTTTCCTTTGCGCTCCGTTTTGGGTGTCTCGGTCCACTCCGTCAAATACCAGCGCTTCTTCTCATCGCCTTCCCGCACCTTTCCCTTACAGTGGGCACTCTCAGAAGGTGTCGGAAGGGATTCGCTTCTTGTTCCCGCTACTTTCGCGAGACGCAGGGGGTTTGGAGTTTGCGCATTCTCCCCCCGTGCCAACGGCACGTGTCATAAGAGCCCGGGGTTTCAACCCCGGGACAACGGTCAACAGACCGGAAAAGCGCTGTAAGCGCGTCTCATGCTGGCGACGCCGGGGTTCAATCCCTCAATCCCACACGTATGCCTCTTCGTAACGAAGTTCATACCGTTTCAGGAATTCACGGAGTTCGTCCTGAAACGTCCTGATCTTGTGATGTGACTCTTGATCGTCAATGTACCTCACGAGTCCGGGCAACTGGGACTTTCCAATGGAGAAGATACCGTAACCTCGCTGCCATGCGAAACCGGCGTAGCGGACATCCTGGATCCCCAGCCAATGGTTCGATGCCGTCTTCAAGTGCCTGACCAAATCGCTTTGCGTGATTGTGCGGGGAAGTGTCAGGGCCAGATGCACGTGGTCCGCCACGCCGCCAACTCGGTATGCCTCACAACCCGTATCGCGAGCCACGGTCGCCAGATATGCGTGAAGGCGCGGCCGCATGGACGGATCGATCCACGGTTGGCGATTTTTCGTACTGAAAATGATGTGGACAATAACGAGGCTCAGAGATTGTGGCATGCGTGCATCATGTCGAATCCGGGACCGATAGGATAACATTTATTAAATGAAACAAATGAAACGGCAAGGCGGCGGTGCAACCGTCGCTTGTACTGAATGAGACGCGCTTTCAGCGCTCAAAAATCCTTGCCCATGGCGGTGCCCGGGGTTGAAACCCCGGGCTTTGATGACACGTGCCATTGGCACGCAGGGGCCATCTCCCACCCGCAGCGAAATGGTGGTGATGTCGCCGACGGCTTTGTGCTGCTCGCACTCGACAAGGATCACGATATTGGCGGCGGTTGAGGTGAGGATGGAGGCTGATTGGCCGCTGCCGACTTAAAGCATCGAGCGTGAAAACCGAAACCCTCAGCGGTGATTTCCGTTCCGTCGAGCTCGCTGCCGGAGAGGTCCGGAATGCCCGCGATGATAGGGGCGCAGTCGTCCTTCTCTTTTCCTGACGTCCTGCCTTGTGTGCATCACGAGGATGGCGGTGCAGGGGCGGTAAAAGAACGCGCGGCGGAGCGCGAACCACACGTTGGGTCGTGTGGGTGGACCGCACCGGCTTGATACAGAACAGCTCGAACGCGCCGGGCGTCTCAAAGTATTTGAAGAGGAGCCGCGAGACGACCGGAGAGTGGTCAGGGTCAAAGCACTGCCCGGCGTAAGTGGGATTCTGGTCGGCAGTGATTTCGGGGTTCTGCGCCTTCAGCCAGTCAGAGATTCCGGAGATCTCCGGCAGTATGGGCATGGTGCGGGGATCTGGAGCGAGCGGCCCTCGATGCAGTGGTTTCGGGCGCTCATACGGAGCGGGGCAGGCCGGGATCTTCAGTGATGAGAGACGCGCAGGACATTTCCTAAAGGGCGGACTGTCAACGAGGCGCATACACTTGGGCCGCAAATTGCCGCTGAATGATGCCGTGGATCCGCTAAAGTTTCGCCATTCGGTTGTCGGTTTGAAGTAATGGGTGCAAGGATTTCCGCGCTTTGCACTCTGGTCGTTCTGCCGGGAAATGTTCTCCGTTTTGTTGTACTTACTCTCTTTGCGCGCGAAGACCGTTATTGGCGTCCTTTGCCTTCAGCGGTACTGCGACGAATTGGGTGAGTCACACAGCGAGATCGACAAGTTTTGCGAGCACTTTCTCGCCTTGGCCAAGGCGAAGGACATCAAGGACTGGATTGAGTCGGACCGTCATCTTACTCTCGATGGCCTCGGTTCGCCGATTCCAGAGAGCATCGCGCACATCCCGAACATCAATGACATCGCGTGCCACATCCGCGAGATCACCGAATCCCAGTTGTGCTGTGCCTATAATGCTCGAGGGGCTGTGGAAGATCTCAAGAAAGCAGCGGAGTTGTGTCATGTGGATCTCCGAAGCGAAGTTAATTTGTGGCTTTTCCTGAAGGGATCGTTGTTTAGATCAGAATGGGCTGACCCGGTTAGGGATGAGCTTTACGATCGATGGATATCCACTGGCCTCTCTCGCAAGTCGTCTAATTAACTGCTGGCAAAGCGTTTCTGGTCGTAGAGGATGATTTTCATGCGGGGGACAGGGTATCGGTGAATTTGAAGCCCTGCACGGCGCGGAAGTGACCGCCGTAGCCGGCCGCAGAAACTGTCGGCTGAGGGGGAAATTGCAGTGCAGGGGCGGTTGCAGAGAGCGAACCAGACGTGCGGCGTGTCAATGGGCTGCACCGGCCCGATGCAGAACAGATTCTTTCGTTACTGAGTCAAAAATCCTTTGACAACACACCCCTTTAATCACCGAAGTTACTCATGAACGAGTTTTGCCCAGTCATAAACTCCGCCTCTCCAGCGGGCTTCGGTCGGCTCCAGGCAAGAGGCCCGGCCCCAGGCAAAGCGCGAGCCCTTCGCCATCTCTGGGGCAGCTCTCGCGATCGATCGGTCGCTCTCCGAAACCCTTGCAGCCACTTCGCATCTCCACTCTCGCCGGACCCCCATGGCGGGTCTCTTCTCTGTTTTCCAGCAAACAACCCTTCCTGGCGGAATTGTATCAAAAGACTCTTCTCGGTCCCGGAAAATCGGGCTAAATCAAGGTAAATCAAACCACTTTTTTCAATCGTGCCCCTTAGAAATATACTTTTCTGTCATTTGCCACCTCCATGCTTTCAGTGACAAAAGTTTTCACATTATGAGATTGTCATGAATGAGTCCGCATGAACAAAATCCGCGCCATGCATACCTCCTCCATTTTCCTGCAGCGCTTCTCCCTCCTCTCTGCCCTGGCAGCCGCCGGCATGGGGAGCGTCGGGACGGGTCACGCCGAATTGATCGCCTTCTGGGACTTCAATACATCAAGTCCGCTTAACGTGACGATCGACGTCCGCGCGGGCAAACCAGGCCAGTTCCTCGCTGGAGCAGCGCTGTCGCCGGATGCCGGGGGGCGCACGGGCGCAGCGGGAGACAAGGCCGCGAGGTTCGGCGCGAACCAGCGCATTCAGGTGCTGGATGCCACGTTTCTCAATGCCACGGCAGCCACGGATATCATGTCCGTCAGCCTGTGGATCAAGCATGTGGCCATCCGGAATTCCACGGCTTTCTCCATCGTGCAGCCCACCGCAGCCGGATTGCGCGGCTTTCAATCCCACCTGCCATGGGGCGACAGCACGATCTATTTCGATACCGGCGGCTGCTGCGACGCCACCATGCGGACTCAGATAAACATGGCTGGCACCGACTTCACCGCGTGGCACCACATCGCGCTCGTGAAAAACGGAGCCGCCAAGGAAATCTGGGTCGATGGCCTCCAGCGCATGACAGGGACGAATACCGCCCCTATCACTTCGGGCTTTTCCACCATGTACATCGGTGGTGCCGCAGCGAACACCGGCGAATACGTCAACGGCGACATTGACGACTTCGCAATCTTCTCCAGCGCTTTGACCCCCGCGGAGATCGCTTCGCTCTCCGGCGGCACTTCGCCGCTGTCCCTCGCCGGCATCGCGGCTAACGATTCGGACGCCGACGGTCTTCCTGACATGTGGGAGTATTCCTTTTTCCCCGCCGACCTTACCAAACTGGCCGGGGGAGCCGCAGACCGGGATCAGGATGGATTGACGGACTCCGTGGAATTTGCCGGCGGTCTCAATCCCTCAAGTCCCGACACCGACGGTGACGGGTTCACGGATCGCGTGGAAACCAACACAGGCACATGGGTCAGTGCCTCCGACACCGGTACCTCGCCCCTCAATCCGGACACAGACAACGACGGGCTGAAGGATGGCGCAGAAACAAATACGGGCACTTTCGTCAATACCACGAATGCCGGCACCAACCCGTTCGTCACCGACACCGATGGCGACCTGTCCACCGACGGCCAGGAAGTCACCTATGGCTCCAATCCGGTCAACGCGGTCAGCATCCCGGGAGCCAGTGGAGTGCCCCTGCTGCTCGCATGGTGGAAGTTTGACGATTCCGCAAACCCCGCCGTGGCAGTGGACACGCGGGCGGGTTATTCGGGTGCCATTGCCGGGGCAGTTTATACCGCAGATGCCGGCGGCGCGACGGGCCTCCCCGGCGACAAGGCTCTCAGCCTGACGCCTCCCGGCCAGCGGGTTGTTGTGGCCAATACCTCGTGGCTCAACATCGGCACGCGGCTTGACCGTCTTACCTACAGCTTTTGGCAAAAGCTCAACGCCACACCGGCCTCCAGCAGCTTCTGGACGTTCTCAGCAAGCTCGGCGGACGGTCAGCGCGGTTTTCAGGCCCACAATCCCTACAGCAATAACAATATCTATTTCGACAGTGGCGGCGCCGTCGCCGCAGGCACGCGTATCAACGGCGTCCCGCCCGGCGCTCACAACTGGCTGGCATGGCACCACTATGCCTTTGTCAAAAACGGCACGTCCAAAAAAGTTTACATTGATGGCAATGAAGTCCTGTCCGGAAGCAACGCCATCCCGCTCAAGACGGACTTTGCCACGCTGAATATCGGGTGCGACAACGCAAACGGCAGCATCAACGGCACGATCGACGATTTTTCCATCTTCGCCGCGGCGCTCTCCGCGCAGGAGATCACGGACCTTGCCACGCGCGCGCGCACGCCCGCTCAGATTAGCACGTCGCAGGACGCTGACCTCGACGGCATTGCCGACCAGTACGAATACACTTATTTCCCCGCCGACCTGACAAAACTCACGGCGACAGGTGACTTTGATCAGGACGGATCGAATGACGTGCAGGAATTCACCCGCGGCACGAATCCCACCCTGCCTGACACGGATAATGACGGCCTTTCAGACGGCGCGGAAACCGGCACCGGCACATGGGTCAGCGCCACCAGCACCGGCACCAATCCGCTCGTCCCTGACACTGACGGTGACGGCCTGACCGACTCGCAGGAAAACAACTCGGGCAATTTCAATTCCCTAACCGATCCCGGCTCCAATCCCAACAAAGCGGATACCGATGGAGATGGCTTCAAGGACCGCGTCGAGGCCCTCTACGGATCGAATCCGAGCAGCGCCGCGAGCGTGCCCTTTACTCCCGGCGGCACGTTCCTCCTGGCCTACTGGTCCTTCAACGATGCGTCCAATCCGGCCGTGGCCCGCGATGCGGTCATTGGAATCGAAGGCGCCACCACCGGCTCTTACACCCCCGACGGCGGAGGCCATTCCGGTTCTCCCGGCGACCGCGCCATGTTCTTCGATACCTCGGTCGGCAACCAGTCTGTCAACGTCGCTGACGCCGCTTTCATGAACCTTGCCACCGCGGGCGATTCCATCACGATCAGCTACTGGCAGATGCTCAACCAAATCAAAAACTCCTCCGCGTTCTGGGCCTTCTCGCCCTCCAGCGCTTCCAGCGCCCGCGGCATCCAGGCGCATACCCCGTGGTCCGACGGCAACCTGTATTTCGACAACTCCGGCTGCTGCGACAACCAGATTACGCGCATTGCCGGTCCCGTGCCCGGAGGCCTCAATCTCCTCCAGTGGCACCACTTCGCCCTCGTGAAAAGCGGCGCGCGCAAACAAATCTGGATCGACGGCCTCCTCGCGCTCGACGGCACCGGCGTGGCCCTCCCGGTGGACATTAACCAGCTTACCATCGGCGGCGGCGCGGCGGACTACACTAACGGTTATATCGATGACTTCGCCGTGTTTGCCGGCGGCCTCACCCCTGACGAAATCTCCCGGCTCTCCGCCGGTGAATCCCCCGCCACCATTTCCCAGTGGCCCGCCAGCCCGTTTATCGTCACCGGCATCACCTTTAAGCCTAACGGCTCCATCGACGTCACATGGAACTCCCGCCCTGGCAAGCTCTACACCCTGCAAAGCTCACTGGATATGATTACCTGGGATACGATACAAAGCAATATCCCGGCTGCCGGCGCCTCCACCACTGCCAATGCTCCCGGCCCCTTTTCCGGAACGCGGGTCTTCCTGCGCGTGCAGCACTAACATATCCCTTAAGGACATTCGAACCAGGCCCGCCGCCGGCGGTTTCCACGTCCTCCCTTGACGGAGAGGTTCATTCCGTCGACCCAAACGGGATGTCCTCTTTGCCACTTGAACCTCTTTCCTCGGGCCCTAAACGGCTCGCCGGACGCCTCCGCACAGGCCTGCTGGGAATCCCGCTGTGCCTGTGGCTGGCCTTTGGCTTCAGCGGTTGCCGGCATTTGTCCGACACGGTGGACCAGGAAAAGACCATGGCTGGCGAAGTGCTTAATGCGCGGCGCGCCGCAAGTTTGAGGCTGTGGTCTCATAAGACCATCGGCGGTGAACCCGTCATGGGATACACGCTGGCCCGCACAGCTCTGCTGCTGCCCTCCGGAATGAAGATGACCCTTCACGAAACAGGGCGCACCGGCGATGTCGTTCGTTATGATGCGAGATTCACCGGCAGGAGCCGCACCGTCTTCGCCGGCAGCGCTGTGGCCGTGGCTGCGGATGGATATTTTCTAACCGCGGCCCATTGCCTCGATGAAGGTTCGCCCACGCTGGTGACCATCACCCGGGATGGCGAATTGCGCGCTGTGCCCTCACGCATCGTATGGTGCGGCTCTGAAGCACGGGGCGAGCCGGATCTCGGACTGGTGCATGCGCCGCTGACGCCGGGAGGCACGGTTTCCCTGACAGGACTCCCCGCGCGCGAAAACGGAACGCTCATCTTTACGGGCGGCTTCGGATCCCACGGTCTTCCGGACGTGAGAGCCGGTGGAAGCGGCGGACGCGTCGTGCATATCGGACGCATTCAGGAACTTCCCTCCGGTGCGCGCTGGCGGGAACTTCGTCACAATGCTCCCCTCGCTCCTGGCGACAGCGGCGGGCCTGTCATCGACGAGCGCGGCCGCCTGCTGGCCATCAATACGGAAGTTCGGGGCACATGGAATTTCCTCGCGCAGTCGCCCACACTTTCCTTTTACCGCGGCGTCGCCGTTTGTCCGGACTCGGCATGGATTCAGTCACTCATCGACAAGGACCGCCTCGAAATGCGCCGCGTCAGGCGGTGACAGCGCTCCTCATTCCGCCGGCAGCGGCGGGATTTTGAATTCGGCTGGCGGAGCACTATCCCGCGATACCGTTAGGACACCGGCGTCGCTCAAAGAGAGAGTCAGGTTTTTTATCTCCGCGGGAATTTTCGTCAACTGCGTGCCATTGGCCATGATGCGCCCCACGCCGATATTAATACGGTTGTTCCCGCTGAAGATCGTGAAGGCCCCATTCTCACCCTGAATAGCAGCTGGCTTCGGCACGTTGGCTTTCACCGCGCGGTGATCGAGGTTCAGGGCGAGGTCCACATGTTCCTTAACCTTGGGCGGGGCAGGGAAGGCGCGGGGGACATCGCGCTGGCGGACGCTTTTTTGGGGGCAGGCGCGGGAGCCTCCGGGCTGCACCCGGTTGGCAAAAGAACGCACACAAAAGCGGCGATGCGGCGAAGGAGGATAAGCGACATGACGGAACCTGAAGTTGCGCGGATTCTCGTTGGGCGGTGCGCGCCGACAAGAAAAACTGCGCGCCGGGCATGCAACGATTTCGGCAAATTCAATTCGCCTGAAACCCCCTTCTGCGTCCGGAAAAGAAAAAGCCCCGCGGGGCGTGGCCTCAGCGGGGCTGAAAGGGAAGAGTTCCGGGCAGCGTGGCCGCCTTAAGGTGGAACCCTTGAAAAGGTCTGGCCCACTCTTATTCAGGGCGGGCCAGTGGCGACGGGAAACTTCCGATTTTCCTTTCTTCTGATTTCGAATCTTCCGAGTGCTCTTCTGATTCTGGTCTTCTGATCGGGTCTTTGTTTCCTTCGTCGGTTTCTTATATTGCACCAGCCGTGCCACACGGCGCTTCATGGGAGTTCCCGAAGTAGCGCCGTGAAACAGCGCCGAAAACATTGCATCGCGCAACAAGTCCGGTTGCAGGCTGCATGATGACAGCGCCGCCTTCTGATTTCGCTCTCCGCCAAAGGCGGCCTTACTTGCCTTTTACCGCGGCTTTGGTTTGCGGGAGGATGACTTTTCCGAGGCTGAAGATCGGAGAGTAAATGGCGTAGATGAGGAACCCAACCATCACCCCTAGACAAATGATCGTGATCGGTTCGAGAATCTTGTCGATCTGATTCCCGATGTTATCCAGTTCCTCTTCGTAATCGTCGGCGATTTCCTCGAGCATGTCGGTGGACGAACCCGTTTCACTGGAGAGTTGCATGAGGCCGGAAATGGACCGCCCATCCGCTCCAAGCAGGTGGGATTCGAGAAGGAAAGCTTCGTGAAGTGAAAGACCCTCTTCAATGTGCTTTTGCACGGCGGAGAAAAAGTCACGGTGAGTGATATTGGGAGCGCTCTCACCGGTAATGCGCAGAGCGGTGGAGATGCGCACGTTGGATTCGATAAGCATCGCCAGAGTGCGGAAACTCACGGCGGCGGAGGATTTCCGGACGATGTTGCCGACGGTCGGAAGCTTCAGCCAAAAGCGCTGCACCCGCGGAATCGCGTTGATCTTCCCCCAGTTTTTGAAAAGCACAACGAGACCAATAATGGGAATGGCCACCAAATAGGGCTGTTTGAGCAGAATGTTGGAGAGTCCCATCATCAACTTCGTAGCGGCCGGCAGTTCACTGTGAAACTGGGCGTAGAGGCCTTTCAGCGACGGCACCAGGGTCATACTCATGGTGATGACGACGGCGACACCGATGATGAGCACGATGGCCGGATAGATCATCCCCGACTTCAGCTTCTTGAGAATCTTGAGTGTCTTCTTCTGACCTTTGGCGATCCGATTGCAGACTTCCGGCAGGCGTCCCGCCTCTTCACCGGCGCGGACGAGCGCGAGCATGGCTTCGCCAAACAGGTCCGGCGTGCGGCCCATGGCATCACTCACTTTTTCACCCTGACTGATCTGTGAAGCGATATCCGCGACCACACCTTTGTAGCGCGGCGACTTTACGCGGTTCGCCTGGAGTTCAAAACTCTTGATGGTGGAAATGTTCCGTTCCAAACACCGGGCCACGCCGGAAAACAGGTTCACCCGGTCGTCGAGGCTCGGCTTTGAGCCTGTCAGGCGGTGGATCTTTTCGTCCACTCCCGTCACGGTGGTAATCTTGGCCACCTCATTGGGAGCCTTACCGCAGCCTACGAGCGCCTTGGCATCATCATCGGTATCGACGACGATCTGAGAGCTTCGTCCGGAATTGACGTTGGTGAGTGTGACTTTCTTGAGCATGGCGGAGGTCGGTCAGCGGTGAGAGGCGGCGGGACGCAAAACGTCGAGAGTGAGAGTGGCGTTCGAGGAACTGCCGTAAGGCCGGTACGTAACGGTGACGGTGGCCTGCTCCACGTTGCCCTGAGCAATACCTCCGTCCGTGCCGAGTGAAGCGCCTCCCGCGACGGGGGTGATCACCCAACTCATCGTGTTGACGGAGTCGGCGGTCAGGGGATCGGGGTTATAGACGCCGTTGATTTGAGCGAGCAAAACATCGGAGGGATTTGCGCCGAGCTGCCAGAGGCGCGCGACGGCCTCGGCATAACGGATGGCAGCGGCCTGCCCCCGGGCCATCTCTTCCTGCTTTGACATGGTCATGCTGAGCTTGGCGGCAGCGGCAATGGCCGCAGCGACCAGACCGGAAGCGACCAGCACTTCCACAAGCGTGTATCCGGAGCGGACGAAGCCGCGAAAAGAGCGTGAGGCGTTCATCGGCTTACCATGTGTTGTCGGCGGTGCTGGCCGGAATCTTATCCGGCATAATGGTTTCCACCCACCCTGCGCGGGGCGCCATTTTGATTAGACCGCGCGTGTCGGTTTGCAGTTGGATGGCCAGAGTCTTGCCGGTCCCGGGACCCGTTAGGGCAGCATCCGTTTGGATACCCCCCATGAGGTTCAGGGTGCCCGGGGTTCCCAGCGAAAAAGTGAGAGGTGTGTTTTCGGCGAGGATTATCATGTTCCATTCCGAAATGGCGTTGGTATCCTCCAGGATCACATTGACCGCTCCGCCGGCCACATCGCCATTCTGTTTGATTGCGAGAAGCATGCGCCGGCCTCCCTGATTGCGCAGCCGGATGGTCGTGAGTTTCCGCACTGAAGTGGTGTCCTGGATATAAACGATAGCCATGGCAGGGCGATACCGGGCGTAAGTGGCAAAATTCGTCGGGTCCTGGCCTTCAATGATGATTTCCGACACCTCGTTCTTGATGATAACGCTGGGAAGATCGGCGGGATTGGTAACACCGATGGAGGGCGTGACCGTCACCACACCCGCGCCCGGATTGGAATAGCCGCGGGGATCGGTCATCGGAGTGGCGCCGCTGGTGTTCTGCAGCGTGGCGGCGCTCGCGGTGAGGCTTTGGACAAGCGAATTGCCCCCGTTTGCGGCGTCCTCAATGACGTTCAATTTGCCTGAAAAATCCGTTGCTCCGTTGATCGCTCCGGAGGTGAGCGGAACCCACGCCAGATTCGTGGGAGCGAGATTTGCGCCGCTCAGGTTCTTCGGCCTCACGTTCATGGTGCCGGGGCTTGAGATGAATCGTGCGGAGCGCGCCGTGTAACTGGCCTCCGCGAGGTCCGGCCTGAAGTGCATTACCCGGCCATCCACGCTGACGTTACCCGTGACGATGGGATCGGCCGGTGTGCTGAGTTTCGACCGGTGAATGACGAGGAGATCGCCGCCGAGGACCAGGCTGCGGCTGCGAATGTAGGTTCTGAGATAGCTCGCGGTGTTGGTGAAGTTCTCCTCGAGTCTGAAATCGCCTTCCGTGCCAATCATCACCTTGTTGAATCCGAGAGCCTTGGTAGCAGCGGTGACGTCGAGTTGTTTGGAATAGGGATAGTCCCATGTCGGGGAGAATCCGTTCAGACCCGCGAGCCGCGTGCTGCTGGCAAGGGGGTAGCCGGTCCATGCCGGAGCGGAAGTGACGGTCATTCCTTTTAGCGGACGTTCGTCGCCGGGATCCACGTCCAGCGCGCCTCCCAACGGATCGAATGACACGCCGTTGGCATCCCCGCTGGACGTAATCATGCGTTGAAGGGTGTATTCCTGAATGGCAGCGCGGCTGTTGTAGGCGGCGATGCGGCGGCGGGTCGCATGCTCTTCGATTTCCGCGGCGCGTCCGCGCTGTCCCAGCATGGAAATCCATGTGGAGAATCCAACCGCAACGAACCCGATAGCGATCAAAGCCAGGACGAGGACGCCGCCGGCGGGCTTTTTGCAGAGGTGTGAAGATGTCCTCATAAGGCCTGGTGGTCAGAATGCTGGAAACTGGGGAACCACGAGGAAGTAGGAGGTTTGGCCCTCGTGTTTCGCATAGGCCGCCTGCGGAGTGCTGGCGGAGTAAGTAGTGGCAGTCGTGCCTCTGAGCCGGTTCAGGCCCGGATCGGGCCACCAGATCAGATAGAACGGCTGGTTGCCCGCTTTCTTATACTTATCCAAACCGGTTTCGCTGTACACGGCGCGGTCGGCGCGTTCGAAGTGAGCGACTGCCGGGCCCGCCTGCGCACGGGTCGCATCCCGATAAACGACATCATAGTAATGAGTCAGGGTATCGGCGACATACCGCCGCACCGAAGCAAAAACGCAGGGCACATCCGGGTTGTCAGGATTGACCGGAATATCCACGTAATCGATTTCGTACACGCAGCGAATCCACAACTGGGTGTTCGATCCCGATGGCTGCAGGAGGAAGATGGAGGCGTTGGTGACGTAATCGGTGGAGGAAACCGTGGACGACTCGAGAGTGTCGGGATCGACGACCGTGTAATTCGTGGTGGCGGAGTCCGGCGGGACACCGCGATAATTGACGAAGACCTGTGCCTTGGTGGCAGTGTCCGGGTTTGCCTGCAGGAAGGCCAGGAAGGCGGCGGGCGTGTCGAGCGATTGTGGCAGCCGGTTGTAAAGATTGAGAGTGCGTCCGCGGATCGTATTGATGTGGATGCCGCGCGGGAGCGCGAATACCGCGACACTCTTGGATACCTCTTCGAGGAACATCGTCCGCATTACATCCGCCTGGGAACAGCGGCCGAAATTGGGAGCGGTGTAGCTGTCCACGCTGGTGAGCGGCCCGCCGTAGAAGTTTTGTCCGGTGGCTGCCGGCAGGGGCACCGATTGGAAAGAGCCGGCGGCCCGCTGATTGTTGGCCACCACGCGGAAAGCGAGTGCCCCGGCTGTAAACACGACAGTGCCGACCGCCGCGACCAGCATAAGTTCTATCAGGGAAAAACCCCTGGCCCGCCGGCGGCGGGCTGTTCCTTGAAGGCGCATGTGCATGGAGGACACGGGTTGACGCTCCGTTTGCTTATTTGGGGGCCCCTGCTGGAGGCGGGGGTGCCTCTTTGGGAGGCGGAGCAACTTCGGGGTCGGGCTGGACGGGATCCTCAGTACTTTCCGGAGGCGGAATGGCACCTGCATCGGGTGCGGGCTCTGGTGGCGGAGTAGTGGATTGCGCAGCGGCGTGGGCAGCTTCAAGCGCCGCTTTCTGCGCCTGTTCGTCGTCGCTCAGCGCGCTGGCAGGATTGGTATCGCTGCCGGGAGGAAAGTTTTCAGCGATGGAGGAGGGATTCGGGAAGACATCGCGCGGCGGCAGGAGCACTTTGCCCTTGTCATCCATGGTGAATGTTTGGGCGTTGGCGCCGGTGCTGTCTTCGGAGGCCAGGAGGCTGGTTATTTTTGGCTTAAGGTCGATCTTCTTCTGAATCTTGCGCGGTGTGGCGGTGTCATAAGCAGCATCCTCCACCCAGCCGATTTCCAGTATGTTGTCGTCCACGTTGATCACCCGGAGGATTTGAGTCTGACTCGGAATCACCGGGGGAATGGTTTGCCCCTGTTCGAGGGAGAGACGTCCCAGCGTGACGATTCGTTTGTCGCCCATCTTCATCATGCCGGTGACATCCTGTTTTTGGAAAAAGGCGCGGAGCTTGCTTTCCTCGGTTTCCACGGAATCCTGAGACTTGGCGGCGACGACTTTCTTGCGCTCCGCGAACGGATTGTGGCGCTTGATGTCGAGTTTGTCCTCGGGTCGGAGATCGGCTTTGTCCTGGGGCAGGAACCCAATGCGGCGGAGCGCGGCCATGGTGACCTCGACGTCGGCGCGGGCGAAGGCCGCAGAGCAGAGCAGAATGGCGGTGATAGCGGTGTGCGATTTCATGGCTGCGAGGGGTTATTTCTTTTCAGGTTCCGCGACGGCGAGCAGGGGAAACTCGACGGCGAGATCCAACTCCACGTCATTGCCGCGCTGGCCCTTGCGGATCTCCAGCATGGAGATGCGGCTGGTGGAAAGCTCACGTTCGATGGAAGCCAGCAGTTGAATGGTCTTTTCCGCATCCCCTTCCAGTTTCACGGAGCTGGTGATGCGGCGGTTCACGAATCCCATGTCCTTGTTTTCTACAGCACCGGAAGTGTTCGTTACGAACTGGACCAGCGTGGGGAAGCGTTTGAGCATGCGGGTGAACTCGTTTTTGGCACTGATTTCCGTGCCGCTTTGCTCAAATTTCTGGCGCCACATCTCAAGGTATTTCCGGCGGGCGGCGGTTTCACGGCGGACTTTCTCCAGCGCGTTGGAAGTATCCGTTTGTTCCTTGCGGGCGGCGCCGTGGCGGTCCTCAGCATCGCGGGTCGCCTCCATGGCGGTCGTCCAGCGTTTGTTAAGCATGATCGTGAGCTGGAAGAGAAGCAACACGACAATAAACAGGAGCAGACTGGCAAGATGTTTGGCGTTCATAAGGACAAAATCGTATGGGCGTTATTCTTCAGACGACGCGGCCTTGACGAGCGTGGCGGTATAGGTCACGGCCCCATCCTTGTCGTTTTTGTTAGGTGCAATAAGGTCATCCCGGAAGGTTTGATAGCCCTGCTTTACGAGCGCCTGTACGGTGTCCTCTTTTTGCTGGTTCCCGCCGTTATTGATTTCGATGCGCATTTCGATGTGCTCGGGTTTATCCGCCGTGCGGGAGAGACGAAGCGAGGAAAGGGTGTGTGTCTTCTTCACACTGTTGATCACGGCGCACACGACATCCATGAGGGGCTCGGTGCTGTGCATCCATGCCTCGACTTCCCTGGCTTTGGCATGGGTATCATCGATGATCTTCTGTTCCTGTTTCAAGGCCATGATTTGACGCTTCACATCCTGCTCGCTGTCGAGCTCGCGCTGTTCGTCTTTTTGTGCCTGATTCGTTTTGAGGGTGAAAAGCGCTCCGAGGCCGACGGCGCCGACGCATGAGAGGTAGAAAAGCACGGGCAGCACCATCAGGAAGGCGGGCAGCGGCGGCGAAAGGTCGGGCCGCTCCGGCTTGAGGTCGTGCATGATACTGGATTTATTCATGGATCAGGAGTCAGTTAGGAGTTTCCAGAGCTGGCAGGGGGCGGTGACATCGCTGACGGCGACGCCGGGAATGCGCTGGCGGAGGAGTTCGGGCAGCTGGCAGCCCGCCTCGCTGTTCATAAAGACCACGTTGGTGCCGGGCCCCGCGTTTTGAATGAGAGGCAGAATGATGTCGAGCACCGGCGTCATGTCGTCGGTGTAGAGATCGGTCCGTGAGCGGAGTTCCGTCCATTGCTCCTCGCGCTGACTGAGAACACAGACGGAGCCTTCATTACAGGCCACCATGACTACGCTGCCAAACGGCTCACCTGGATGGGAAACGGCGCGCGCACGGCGGGCCTCGGCCACCTGTTCTATCAAATCGAGCATCATGCCATACACACCCACGGCGACCCGTCCGGCATTGAGACCGGACTCCTTCATCATGCTAACGGTTTTGTTTATGGCTTCCTCTTCGACTGCGAGGAGGATGCTGGTATTGCTCTCCGGGTTGTGGAGGATGGAGTACTTCTTGCCGCGTTCCGCTTTGGCGCCGAGCACGGCTTTAGGATTGGTTTTGAGCTGCTGCTCCAGACCGGCGCGGCGGCTGAGGTTTACCTCCAGAGTGATGACGAACCGGTGATTGAGGGAAACGGAGCACCACCCGTTGTCCGTGAGATTGCGCCACTCCGGTCCCATTTGGGTCACCAAATCCTTGAAATCACCGTCCTGGGTGCCCGGGTCCCGGAACTCCCCGCGTTTGTCGAGGGCGGTCCAACTGACGCGGCGGCGTCCGATATTGAGTGCCAGGGTATTTTCGCTGGAAAAACGGCGTGACCACGGCGCGCTGTTGTCGTCGGGTTCCGGCCGGAATGCCCGGAACGTCAGCACGTCTTTGATGTCTTTGAGTTTCATGCGGGTGATTGGGTGGTTTGAAAATGTTAGCGTCCGTGCTCCGCCATGTAGGCCTCCACTTCATCCTGGGTGAAGCCGCTCTTCTCGATGACCGGCACGTTCCACCCCTCCGAGGAGCGCATGTCGATGCTCCGCTCCCATGAGATCATGCCTTTCTTCCAGCCGGTTTCGAGCTCCTGGTCGAGCTTCTTGTATTCGCCGCGGCGGATGAGGTTGGTGGTGGAATCGTACTGGAGCAGCAGTTCGTGAATGGCGAAGCGGCGCTGGCGGATATTGTCGAACAGCAGGCGCTGGCAAAGAATGGCGCGCAGGGAGTCGGCAAGGCTGGCTTGGGCGGTTTCCAAACGGTCGCTGGGAATGAGTTTCAGGAAACGCTGCACCGTTTGAGCGGCGCCGGAGGTGTGCAGGGTGGCAACGACCACGTGGCCTGTTTCCGCAGCCTGCAGCGCAATCTCCGCCGTTTCACCGTCACGAATTTCACCGACCACAATCACGTCCGGCGCCTGACGCAGCGAAGCGCGCAGTGACATGCCGAAGTCGTGGTCATCCTCACCGATTTCACGCTGTGACATGAGCGAGGGGGTGCCGTCGGGATAAACATATTCGATAGGATCCTCGAACGTCACCACATGCTCCTGCCGGCGTTCGGCGCGGTGAAGGATCATGGACGCAATGGTGGTGCTCTTACCGGAACCAGTCGCTCCGCAGATGAGAAAAAGGCCGTTCTTGGCTTCGAGGAACGCTTTCAGCGCCGCTGCCGGCACGGCGATGTCCTGCGGCCGCGGAATCTTGCTTGGCAGCAAACGCAAAACCCACCGGAACCGTCCCTTGGTCACCATCCGGTTCACACGGAAACGGAGCCCCGCAAAGGACATCGCGTAGTCAACGCACCCCGGCTCGACCTTCAGCGCCTGCTCGGGGTGGTAAACAAAGGTATCGTAAACGAGGCTTCCGTTCCGCTTATAACACAGCGGCTCCCACGGAGTGATGTACAGGTCACTGACTCCGGACTGCTGGCAGACCTGTTGAACACGCTGGCCGAGGGGAGTGCGCTCGTCGATATAATCCATGGTAAAGGGTAGGGAATTTTACCATAGAATCTATAATAGGCACAGTTACCATGCAATCTAAAATTTATACTTTCTTTACTTTCTTCCAAAATTTACGGATTTGCTGGACTTTTGGGGAGAACAACGGGGTGCCGAGTTAAGGCTCGGTGAGAGTCAACCTATTCCGTGGCGGCTTTTTTCAATTCCTGGCGTAACTCCTTCGCACGGTCCTGGAGGTCCTTGGAGGCCTTTTCGAGTTTCTGAATTTCCGCTTCAAGTTTGGCCTGGCGGGCTTCCGTTTCGGACTCGTGGCGTTGGGCGTCCTCCAGGGCTTGCATCACCTTTGCTCTCACCCCGTCGTCCAGGCCAGCCTTTTTGAGAGCGCCAGCGACTTGTTTTTGGACGCGGTCCCACACGGCTTTCTCGTCCAGATCTCTCTTCTTCGCGGGCTTCGCGGATGGATTGACAAAGCGCTTCTCCCAGTCGCGGGGCAGTTCACCGTCCCGGCGGTCCTCTTCGAGCAGCAGATATTTCGATTTTCTCAGATCAATGTTGTCCAGATCCCGAAAGGGAACCACTTCGAGATCCCGCAAGCGCCGCGGGGTTTCCAGGAGCAGGTCTTTTTCCGGGTCCCCGTACGGATCCACTTTTTTGAATCGGAGCTCTTTCTCTTTAACGTCCTTGTAAGGATCCGCCTGCACCTCCGGGGGGAGGTCCCGTAATTGTTTTTTTGCGGGCGGCAGGGGCCTCACGTTAGGCTCAGGTGTGTATCGGAAGCCGCGGCGTTCTCCGGCAGGGACCGGTTCGAAGTCCTTTCCTTTATCGGATTTGGGGCCGGATTCGGCCGGTTTCTTATCGAAGGATTTTTTCTCCCCGCTGAATGGTTCCTCGACAGGACGCGATCCGAGCGTGATGCGAGCGGCACCCTCGCCCCTGGCGGTGCGCCATTGCAGTTCGATTTCGTCTCCGGGTTTCTTTCCCCGGACCACTTTGACAACCACATCGGGATTTCCCTCGACCGAAATTCCGTCGATGCCAGTGAGGATGGCACCCGCTTCCAATCCAGCTTTGGCAGCGGAGGAGCCTTTCTCAACGGCGTCCACCATCAGGCCTTTTTCAGACTTCTCCATTTTGATGCCGAGGTAAGCGGTGCCCTCCGGTTTTTCGTCCACGGAGCCCGCTTTTTTGATTTCCAGCTTTGGCGGAGACTGTTGATCCTGGGCCTGTGCGGCACAGGCGAGTAATGACAGAGCTGCAGTAAGGATGAGAGTTTTCATGGCTGAAGGGTGGGTCGTTGGACTTCGAACTATGACACGGCGTTCACGAAAAGCCAGGGCGTCGCCTGCGGCGAAAGTTTCAAACTCCAAACATCAAAGACACTTCAGTTCTCAAGCATCAGTTTGCGTTAGGGAAGTCCGTGCAAAAGCTCTTCTGCGTCCTGCGGGCGGGTGTGTTGGAGGGAAGAGAGCTGGACGTTTGGAGGAAGGTTTTTGCCGAGGGCGAGGACGTGGAAGGAGTGGCCTAACTGGGAGGGATGAGTAAGAGTTTGGAATTGGCGCAGCCACTTTGACGCATGCGTGCCGGGAGAATGGCCTTCCATGCGCCGGAGAACCGGGGCGGCGGCGGCAGTGAGGAAGCGGGATTGATTGAGGAAAGCAAGAAGAGTGCATCCGGCGGCGGTGGCCGCACGGGCGGCGAAGGAGAAATCGACGTGGGCCGTGATGTCGGTTTCGCCAATGGCATCGAAGGGGTTCTCGTGCGCCTTGTGGACACGATAACATCGAAGGGTGCCGGTGGTGCGGGAGGGATGGTAGTAATCCGCAGCCGGATAACCGTAGTCGATGAAAAAGAGAGCCCCCTGTTCGATCGAGGAAGAGGCGAGTCGCATCTCGCTGGCGACCGCGGGGGCGATTTCGGTGGTATAGCCGGCAGGAAAATCGGTGCCAAGGGCCTGGAGGCGGCGCACCGTGGCGCGGTCGCGGGGTTCGGATTCCAGCCATGTAAAGGCGTCGGATGATGCGTCGAAGCTGACGAGGAGTTCCCGCCACTCGGTGCCGTTCCACCGCACGCGGCGGAAGGGGATGGCATCAAGGAGTTCGTTGGCAAAAAAGATGCCGGTGACGGGATCGCCGAAGGCCCATTCCACGCGGTTTCCAAATGAGGTTAGGGATTGGCGTTGAGCGGATTCGAGGGCGGGCAGGGGTTCATCGATGCGGTAACGGAGGGCGTCGAAGAAGTCCGGTCGTTCCGCGGCGGCCCAGGAGAGGGCATCGAGTGCGAAGGCACCGTCACTGGCGCCGCGTTCGATGACCGTGAACGGGGCGGGTTTTCCCAGTTGTTCCCACACTTCGCAGAATTGCCCCGCGAGCAATTCGCCGAAGACCGGACCCACACTGACACTAGTGAAGAAGTCGCCGGCGCGCCCTGTGCGGCCCGGGCCTTTTGCGTAGTAGCCGTGCGCCGCATCGTAGAGTGCCATGCCCATGAAGCTGGGGAAGGGCATGGGACCGCTCTTTTGAATGCGGTCGCGAATGATGGCGGCGAGGGGCGTGTCTTTATCCGGGGTCATTCGGCAGAGACCCTAACGATTTTTGATGCAGTAGAGGTGCTTCTCACCTCGAAGGTAGATGGTGCCGTCATCGACGGCCATGCTGGCAAGGGTGCGTTCGTCGGAGAGTTCGTTAGTGCCGATGAGTTTGTATTCGCGTCCGGCGGCGAGGATGGCGCACTTGCCGAATTCATCGAGCACGTAGAGTTTGTCCTCGCAGAGAATGGGAGAAGCCGAGCAGTCCCGGAGAATGCGGTCGGATTGCCAGAGGAGTTTGCCTGAGACGGCTTCACGGCAGGCAACGATGCCGGAGTCGGTGACCAAATAAAGCAATCCATTGTCGAAGATCATCGATGGAGTCTTGGGAGCGTATTTGGTTTCCACCCATTTAACTTTGCTGGCGGTTACATCGCCGGTGCCCGTGGGATCGATGGCAAGCACTTCGGGCGTGTCGAAGGCGCTGCTAATATAAACCAGGCCGTCGCCAAAGACGGGCTTGGGGACAATGGAATAGCCTTCATAAGCGGCGCGCCAAATCTCCTTTCCAGTGACGGGATCGAGCGCGTTGACGATATCCGCGCCCGGCGAGATGACCTGATTCTTCCCCCCGGCATTGATGAGAGTGGCGGTGGCAAAGGCGAATTTGCTTTTGGCATCCGTGTGACGGATGAACTTCCATGCCTGTTTGCCGGTGGAGGCCTTGAGAGCGACGATGTATTGTTCCACGGTGCCGTCGCAGGCGAAAATGAGATTGCCGTCGGCGAGAATGGGCGACCCGCCATTGCCATGCCGCGGCTGGTAGAAGTAGTTACGGTTTTCCCAGAGCTTTTTGCCGGTGAGGTCGAGGCAGGCGGTGCCCTGATGACCAAAGTGAACATACAGTTTTCCGTCCGCGATGAGCGGCGTGGGGCTGGCATGGCCGTTTTTGCGGTGGATGGTGTCGGGAGCCTTGATGCCGCTTTGGGTGAACACTTCCTTGTCCCACACCACTTTGCCGCTGGCTGCGTCAAGACACAGCACCCGCAGGGAGCGGTCGGCCTTGGGGTTCGCTTCGTCACCGGAGGTCACGACGGCGGTGGTCAGGTAGAGACGACCGCCGACGAGGACCGGAGAGGACCAGCCGGCCCCCGGGATGGGCTCGCGCCATGCGATATTCGTGCTGCTGCTCCATGAGACGGGGAGGTCTTTCACCGTGGCATGGCCATCGCCGGCTGGGCCGCGGAATTGAGGCCAGTCGGCAGCGGGAGCCGTGACAGCGAGAAGGGGGAGGAGGAAGAGGGCACGGAGCATAACGGCGGGATTTCACGCGGAAGCGCTTAACATGCAAAAAGAATCATGCGGGTGGAGTGTGGCTCTCCGACTGCGGATTATCCGGCGGAGAGACCATCGCGGGTGATGAGTGGAAAGTATTAGAAGAGTGGCCTGGCGGGAAATATGTGGTTTGATTTAGCTTGATTCCGGGAGTGGAATGATGAAATTCTGACGTTGTCGCTTTGGAAAGGAAAAGCACCAAACTCCAAGCGCCAAAGGGTGCTTCGGTGCTTCGGGTGATGGTCTCCCGGCGGCGGAGACGGTGGCGAATGAGGGAGATTCCAATTCCCGGTGACCCAAGGCGGCCAGCGAAATCATGAAAGCAGGGAGGGGCGCGATGAACCTTGATTCGGACGGCAAAGGCGCGTTTAGTGTCATAAAGAACTTCGGTGATTAAAGTGGTGCGCTGTCAAATGGTTTGTGTTCGGCGGTATTCGATCCATTGCGGGCGCATTTACACAGATGCGCGCTCTTTGATGTGTTTTGCGGGTCGATTAGCGCGGCTTTTCTTCCTAATAGCAAAATTTTGTCTTTTCTTTTTCGCCGATTCCCTTCAAAACAGAGCTAAATCCGCAGAGCGCTGTCGCGTGTGTCCTTTTATGAAGATTTCGACTCTCAAGCGTGCGCTGGCGGCGGCTCTGATTTTATGTGGCGTTGGTGCAGTGGTGGTGTTTCTTTGGCCCCGTAAGCCTGTCTCTTCCGAATCAAACGAGGTTGAAGAGCCTGCTTCCAGACCGGCAGTGGCATCCGGGAACATTCTCGCATCCGTTGAAGCTCCAATAGCGCCGAAGGCGAACTCTGTTCCCTCTCCCGGCGAGCAAATAGCCAATGAAACCCGAAGGGCGGTGGAGGACGCCGCCGCATGGAGGGAGAAACTGCGAGCGGGAGAATATACCAGTTTGCCTCCGGAAGCCTATCCACAAGGCATCGCTCCGCCTCAAGGGCGCGCACCATAGCCTAACGCTGTGGCTTTTGTTCAGTTCAATTCAACCGGCCATTCCCATGAATTACCGTGCCCTTCGATGCGTACTTTTCCCTGTTTTCGCCGCGCTCACTTTGGTCCTGGCGGGAAGGGCGGAGGACATTCCGTCTGATGGATTCGAGAAGCGTCCGTCCGATGCCATCCCGTGGCTTCCGGGAGCGATCAATGCAGCGCAGCCGCTGTGGCTGAGTTCCTCGCCCTTGATAACTGTTATTTCCACGGATGCGGGCGGGGGAGGTCAAAGCATACGAATCCCGAAGCACGTTACGGGAGAGGCAAGGCGGAAACTCTCATTGAAAGGGCATGTTCCACTAACCAACGGGGAGGTGTTGTTTGCGGACCTGAAAATTCGTCCAGCCTCGTGGAACACGGGAGCCTACTGGAATATGCCGCAGTGGCAGCCCAGCGATGGATTTCAAATCTTCGTGGATGGTCACGCCCTTGCATTTCTGCAAACGAGTGCGGGTTCGCAATTATATCTCGCGAAATTCGTTCCCTCACAGACGTGGTATGGCTCATGGAGTCCATGTCCTTACAATTTCGCTCTGCCGGGAGCGCCGCTGGATGCGGCGGGGGGCTACTACGCAAAAGACTGGGCGCGACTGACGCTGCGCATCGATCCGGCCGGCACGGCGGATGTATGGCTCAATGGAAAACTCGTTTTTAAGGGTTGTCAGCGGAATCCCGCAGCCGGCACGGCCTACAGCGGACCTTCCTTTTATGTTGATGGAACGACCATGGGAGATACCGGCGTGGATGATGTTTCCTTCACGGTGACCAATCCGCTTTTTACCGATGTGGACCGGGACGGAATGCCCGATGCATGGGAACTGGAGCAGGGGCTCGATATTGCGGTGAATGACCGGAATCTGGACACAGACGGAGACGGCATCTCCAACTTTGAGGAATATGAGATCGGCACAAAGGCGGGTAGCGCTGACAGCGACGGAGACGGGGTGCCGGATAAATGGGAGCGCGAGCATTACATGAACCCGCTGCTGGCTTATGATAGTTCCCAGGATTGGGACGGGGATGGTGCGACCAATTTTGAAGAATACCAGGGAAACACCGATCTGTGGAGCTGGTCGTCAACTCCAAAGGAAGTGATCTACGTCATGGTGAGGGAGCCTTATTACTATCAATACGGCTACTACTACGGCTATGAGGATGGCACCTATTACTCACCGTACGGCACGTTGCAAACTGCGCTGGACGTCGCTCCCACAGGCGGGACCATTGTTATTCTGCCAAGTTATAATTCCCTCAGTGGCCCGGTGAATACAGGGATCACGATTTCGAGGTCCGTCACGATCAAAGGGAACGGCGCGCTGCTGGATGGAGCCTACGATCCGTACGGCTATGGGTATCCGACGCCGCAATTTCGCGGCATCACAATAACGGGAGGCCATGTGGTAATCGAGGACATGGGTTTCACGAAATGCACCAGTTGGAGCGGATCAGCGATCTATGCGGACTCGGAACTAAACCCGTATAATCCCCCTGGGAGCATGTCGGTAACGCTGCGCCGGTGCGGTTTCATGGAGTGTACTACGGAAGTGCATGGCGGTGCGGTGCGGCTCAACAGGGTGCCGGCGGCCACCCTTGAATGCTGCACCTTTTGGAGTTGCGCATCCTTTGGACCAGGCGGGGCAATTTCCGCGCTGGGCACGCCGGCACTGATTGATCGCTGCGAATTTGAATCCAACTGGACGACGGACAAGGGAGGGGCGATCCAACTCGACGAATGCAACGCCACTCTGCGGAACAGTCTGCTCCGATGGAACAATGCCGGGGGCAACGGAGGGGCGCTGTCTATCGCGAACTGCGCGGCGATGAAAGTCGAATACTGCACGGTGCTGGCCAGCCGGACGGGAGGTTATGGCGCGGCGTTCTGGAATGCGGGGCCGCAAGCCGCGAGCATAACGGGTTCGATACTTTGGAAGAATTCGATCGATATGATCGGCACGATTGCCACCGATACGCAGGTGGAGAGTCTCGCGGCGGGGGGATGGAATGTCCGCTACAGCACGACCCATTCGCAGACTTTCAGCGGAGCGGCCAACGGACTAGGGAACAATGCGACAGATTTCCTGCTCGACATTGACAGTCCGCTCCTCAAGCCGAATTCCGGCGCGATCGATACCGGCGATCCGGACCTTGTGCCGGCAATCGACTTCGACGGAAATTCGCGGAAATGGCTGACGCCCGGAGCAGGCAGTTCCCCCGCGGACAGAGGCTGCTATGAGTTTTGTGATACCGACGGAGACGGGATGAGCGACTATTGGGAGTCCATCTACGGGCTGGCGGTTAACGATGCCGGCGACCGGGACAAGGACGCGGATCAGGATGGCTTTACGAACTACGAAGAGTGGATCGCCAAAACCGCTCCGACATCCTACGGGAGCATACCCGCGGGAGCCCGGGTCATTTACGTGGACCCCGATACGGGGAACGATGCGGCCAACGGCGCTTTTTACACTCCCATCAAGAGTATCGGACAAGCACTTACCATGAGTTCACCGGGCCTTCCGATGCCGCGCATCTGCCTGCGCGACGGGGTCTATAAGGGGGCCAATAACCGGAATCTCACCACGCTGTACGGCTCCGGCTCCCGGCGGTTTTATCTGAAGGGTATCAACGGCAAGAGCCGCGTTACGATTGACTGTGAGGGACAGGGCCGCTTCCTGATCATTCAGTCGTCCGCATTCGACGGGCTGTGCGGCATCGAGGGGGTGACCATCAGGAACGGGGCGTTGATGGGAGGGTCCGGAACGCAAGGTGCCGCGCTTTTGATCACCGGCACGCAGAGCACGTCGCAGCCGTTCCTCGCGCGTTGCACTTTCGCCGGGTGCCGGGCTGCGGTGGAGGGCGGGGCGATTTATGTTCAGGCCGGCTCGGTGAGCATCGAGGACTGCGAGTTTTTCGGCAACGAGGTTGTCAGCGGCAATGGAGGGAGCATCTCGATCAGTGCCAACTCCTCTTCCCATGCCGTGTACATTCAAGGGAGCACGTTCTCGTATAACATCGCGTCGGAAACGGGCGGAGCCATCTATGCGAAGGGCCTGCTGCGGGCGTATGGCTGCAGTTTCTTCCGGAACACGGCGCGCCAGGGGGGAGCGGTCGCGATTGTGAATTCGGCTACTCCGAGCGGCGGCACCTCCATTCCCGCGACGGACACTACGGTGCCAGCGGGTAACACGTCCACCTTTAACACGGGCTATAATCACGGATTGGTTCTAGCCGTCGTGCCGCCGTACAATCCGGGCGGGACATTCTTCACCCACGGGTTGCCCCCCAGTGTGCTCAATGAATGCAAACTAACCGAAAACTACGCCTGGGCCTCAAACAGCGCGGTGACAATGGGCGGCGCTCTGTATACTTTGTACAGCGGTGCTCAGTTTGAAAAACTCACGGTGGAGCGCAACCGCAGCGCCAACAGTCCGGGAACGGCGGGCTGCACCGGCGGGGGAATCGGTTTTCTGGGAGAGACGACGTTTCGCTCGTGCCGGATTATGGGTAACGAATGCGCAGGACCCGGAGGAGGAGCTGCCGGCAGCGGGGTGCAGCCCGGATTCTATAACACCGCGTTTTGCGACAACGTTTCGGGCGCCAACGGCGGAGCGCTCCTCGTCTCCTCCGCCATCCCTGAGGGCGTGGTGCGGCTGCTGCACTGCACCGTGACCTACAACAAGAGTCTTCAGTATGCGATTGCCGATGCGGAACCCGGTGTGGCCCACGTGGAAAGCTCCGTTGTGTGGTTCAATACCGGCACCCCGGACGAGACTTCTCCGCTCGACGAGGCCCAGGGCGTTGCACCCTGCTCCCTGCCGTTTACCCGTTCCTGCAATCTGGAAACTCCTTATGCGGTCCCGGGAGGCGTTCCGCCGGAGGACCTCAATATTTCCAAGGAGCCGCCGCTGGCCTGGGATCACTACCATTTGCTGAGCACAGGTTTCGATAACACCGGCGCTTCGGCGGCGCGCGTGGCGGATCTGGGTGTGCCCGGTCAGCGGGTGGATATCGACGCTGAGCCGCGACCCAATACCACCGCCAACCATCCTGAGCGCGGCTGTGACGAATTTACCGATACACCTCCTGCGCCCGGAATCCCGGGGGATGGCATTCCTGACTGGTACGTGGCGATCATCGCTGCTCTGAGTCCCTCAGACAACATCACCCCCGCGAGTCCAAATTTTGGAGAATTGAAGCCGTGGGGCTCGGAGGCTCCCACCGTGGCGCAGGTCTTCCAATACGGACTCAATCCCGCGAATTCACCGTCCAATACCGACACCGACGGGGATGGGTTGAGCGACGGGGATGAGATCCTTGCCTACAACACTTCTCCGAAATCCGGCGGTTCGAACAATGGAAATATCACGGATGCCCAAATCGCGGGCAAAGGCAAAACGACGGACACAGACAAAGACGGGATCTATGACGACTACGAAGCATTGCCGCTGGACCCGAAGTTCCAATGGCCAAAAGCCCCGGAACGTCAGGTTTATCGGGCTGTGTCGCTCGGAATGGATACCTTTGCCCTCGGAGTCACGCACGGAGGCAAAATCCTGTATCAGGATTTCGCGGATCCTCAGGATCTGTATGAATGCCATCTTTATGTTACCTCTCAGGATGATCCGGAAGCTGTCATCGGGGGACCATTGCCAACTTCGGATACCTCGTGGGTCAAACATTACAGTAAAAACCTGCCGTCCGGCCATATGGGCGACCTGCCCCGTATCGTCGATGATGGGAGTGGCGCCAGAGTCCTCGACCGCTTCTGGATTCATGGCGATCACGAATTTGATGACCTTCTGCGCGTTGGGGAATGGTCCACAACCACCGGCATCCGAACCTGGCTGAATGTGGAGATCGACGCACCCGACACGGCACCGGCAATGCCATTTGACCGGGATCAAGGCTCCGAGTGGTTTACTCCGCCGCGAAAATTCGCTCCTGGCGGCAACATGTGGCTGGACGAGGAAGGCGCAATCTATGGGTTAATCTATTATGACAACGGGTTCATTTATTCTCCGGATCTCCATTTTGGGTGGCCTTATGTTGACACCGAAGGCGGTGCCGACGCCAGGGCCTATATTCTGAGCGCATGGGAATCCGCCTCTCAACCTCCGCTCGAACTGGAGGGACTCCGGAATCCGCCGGGGCTTGGCCATGACCTTTCCACGCATAGTATTATTCCTGATAACTGGTCACGTGCCATCCAGGAGGGTGATTGGCGTGTCGAGAACTGGCCGGGAAAAAATTCCTGGATACAGTTTCACAGGAGCGCTAAAATGGTGGGTTACAACGCGATTTCACCCCAGGGCGCGATTCTGTATTCGGAATCCACCGATGGAGACGGATGGGAGACCGATAATGCCCAATTCGTTTTCATGAGAGTGGACAGTGCGGGCCGCAAATACAAACTGCCCAAGTCTCAACTGCCTTCTCCGAACACCTCCTGGTGTTATGCGGTGTTCGACACGCCGGCTCCTGAGGTCCTGCCACCGCTGGATCCGACGCATGGTGAATTCCGCAGTGCCATTGTGGCAGGCGTTGTCCATAAGCGGGACAAGGAAGGGGAAATCAAGCGCTTTGCCTGTCTTTGGGAACGCCCCCGGGCAGAGGCGGGAAGTGATCCTCCGCCTGAACCCAAGCTGATTCCAAAGTACAATACCGGCGGTCCGCTGCTCACGGGTTCCCTTGAATATATCAACACCACCTGGATCAGGGATATTTCTCCTGAGGGCGAAATCCTTTACTTTCAGCCGAGCGTGGACCCGAACCATCCCACACCATACGATCCATATCCTCCCTACGATCAGCTCTGGCGAAACAGAGAGACTATCGATCTGAGCCATTTTTTCCCGCCCCCGCCGGACACGACGGCTGTCGGCACGTACAAGCCGGTGGGGTTTGGGAAAGATGGAGCGATTGTGGCTAACTTCACGAATGCGGAGGGCAGGCAAGCCGTCATTCTTTATCCGGTGAAGGCGGGAGTGGCGGTGGATGCGAACCGGGATGCCGAAATAAAGTTCGACGGAACGGATTGGACGCACCCACGAAAGCCCTACACTTTTTGGGTTAACGACGACCGCGACATTGGACACATGGTCGATATTTCAGTGACCGATTGGACCGGCGAATACGAGGAGGATGATGTGTTTCCAACGGAAAAGGCGGTGGCGGATTGCGACGAGCCGGGAATAAAATACCAGCGCGATTTGGAGGATCTTACAAGGATATGGCTGGACCTGGACGAACTCAATAAGATATATCCGTTATCGGATTCTTCCATCACATTGCATGCCGAAATCCGGCAAGTGCCAGGATTTTCGGACTTCAACATCCCTCCCGCCATTAATCTGTTCCGTGCGAGGGAATACGACGGGGGCCGGCGCTATTTGACGGATGAGAGCCAGGCACAACTGCAAATCACCGGGAATTGGGCCGACGAACTGTGCACCGTGGACGACTGGGAGACTCCGGTTGAGGTGCCGCGCGAGGCATGGACCGGCTCCATGAGTTTGCCCTCGAATGACAAAACCCTGTATCTCCTTTTTGAAGGGAAAAAGAAGGGAAAAGGTAAGCTGGTGTTTTCGCTTTACAAGGATGACAAGAGGATGGCGGAACTGCCGCCGGTGTACTTTGACCTGCAGACAGCCAGTGACATGTACGAAACCTATACCGTCGGTGATGTGCTTACCCAGAATATCGATGAAGTCTTTGTAGGCGATACTGGAGGGGCCTCCTACAGCGAATGGCCGAATTCCGCAGCAGAGCAAACTACAGGCAAAAAACTGCCCGCACCGCGATCGGACGAGGAAAGGGCCTATATGATGTACGTTCATGGGTGGAATATGGAGGTTCATGAGGGGAATATCTCATTTGACGACAAAACCCACTTTGCGAACACAGCTTTCAAGCGCCTGTGGCACCAGGGATACAAAGGCAGATTCGGAGCCTACCGGTGGCCGACTTATTACCAGGTCGGCAATCAACCGTGGAATACCGAATGGCACAACTTCAATGCCAGCGAGCAGCGCGCATGGAATTCAGCCAAACCTCTCATACCGCTCTTATCCAGGCTGGCCAAGACCTACCAGCGCAACGGCCAAAGCAGAATTTGCATTTTTGGCCACAGCATGGGGAATATCGTATGCAGCGAGATGCTACGACAGTTTGGCGCATCTGCGCCGATTAAAACATACATTTCCTGCCAGGCCGCACTGGCGGCGCACTGTTGGGATGCCGTGAATCCCGATGTCCAGGTCCTTGGAGTGCTTGGGATACTGGACTCTTACACCCCAAATATTTATAAAGCATACTGGCAGCCCGCCGGCGACACACAGGACAAACACCAATGGGAAACCGATGGGCGGCCATCATACATGGCTCCGGAGTACATGCCGGGGAATGTGACATACGTAAATTACTGTAATCCTGATGACTATGCCCTTGGGGCCTGGAAGTTTAACCAGGCGTACAAACCTTCGCTTTTTTATGGTTGGGATCATTCCTCTGGTCCCAACGGTCCCGCGAACGAATTTTGGCGCACGCAGGGCCTCGGTTTCCGAACCTTGAAGTTTCCGGAAGACCGGTACGAGATTTTCAGTTGGGCGGCGGAGGCCCGTTCGAGTGCCACGGGAGCCGCTCTTGGAACAAGCGGAAAGTTTACAGAAACGGTTAATCTGAAATTGGCCCCTTATTCCTTTGGCGACAAGCACCCTGGACACAGCGCAGAGTTTCGCTCGACAGTTCAAAAACGCTGGGCATTTTGGGAAAGTTTTCTCACGAGTTCCCGCGTCTCTCCTTAAGTATGAAAGTAAGGCCGCTACTTTTATGTGCTATCGTTCTCGCGGTAATCCTGTTGCTTTTCCTGCGCAAAAATCCCGGGTCAATAAATGCGGACGGCGGCAAGGCGGCCATTTCGGGCAGTAATGGAACTTCCTCTGGTCAGGGTCTCCCGAAAAAAGGCTCGCTGCCGCATAAGGGGCCCGCACCGGTTGGCTCCCCGGCCACCGGCTCCGGGCCCGGCCCGGCTCAATTGGCGCAAGGATTGCGGGACATTGAAGCACCCATTTCGTTTTTCGGCAAAGTAGTCGATGAAAAGGGAAATGGGCTCCCGGAGGCGCGCATCACATGGTCCATCGTCCGGTCCGGCTCGTACGCGCCCGAGACGGGATTGCCGGGCAAAGCCGCGGGCACCGCCGCGACAGATGACGGCGGCATCTTCAGGATCACGAATCAGAAAGGCCTGTCATTAAGCATTGATCGGGTTTCCAAGGATGGCTACAGCGAGGCAACACCCAGCACGCGGGTTTTCGGTTACGGAAAACAACATCCCTCACCGCACAGCCCGGAGGAGGGAAAGCCGGTCACTTTTTTATTGGTAAAAAAAGGGAGCGGAGAGGTTGTGAAAAAGGAACTGGCTTTGCAGCTTCCATGGGACGGCAGCCCGGTGCAAATGGACTTGCCGGGGGACGAAGAGGGAACGCTGGTATGGACAGCCAAACGAGAGGGTGAGGCCGAGCAACAAGGCCACTTTACATGGAGCCTGGAGATTCGTGCATCGGGCGGTGCGGTCCGCTCTGCTGAAGGGATAACCGTAACTTTGGCGCCTGAAGATGGATACGGGCGGGCCTTTCGTGTTGGCTCGGAAGCAACCGATCCGCAATGGCGGTCTCGAAAAGACGCAACACTTTTTTTCAAGACCTCCAGGGGACATTTCGGACGGGCGGTCTTTTATGCCTTAGCGAATGTCCCTCAGGGGGGGCGTATGGGGCGAGTCACCTTATTCGTGAATACGGTCGGTGGACGCCTTACCGAATAGAAGCAGGATACTCCGGTTCGGAGGGCCTGCGTCACGACGATTCGCGGGCATGACGAGACTTTCTCTATGAAACGAAAACTGGCCTGGGCAGTCGCGATAGTAATCCCCGGCTTCGTTGGCTTGTATTGGCTGATAGGGATACTGCTGGATCCGTCGATCGACTTTTACGGGAAAATCGTGGATGAACGGGGAATGCCGGTGGAGGACGCGCGCGTGGACTGGTATATGATGAAGACAGTGACTTATCTTGGGTTTCCCCCAGGGCGCGGCGTCACGACATCGGCGCCGGACGGTACTTTTCACCTGAGCGGCCGCGGGCACACCTTTAGCATCGAGCAATATTTCAAAGAGGGTTACGAAATGCCCAAACTGGTCTCCCTTCACCTTGGAAGGGACGCCGGCGGAGACCGGAAAGCCAACCCAGCAACTTTCCTGCTGATAAGGCTGGGTACACCGAGGGGGAAAACCATCGAAGCACCACTGAATTTCCCATGGGATGGCACTCCCGTAAATATCGCCGTCTCCGGCAGCGAAGAGGAGGGCGCGCTGATCTGGACTGCGACCCGGGACATGGCTCCGGAACAAGTCCGCGATTTTACGTGGAGTGTCGAACTCCGGGTGAAGGGCGGAACCATTCAGGCTGCAGCCAGCCGGGCCCCTTCACTGGCGCCGATGGATGGTTATGGGGAGAGCTGCGGGTACGGCTATGACGCAAACAGTCTCAAATGGCAATCCGGCCTCGGTGCCAGGGTCTTTTTCAAGACTGCGAAGGGGCATTACGGTCATGCGACGTTCTATCTTAAAGCTAACAGCGACGAGGATCGCCGCGCCGGAAAGGTCACCATCACGGTAAACACCCGCGGAGGACGTCTGGTGGAGTAATGGACCGAATCCAACCAGTTACAAAGAAAGCTGCCGCTTCGGTTTCGAAGGAATCGCAACGCCATAGCGATCCGGCTGCGGCTCGCCGGCTTGAGGCCGGCTGCTCCCCAGGCTGGAATGGAACCAGGCTGCTGGCCCTCCGGAATGCGGTCTGGCTACGGCGAGGGTTCTGCTTCTGTCGCCCTCTCTGCTCTCTGCACCGTTATCAACCCGTCTATTGCACCGCAGCGACCCGGCCATCGCGCCCTGCCACCATCGGACGCCCTTGCAGGTCAGGCGCTGAGGTTTAAGAAACGGTGCCGGTCGGGCATCTCGACAAATGACAAGAAAGGCGGGGTTTGATATCGTCTTCAAAACCCCGTGCTGAATTGCTGCCAGTGCACGGCGGTCTCATTTGAGAGCCTTCAATTCCTCGTGAGTCCATGGAGTTTGCCGGGTGGCGGTTTCCTTGCGGATGGCGGAGACTTTTTCGGTGGTGAGGGGCTGGTTCCAGCGATGCCAGCGTTCGCCGGCGTAGGTGAGGACATCGGCGATCTGTTCGTCCGTGTGGGATTTTTCCAGAGGAACCATGAGACCGGCGCCGTAGGTGATGCCGTCGATGGGGCCGGCCTGGCCGTGGAGGAGAATGCGGACGAGACGGGCGGAGTCGCCGTTGCGGGCGAACCATGGAGACTTGGCGAGCGGAGGGGCGAGCATGGTGTCAGCAGCTTTCACGCCCATGCCGTCGGCTCCGTGGCAGGTGATGCAGAGGGATTCATAGACGAGCTTTCCGCGCTGCGCGGATTCGCTGAGGGGACCGCGTTTGGCTTCGGCTTTGTCGCGGTTTTGGATGGCGGTGACGAGGGGCAGGGGACGATTGGCGGGGATGGTGAAATCGTTGGGCTGACCGGCGGCGCGGCAGGCGAGGAAGACCTGGGTGGCCACCTGAGCGTCGGCGTCGGAGGACAAGGGTTTCAGCGCGGCGGAGATGTCGGCATCCTTTTGCACGAGCCACGTTTCAGCGAGTTGCACGGCGGCACGGCGCACGCGCGGCTCTTTGTCTTTCAGTGCGGCGAGCAGGGATTCCTTTGTCAGGGCATCGAGGCCGCGCAAGGCCCACAGGGCAAGGAGGCGGGCGTTGGTGTCTGCGTGTTTCGTGAGTTCCAGCAGGGCGGGAACGGCGGATTTATCGCCGCGGGAGACGATGAGCATCTGCGCGGTGTCGCGCCACCAGCCGTTAGGATTGGCAAGATGGCGCACGAGTTGGGTCGGGGTTTCGTCGAGCATGCGCGGGGCCGGGCCGGCGGATTTGCCCTCCGGCAGCAGGCGGTAGATGCGGCCATGGCGGAAGACATTGATCATGCCCCAGCGTTTGATGCGGTGGTAGCGCTCCACCCACAGTTCCAGTTTATTCTTGCGATAGTCCTCCACGTAGCGCGCCCGTAGTTCCGGCGTGACGGCGGTGGGGAACCACTCCTTTTCCTGGATGATGCCCCGGTAAAGATCGGCAATGTAGAGCCCGCCGTCCGGTCCGCTTTCGGTCCACACAGGTCGGAAGTAAGCGTCTTTGCCGCGGATGAATTCGCTGCCGGGAAAGGCATTGTGCGCCGTGCCTTTTCCATCCTGCCATGTGAAACGGCTCATGCGAATGAGGCGGCCCACAGGTTCGCAGGTCACGGCATTGCCATACCATTCGGGAAAGAGCGGGCTGCGCAGGACGGTTTGTCCGCAGGTGGCGGAAAACGCAGTCAGTTGCGCCTGACGTTTCACATCGTAGCCGCCGTCGCTGAAATCCCATACGGGGCAAATGCCCCACGGGCGCTCGTAGTCGCGATCGTGCTCACGGAGGTCGAGAATGGGATAGCCCGCGGGAAGCTGGAACGAATGCGCCGGATTGGCGCCACCGCCCCAACTGCACACAAGGCGTCCGTCGTCATCGCGCGCGAGGCCGTGCTGGCTGATGCGCCCCCGGTCGTGCGGCAGGGCCTGCAGCTTGCCGCCGTTCCAGACGAGCCGGCGATCGTTCGTGCAAATGGTGTTGTCCAGATTCCACAGGAGGCCGCTCTGCTGATGTTCGATGTTTCCGTGGTCTTCATTTCCCTGCCACGCCACTTCACGTCGATCGGAAACGCCGTTTTTATCATCGTCGAAGTAAGCCCAGATGGTCTGCGATTCGGTGAAATACACCAGCACGCGGTCGTGCATCGGCAGGACCGCGCGCGGGAGGATGACGTTGTCGATAAACACCGTGCGCTTGTCCATTTTGCCATCGCCGTCGGTGTCTGTTAGTTTCACCACGCGGCTGACGGGATCGAGTTGGCCCGTGGCGTGTTCGTCCTGCATGTAGGTGCGCCATTCACAGACATAGAGCGAACCGTTGCCATCGAAGGCCATCGCCGCGGGCTCTTCGACCATGGGCTCGCTGGCCACACACTCCAGTCGCGTGCCTTTCGGCACTTCGATGGTCTTGATGGCCTCCTCCGGCTTCAGCGCGGGAAAAGTGGCATCAGGATTCCACTCGCCCTCAGCGTGGCAAGGTGAGCAAAGAGCAGGCAAAAGAAGAGCAACGGCAGCGCAGGAGAGAAGAGAACTCGGAGTCATGGTTGGAGCGGGATGATGCAACGCCACGCGCCGTGCGCCACCCCGCAGTTGCGCGGCGATGGATCGGGCTTCGGCCCTCCAAAGGAATGTTGGTGGAATCCCCGGGGTTTGCCGATCATATCGAAACCGGACAAAGTAGAGTGAGTGTGCCGAAGGCCACTCGCTTTTGCTGCATCGATGGGAGGCGAAAGCGACTGGGCTTCGCCACAGTCGCTCTACTTTCGCGCGATGAGCTTGCGAAGTCTTCCGCAGAACGGCACAAGTGCGTCTTGGGTTGGTTCGGGCTTCACCGAGTTAAGGGGACTCCAGCCAGAGCAGCACTGGCTTCTCGCCGCCCGTAAAGACGAAATGCCCATCGGTGGTTTTCACCGGAACGGCTTCCGCTGCATCTTTGTTTAGCGGCATGCGTTCGGCCCTGACACATTTCCGTTCGCCTGCGTCCACCTTCAGTTCGACGCCCTCCTTTGTCGGATGCCAGGCCGCCAGGATAACTGGCTGATCTTTTTTCTCCGGTATGAATTCAAATACGTATCCATCCTCCATGCCCTCGCGCAGCACGCGACTGAAGCGATAGTCAGCCAGGGACCGGAGCATCCATGCCACGGCGTGATAGGCGGGTTTTGGTTGAAAATTGCGGGTGAGTCCGGAAGCCGAGTGGAGTTTTGGTTCATCGCCGTCATTGAAGAAGTACACGAAGGCTTTCTCTACGCCCATCCTGGCAAAGATGAAAAAGGAGCGCACGGTCCATCGAGCCTGTTCTTCGTCGGTGGAGCCGATCCACTTTGCCCACTCACCTTTGGGATCGGGCTTCTTCGTGCTGCTGTCCCAGCCAAATTCGGTCACCCACACGGGCTTACCCTTCGCATGGGCGTCGCGCCAGTTGATGAGATCCTGGATGGCGCTGAGGTATGGGACTTTGGCGTCCTCCGGATAGGAGCGCCGCCAGACGGGCCATCCTTCGGCGATGGCGTAGCGGTGAATCTGCAGGGCGTCGTAAAGGTCATCGAATCCTTTGAGGCAATCCACGCCTTTCCAATAGCGGTCGCTTTTCATCTCCGTGTTGCAGGGGAGAATCTTCATGCGCGGATTCCCTTCGCGAATGCCCTTTGCCATCGCTTCAAAAAGGGTGCGGTAGGAGGCATCATCGTAAAGACCCGGCTCGTTGCCGATTTCCACCCATTCCACAAACGGATACTTTCCGCCGGGGCCAAACTGCTCCGCAAAGGATTTGGCGTAAGCCCGCGCATCCTTCGGCATGTCTTTCCACGTCTTTTGCATTTCATCAATCATCAGGCAGGCCGAGGTGCGCAGACCGGCTTTGTGCCATGAGCCATACACATGTTCCCACGAGACTTTGTTTTTTGCGAACGGCCAGTCCGGCAAAACGCTGGTATCCTTTTCCAGGTCCCACTGCACCGGATGGTAGTCCCTGACAACGCGGCAAACGGGCTTGTAGAGGTCTGGTTTGAATTGGACGGTGTGTCCGCAGAGACCCACGAAATCGCGGAAGAGCGGGGCCTCACCGGCGCGAAGGCAGAGCGGGAGCAGGAGGAGGAACAGGAAAAGGCGGCACATAGAGGGGCGGCGGAATACAGCGAGCATTGAGTTTCTTTCGCCACGAGGCGAGAGCGATTTCCTGTTTCGCGCCGCGGCATCATTGATGCTTGCAGCGGGCCGGATTCTGGCGTTTCCGCACGACAGCCCCATGTCATCCACCGCCACTCATCTTCATCAAGCTCCCGCATCGAACCGGGTGCGTCTCGGTGTGCTTGGCTCAGGAGCGGGCACTAATTATACTGCGCTGGCTGAAGCCATCGACAGGGGCGAACTGGAAGCGGAAATCGTGATCGTCATATCAGACGCAGCGGACGCGCCGCTCCTAACGAGGGCGCGGGAGCGCGAAACGCCGGCGGTGTTCCTTGATCCCGGCCCGTGGAAGACGAAGATGAGCGACAACACTCAGGACGAAATGGCACGACGGCTGGTGGAGGCGGGCGTGGAGTTTGTGATTTGTGCGGGCTTCATGCGGCGACTGAAAGATCCGGTGTTGAAAGCGTTCCCGAATCGCATCCTGAACATCCATCCCTCTTTGCTGCCCCGGTTTTCCGGACGTGATGCGATTGGTCAGGCTCTGGCCGCGGGAGTGACGGAAACGGGCTGCACCGTGCATCTGGTTAATGAAGAGATTGATTCCGGCGACATCCTCGCCCAGCAACAGGTGGCGGTGCGGCCGGACGACACTCATGCGACACTGCTCGCCCGGGTGAATGCCGCGGAGCATCGCTTGTATCCGCAGACAATTGCCGCGTACGTGAAGGCCTGGGCTGAGAAGACTTAACTATGCGCCGTCCTTCACCCGTTGTCACTACCGCTACGCTCCTTCGCCGCACAGGGGAACGCACATTCATCGCGGCTCTTCCAAATGGCAAGGAGATCATCGCCCACGTTCGCACGCGGGAGGCGGCGAAGGCTGAGGCTTTGCAGGAAGGACAAAAAGTGAGAGTGGAACTGACCACCTACGACTTTTCGATTGGCCGCATCGCCGGTCTCTGAATCAAAAAGCGGGCATTCCGATTTTCCTTGTTGCGCGGGCTGATATCTCCGCCTTTCTGCAAGCCCATGAAGTTCATTTTCTTTACGGGCGGGGTGGTCAGTTCTTTGGGTAAAGGTCTCACGGCGGCATCACTGGGCACTCTTCTGGAGCACAGGGGATTGCGTGTGATTTTGCAGAAGTTCGACCCGTATCTGAACGTCGATCCCGGAACGATGAGTCCCTTTCAGCACGGTGAAGTTTACGTGCTGGACGATGGCGCGGAGACGGATCTCGATTTGGGACACTACGAGCGGTTCACGTCGAGCCGGCTGTCGCGATTGAACAATCTCACCAGCGGTCAGGTTTATCGCAACGTGCTCGAGAAGGAGCGGCGCGGAGACTATCTTGGAAAGACGGTGCAGGTGATTCCTCACATCACGGACGAGATCAAAGGCCGCATCCGGGAAGTGGCCAAGACGCAGGCCGCGGATGTCATCATCACCGAGATTGGCGGCACCACCGGCGACATCGAAGGGCTGCCGTTCCTTGAGGCCATTCGTCAGTTCATGCATGAGGAGGGAAGGGAAAATGTGCTTTTCATCCATGTCACGCTGGTTCCCTACATCAAAGCGGCCGGCGAATTGAAAACAAAGCCCACGCAGCAGAGCGTAGCCAAGCTGCGGGAGATCGGTATCCAGCCGGGCGTGGTCGTTTGCCGCACCGAGTGGCCGCTGGAACAGGATGTGCGGGAAAAGATCGCGCTGTTCACTAACATACCGGTGAAGGCGGTGGTTGAAGCCCGCGACGTAAAGAATTCCATCTACGAACTGCCGCTGATGCTGCACCGCGAGAAACTGGATTCACTTGTTTGCGAGGCGCTCAATCTCCAAACAAAGGAACCGGACCTGACCAAGTGGAAGGCGTTTGTGGACCGCGTCGTGAATCCGACGCACAAGGTGCGCATCGCCGTGGTGGGAAAGTACATCGAGTTGCAGGACGCCTACAAGAGTGTCTATGAAGCCCTCACCCATGCCGGTGCGGCGCATGACTGCGAGGTGGCTCAGGTGCGCGTGGATGCGGAGGACCTTGAACACGAAAATCCGGGGGACCTGCTGGGTGATGTGCAGGGCATTTTGATCCCCGGCGGTTTCGGAGACCGCGGCATCGAGGGCAAGATCATTGCGGCACAGTATGCGCGGGAGAAGGGGATTCCATATCTTGGCCTGTGTCTTGGCATGCAGATCGCCACTATTGAGTTTGCGCGGAATGTGTGCGGACTGGAAGGAGCAAACAGTACTGAATTTACGAGCACCTCTCCGCATCCGGTGATCTGTCTCATGGAGGAGCAGGAGGAAGTGGTGGAAATGGGTGCCTCCATGCGCCTTGGGACGTGGCAGACGCGCATTCTTGAAGACAGTCTCGGGCACCAGCTATACAACGGCAGCACCAAAACCGGTGAGCGGCACCGCCATCGCTACGAGTTCAACAACCGCTACCGCAAGCAGATGGAAGCCGCCGGTTTCATCATCTCGGGCACCAGTCCGGACGGCGGACTGGTGGAAATGATTGAAGTCAAAGGGCATCCGTTTTTCATCGCTTCACAGTTCCATCCGGAATTTCTCTCGAAGCCGAACATGCCCCATCCGCTTTTTTCAGGGTTCATTCAAGCCGCGCTGCGAACGCCCAGAAGGTAGGCCCCCGTGGCTGCGACGGGGCTTATAAACAGAGCGACATAAATAATTGCGCATGCTTGAGGCCGAAGGACTCGACTTTGGAAAGTCGAGCTATGTCAGTACCACCAGCGGTCCATAGGCAGCTCGACTTTCGGCGTTGTTCCGTTTTTCGGCGGTCAGGCGAGCCAGTCGCAGTCTTCGAGACGCACTATCAATAAGTTTCGCGCGAATCAGCGGTGTCCATATTCACGGTGAAGTCAGTTTACTTTTTGCGCGCGCGCATTGTGAGGCGATAGTCAGAGAGGCTGCCTGCGCTCCTCCCGTTACCGACCATGACCGTTTCACCTGTTTGTAAGTCGTTTCTCGCCACACTCACTCTCCCGCTCCTCCTCTCACCAGCCCAATGCCCGGCGGCATTGGTGAACTTAGCGCTTTCCGGCACGCCCAATGCCTCCAGCGCTGACTTCGGCAGTGCCGCCGCGGACGGCAACGACGGGAATCGCGATTCGGGTTTCAACAACGGCTCCGTATGGCATTCCTCGGATCCGGGTGCCGGCAACGGCACGCCCGTATTCTATGAAATCACACTGCCCGGTCCGCGCGTTCTCGATCATCTGCGCATCTTCAATCGCATGGATGTCATCCAGGGTTCGATCACCAATTTCCAAATCACCGCGTGGAATGGCGCCGCCCAGGTTTACACTGGCAATTATCTGCCTGCTGCCAGCACGCACGGGACCGGCGCTGGTGTGAATGCGTCAGTCGCGTGGGGTACCGACGACCTGCGGGGGGTCACCGCAACCCGCGTGCGAATCGAGCGCCTCAACACGGCGGCTCCCAACTTCATGACCTTTGCCGAGTTTGAGCTTTGGGGCAGCAACACCGGCTCCGTCATGGCGCCTTACATTGCACCGGTTTTGACCACAGGAAGCGCCGCCGGCTTCGGCACGCTTGTTGCCAATGCCGCCGACGGAAATATCGACGGCAACTACACCGCGCCAGGCAATCCCATCTATCACAGTCTGAACCAGGGCGCAGGCCAGTTTTGGGAGATGGACCTTGGAGGCAACTACGCCATTTCAGAATTGCTTGTCTTCAACCGCACGGATTCTCCTACCACGAATAATGTCAGGATATCTCTGCTCGATTCCAGCAATCTCGAGACGTGGTCGATGATTCAGAACCTCACCCGCGGCGGCGGGCTGGCGTACAACTACGGATTCGATCTTCCTGTGGGAGCCGTGGGACAACGCGTGCGAATCGAGACCATCGGCAATGATTTTCTGGCTCTCGGCGAGGTGCAGGCCTTCGGCAACCTTGTCCCGGAACCGTCGGTGGCGTTACTGGGATTTTTGACCGTCGCCGGTGCCGCCCTCCGCCGGCGGAGATAAGCATCACGCCTTTTGCACCACGATGGAATCCATGGCGGATTCTGTTTCCAGCACGTCGCTGATGATGACGAGCGAAGTTCCTTCGCGGATGAGCCGTTTCCGCTTCAGCACCTCGACGGCGCGTTCGATGGATTCGCGCCGGTTTTTGGGGTCGAATGCGAGCTGAAAAGGGCACAAGGCGCGGCTAAGGTGCAGCGCCCGGGCAATCGTGAGGTCCGGACAAAAGGCGAAAATGTGCGCACGCTGCGGACGAAACCATGCGGCATAGCCGGCGAGCACACCGCGCTGCGTGAAGACAATAATGCTCGCCCCTTCGATGCTGTCGGCGAGGTCCACGGCGGCTTTCACGAGGCGCTGCTTGTCATTGGTAATGGCGGAGTGGCGCGCCATGCTCGGAGTGCAGTCGGCGGCTTCCGCACGCAGGGCGATCTTCGCCATGGCTTCCACGCAGCGAATCGGATAGGCGCCGCTGCTGGTTTCACCGCTGAGCATAATGGCGTCGGCCTCTTCAAAGACCGCGTTGGCTACATCCGTGACCTCCGCGCGCGTTGGCACCGGATTCGTGATCATGCTTTCCAGCATGTGAGTGGCCACGACCACCGGCTTGCCGCGAATAATACAGCGATTCACGATGCGGCGCTGAATCACGGGCAGTTCCTCCATATGCACCTCGATGCCAAGATCGCCGCGCGCTACCATGACAGCGTCCGAGGCTTCGATGATCTCATCCAGGTGGGCGACGGCCTGCTGATCCTCGATTTTGGCCATGATGTGCGCGTGGCAGCCTTTTGCGCGCAATTCCCGCCGAAGCTGGTGGATGTGCGAGGCATCGCGCACGAAGCTCATTGCCACCCAGTCGCAGCCGGTTTCCACCGCGAGCAGGACATCATCAAAATCTTTTTGCGTGAGCGCCGGCAGATTCACGCGAATGCCGGGCAGATTGATGTGGCGCCGTGAGCCAAGCTTACCTTCGGTGACTACGCAGCAGATTACGCGTTCCGGCGAGGTCTCAAGCACGGTCATTTGCAGAATGCCGTTATCCACCAGGACAGTGTCGCCTTTCTTCAAATCCAGATACAATCCAGGGTAGTTGACGCTGGTGGAGATGGGATGTGATGCCGGCGCGTCGTTGAGCGTGAACTCAACGGTGTCTCCCTTGTTGAGTTGCACGGATGGCGAAAGGTCACCCGTGCGGATCGTGGGTCCCCGCATGTCCATCAGAATCGCCACGTCCAAACCCGCGGCCTCCGCCGCCTTTCGCGCACGTGCGGTGACCTCGCGGCACCACTCCGGCGGCGCATGGCTCATATTCAGCCGGAACAGGTTCACCCCTCCGCGAATCAGCGCGTCAATAATCTCCGGCGATTCCGTGGCCGGACCCAGTGTGGCAATGATCTTCGTCTTGCGGAGCATGCGACACTCAGAGAGGCGCGCGCAGGAAGCGAAAGTGGAAAGTTGGACCTCGGGAAACTCCTGGCCTTCCACCTCAAAGCACGCGGCGAATCGCTTCGAGGTTGTGCGTCACCTGTCCCGTCTCCCGGTTCCGGATCCCATCGGCAAACATGTCATCGATCCTAACCATGGTGCTGGCGTGGATGATTTCGCTGCACGGGAGCAACAGTCCGACATGATAGATTCCCAGTTCGGGCGAGCCGAAGAACAGGAGGTCGCCCGGCACGGCGGCACCCAGACCGGCAACGGGCGCGCCCTCCGTTGCCTGCTGCTTGGAATCGCGCAGAAGCTGAACACCGAACGCGCTGAAGACGGACTGGACGAACCCCGAGCAATCGATGCCGAACGCCGTGCGCCCGCCCCAATGATAGGGCGCATTGAGAAAGCGCCGCGCATAGGCAAGCAATTCCGCTTTATCAGGCGGCCCGGCGGGGGCGGTGCGTGTTTTGCCCGACCAGGTCCACTGGTCATTGCCCAGCAAAAATTTTCCATTCTGGAAGCCTGGGAGAGGAGCACCGAGCGGCAAAATGATGCGGGCATCTTCGCGGATCGCTTCCCCGCAGAGATCGTCTGTGAAAACCGCGGGCGCGGCCGGAGCCGTGTCGATTGCCGCAGTAAACTGCCGGTTGTGGACCCAGCCCTCGTAGCCATCGGAGAGCAGACGGATGCGCCACCACGGGCTGCGGTCCTCAAGGATTTCCACACCTTCGCCGCCGCGCACCTGCGTGGTCATTTCAGAAACGAGGTCCGCATGGAGTCTCACCGGCACCACACTCAGACGACAAACGGCAAAAGGCATTTTCAGGGAGATGGTCAGGGATTTTGCTTTACCGGAGCAGCGGCGCCTGCTTTGGGCACAAATTTCAACGACGCGCTGTTGATGCAATAGCGCTGGCCGGTGGGGAGCGGGCCATCGGTGAAAACGTGACCGAGATGCGCATTGCATCGTGAGCAATAGACCTCGGTGCGCCTCATTCCATCGCTGTTGTCGGGTCTCTGCCCCACATTGGAGACCGGCTTGAAAAAGCTGGGCCAGCCGCATCCGCTGTCATACTTGTGGTCCGAGGCGAACAGCAATGCGCCGCAGCCGATGCAGCGGTACTGCCCGGTTTCGTGATGATTCCAGTAGGCTCCGGTAAAGCTGACTTCCGTTCCCTTTTGCCGGGTGATGCGATACTGTTCAGGAGTCAGGATACGCCTCCATTCTTCATCTGTCCTCACCACTTCGGGACCTTCCGGTTTGGGCTTTGGCGGTGGTGCTTGCGGAGCCGACACTTCCACCGGAGGGATTTGTGGCAATGGCGGGACGGCAGCCTCCTGCGCTGCGGCGGGATTAGTCACAGGCGCTGCGGAATGACACGCGACCACAGCCAGCATTGCGGCGGCGGCAAGAAACGGAATTGGGCGCATGGGTGGAAAGGAGGTGACGGTCCGCGGACTGGCGGAAGTTGAGACGATAATGTGAGGCTCCGGAATTGCAATGATCCTGCTCGCGGCTCAGCGCCGCTGCCACACACGAATCGTATAGGCGAAGGCATGCGCCGCATCCGGTTCGTGCCGTTCCGTTTGAGTGATTTGCCACTCCCCCGGGTCGAATTCCGGGAACCGCGTGCCGGTTCCGAGTCTGACATGAACTTCCGTTAGGATCATGCGATCAGCGTACGGCAGGGCGGCGGCAAAGACCTCTCCGCCGCCGATGACCATGCATTCCGGGGCACCATTGTTCTTTGCAAGTTCAAGCCCCGCCGGAACCGATGAAACGGAATAGCCGCCGGGCACTGTCAGTGCAGGATTTCGCGTTACGACCACCGGAGTCTGCCCGGGTTTGAACCATCCGTCCATTTGGTCCCATGTCCTCCGGCCCACCATGATCCACTTTCCCTGACAAGAACGCCGGAAGTGAGCGATTTCATCCGGCAAATGCCATGGGATGCGGTCATTCTGCGCGATGATACCATCCTCCGACATCGCCGCGATGAAGGTGACGATCATGGCATCAGTTCAGCGCACTCTGAATGCGTGGCTAACTCTCCAGATCCTCCTCCGGATGGAAATCCGCGGCGTGATAGGAACTCCTCACCAGCGGTCCCGAAGCGACGTGCCGGAAGCCTTTCCGCTCCGCGATTTCCTTGAGGAAGGCAAACCTGTCAGGATGAAGATACTCGACTACCGGAAGGTGTTTTTCGGAAGGACGCAGATACTGCCCCATGGTCAGCACGGTCACGTTCGCCTCGCGCAAATCGTCCATGGCCTGGAACACTTCCGTCTCAGTTTCGCCAAGGCCCAGCATAATGCCGCTCTTCGTCGCCACCTTTTCCACGGCCAGTTCCTTCGCGCGCTTCAGCACGGCGAGACTGCGGTGATACATGGCGCGACTGCGCACCAGCGGCGTGAGGCGCTCCACGGTTTCAAGGTTGTGATTGAAGATGTGAGGGCGGGCCTCCATCACGACTCCGATCGCGTCGTCCTTGCCATTGAAGTCAGGCACGAGAATTTCGATGACGATACCCGGATTCTCCTGACGCACCGCTTCAATCGTGTGCGCAAAGTGCAGCGCGCCGCCATCCGGCAAATCATCGCGGGCAACGGCTGTGATCACCACGTGATTGAGCTTCATGCGCTTTGTGGCCGTGGCGACCCGCTGCGGCTCGTCGGCTTCCAGGGCAAAAGGTTTGGCGGTCTTCACGGCGCAAAATCCGCACGCGCGCGTGCAGCGGTCCCCGGCGATCATAAACGTCGCCGTTCCCTGGCTCCAGCACTCCCAGCGATTGGGGCACTGAGCCTCCTCGCAGACCGTGTGCAGCTTGAGGTCGGAAATGAGTCCCTTGGTGGACCAGAAAACCGGGTTGCTCGGCAGGCGGACTTTGATCCAGGACGGCTTTTTGTCCTGGTGCAGCGCGGGGTCTATCTTGGGGGTCATGTGCCGTCCAGTTTGCAGCCGCGGCGGGAGTTTGCAACCCTGCCTGCGGAACTCACTTGCCCACGGCTTTTTTCAATGCCGCCGCCTTGTCCGTGCTCTCCCATGTCAGGGCACTGTCGTCTTTTCCAAAGTGACCGTAGTTGGTGCTCTTCGAATAGATGGGACGAAGCAGATCAAGCTGCCTGACAATGTCAGCGGGTTTGAAGGAAAAGGTCTTGAGCACCGCCTTTTCAATGTTCTCCTCCGGTACGGTGTTGGTGCCAAACGTATTGATATGCACGCTCACCGGCTGCGGGTGGCCAATGGCATAGGCGAACTGGATTTCGCAGCACCCCGCAAGACCGGCGGCCACGACGTTCTTGGCGACCCAGCGGCCCATGTAGGCGGCGCTGCGGTCCACCTTGGACGGGTCCTTGCCGGAGAACGCGCCGCCGCCGTGCCGTCCCATGCCGCCATAGGTGTCCACGATGATCTTGCGCCCGGTGAGGCCGGTGTCTCCCTGAGGTCCGCCCACAACGAACCGTCCCGTAGGATTGATGAGATACTCGGTCTTTGGCGTGAGCATGTTCTTCGGCAGGCATTTCCTGACCACCTGCTCGATGCAGAATTTTTCGATCTCCGGGTGCTCCACCGAAGCGGCATGCTGAGTTGAGATCACCACGTTGGAAATAGCGACGGGCTTGTCATTTTCATAGACCACGCTCACCTGCGTTTTGGCGTCGGGCCGCAACCATTTGGCTTTGCCGCTCTTGCGAATGCGGGTTAATTCGCGTCCGAGACGGTGCGCGTACATGATCGGCGCCGGCATCAATTCAGGCGTCTCATTGCACGCATAACCGAACATCAGACCCTGGTCGCCCGCGCCCTGTTCGGCGGTCTTTTTGCCGCGCGCCTTTTTGGCGTCCACGCCCTGGGCAATATCCGGCGACTGACTGGTGATAATGTTCGTGATGAAAACACGGTCCGCATGGAAAACATCGTCGTCATTCACATAGCCGATCTCCCGGATGGCCTCGCGAACGATGGTATCGTAATTCAGCTTCGCCTTGGTGGTGATTTCTCCGCCGACGATCACGATGTTGCTCTTGGCGTAGGTTTCGCAGGCTACGCGGCTGTTTTTGTCCGCGGCGAGGCAGGCGTCGAGCACGGCGTCTGAAATGGTATCGCAAACTTTGTCAGGATGGCCTTCGCCGACGGATTCGGAGGAGAAAATATAAGTGCGCGGCATAGTGCGTGAGCTTTGATCTGGTAAGAGGAGGGGCCGGTGTCTATGCCGGAAGGGCGTACCGGGTCAACGGGGAAATGGGGCGGGAGAATCCGTATGCAGAGCGGGCTGCGCCTGCTACCGTGGCGCGCCCTTTGTGTTATGAGTGTGCTGAATAGAATCGTCCCCCTCGCCCTGTTCCTCGCGGTTCCCGTCCATGGACAGGAACCCAACGAAAAGGCGGCGCGGTATTTTGAAACGCTGCAAAAAAGGCCCGTGCCCGGACCGGTCTTTGATCGCTTCGTCGATGCGTGGCTGGATACGGACACGCTGGAGCACCTGGAGCGCTGGCTGGAAAGCAGAGTCAAGGCGCAGCCGTCGGCGGCGGGTCACCAGATGCTTGCTCTGTTCCACGTGCGCCAGGGTTCGCACGCCAAAGCCGTGGAGCAGTACAGCGCGGCCCTCAAACTGGAGCCGGGAAACGCCGCCATGTGGCAGCAAAAGGCCATGGCGGAGTCGAGGCTGCTGGAATTTGATCACGCCATCGCGAGTCTTGAAAAGGGTTTGGCGGAAAAGCCGGCCGCGGAAATTTCAGTGACCATGCGGCAGTTGTTGGGGCGGCTGCTTTCGCGCGCGGGGCGTTCAACCGAAGCTCTCGTGCTGTGGCAAAAGCTGATGGAGGAGCGTCCTGGTGACGAGGCACTGCGGGAAGACGTGCTCGACTTGCAGCTCGCGGAAGGCCTGTTCGATGCCGCGGTACAAACCGCCGGGACTCTCGTGGAGCGCGCCTCCGATCCATATAAAAATGCCATGCGCCGGCTCCAGCTCGCGGATGTGCTGGAACGCGCCGGACGCACAGACACGGCGCTCGCAGAATGGGAGCGCTGCCTTGCGGACAGCGGAGCGGATTCGTGGCTGGAAAAGGAAGTGCTGGCCCGGCTCGACCGCGCCTTTCGCCGGGATGACAACCTGACAGGACTTCGCAAGCATCTCGATGGGATCGTGCAGAGACAGCCGCACCGGCAGGGCTTGCAGCGCGCGCGGGTGAAGCTGCTGGCGGAACTCGGTGAAAAGTCCGCCGCTGTCGAGGCGAGCCGGGCCACGCTGGCGCTCGCGCCGGGAGACCGCGCGATGCGGGATGAATTCATCGCGCTTCTCGTCGAGGCCGGACGTCATGATGAAGCGGTCGCACAAGTGAATGAACTGGTGAAGCAGGCCCCGGCGGACCGTGATCTTTTGCTCAAACTCGCGTCTTTGAAACTGCAGGGCGGAGATAAGGCCGGCTGCCTGGCGGCAGTGCAGGAATATGAAAAGGTGAGCGGTGCGGATGAAGCGGCGCGGCTGCGCGCGGCGGCTCTGCTGGAAAAGGCGGGACTGACGGTAGAACACATCGCGCGGCTCCAGGCCGCAGCGCGGGAATTCCCGGCCTCGGCACCGGTGAGTCAGGCGCTCGCCTCCGCGTTGCACAAGGCCCGGCGGGGTGAAGAAGCGGTGGCCGAGTGGAAACGTCAGGCGGCCACGGCAAGCGGTACCGCCCTGTTGGACATCGCCCGTTCCATGTCAGCGCACGGCGAGGATGAGGCCGCATGGGAGTTGCTCGCAGCGAAGGCGGGTCCGAATTCACAGGATGCGCCGCTGCTTAACCAATTGTGTCAGTTGGCGGAACGATTGAACCGCGCCGACGAAGCGCTTCCCATGGTGCGGCGGCTGGTGGGCCTGGCGCAAAGTGCGCCGGACATGGAGGTGACGCTGGAATTGGCCTCCCGCCTGATCAAGCGCGCGGGGCAGGGGGATGATGTCATCAGTTCCATCGCTGGAGACGCGGGGGTGGCGGACCTTTGTTTGCTGGCGGAATTGATGGAGCAGCGCGGAGATTCCGCCGCAGCGGAGGCGGCATTGCAGCGGGTGTCCAAAGCCGCCCCGGAGCTGGCTGCATCGCAAATGGTCAGGCTCTACCGGCTGCGTCAGGCGTGGCCGCAGGCGATGGAGGCGGGCGCGCAGCTTTTCAACGCCCCCGGTGGCAAAAAGGCGGCGACCGCCCAGATGCTTGCAGACCTCGCGCAGCGCGCGCGCAATCCGGAAGAGGCGCTAAAGTGGACACGGGAGTGGCGGAAGCTTTCTCCCGGTGCGGCGCCCGCGGTGCTCGCCGAGGCCCGGCTGCTGCGCTTGCTGGGGAAGGAGGATGAATCACTGAAGGTGTTGCGTCTCGCGTCCGGACAGTTTGAAGAGAATCGCGAAATCCGCGAGGAACTCGCGAGGGCCTGCCGCGATGCCGGACGCACCAACGACGCGCTCTCCATCTATGCCGGTCTTTACGAGCAGGCGCCGGATATGGTGCAGAAGTTGAAAGTGGTGCGCGAGTGGGCGGAAACCGCGCAGGAGGCCAACCGCCTGCCGGAATTGATAGAGCAATTCGAAGAGCGCCGGCGTCAGAACCGTGCGGGAACCGGGCCGCTGCTGTCGCTGGCGGAGATTTACGCCGTTACGGGAGACCGCGAAAAGCAGCGGTATGTACTCACAGAGGCGGCACGCATTCGACCGGAGGACGCAGACCTCGCTCTCATGCTCGCATCCATGCTGGAGGAGGATGACTTTGTTCCACAGGCTATCGAAACGCTCAAAACGGCTCTGCCGCATGATAAATCCGGCCGGGTCCGCCAGCGACTCGCGAAACTGCATTTGATTGCCGGGAATCAATCCGAGGGCATGAAGCTCCTGGAGGAGACCACAGACGGAAGCCCTCCCGATGCCGGCGCACTGGAGTCGTTGGCAGTCTCTCTGGCAGATACCGATCCGCCGCGTGCGCTCGAATTGCTCCGGCAGCGGGTGCAGGCTGATCCTGAGGATTACCGGCTGCGCTATCTCCTTGCGTTGCTGCTCATGGAAAGCGGTGAAGAACCGGAAGCCCTTCGCGAATGGACGCGGCTTCTCACAGTGAAACAGGAGTGCCAGGCGGTTACCTCCCGGCGGGGAGTGCCGCTGTTGAATGCTGATGCCGAACGCAGGCTTCAGCAACTGACAGGAGCCGTGCCGGATGAAATCCTAACGGCACTGCGCACCCACGAGACAGCCATCAGCGCCGGGCCGTCTTCGCCCGCTTATTATTATTCGAGGCAAAGTTATGCTGCCGGCCGTCTGGACAGAGTTCTCCCTGGTTCGCTGGCGGAATTGCAGGCGTTGACCGTCAGCAAGCTCTCCTCGGCCTTTGCGAAGTCCCCGGCCGAAATCCGGGAGGCCGCTGAAGCAGCGCTCAAACGGGAGGGCCGGGAGCCGTTGGTGGAGTTGCTGTCGAAGCTGCCGCAATCCAGCATGCTGGCCCGCCCCTATGGCCGTCACCGCGAGTCGTCGGATGAGCCGTTTCCCCGGATTGTCAATGACACAGGACGCGGGCTTCACGCGTTGCTGATGCTGGAAAGCACGGACCTGAAAGTGCAGCCGGATGTTTGCCAGGAAGTGTGGACAAAGTGGCGGGACACGTTTCCCGATTTCGCTCTCGCGGCGGGATTGGCGGGCGTGGGCGAAAGCGGGGGTGTGGTTGAGGCCTGGGAAAAAGAAGTGATCGGCCGGTTGGAGAAAGTGGATCATCCGTCGCTGCTGGTGCTGTCCGGTGTCGGGCGCTATCTCGCCGGCGACGGATTCGGACGCGGAGACGCGGCGGAGACGGCACGGGTTCTCGAACGCATCGTCGGCTGGCTGGAATCCGGATGGATGGGCGCTCCCGCCCTTGATGACGTCCGCCGGAAAATGGTGCGAAGTCTCGTGGAGACAGCGGATAAGGACAGCCTCTTCAGCCGTTTCTTTTCCAGGAATGCTCCGGAAACGGATGCGGTGCTCGCCCGCGTGCTCACCGCTGAGTGGTCCCGCGAAGAGCGGACAAAGCCGGGCGCCTTTCAAAATCAATGGTCGCCTTCAAGTGTGGTTTACTCGAGCGGAACAGCACCTGAGGGGTTTTTGAGTGCGCTCTCGTGGCCTCCGCGAACCATTCCGGGAGTCTCGCCATTGTTTGCCGGTGGTGAACTGATCCGCAAAATGCCCCGCCCGGCAGCGGGCCGGCTGGCACCTCTGGTGAAAGCGCCCGCTTTGCGTGCGTGGCTGGAGGATCACGCAGCGGATGCGGGTCATCCGCTCCCTTCCCTAACGAAGCTGGCATCCGACCCTTCGGCGGAGCCGGCAGCGCTCGCGATGGCCGCGGTCTCGGCTTCGGAGGTGGAGAATTACGACGAGGCCTCGCGCTTTGTCCTGCGTGCGCTGGAGCGGCCCCTGACGCCGGAGATGAGGCGCCTGTTGAATGCTTCCCTCATCGTGTGGGCGGAGGATGCCATGGCCGCGGCGGGAAGCCCGCTGCACAACGCTGCCCGTGAAGCCGCCCTTCGGCTGCGCCGCGAAGCACAGACTGTTGAAGACAAACTCGAACTGGCGGAGGCCATGGAAGCGCTCGGCCTGAACCGCGAGGCATCGACACTCGTGTCCGCTAACAACCGGTTTGGAGGAAGCTGGATCAGGAGGTTTGCCAATTATGGCATGGGAAGGGAAACCGGCGCTCACGCGATTCTCAAAGACCTCATGCAACTCGACAGCACGGACAAAGCGGCCATTGCCGGTTCTGTTGCCAGACACCTGCGCCGTCATGCCCGCTATCTGCTTTCCCCTGCCGGATGGCTTCCGGAACAGGAGAGCCGCCTGACACGGTACCGAACAGATGACGACAAGCCGGTTTCACTCGAAGCACTGCAAGCCAGGATGAAGGATAAGGGCGGAGTGGAGAAGATTATTGCGGCGCTGGAACCCGCTGCGGACAGCGGCGCGGGACATGTGAGTGTCTTCGCGGTCATGAATGAAGTGCTCGGCAACCGCAGCCGCGCGGTGGAACTTTATCACAAGGCGCTCTCCGCAGGCGCGACAGATCCTGGCGTGCGGGTGCGCCTCGCGATGCTCCTCTGGGCTTCCGGGGACCAGGCATTGACGGAGGAATTTGTGGCGGTGGCGCCCGCGGGGCAGGCAAAACTGCTGGAGTATTTCCTGCCCCTCGGAAAAAAGGAACCGGCGGAAAAGATCCTGCGCGTGGCCGCCATGGCTCAGGCTGCGCTCGACAAACGCGATCCTGCGCTCACAGGCGATTTCGATTGGCTGAACCATTTGGCAACCTGGCTGGAGGCGGAGGTGCCCATCGACGCCTCGTTCAGCATTCCCAAACGGCAGAAAGGCGGACTGTTCGAACCGGTCAGGCGGCCTAACAGTCCGGCGCCTGATGAGACATCCCTGACGAAGGCGCGCGAATGGATTGCAAAACGTGACGCTGCTCATAACGCACTGTGCCGCGGCATGCTGAATATTCCGGGTTGTGCGGCCCTGGCATTTTCGCGGCTTCAGGCGCTCGCGCCGGCGGACGCGGATCTCGCTCAGGAGGCGATTACGGCGTTTGTTTCGGAGTCACGGTCCGGTAACCCGCGCTCCCAAATGAGTGCCCAGGAACGGCTTCAACTGGCCGCGTTTTCGATGATGACCGGAGAGACGGGACTTCGCCCGCTGGAGTTGCCCGGTGCAGAGCCTCTGTTGAACGTCGTGCTTGATGCGGCTGTGAAGCAGAACAGGCCGGAGCTTCTTCGGGATGCCCTCGCGTCCGCCCTGCAGGGAGCCGGCTCTACCGGTGCAGCCGAGCGTGTGAAACTGCTTTCGGATTTGTATTTCAATCCGGCAGAGCAGGCGGACGGAGTTGTCCGGCGGCTCATCGGGACCAGCGGCGATGCAGCGTGGTCTTCGGCCATTCGCGGCCTTGTGAAGCGAAAGCTGAACGTGGACCTTTCCGCGCTTCTCGTCAGCGAGGTCAATCGGGCGCGCAGCAGACCGGAGGGTGTAGCGCCCCTGACGGATGCGGTGGTCGATTATTGTGATTGGCAATGCGCCGGGGGACATGCTGACCACGCGCGCTCCGTTCTGGTTCGTATTGTGGAAGTCCTTGCGGGAAGCGGGAAACAGCGGCCGGCGGCATTCAAAGCGGCGTTTCAAAACCGCGGACTCAATGCCCAGCGTTCGATCTACACCAGTTTTGGCAGCCCCGGAGGAATGGCGCCTCCTCCACCGCCGGCGCTGACATTGATGGAGATACTCCGTCGTCTCATTGCGGCGCCGCGCACGGCATTCACCGCACTCGACGTGATCTATGCGGAGATCATGCCCCAGCTTTCCGCCCAGGACGGCGCGGCGCTCGTCATCGGTCTGGAGATGGATAACGCAGGGTTTACCAAAGCAGCCTATTTTTCCGATCCCGATAAGGTCGAGGGCTTTTTTGCAGGCAGCCCGATGCTGGCGGATGTGGAGAAGTTTCGTTCCTACGGCGGTGCGACGGGTGTCTTTACCATGGTGATCAAAGCGCTTCAGGGCATGAGCGTGGAGGAGCGAAAGCACGTCGCCGTTTTCCTGAATCGCCAGCGCACATCCTTTGGGCGGGATCTGCTGCAGGCGGCTTCCGCGGACCGCTGGAGCAGTTCTCCGATGAATGCCGCCGCGCCTTATCTTGAGAAACTCAAATCGCTTTCACCTTCCGCAAGAGAGGAACTGGTGGAGCTTTTGTCCGAGATGATGGCGGGCCGCGATCGTGGAAACCTGACTGATTCCGGCATCTCAATTGTGAAGTGGGTGCAGCAGGAAAAGTCGCTGCTGCTGAATACCGAAAGAACGCAGAGCATCGAGGACTATCTGAATCCACGCGTGCTTTCTTCACCGCAGGGAGTATTTGGAAGTGAGATCGGGGAGACCGGAGGAACGGTATTGGAGACCGCTGTTAAGGGACTGTCGCCGCGGGCCTATGATGTAGTGCGGCGCACGGCTTCGCTGGCGCGCACGGAAGCGCCCGTGCAGGTGGCTCTCATGCTGAGCGGCAGGAAGGCGAGCGGAGCGGAAATGTTTGCCCTGCCGCCGGACCGCAGCGCCTTTCGCCTCGGCGTTCTTACCAACACGCTTTGCATGGCGGACCGGCGCACGCCGCTGTTTGATGAGCACCTCCGCCTCGCGATTCCCCGGTCTGCGAAATGGATCACTGAGAAGCTGACGGGCAGCACGGAGGAGCGGCTTTCGGAATTTGTCAGGATGCTTTCTCCCTGTGTGAAGGCGGGAGAGGCGTGCGTGATGCTGGAGGCGTTTCCGATGCCCGTCACCGTGGAGGACACGCCGGAGAACCGGGCTGCGCTGCGCACCGCGGCCATCGCATGGGCGGACGGTCCGGCAAAGTCTCTGCCGCGCCAGGACATCGTGCGCGAGATCGCCGCTGCGGCAAGGCTGGAACAGTTTGTGGAAAGCCATGCGGCCGCGGTGGGAATCGCGGACGAGGCGGCCCTGCCACCGGAGCAGGCGCATTATCTTTCCGTGATGAAGAACGAGGCGCTGTCCCTCAGTGCCCGGCTGACCGTTGCCAGTGTGCTGGCGGATTTCGCCGGTCCCTGGCTGGAGCCGCCGCTCGTCGTTCAAGCCGCAGCCATTCTCGACAAGGTCATTGCCACGCGGCGTCCGCTGGATGTTTGGCAGAGGCAGAGCATCGCGCTGGCCGTGGGGCGCAGCGGACATTCGTCTCTCACGGATGCAGCGGCGAAGATGCTGGTTTCCCGCCTCGAAATGATTCCGGTGGACTCCAAACGGGATGAGGACCGGCGCGAGGCGAAAGTGCGGCTGCTCCTGAGTATGAAAGATCCTGACAACGCAGGACTCGTTAGGGCGATGGCGCAACTCCAGGAAAAGGGAGGCGATCCGGAGGTGCTCGCGATGGTGCTTCGCAGTGGTCAGGAGGCTCGCATCCGGAACATCGTGGGTGATGCCGAAACCCGGCTCTACCAACCGGAGAAGATTAGCAATCTCGAAACGTTCGATCCGGCTCTCGCCAAAGCACTGGAAACGGCGGCGGCTGCGACGGAGAAGCCGTTCGCACGTGCTCAAGTGGTTCTTGCGGTGAACAGTCTGCCGTCCGGAGCGGGAGTGCCGGGCCGGGAGGAACGGTTTGCGGCCATCGCGGCCGGCTTGCCGAAGACGCTGGAGGAACTCGGCGCTGAGGATCGCGGGCAAATTCTTGAGCTGCTGGCGCAGGAGCCAGGGGCGGCGCTGGGTTTGGAAAAGTATTATCTCGGGGCTGTGAAGGATAGTGATCTGGAGTCCCTGGCGAGATTGAATGCGGAGTCGGTTCAAAGCCGGCCTCTGAAGATGTGGATGGTCCTGCTTTCCGCGTCGGCGGCACAGGCGGATCTCGCAAAGATGACCGAGCGTTTCGATGGTCTGAGGCAGTTGGGAGCAGAAGCCGGGCGGCCAGGCGACAATGCACCTAACGCACTGCTCCATTTGTGTGCGGGGATTGCACATGGATGGCCGCAGTGGGAGGAATCGAAGCGCGCAGCGGTGAAGGATTGGCTGGTGCAGCGGCGGAAAAAAGGAACGCTTCTTCCTGTCTCCGACGAGGAAGGCGAACTCAGCCTTTCCGGGGCGCTTCCGGAGCCGCTTCTCGAGGCGCTGGGGTGGAATGGCAAATAGTTGACGCAGCGGCCTATCCGTTCTCGCGGAGGGAAGGAACGCTGGCGGAGGCGATACCCCGGGGACAGGAGGGCTCATGATTACACGGGTTCTGGCGGTTATCTTTTCATTATCGGTGGCGGCGGCGGCGCAGGACATTCCGCCGGTGAAGCGCATCCTTCCTCCGGCAGGCGTGAAGGTTCCGGACGCGGACCGTGAGGCACTGACTGCGGAGTTGAACCGCCTGACACAATCGTTCAGCGGATTGAAGAAGAACCGTGAGAATGCGAACGCGGAGATCTTTCTGAAGGCAGTGCGTTATGCGATGGAGTTGGATGAATTCACGAAAGCGGGAGACGTGTCGATTGCGCGGGACCTGCTGGCGGAGGCAGGAAGACGGATCGAATTCCTGCGTGCCGGACAGACTCCATGGCGGGAAGCGAAGGGATTCGTGGTGCGTGGCTACTACAGTGCCATCGATGGTTCGCCGCAGCCGTATGGCCTGGAGATCCCGTTGAATGCGCCGCTCACGAATGCACCTGCGTGGGTGTGGCTGCGCGGGCGGGCGGACAAAAGCACCGACCTTTACTTCATCGCTGAGCGCATGAAGCGGAAGGGGCAGTTCCAGCCTCCGGATACGGTGGTGGTGCATCCGTTTGGAAGGTTTTGCACAGGCTACAAAAACGCCGGGGAACAGGACGTGCTGGATGTCACGGCGCTCCTTATACGGGAGGGGCGCATCGATCCAAAACGGGTGGCTCTGGCTGGCTTCTCGATGGGTGGCGCAGGGGCCTGGTTGCTGGGTGCGCACTACACAGACCGCTGGGCGGTGGTGCACACGGGCGCGGGATTTGTGGATGTGCGGCGATACCGGAATATGTCGCCGGCGGACATAGCGGCGACACCGCCCTGGGAGCAAACGCTGTGGGGACAAAACGATGTTCCGGACTGCGTGCGGAATCTGCTCAACGTTCCGCTCGTTTCCTACAGCGGTGAAAAAGACAAGCAGCGCGCGTCCGCCGAAATCATGACGGAGGAGCTGAAAGAGGAGGGATTGACCCTGACACATCTCATCGGTCCGGGCATGGAGCACCGCTATCATCCGGAAGTGCAAAAGGAGGTGCAGGAACGCGTGATGACGGAACTGCTCAAGCAGCGGCCGGACTATCCGCTGAAGATCTCGTGGCAAAGCCGCACGCTCGACTACAGCCGGATGCACTGGTTGAATGTCACCGGTCTCGAAGAGCACTGGAAAGACGCACGCGTGGATGCCGAAATGGATGCGCCGGTTTCGGCGGCAAAGGCCGTGACTCTGACCACAAAGAATGTATCCTCGTTGCGCCTCCAGTCGCCCGGCAGGGAGAAGGAAAACTTTGCCGGTGAACTCACGGTAAAGATCGACGGACAGACGCTGGTTGGCGGCGGATCGGGAAAGGCGGTGCTCCTGGTGAAAGAGGCCGGAAAGTGGAGCCTCGGTCCTAACGCGGAACCTCCGGGCCTGCGAAAACGGCCCGGTCTTCAGGGGCCGATCGACGATGCCTTTACTGCGCCGTTTCTTTATGTGCTTCCAGACAATGCGTGTGCCTCCTCGGCGGTGGAGACGTGGGTAAAATGGGAGAGCACTCATCAGCGCGACCGCTGGCGCTGGCTCATGCGCGGCGACGTGCGGCAAAAGAAAGGGTCCGAGGTCACATCCGATGACATCGCGAACTACAACCTCATCCTGTGGGGTGATGCTGCTGCGAACAGCCTTACCGCAAAAGTGCTGCCTCAATTGCCGCTGACGTGGAACACCGGAGGCGTGACTATCGGCAATGGAAAATTCCCCGGCCAGAACGTCGTGCCGGTTTGTGTGTATCCAAATCCATTGAATATAGCCCGTTATGTGGTGTTGAACAGCGGCCTTACATTTCGCGAGGCGCACAGTTCGACGAACTCCCTGCAAAACCCGCATCTGCCCGATTGGGCGGTGATCGATATCTCAACGCCGCCGGATGCAAAGCAGCCGGGAAAGGTGCTGAGCGCCGGTTTTTTCGGGGAGCATTGGGAGGTGAAATAGTGCATTCCAGTGGACACCTACGGGATCAGCGGGTTGACCCACTGCAATCCAGGGAACTTAGCGAAGTCTGTATCGATGGATGCAAGACGAAGTCCATGCTCCACAGCGAGGGCCGCGAGATGGGCATCGGTGATGAGGTTGCCGGAGGCATTGGCGGCTCGGCACATTGAAGAAAATATTTGCAGGTGTGTATCCGCGGGATGGACAATCCTGACATTTGGCAATGCGAGCCAGCCCGAAACGGTTTGAAGGGCCTCATCAAGCGTTAGCGGGTTCGACAGAACTTTTGCCAGAGTGGTAATGCGGACAAATCCGTTGATGACGACCCACGGGATACCGATGGAGTCGCCCGAGGACAGCCTCGCCTGGAGCCAGTTTCTTATTTCAGAATGATGCGGCGAATCCCCGTTCACCGCGTTGATGAGGATGTTGACGTCCACCAAAATCATTTCATTCAACATCCTCTGGCAATTGCCCCAACTTCGTCATGTCGATGCCTGGTTTAATGCCCATGGAGAAGACCGGGAGTTCGTATGGGGCCGGGGGAATAGGGTGGGCTTGCCTGGCCTTGATCAGGGACAGAATCTCCCTCACCGCCCGCTCAAAGTGAAGGGCCGTGGCCGGGTCGAGAGAATTCATCTCCTTATCTATCTCAAGGGCGAGAGTGCTCATAATGGCGGCGATAGAATAAACCTGAATGGAGGGTCTGCAAATTGATGAATTTTCTCTTTAAGTTGGCTTAAGCATACCGGTCCGGGGATAACAGGGTGAGGTCGATGTCAGGCTTTTCATGATCGATGATCTGAGCCATGAGTTTTCCGGTGATGGGGGCGAGGCTGAGGCCCATCATGGCGTGGGCGGTGGCGATGGTTAGGTTTGGCCATTGGGCGGTGCGGCCCATGTAGGGCATGCCGTCGGGGGAGCAGGGGCGGAGGCCGCGCCAGGGGGGGATGCCGTCGAAGTCGGCGGGGTGGAATTCCGGGTAGTATTGGGGGACGGCTTTGATGATGCCCTGCACGCGGCGGGGAGTGATGTTTTCGTTGAGGCCGGCGATTTCCATGGTGCCGCCGAAGCGGAGGGCGCCATCCATGGGGGTAACGGCAACGCGGGCTTCGGTGAAGATGGAGCAGATCTCCGGCAACTGGCGCGGGTTCTTAACGGTTAGGCTGTAGCCCTTGCCGGCCTGCATGGGGAGGCGCAGATCCAGTTCGCGGGCGAGCAGCGGGGACCATGAGCCGCCGGCGAGGACGAATTCATCGGCGGGGATTTCGCCGTGATTCGTGCGGATGGCGGTGAGGCGCCCGTTCGTTTTTGTGAAGCCGGTGACTTCGGTGTCCCGTTGGAAGTTCGCGCCGGAATTTGTCAGGCGATTCTCAAGGGCCTGCATGAAGCGGGCAGGGGAGAGGTGACAGTCCTTGGGGAAATAGACGGAGCCGGCGATGTCCATGGCCACGTTTGGCTCGAGGGCGGCGGTTTGTTTGGCGTCGAGCATCTCAGCGGGAATGCCGAGAGCGCGGGCCTGCTCTGCGGTCCTGGCCTCTTCGTCGAGTGTGTGCTGCGTTTTGCAAAGCATCAGCAGGCCTTTCGTGACGAGATCGAAGTCGTTTCCGTCAGCGACCAGTTCTTCGTAACAGGCGCGGCTGGCGAGGCTGAGATCGCGCAGCAGCGGGGCGCAGCGTTGAACGTGTTGTTTGTTAGCAGCTCTCCAGAACTGCAGGCCCCAGGACAGGAGATCCCATGAGAGGCGGGGCTTTACATAAAACGGCGACTCGGGATTCCACATCCATTTCAGGCCGAGTTTCACCATGCCGGGGGCAGCCAATGGAATGAAGTGGCTGGGTACAATCATGCCGGCGTTGCCAAAGGAGCAGCCATCCCGCTGCTGCGGGAGGCGGTCGATGACCGTCACGCGGTGGCCGCGCTGCGCGCAGTAATAGGCGGTGCACAGTCCGATGACGCCGGCTCCGATGATGACGATATCTTTGGGCATGAGAGGGGGAATGACGAAATCCGAAATCAGAATGAAGAAGGAATGCCGAATGACGAACCGGTGTTGTCGCGCTTTGTCCTCCAGGTTCGGGTTTCGGATTTCGTCATTTTGATTCCGTAACGAAACGGATCCGTCTGATCCAGAATCAGCACCCCCTCCCCATTCACCCATGCTTTGCCGGTGATGGTGGGAATCACCGTCTCTCCTTCCACCTCCACACTGCCGGAGAAGACGCTGCCGATGATGCTTTCCTGGCGCCATTCCTGGCCGGGGGAGAGTTTGCCATCGGCGTGGAGGCAGGCGAGTTTAGCGCTGGTGCCGGTCCCGCAGGGGGAGCGATCGTAGGCTTTGCCGGGGCAGAGGACGAAGTTGCGGCTGTGATTGGCGGGGTCTTGCGGCGGGCCGAAGAGTTCGACGTGGTCCACCTCCGGAAAACCCTGGTCGTTAACGGCCTGACGGATGCGCCATGCGGCATCGGTCAGGGTTTCGATATTTGTTAGGGTGAGTTCGAAATTGTGATTGGCGACGAGGAAGAACCAGTTGCCGCTCCATGCGACATCGCCGATGACGGGGCCGAGGCCGGGGACATCGACGGAGACGGCTTTGGCTTTGCGGTGAGAGGGCACGTTGCGGACGGAAACGCTGCCGTCTTCGTGAAGAGTGGCGGTGACGATGCCGACGCAGGTCTCGATGCGGTGAGCGCCGGATTTGAGACGACCCAAATGCGCGAGAGTGGCAACGAGGCCGATGGTGCCGTGGCCGCACATGCCGAGCATGCCGATGTTGTTGAAGAAAATGACGCCGCAGGCGCAGGATTTGTCGGCGGGTTCACAAATCAGCGCGCCGACGAGTACGTCCGAGCCGCGCGGTTCGTTCACCACGGCGGAGCGGAAGTGGTCGTGGTGAGAGCGAAAGACCTCCAGTTGCTCCGCGATGCTGCCATGACCAAGATCCGGGCCGCCGGAAATGACGACGCGAGTTGGCTCCCCGCCGGTGTGGCTGTCGATGATTTGGATGCGGCTGGTCATGCGTTAGGTGTGCGCGCAGGATGGGATGCTTTCGCCGCTGCGCGGCTGGGAAAATGGATCGGCCTGGACCGTGGGCTGAAGCCCACGGCTATTGTCTGTCGCCGCTACGCGGCAGGTGATGGAAGTTAAAAGAAGGAACAGAAAGGTGATTTACGCCCATGTGCCAGGCTTCCAGTCTGAGGGGATTTTCGGGCGGGCGGCGATGCCGTCGTGGATGATCTTCAGGACGCGCTCCCGCTCGGCACCTGTTAGGGGGAGGCGAGGGGCGCGGGTCCATTCTTTGCCGAGGCCGGCTTCCTGGACGGCGAGTTTGATGTATTGGACGAATTTGGTGCTGACGTCGAGGTGAAGCAGGGGAGTGAACCAGCGGTAGATGGAAAGGGCTTCGGTCCACTTTCCGGCGCGGGTGAGTTCCCAAAGGTATTGGTTTTCCATGGGGAAGGCGATGCCGCTGCCGGCGACCCAGCCATCGAGGCCGAGGACGGCGCTTTCGAGCATGAGGTTGTCCACGCCGGTGAAGATGGCGTAGCGGCCGCCGACGGTATTGCGGAGATCGGTGATGCGGCGGGTATCGCCGGCGCTTTCCTTGAGGGCGACGAAGTTTTTCTGATCCGCAAGCTGCGCGAACATCTCCGGGGTGATGTCGTTCGCGTAGCTGATGGGGTTGTTATAAATCATGATCGGCAAACCGGTGGCCTGCGCGACAGTGCGAAAGTGTGCGATGGTTTCGTCCGGCGCGCCCTTGTAGAGCATGGCGGGCATGAGCATGAAGCCGTCGGCGCCGGCCTTTTCGCAATCCTGCACGTAGCGGATGGCTTCCGCGGTGCTGGTTTCGGCGACGCCGCTGAGGACGGGCACGCGGCCTTTGACGGCTTTGACCATTTCGGAGATGACGAGCCGTTTTTCGTCACCGGTCATGGGCTGGTTTTCGCCCAGAGAACCGAGAAAGATAAGACCTTTGATGCCTGAAGAGAGGAGGACTTCGGCGTGGCGGGCGGTGGCTTCGAGGTCGAGCGAGCCGTCCTTGTGCATTTGAGTGGTGATGGCAGGAAAAACGCCGGTCCAGTGTGGTGTCATAGGCAGGTGATAGTGAGCGGAAATGGTGCGGAGTGTGGTATCACGGATTCCGGGATGCGCCCGGGAGAAGTGAAGGGGCGGAATTTTTTAAAGGATTTTCAAGGAATCAGAGAATAGTGGTTTGATTTACCTTGATTTTGCCTGATCACGGGCGGGAAGTTTTTGAAATTTCCGTCAGCCGCGCTGCGAAAGGCGGAGTTTTTTAAATGGGGCGTTGGGGATTTCATGGTGGTGCCGTTCGGGAATTTTTGCCGGTGCCGGAGTGTGTAGACGGAGTGAGTGCTTTTAGAGACCACGGTGATTTAACGTGGAAAAGTCAAACGGAATTGGAGTTTGACTTCGCGAAGGTGGCTGGCTTCGGAAAGGCGGAGGGAAAACTTCAAAATTCAAACATCAAACTTCAGAGAAACTTCAAAATCCAAGCTTCAAACGGTGCGATTCCGGTGATCGGTGGGACAGCCGGAACCCAATATTTCCCGGTGTATCGTTACCATCGGGAACGTAACGATGGGTTGTTTTGAGGACTTCCGGCAGGGGATTCGCGCTTGCGACGCCGGTCCTGTCCGGCCTCTCTTTCCAATGCTCAATCGGAATTTGGCAGTGCTGCTGTTTCAAGCAGCCGCGGCGTTTCCCGCAGTGGCGGCAACGTACACCTGGGACGGTGCGGTGGCCGACTGGAAGACGGCGCACTGGCTGCCGGGTGGCGTGGCGTGGCCGGGAGAGGGGCATGATATGATCATCAATGGAGGGACAGCGGTGGTGCTGGATGCGGACGGGAGCTACCGGCCGCAGAATATTGTGATCGGCAGCGGCGGTACGCTTCGCATTCCGCCAGGGGGTGCCCTTTTTACAGGGGCTGACGCCACGACGCGCGTCATTACGGTGAACAGCGGCGGCGTGCTGGAATTGGCGACGTGGTTCAAAGCGGATTCGCAATCGCTGGGACGCCTGGTTCCGAACGCAGGGCGGCTGGTGGTGAACGGCGGGACGATTCGCGTGACGGGCATCACGGGATATGGACGCGGGGTGACCGTGAATGCCGCAGGCGGAACGTTTGAGGCTGCTGCGGATGCGGACTGGCTGTGCAGCAATCTCAATGATGACACGGCGTGGGAATATAATGGAAACCCGGCGCTTGTCTTCACCGGAGCGGGAACCGGGAGGCTGGACAAAGTGATTTCCGGCGGGTGCATTGTAATTAAGCGGGGCACCGGCAAATGGACACTGCCGCGCTCCAACTCTTACACCGGCAATACGACGGTGGAGGCCGGTATTCTGGCGCTGCGGCGCGCGACGTTGAGTGACACCGGCACGGTTTCGATCGCCAGCGGGGCAACGCTCAGCCTGCGGCATACGGACGGGGATGTGGTTGGGGGATTGATCCTTGGCGGAACGACGATGCCTGCGGGAACCTATTCGCGAGGGACGCACCCGGCGTTTATCTCGGGTTCCGGTTCGCTCATTGTCGGCGGTCCGGCCGTTGCGGGAGCCGAGCCGATGACGTGGGATTATGGCGGCGGCGGCGATGCCGGCATTCAGGCGACTCTAACCGATTCGATGAATTACGCCGTGGATCTCTACAATCTGCACGGGACGTTTTACGTGAATCGCACGGCCAACTACAACAGCGGGGTTCCCACGGCGCAGGCCGGATTCAATGGGCCGATAACATTCGGAGGTTCGCGGAACGGTCGCGTGGCGCTGCATGAAATGGGGCACACTTTCGGAGTGGGCACTCATGGCAATTGGGGCGCGAATCTCTCCGGCGGCGTGTGGACCGGCGAGCGTGGTGCACGGCTCATCCAGCAAATCGACGGGCCAGGGACGGTGATCAATTCCGATGGCACGCATTTCTGGCCATACGGGCTCAACTATGACAATGAGTCGAACGGCACGTCGGTCATTGCGCATGTGCGCATGGTGGAGGCGTTTTGGCAGGACATGGGGCTGTCGAATGGCGCGTCCACGATCTCGAAGATCGGCGATGTGGTGCTACCGGAGAATGGCAACTCAGGCGCATTGGCCTTCACGGTCGGTGATCCAGTGGTGGCGGCGGGATCGCTGGTGGTTAGGGCGGCTTCGTCGAATCCGGTGCTGGTTCCCGCGAGCGGGATCGTGATTGGCGGGAGCGGGGCTTCGCGCACGGTCACGGTGACGCCAGCGGCGGGTCAGACCGGGACGGCAGCGATCAATGTCAGCGTTTCGGGTGGTCGCGATGCGGTGATGGAGTCGTTTCGGGTAACGGTGGGCAATTTTCACTGGAACGGCGGCAGCGGCGTGTGGGACACGTTCACGCCGAATTGGCACGGTGCTGCGACGGAATGGCCGGCACAGGGGACGACGAACGATGCGTATTTCGGTGCTCCGGGCGGAGTGGTGACGGTGGCAAATGGTGTGGCAGTGGACGATCTTTTTGTGCAGGCGGACGGCTATTCATTTATCGGAGCGCCGCTGACGTTTACCAATACGCCGTCCATTTCGGTGCTGGCAGGGGCGACAGCACTGGTGGCGGCTCCGCTGGCGGGGACGGTGAATGCACTATCAAAAGACGGGGCCGGAACGCTCATCCTGACCGGTGATACGACCCTGAGCGAGCCGATTAACGTAAGTGCCGGCACGCTGCTGGCCGAGAGTGACCTAACAAGCGTCGGGACGATGACGGTGCGGAACAGCGCAACGCTGGGGGGCGGAGGGCGATTGCCGGAAGTGACTGTGGAGAGCGGAGGACGACTTTCTCCCGGGTCATCTTCAAAAGCGAGATCGACGCTGCACGCGGAAGCGCTGACGTTCGATGCGGGCGCTTCGCTGATGATGGATCTGGGACTGGCGGAAGACGATCAGCTTTTGGTGGATGGAGATCTGGTTTGCGGAGGGACGCTCACGCTTCGAGTGGATGAAGTGCCTGCAAATGGACCGCACACGCTGATCAATTACACCGGAACACGAACCGGTGCCTTTACCCCCGGCCCGGTGCCTGCGGGCTACGGGATGACGATGGATTATTCAATCCCCGGTCAGGTGCGGGTGGTGGTTACAGGAGGTGCGCCGTCCGTTGATCTCATCGCCGCCCGGTCGCCGTGGAAATTCCACAGCGTGGTGAATCCAGTGCTCAGCGCCGATTGGCGCAAGCTTGCCTACGATGACTCCAATGCAGCCGTGTGGGCGACGGGGAATGCGGAGATTGGTTATGGAGACGGTGATGAGGCAACGATGATCAGTACCACTGCGGGCAAGCCGCTGGTGGCTTACTTTCGCAAGACCTTCACACTCTCAGCGGCGGAGTTCATTAGTGCCCGGAAGTTGTTCCTGCACTTGATGCGGGATGACGGGGCGGTGGTGTATTTGAATGATGTGGAGATCCGCCGCGACAATCTTCCCGCGGCACCTGCGGCGATCGTTGCTTCCACGCTGGCCAGCGGCACGGTGGGCGGAGTGGATGAAAGCGTCTTTATGGTTTCCGGCGTGGATCTCAGTTTGTTGAATGCCGGACAAAATGTGATCGCTGTGGAGGTGCATCAGGACGCCGCAACCAGCAGCGATATCAGTTTCGATTTGCGGCTGCAGGCGATTCAGGGGGATGCCGACAGCGATGACGATGGATTGATCGATGAGTGGGAGATGACGCACTTCGGCGGTTTGGCGGCGCAGAGCGGCGGAGGTGATGCGGATGGGGACGGGAGTTCCAACTTTGCGGAGATGAAGGCGCGGACTTCGCCGGTGAACCGGGGGCAGTCGTTTGGGATAACGTCGGTGCAATTGGGTGCGGGCGGGCAGCCGGTGGTTACGTGGCCGTCGGTTTCCGGGGTACTCTATCAGTTGCGGCGGAGTTACGATCTCACCGCGTGGACGACGCAGCCAATGGTAATGGTGGGCACCGGCGCGGTAATGAGCCTGGTGGATTTGGAGCCGCTTCCAGCGGGAGCGCGTACGGTGTTTTATGAGGTGGTGGCGCCGTAAAGATTTGGCATTCTGCCGGCCTAGTCAGGTCGGGGCACGTTCGGGATTCTTTCGCCGCTACGCGGCTGGAGGCTGGGCTGTCCTAACACCGTGGGCTGAAGCCCACGGCTATTGTCTTTCGCCGCTACGCGGCTGAGGATCGGCTACTTCCAGCCCACCTTGAGATTCATTTTGAAAAGCCCGCCGTCCGCGGTGGAGTGATAGCGCAGGGTGTTGAATTGCTTGAGAAGAGAGATGAGGAGGCCGACGCGTTTTTCGGCGGCGTCGGGGGTGGTACCTTTTTGGATGTCCTGGCTGCGGAGGAAGCCTTCGTTGAGTTCGGCGAGTTTGGCGAGGGAGGCGACATCGAGGATCAATTCGGAATTGCGGTTCTGCCACTGAGTGGAGGCGGGATTTTTGAAATGATCAATGAGGTCGCGACAGTATTGGACGGAAGTGGCGATGATATATTTGGTGCCGATGGCGGCGGCGGCAGGCTGGAAGTTGTAGGCGATGGCGAGGCGGTCGCCGACGGGCTTGTCGAGGAAGCGGGAGAAGCTGATTTTGGTGTCCTTGTAAATCTCTGCGTCGAGCACCGAGGGCTGGCGGCCTTCCTGACCGGCCTGGAGATTGAGGATGGCGGAGAGGGTTTGGAAGAAGAGCTGGAAGGTATCGGCGCCTTCCTTTGGTTTTTTGAGATCGAAGATGCCGGCGAAAGCCGGAAGCTTGATGCCGGGCTGGCCGCCGAGGTGATCGTAACTCTGGAGCGCCGAGACGAAGGTGAAGTTGTCGCCGAGGAGCGGCATCACGTCCTGACCGAAATCCTTGCGGGGGAGGAGATTGCCGATGTCGGTTTCGAACTTGTCGAAGGCGGGCAGGAGGTGATCGGCGAGGAGGGATTCGCGCTGACGGTACCACTGGCCGACTTTGCGGTGAATGGTGACGCCGGCGATGTTGCCGGGGGTGTTAGGGAGAAGGATGACGCCGTTCTCCGGATACTGGGTGAACCAGAGTGAGGAAGGCTCCGGGAGTTTGGAGGGCTCACCGGCGATGGCGAGAGTGCCTTCGACATCATTCTTATGGAAGTCCAGGGAGCCTCCCGCAAACGGACTGCGGGCGGCGAGTTCCAGCAGGCCGCCGAAGATCAAAGAGCCAAAGCCATCGGTGGCCTTTTGCGGCAGTCCGAAGCGTTCGCCGACCGCCCTGCGGATGAGAGGGGTATTGACCCACGCGCGGGCGTGGTGGTCGGCAGTGAGCCGGCGATCCATTTCTGCAAAAGTATCCTGGGCGGAGAGAGGTGACGCCTTTTCCTTCGCGCCGCCGAGAATGGCGAGGGTGCGTTCGAGCACGGGGCGCTGCTGGGAGGCGACGAACCAGTTCGCATGCATGGAAAGATAAGCCTGGTCTTTGACGGACCACGTGGTGCTGCCGGGGCAAAGGGCGCTGGTGTCGATTTCCTTTCCGGAGGCGGAGATCAGCGTCTTGAGCGCCTCGCGGATGCGCTCGAGATTCTTCGGCTCATCCGGACGGAGAATGGCGAGGGCATGCGGTTTCCGGTAGTTGTCAGGGTCCGGATACAGCGCGACGGCGATGCGACCGCTGAGGACATTGGCAGAGAGGTCCCACAGGGAAGAGCCGAGGACGAGTTCGGCGGTGGCTTTGAAGGCGATGGCCTTGCGGTATTCCGGCGACTCTGCGTATTTTCGGTACTCGTCCGTGGCGAGAACCCATTTCAGGGCGCTGGATTCACGGACGGAGCGGACGACGTCACCGAGGTTGGAGAGTTCGACGAAGCCGATGGCGCCATCAGGGACGGAAGCGGCGAGAGAAGGCTGCGCGGCGCGGGCGGAGAGAGGCAGAACACAGGCCAGCGTCAGCAGGAGGAGAAAGCGGAAAAATCTGGTGATCATATCGGCGGCAAGAACCTGTCCCGTGAGACAGCCGGGTGCGGGTAAAGGTTACAGAGGCTGTAGCGGTGACGGTGGACGATCACCGCACGCCCTCCCGGCTGGATGATAAATAACGGATCACGGACCGGCGGCGGCCGGATCATCCGCCATGCGATAGAAGCGCTTGGGGAGGTTAGGGGCGTCGGGATCGATGAAGTGGATTTCCCCATCCACGGCGACGGCTTCCTGGACTGTTTCCCAGTGGAGAAAGTCCTGGCTGGCTTCGATACGGAAGGCAGGGGAGAGAGTGGCGGGGAAGCAGAGATGAAAGAGGCCGTTGGCGACAGGGCTGCAATGCTGGACTCCGGGCTGGGGCACGTGCCATGAGGCATCGGCGATGATAGCGGCGGCGCGGCGGTGATGGCCGACATGATAACGTGTGGGGCCGTCGTCGAACTGGGGCTCCACGGTGAGGATCACGGTTTCGCGGCCTTCGGCGAGGTTATCCGCGAGGGGATCGACGACCACGGGTACCGTGGCGTCTCCGGTCGGGAAAGTGGCTGCGATGGGGAGTTGCGCGTAGTCGGTGCCATTGGTGGCGGAGCCGCTGAGGGTGAAGTTCACAGAGAGAGCGGCGGCAGCGGAACCGGAACGGCGCAGGCGAAAGATGGCTTTGTTAGTGGCGGGATTGCCGGCTGCGGGCTCGACGGCAAAGGGATCGGCGGGCACGACGGTGATGACGGGCAGACCGTCGTCTGTCGTGACGGTAATATTGACCGGGGCGGTAAGGGCAGTGGCAAGGTCATCGTCGCGGAAACGGACGCTCAGCACATGGCTGCCCGGCGAGACATCGTTCCATGTGAAAGAGAAGACCTGCGTTTCACCGGGCGGGGGAGGGACGAGGAAGTTCAGGTGAACGTCGCCGAGCTTGTGACCGTCGGCGAAGAATTCGGCGTAGTCCACGTAACCGTCAGGATCCGTGGCGGATGCGGTGATTTCGAGCGGAGCGCCGAAGGGAATTTGCGCACCGGGTGCGGGGCTGGTGATGCGGCCCTGCGGTGGCTGATTGCTTCCCACCGTAATAGTGACCGGCGGGGAAACGACGGGTAAAGCACCGAGGGGAGTGCCTTTCACCGTCAGGGTGTGCGTGCCGGCGGGCGCACCGGCCCATGTGAAGGTGTGGTGGATGGGAGATCCCGGCGGAGGCTCCACGATGAAATGGATTTGCGAGGAGCCGATCTTCTGATTTCCCGCATAGAAATCCACGGAAGTGATGACGCCCGAGATGTCGATGGCGGTGGCATCGATGGTGACGGGCTCTCCGGTGGTGAAATGAGCACCGTTTTGCGGAGCGGTGATTTCGATCGTCGCGCGGGTGATGCCGTCATCGCGAATGAAGACGGTGTCGCGGCTGTGGGAGGGATCGATGGAGAAGAGGTAACAGGGAGGCCTGATGGGAAGGTTATCGGGAGGGCAGTTTGAGATTTCGACGACGACGGTTTCGAGGGGTTCCGCGATTTTGTCAGGGATGGCGGCCACCTGTACTTTCGTGGAGGCGGCCCCGGCGGGAATGGAGACGAGAAAGGGCAGGGCGGTGTAGTCCTTGCCTGGGGCGGCAGTGCCGGAAACGTGGAGATAGACGGGCTGTTCGGCGGTGGTGGGGCCGGTACGGGAGATGGTGAACTCTCCGCGGAATACCATGGGCCGCAGGGTGGGGGCGGAGTCCTCTTCAGCGACCCGGAAAGTGGCGACGATGGAAACCGTGGGAGTGTCATCGCCTTTTCCCACGGTGATGGTAATGGGTGGAGAGTCGAGCCATGCGCCAGGTTTTGCGGGGACGCGCGCTGTTAGGGTGTAATTGCCGTCAGCAGGTGAGAGCCATTCAAATTCATGTGTGCGCGGCAGCCATGGAATGGGCGGACGTCCGAAAGTGAGGGGACTGGATTTGCCGATGAGGGTCCCATTGGCGTAGAATTCGACGGGGATGTCAATTTCGCGCGAGGTGGAAACGGCGATGGCCTCGAGTTTGATGGAGGCGGTGCCGGAGGCAAAGGTGGCGCCGTTTTGGGGGACGGTGATGTCGAGACGCTCGGAGGGGGCGTCGCGTTCGTCATCGGCGATGACAGCCTGGAGAGTGCCCGGAGTGCCGATTTCATAGGCGGCATTGACCGGGGTGATGGAGATTTCCGCGACTTCCGGGCCTTCGGCGAGGTGATCGTCGAGGGCGGACAGATGAAAGATGACAGAGGAGTGGCCTTTGGGAATGGTTACCGGATCGGGCAGGGCCATGTAGTCCACGCCCGCAATGGCGACACCTGAGGAAGTGAGGCCGACATTCAAGGCTTCATCGGTGGGGCCGGTGCGGGAGATGGTGATGGCGAGAGGAGCGACATCACAAACGGGACAGGGCTCCATGGTGACGGCAGGAGACCGGTTGGAAGTGATGGTCACCGTGGCTTGCGCGGCCGCACGGGCGCAGGTGAACAAAAAGGCCAGGGCGGCCAGAAAAGTGGCGGTATTGCGCCATCTCCCGGAGGTTCTCATGGCAGTGGAGGGTGAGGTTCGGGTGGAACACCATGGACCCCCGGCGGTGATAGGGCAAGGAGGTTCGGAGACGCGGAAAGGGAGGCCCGAACCGTCAGGCGAAGGCCACCTTTTCGTAGATTTCCGCGAGGGTCAGCCGGCAATTGACGCTCCGCAGATGGAAGGAGTCGGCCAACTCGTCGTAGAGGATGGAGGACCATTGCCCTTCGGATAATTTAGTGAATACCTCCACCTCCACCCGATCCTGACGAACCAGAACATATTCCGCCAGAGTGTCCAGCAGGCGATAGAGCATGAACTTTTCACCCCGGTCGAGCCTCTCAGTCGCTGGGGAAAGGACTTCGACGATGACAGAGGGATTGCAGTAAGCGTCCTTTCCGTCGTCATGAAACAGCACCGGGCCGCAAAGTGCGGAAACATCAGGATAACGAAAGACGTTGGCCTTATCGACGCGGACCTTCATGTCGGAGCCGAAGGCTTGGCAGGGACGGGTCCGCAACTGCATCCTGAGAAACATCAAACAATTGTCGGAGATGACGTTGTGATCTACCGTCGCCCCGGCCATTGCATAGACTTGTCCGTTCACGTACTCGCTTTTGGACTCAGCCTCGCGCTCCTGCTGCAGATATTGATCGGCAGTGATCAGAGAGAAAGGCTGGGGCAGGGCGGACATTCGTGCTCAATTTACAAGGTTCCGCCTCACCGGCAAGTCCTCCTGCGGCGATTCCGCGCCCGCGCCGTGCTTTCGTGCTGGAATCGTGCGGTGATCCCTGCGTAGTCTGACGGGTATGCTTCGATCCCTCGTTTTCCTTTTTGCTGCTGTGCCGCTGGTTGCGGAGATTTCAACGCCCGCGGTGCTGGATGCGGAGCTGAAGATGGAACTCATCGCGTCGGAGCCGGAGATCAATACGCCGGTGGGAATGGCGGTGGATAAGAAGGGGCGGCTCTTTGTCGTGGAGAATAACACGCATCAGGTGCAGCCGGGATATAAGGGGCCGAAGTCGGACCGGATTCGGATTTTCGAGGATGCGGACAAAGACGGAAAGTTTGAGAAGGTGACGACGTTTGCGGAGGGGTTTAGGAATGCGATGTGTTTGCAGTTCGATCCGGATGGCGTGCTGCATCTAACGAAGCGTGATGCGCTGCTGAAACTGGAGGACATGAACGGCGACGGCGTGAGTGACAAGGAGACGACGCTGCTGCACTGGGAGACGAAAGGAGATTATCCGCATAATGGACTCAGCGGGATGGTCTTCGCGCCGGATGGGTGGCTGTATGTGGGGAGCGGGGAGAATCTGTCGCTTCCATACACCGCCATTGGGGTGGACGGAAAGAAGATCGAGTATCTGCCGGGAGGCGCTAACGTTTTCCGGATGAAACGGGACGGATCGAATCTGGAGATTGTGGCGACGGGGCTTTGGAACGGGTTTGGCGTGGAAACGGATGGAGCGGGGCGCATTTTCGCGGTGGATAATGACCCGGACTCCTGCCCGCCGAACCGGTTGCTGCACATCGTGCCGGGGGGCGACTACGGGTTTAACATGATGTATGGGCGCACGGGGCTGCATCCGTTCCAGTGCTGGAATGGCGAAATGCCGGGCACCGTGCCGATGGTGTGCGGTGTGGGAGAGGCGGCGGTGGGCATCATCGACATGCGCCGCACGGCCTTTCGCCGCGCGGGACTCAATATCATGGTGGGTTCATGGGGGGATAACCAAATCGAGGCCTACAAGCTGGTGAGCAAAGGGGCCTCGGTGGCGCTGGGCGAACGGAGCGTGCTGGTGCGCGGGGATGCGGGTTTTCGTCCTTCCTGCATGGCGGTCGCGCCTGACGAGAGTGTGTATATTTGCGACTGGGCGGACCGGGAATACTCTGTGCACGGGAAGGGCAGGATTTGGCGGCTCAGTGCGAAGGGGCCGTCGAAGGTGAAGGAAGAGGAAGCCGTGCTGGCGCTTTCCGCCGAGGAGGTGAAGGCGAAGCAACTGACGTTGACCTGGCAGTCAAATCCGGTCCGCACTTATTCCAATGCTGAAACGCTGACGGGATTGACGGACAAAGATCCGTTCGTGCGCGCGGCGCACCTTTGGAATGAGGCGGGATATATGCGCAGCAAGGAACATCTCGTTGCTACTTACGGCGTGATGCCGGGTAAATCTCCAGTGACGACGGCGTCCGATTTTGACCGCCAGCTTACCGCTGCAAAAGACGCGCCGGTTTCGGCGCTGGTACTTGCAGCGGCACGATGGGCGAGTTTGGGACTGACGGAGGATACGCTGCGGACGCTTCTTCAAAGTGAATCGGCGGAGGTGGTGCGCATGGCGATGATTCTGGCATCCGAGCGGCGCATCAAGGCGCTGAAGCCGGACATCGAAGCGGCGATCAAGAAGCACAGTGCTGAGAGGGAGGTTTTCCGCACGGGCATTGCGGCGGTGGAACTGATCGACACGGACGTGTCCGCGAGACCTGCCGGATCGAATGACCGGCTGTTGATGACGATTATCACTAACACCACGCAACCTGGAGCGATTCGCGCATTGGCGATCCGTTATCTCGGAGACCGCAACCGGGTGAGCAAGGCACTGGCGGGATTGTTAGGGGATAAAGATTCCATGGTGGCGGCTGCTGCGGCGCAGGCGCTGGGAGCGGTGCCGAAGCCGGAGATTGTTGCGCCGTTGAGAGACCTTGCCTTGAACAGGGAGGCACCGTTAGCGGCGCGGCTGGATGCGCTGGCGGCTCTGTCAGGAAAACCGGATGGGGAATTGCTTGCGCTGTTGCCGTTGCTGAACGCAGAGGCGCCGGAGGTAGTGCGTCAGGCGGTGCGGATGCTGCGAGGTTCGATCATCAATGCTGAAATCAAGACGGCGCTGGAGAAGGCTTTCGAAAGCGTGAAGGATAGCGGGGCGAAATCGATGCTGGCGCTCGCGCTGGGGAAGCCGCCGGTGGAGATCCGCCCGGGAACGGATGAGCAATGGCACGAGGCAGTGAGGACCGGCGGCGGAAATGTGGACGAAGGACGGCGCGTCTTCTTCAGTTCGGCGGCGCTTTGTTCCACGTGTCACGTGATCGAGGGCCGCGGTGCGGTGGTGGGGCCGAATCTGAGCAGCATCGCGCGCTCGGCGGACCGGGAAAAGCTGGTGGATTCCATCCTCATCCCGAGCCGGGAAATTGGACCGCTGTATGTGATGAAGACGGCGACGCTGAAGGATGGCCGGGTGATCTCGGGCATTCAAAGCGACAAGGAAACCGGAGGGCGGGTGGACCTCATTCAGCCGGGGGGCACGGTGCAGATGGCGCAGAAGAATGAGGTGCAAAAGATTGACGTGGCGCCGACCTCTCTGATGCCGGAGGCGCTGGAACTCAATCTTACCGTTCAGGAAATGCGTGATCTCATCGCGTATTTGCAGACAATGAAGTAATGGAGGACGCGTAAGAGGTTTCGCGGGAGTTCCCGCGAGCTTGACCTGCGCCTAAACCCCCTGACAATCCCTTTCCACCTCACGAAACCACCTGCATGAAACGCCGTTCGCTATTCGCCCTCACCGCCTCTCTCGTCTGCACCGCCTCCCTCGCGAATGCGGCCGATCCTTTGACTCTGGAATTGCCCGGCGGCGAAGGACCAGGGAAGGGAAAGCACATCGTGCTGCTCGCGGGCGACGAGGAATACCGCAGCGAAGAGGCGCTCCCCCTGCTGGCCGGCATCCTCAGCAAGCACCACGGTTTCAAATGCACGGTCCTTTTCTCCGTCGGCAAAGACGGCACCGTCGATCCCAACGCCAGCCGCAGTCTCACCGGTTCCGCCGCACTGGACACTGCGGACGCAATGATCCTTTCGCTTCGTTTTCGCCAATGGCCGGATGAGGACATGAAGCACTTCGTTGACGCCTATCTTCGCGGCATTCCCATCGTGGGCCTTCGCACTGCCACGCATGCGTTCAGTTATGATGGAAAATCCACTTCGCGTTACAAGAAGTTCCACTGGAGCAATGCCGAAGGCGGCTTTGGCCGGATGGTGCTCGGCGAGACGTGGGTCGATCACTGGGGCAAACACATGGTGGAAGCCACCCGCGGCATCGTCGAACCTGGCGCGGAGGGAAATCCTGTGCTACGCGGCGTGAAGGACGTCTTCGGCGACACGGATGTCTATGAAGCCCATCCTCCGAAAGATGTCACCATTCTGATGCGCGGCCAAGTCCTTAAAGGCATCACGCCGGACACGCCTCCCGCCGACTACAAACGGAAGAACCAGGGCGTCAACGATCCCATGCAGCCCATCGCCTGGCTGCGCGAACACAAAAACGAAGCCGGCACGGTGAACCGCTGTCTTACAACCACCATGGGCTCGTCCACCGATCTCATGTCCGAGGGGCTTCGCCGTTTGATTGTTAACGGGATTTACTGGGGCCTCAAAATGGACGTGCCCGCGAATGCCGATGTGACACCCACCGGTGAATACAAACCGAGCCCCTACAAGGGCAACGGTGCAAAGAAGGGAATCAAACCCGCCGATACGGCGCTGAAACCGGCCAAATAACGACATGATCCGCCCGCTGCTGTTCCTAACGTTTTCCCTGCCGGTGCTGGCCGCGGAGGCTCCGCTGCCGGACAAACCGCAGTATAACCGCGACGTGCGGCCCATCCTCGCGGACGCGTGTTTTCGCTGTCACGGGTTCGACAAAAACAAGCGCAAGGCGGACCGGCGGCTGGATACTTTTGACGGTGCCACTGCGGCTAACGAAGAGGGAAAGAAGGCGATCGCTCCAAAGCATCCGGAACTGAGTGAAATGTTAACGCGCATGGTTGCGGATGATCCGGATGATGTGATGCCGCCGCCGAAGGAAACGAGGCAGCTTTCCGCGCGGGAAAAGGAGATCCTGAAGCGCTGGATCGAGCAGGGAGCGGAGTATCAGGCGCACTGGGCGTATATTCCGCCGGTGAAGCCGGTGGTGCCGGCAACCGCGAAATCCGGTGCTCCGGCAGCGAATGCCATCGACTCGTTTGTCGCGGCGCATTTGGCGGAGGCGGGGCTAAAACCAACTCCGGAGGCGGACCGCATCACTTTGGTGCGGCGTCTGTATTTCGACCTAACAGGTTTGCCGCCTGCACCGAAGGATGTGGAGGCGGTTGTGAAGGATACCTCGCCTGACGCTTACGGAAAGCTGGTGGATCGCTTGCTGGCTTCGGTGCCGTTCGGGGAACGTATGGCGGTGTGGTGGCTCGACCAGGCGAGGTATGCGGATACCATCGGTTATCACAGCGATAATCCGGCACCTGTCTCGCCCTGGCGGGACTATGTGATCCAGTCGTTCAACGCTAACAAGCGCTTTGACCGCTTTACCATCGAGCAGATTGCCGGCGATCTTCTTCCTGACAAAAACCAGGAGACCCGCGTGGCGAGCGCGTACAATCGCCTCATCCTGTCCACGGAGGAGGGCGGGGCGCAGCCGAAGCAATACGAGGCGAAGTATCTCACGGATCGCGTAAAGAGCATCGGCACCACCTGGCTGGGACAGACGTTCATGTGTTCGGAGTGCCACGACCACAAATACGATCCGATGACGGCCCGGGATTTTTATTCGCTGGGTGCGTTCTTTGCGGACATCGAAGAGGTCGCGGTAGGAAAACGGGGAGACGGGATACCAGTGATGACGGGGGATGCCGCAAAGAAGCACGGTGAGCTGACCAAACGCGTCGAGGAACTCGAACGGGATTTGGCTGCGCCGCATCCTGAACTGGCTTCGGTGCAGGCGGCGTGGGAGAAGCAGGTGCTGGAGGGCGTGTCGAAAGCCGGCGAGTGGACCGCGGTGAAGTTTGTGAAGCTGGAGGCTCCAAAAGAGACGACGCTGGAGCAGCAGGAGAATGCGTCGATTCTGGCCAAGTCATCGAAAGAGGGGCAGGGCACCTATGTCCTGACAACGGATGCGCTGAGCGGTGTGATCGCCGGGTTCCGGCTGGAGGCGCTGCCGCACGACTCCCTCCCTGCCAAGGGTCCGGGCCGGGCGGTGAACGGTAATTTCGTCCTGACAGAATTTGCGGTGAAGATAAAGCGTGCGGGAGGCGCGGTGGAGCCGCTCAAGTTCAAGGCGGCCCATGCGGATCACGAGCAGGCGAGCGGCGCGGAGGCGAGTCCCTACAAGGCGTGGCGGGCGGCGGCGGTGATCGATGGAGATGCCAAAGGAAAGCAGTTTGGATGGGCCATCCTGCCGGAAGCCGGCAAGGCGCATGAACTTTCGCTGGCTCTCGAAAAACCGGTGACGCTGGCGCAGGGCGACGCGGTGATTGTCGAACTGCTGCAGAATCACGAGAGCAAGACGCACGGCCTTGGCCACTTTCGCATTAGCACTACGCCGTCGGCGGAAGTGGCTAGTGCCGCGGCCACACAGCCTCCGCCGGACGTTTTGAATCTTGTCAGGCTGGCGTCTGATAAACGGAATGACGGACAGCGGAAGCAGATCATGGGCTATTTCCGTGGAGTCGCTCCGGAGTTTGCGGAGGTACGGACGAATCTCGCATCGGCAAAGAAAGAAAAGGCGGACCTCGAAGCCGCCGCCGACCGGTGTCTCGTCACCAACGCCATGACGAGTCTCAGAACAGTTAGGATTCTTCCGCGGGGGGACTGGCAAAACGAGACCGGGGAAGTCGTCCTTCCCTCCACCCCGCGCTATCTCGGCAACATTCAGGAGTCCACCAAAGAGAAGCGCCTCAATCGTCGGGACCTCGCGGGCTGGCTCATTTCGCGGCAAAATCCGCTCACGGCGCGGGTTTTTGTGAACCGCCTGTGGAAATTGTTTTACGGCGCGGGCATTGTGAAATCCCTCGATGACCTCGGTACCCAAAGCGAACTGCCGGAGTATCAGTCATTGTTGGACTGGCTCGCTTGTGAATTCATGGACAGCGGATGGGATGTGAAACACATGGTGCGGCTCATGGTGACCAGCGCGGCCTACCGGCAGTCATCGAAGGCCACGCCGGAAGCACTCGCGGCCGATCCGCAGAACCGGCACCTTGCCCGCGGCGGACGCTGGCGACTGGACGCGGAATTTGTAAGGGACAATGCGCTCGCGATTTCCGGTCTGCTCGTCCACACCGTGGGAGGGCCGAGCGTGAAGCCCTATCAACCGCGCGGCTACTGGGAGAATCTGAATTTTCCCCAGCGCGAGTGGGACAACAGCAAAGATGCCAATCAATGGCGCCGCGGCCTCTATACGTGGTGGCAGCGCAGCTACGTGCAGCCTTCGCTGCTGGCCTTCGATGCGCCGACGCGCGAGGAGTGTGCTGCGGACCGGACCCGTTCGAACATCCCGCAACAGGCGCTCGTGCTGCTCAATGACATGACGTACGTTGAGGCCGCGCGTGTTTTTGCTACCCGGATTCTTGCGGAGGGCGGCGCGAATGATGGTGCCCGTCTCGCGTGGGCCTGGCGTGAAGCCACGCTGCGTGATCCTGACAAAACGGAAGTCACGGCGCTGGCGGAAATCCTGGGCAGGCACCGCGCAAAGTTTGCGATCGATAAAAAGGCGGCGGCGGAGGCGGTGAAGGCCGGCTATGCGAAGCCCGCGGAAGGCGTGGCCGCACCGGAACTCGCGGCGTGGATGTCGGTGGCGCGGGTGATCCTGAATCTGAGCGAGACGATCACGCGATCCTGAGCGGGGGCGCTTCAAGGATGTTCGGATGCTGTGCCCGCGTGCAGCTTAGCCGGAGGCAAAACCTGCACCACTTTGCTGTTACTTGGTGGCCTCTTTGGCGGGTTTATCTCCGAGTTTGAGAGTGGGTGCTTTGGCGTCGGCGGAGACATTCAGGGCGATCCAGTGGCCGCCGGCGGTGTGTGCCGGAAATCCGCAGGCGAAGGCATATTCGCCGGCTTCATCGGGAGTGAACGTGAAAGTGCTTTTGCCGTAGGAGATGCCCTGGATGTGCTTGGGCACGGCAGCGCCTTTGAAGTAAGGTTCGAGCACCTGGAGCTTGGTGGTCTGGTCCTTTTCGATGACAATGAGGCTGTGCGGAATGGGGCTGGGATTGATGTAGGTCACTTCCACGGTCCAGTCCTTGGGAATGGTATAGACGGCTTTGCCTTTGGAGTAACCGTTGAAGTTCATGCCATAATTGTCGTCGCTCCAGACGGCGACGATGGTCACTTTGACCGTTTTCGGCTTGTCGCCCAGTTTCAGAAAATCCGCTTCGGTAAGACCGGCGATGAGTTCCTTCTTCAAGCCGGAGGTGGGCGAAGGACTCCCGTGTTCGGCGTGCGGGTCTTTTTCTTTCGCGTCCGCCGCCGGTTTCGGAGCATCGGCGGGTTTCGCCGGTTCCTGGGCGCGGGCGGTCAGACAAAGGGCTAGGATGAAAGCGGGACGGAAAATCTTCATGGGGGGTAAAAGGGAACCGCCCGCCTTGCGCGTCAACCCGGCGATGAGCCGGTGCCGCAGGCGGGCGGTTCATTTGAAAGGACGGTGGGGCTACTTCTTCTGAAGCGGAGCGGTTTCGGCCCCGGCGGGTACTTTGTCAGAAGGAACGATCTTCCACACCGCACCCGGCGCGCTGACCGCCGGATCGACCGGGCCGCCGTAGTTGGCGGTGGCGTGGGTAATATAGAGGTTCCCCTTGTCGTCCTCGCCGCCGCTGGTGGGACGGAGGGCTTCATCGAGGTCCAGCATTTCCTGCATCTGCCATTTGCCGGCGCCATCGCGTTTGAGGGCCCAGACTTTGCCGCTGCCCCAGTCGGCGGCGTAGTAAGTGCCATCGAGCGCAGGATAATCTTTGCCGCGATAGCAGCCCACGCCAACGACGCAGATCCCCTGGTCCACGTGGCTGTATTCCGCGGCGGGCAGGACGCCGACTTTTGGATAGTCCTTCGGTGCCACCGCCACTTCCTTGCCGCTGGAGTCTTTTTCCAGTTTCAGCGGGAACGGCTGGCTGCCGCACATGAATTTCCAGCCGTAGTTCTCACCGCCTTTGCTGGAGGCGGGCTGGAAGTCGATTTCCTCCCAGTGGTTCTGGCCGATGTCGGCGATGTAAAGATCACCGGTCTTGCTGTCGAAGGAGAAAGTCCACGGATTGCGAATGCCGTAGGCCCAGATTTCGGGCTTGGCCTTCGGATGCACTTTGGAAAACGCCTCCTCGCTCACACCGAAGAGCGTCATTTGCTGGAGCGGCGTGATGAAGGGATTGTCCTTCGGAATGCCGTAGGCCCGGTCGGTGCTGCTGGTGTTCACATCGATGCGCAGCATCTTGCCGAGCCACGTATGCAGGTCCTGGCCGGCATTGATCACGTCGCCTTCCCAGCCGCCGTCGCCCACGCCGACGTAGAGATAACCGTCCGGACCGAAGGCCATCTTGCCGCCGTGGTGATTGCAGTACGGGAAGTCGATCTGCATGATCACCTTTCCGGTGGCCGGATCGAGTTTGTCAGGATCGGTCTTGGAAACGGTGAATTCCATGAGCATGGTCGCGCCGTTGAACCACAGATCGGCGTAGCTGACATAAACTTTGCCGTTTTCCTTGAACTTCGGATGGAACTCGATGGCGTAGAGGCCCTCCTCGAGGAAGGAACTGAGGGTCTTGTCCTTGAGATCGAGGAACGGTTTTTTGACGAGCTTTCCGTCCTTGATGATGCGGACGAGGCCGTGGCGTTCGCAAACAAAGAGGCGGCCCGATCCGTCTTTGGCCGAGGTGACGTGGATGGGATCGATAAGGCCATCCGCCACCTTGACGAGCGAGATGGGAACCGCGCCCGGGATTTTGCCGCCGGGCTGAGCGACGCCATCCGCCGCCTGAAGCGTGGTGGGCAGAAGGGCCGCGAGCGAGAGAAGTTTCAGAGATGGTAGTTTCATAGATTGCTGGTGGCCGCCTTCATACAGGAGGCGGCGGCACCATGACAAGTCCCGGTCGCGCGGAAATTATTTCGTTATTCCGAAGGGCTTGACCCCGCCGCGCGCAGCAATTCCGCCAATCCCGAACGGGCAGCGGCGAGTCCTTTGTAAGCCGCAACCTCCGGAGACATCGTTTCGAGGGCACGGGCCAGACGCGGCCCGACACCCGCGTTCGACACTAACTCATCCAGCCGGTGTGCCGTCACACGGATCGCGAAAAGCACGCCTCCGCCGGGCAGCTTCGCAAAAAGCTGCTGTTCCAGACGCAGCCAGGTGGTGTCCAGCGAAGCCTCTTCCGTGAGCGGCGGCAATGAATGACGAGGATGATGATCCAGCGATTCATGGCCTGTGAGGCCCCAGTTGTCACGGAGCCAGACGGTGTCGGGTGCGAGGCGTAAGAGAAAGGTATCGATGCTGCGGCCAAGTGAGGTATTCAGTCCAGGCACCGGACCATGCACTTCACTAACGGGCAGTCCCTCTTTTTGCGGAAGAGACCATGAGGAGGGAAAACAAACGACGCCGGCGGCAACGCGGAGCAGGCCTTCCGCGTCAGGGGTTAGGACCAGCCAGTCAGGCTCACACCAGCGGGCGGCTTCGAGCGGACCGGAGAATTTCTGACCTGTCCATGTGGAAAGCCATTCCATGGCTTCCAGCAACGCTGGAGGGGCAGGGGAGGGGAGCACCGCATAATGCTCCGGTGCTTCATCCAACAGGTCCCCGCGCACGGCGCGCACGGCGGCAGCATCCTCCGACGGCGCAAAAAAATCCGTCCCGCGCCCCTGCCGCAGGCCCATGTGGAAGCGGTAGTCTTCGTCAGGGAGGATGCGGAGCCAATCGACGGTCATGAATGCCGGAGGCTTGCCGCAGCGTCCGGAGATTTCAATACAGCTCTGTCAGGTATTGTTCCGTGAGTCCGCGGCCATGGACCCGCACCCAGTAGATGCCGCGCTTGCCGCGGATCTTGGGGTCTGGCTCGAAGTTGATCGTGTTATCGAAGACGAAACTGTAATCGACGGAAATTTCGCGGCCCTTCGGCTCCTCGCCCCAGGGAATGGGCTGAGCAGGGCGGGCGGTGAGCTTCCACATGCGCACCTTGGTGTCGGAGGGAAGGGCGGTGGGCATGTAGAAGGACCATGCATTGCCTCTAACATATTCCAGCGGATAAAGACCGCGGCCCGGATAAGACCATGGATCACGCGTCTTGCGGCCGGAGCCGTCCATGCACCACATGGCACCGAATTTTCCTTCGCGCCCGAAGCCGGCATTCGCCATCGGTGGATTGAGACACCAGCGGCGGTGACCGCGGCGCTCGCGGTTGTTGTCCCCGCCGTCGCCGATATAGCCGTCCACGGTGGAGGCCATGTCGCGCTGACCGACGCTCAAATTGCAGCGCTCGGTATAGTGCCCCAGGGAATGGCTGAGAGTGCCCTCTTTGGCGCAGGCACCTGCCGCCTCCGCGGCATTTTCATTCATTTGAGACTCGGTGCCGACTTCGCTGTAAACACCGCTGAGAAAACGATAGGCGTTCAGGCGGCGAATGGCCTCCTGGACTTCCTCGCTGGCCTTGTCCGTGCCTTTGGTCTTCGCTTTCAGGATGGCGTGCAAGCTGGTGCGGATTTCGTCCTTTGTGCGCGGATAAAGACGGCCTTTCGCCGGGTCGCCTGCCACTTCATCGCCCTCATCGTCATCCGAGCTCCCCTGGGGCATTCCGGTTGTGGTGCCGCTGGAGGGTGATTTCTCCGGCTTCTCCTGTGAGTCGCCCGCCGGCTTGTTCTTCTTCTCGAGCTCATTCAAATAAATGATATCGGGAGGCATCAAGTCCTCTTTGGTCACGGTGATCCTCTCGGTGCTGTTCTTCCGGAGAATGGTTACGTTTTCACCTTCGACCTTCACCAGGCTGCCCTGAATGATCTTCCCCTGGGTGGTCTGCCAGACCCGGGAGAGTTCCGCCGTGGTGGCAGTGGCGGTGAGGAGCAACAGTGAGAAAAGAGTGAGGCGGATCATCGTTTAGTTGCGGAGGGCCGGGAAATAAACGCGTTTGCGGATAAAGATTCCATTAAGGACGGCATGAATATTTGGATTTTAGTGCTTCCGCGAGCGGATTGGCATCGGCAGCGCAAAATCCGGCATAAAGATGGCGCCGCCAGCCCTCGGCATGGCGAAATTTCCGGGATTCCTTCCCCAGCGTGGCGGAAAAGCCCTGCATGGTTTGGAGGTAGGAATCCATCCCCTGGGTGGCATCCAGCCACTCTTTTTGGCTGGCATGGGCGGCAAGGGCGGTGGTTTTTTGATCAAGGACGCCGGTGATGTCCACGTAGGCCTCCGGATGCACGCGCTCGCCGAGGGGATTGCACATCATGTGAGGCATGCAGTGATAGACCGTGACGTCCCCGCTGCCGGGTTTGGTGGCGGGCGTGCTTTTGTAATTGGGAAAATTTTTGCAAAAGGCGGCGGAAACAGCGAGTCGGCAGGTTTCCGTGTGATCCTCCATATAGTCCTGCGGGGGATGCGTGAGGACGATGGACGGATTCACTTTCCGCACTACGGCGGCCACTTTGCGGAGAAGCGGAATGCTGTAGATAATCTCAATATCGTCCGCCATCGGCGGGTGCCACGTTGCCCCCATGAGCCGCGCGGCTTTTTTCGCCTCAGCCCGGCGCACAATGCGGGTGCGGGCGGGGGTCAGAACGGCGCTGCCCTGGGAGCCGGTGGAAAGATTCAGGCAATGAATGTCCCAGCCCGCGTCGCGCAGAAGCAACAGCGTGCCGGCCATCCAGAATTCGATGTCATCCGGATGGGCGGCGATGGCGATGGCGGTGCGATTCATGAGGCCGGAGAAAACCCGCAGGCGTATCCTCTGCAATGGGCAATGTCCTGAGCCTGTCCTTGCATTCCCTGCGGGGCATTTCTACATAGCCCCAGCTATGCCCCCTATCGTCAAGTCCATCGTCCGCTTTTACCAATCCTCGATCGGGAAGAAAATCATCGTCGCCGTGACGGGAGCGATTCTTATCCTGTTTGTCATTGGGCACATGGTGGGAAATTTGCTGGTTTTTGCGGGTCCGGAGGCGCTGAATGGTTATGCGAAGAAACTCGAGGACCTTGGCGCACTGCTGCTGCTGGCCCGCGTCGGGCTGCTGGTGGCGGTGGTGCTCCATATCGTCTGCACGGTGCAGTTGGTGGTCGCCAACAAAATGGCAAGACCCCAGCCTTACGGTCTTCAGGCCACCCGAACCGCTTCCAAAGCGAGCCGCACGATGGTGTGGAGCGGCGTGACGGTTCTCGTTTTCGTGCTCTACCACCTGATGCACTACTCGTGGGGAGTCGCGAACCATTATTACGATCCCTCAAACACGCGCTACTACCTTCCTAACGGAGACCACAATGTGTATAACATGGTGGTGGACGGCTTTAGCTGGGCGCCGGCTTCACTGTTTTACATCGTGGCCATGGGGCTGCTGTTCATGCATCTCAGCCACGGGTTCGCGAGTGTTTTCCAAACGCTCGGCTTCACCACGCCAAAGTCCCGCCCGGCGATCGAGATGACCGGCAAGGGAGTGGCCCTGGCGCTGTTTGCCGGGAATACCCTGATGCCGCTGGCGATTCTTTTCGGATTGGTGAAGTGATGCGCGGTGATTGACACCGCGCGGGTTCTCCGGGATGGTGGGCGCATGAATATCCGCCTGCTCTCCCTCGGGATGATCCTTGGCCTCCTCGGCTTTGCCTCCCCGCTCCGCGCCGATGACAAACCGGCATCCAAACCGAAAGCAGCGGCGGAAAACGCGAAGGATGGAACAGAGGCGGAGAAGGAAAAGAAGCCCCTGCCGGATTACATTCGCTTCAAGGACGACGAAAAGAGCGCGCGTTTGGAAATCGCCATCAAGACTTTCAAGCTGCCTTCCGGCGCACTCGTGGATTTGATCGGCGTGGTCCATATTGCCGATGCGGCTTATTATGCGGACCTGAACAAGCGCTTCGATTCCTATGACGCCGTGCTCTTTGAACTGGTGGGCGATCCGCGCGCGGTGACGGATAAGGAGGAGGCGCAGGCCGAACGGGAGGGCAAAGGAGGCGGCGGAGCGATCCGCTGGATTCAGACCACCGCGGGCAAATTCCTGAAACTTTCGTTCCAGCTCGGCCAGATCGACTACACCAAACCTAACATGGTGCATGCGGATGCCTCGGCGGAGGAGTTTGCGAAAATGCAGGAGGAGCGCGGCGAGTCGATGCTGAAATTGTTTATCCGCGCGATGAAAGCTCAAATGAGCGGCGATCTCAGCGGCCTGCCGGTTGATGAACTGGATACCTTCGGACTCATCCGCATTCTCATGAGCAAGGACTCCGCAGCGGAATTCAAGATCGTGCTCGCGAAGATGTTCGACCAGGCGGAATCGATGACGAAGATTCTGGAGGGTGACGAAGGCTCGGCGATCCTAACGGGGCGGAACGAGGTCGTGATGAAGAAGATCAAAGAGGTGCTGCGCGATAAGTCGAAGAAAAGAATTTCCGTTTTCTACGGAGCCGCTCACATGCCAGGCATTGAGGGTATGCTGCTGAAAGATATGAAGGCTGCTCCCGCGGGCGAGGAATGGCTGGCGGGCTGGACGATGCCGCATGACCCTCCGGCAAAGAAGGAGGAGAAAAAGGACGGAGAAAAGAAGGAAGAGGAGAAGAAGCCGTAACCCGGGACGTTTCCAACCGGTCCCCGGGCCGACATGAAACCATTCACCGCCGTAATCGCCGCCGCGCTGATTTGCGTTTCCGGCGTTCGCGCCGGGATCACGGGCGGCACGCTTGAAATCTCCGGGGCCAACTGCCGGTTTCCGGACGTCGCCTACGGAAATGTCAGCCGCCACTATCTTGTCGTATGGGCGGAATATTCAGGCACGGTGCGCATCTTTGGCCGGCTGGTGAATGGCGACGGCACGATGGCGGGCGCGCCTTTTCTGATTACCGGCGCGGGATTCGGCGGCTTGTTTCCCGCCGTCGCATTCAACGCTGCGAACAATGAGTTCCTGGTAACGTGGGATGACGCCGGTGATCGCGGCGGAGTGATCTACGGGCAGCGGGTCCGCGGCTCGGACGGAGCGCTCCTGGGCGCAAATTTTCCCATCGGTTCCGTTTACGGAGGCATACGCTCCGCAGTGGCGTGGAGCGCCACCAGCGCGGCCTATCTGGTCACCTTTTGGGGTCCCGGGCCTAACAACACCGCGGCGGAAGTTTATGGCCAGCGGGTGAGTGCGGGCGGCGCTCTACAGGGCGGTAATTTCTCCATTTCCAGTGATGCTGTTTTCTCCGGTTATCCCGCAATCTCATGGGCGCCGTCCGGGAACCAGTTCCTTGTCACCTGGGACAACTTCGATGGCCGCATCCTGGGCCGCCGGGTGAATGCGGCCACCGGTTCCCTGACAGGGAATGTTATTGCGGTCAGCGCCGGTCCGGCAAATGACCGGTCCTGTATCGCCCACGACGCTACCGGGGGACGCTGGCTGGTGCAGTTCAACGAGAACGGAAACGCCGGCTTTTCCTACGACCAGTACGGGCAATTCGTGAATGTGGATGGCACTCTCGCGGGTGGAGCGATTCCCCTGGCGCATACCACCGCGTTTGAAGGAGACACACAATTCGGCGGCGATGTGGCGTTTGAGCCCGGCGTGCGCCGGTTCTTTTCCAGCTACGGCACCGACAGCGGGATGGGTGGTCAGGAGATTCTTGCATCCGGCGCAGTGGAGGGCCGGCAAACGACCTTGGGTACAGGGTATTACACCAGTCTCAACAATGCCGCAGACACCGACATGCACCGGTTCCTGACCGCGTGGGAGGGGCTGCTGGGAGGTTCCTACACCATTCTCGGCAGGCTCTACGCCGTGCCCCCGGCATCGGTGCAGAACTTTGCCGTCGCCCAGGGCGATGGACAAAATCAACTCACCTGGAAGAACCCTGCGGATGCGCATTTCTCAGGCACGCTCATTCGCATGAAGACGACCGGTTATCCGGCAAACGCGACGGACGGCACACTGGTGGTGGACAAAACCGGTACGCCAGGCGCGACGGAGGCATTCACTCATTCCGGCCTCACCAACTGGACGACTTATTACTACGCGGCCTTCGCGCATGACAGCGCGCCCGATCATGCGCCCGCGGCTCAGGCGCTCGCCACGCCGCGCCCGCCGTCGGTGACGGTCGGCAGTTATGATTTCGCGGACGGGCCGCAGGGCTGGGCGTTGGATGTCTGGCGATCGAATGCCGCATCCAGCCCTGGCACTATGAACTGGGACAGCGCCTCAAAGAATATTGTGTCAGGCGGCATCGGGGCGACGAATACAAACGATGCCTGCACCCGCGAGGGCGGCATCATGACGCGCGTCATTCCCACCACCGGCCATCCTAACGTGCAAGTGGAATATGATGTCATGGCCACGCTCGCTCCCGCGCCGTTGAACGCCCCCGTCGGCAACTGCACGGTCCTCGAAGGCTCGCTCGAAGACAAACTCGTCGTTTATTATTCCACCAGTGGCGCAGGAGGACCATGGATGGTGGCGCAGACGCTTTCGGAAGGCATCGAACTCCCGTGCGGATGGACGCAGCGGTTCATCAATCTCGCCGGAGTGCCCGGCGCAGCGAATAACCCGAACTTCGCGCTGAAATTCCAGTGGCAGTTCAATGCTGCCGCCGATCTGGGCCGTGTGGACAACGTGCGTGTGCTCAGCGGAGCTGTCACTTCGCTGACACCTGATGCGATCGCGAACCCCCCGCTTCTCGAACGCACCGTGCCCGCCGGTGTGCTGGCTCCTGACGTTCTCCGAATCGCCAATCGCGGGGGCGGAACGCTGCAGTTCGCACTGAGCACCAGCGAACCATGGTTGTCGCTAACGCCCGCCACAGGAATAACCAACGGACTGGAGAGCACGGTAAGCGTAAATTACAATACCGCGCAGCTCAGTCCCGGCGATCACAGTGCCGTAATCGCCGTCGCCGGCGGCACGGGCGGGCCGCTGACGATTCCTGTTAGGCTGCACGTGTTGCCGGCTTCACAAATGTGGGAACCCTTCACTTATTATGACGGCACTCTTGCCGCCGCAGCCGGCGGCAACTGGACCGGCGCCACCTCGCCGGAAATTGCCATCGGGTCCGGCCAGCTTAAGATCGCCGGCGGTACCGGAGCCCTCAACATGCAGCGCGCCGCTGTTGCGGCCGGTTCGGGAGGAAAGATCGCGGCGGAAATCAGCATCCGCGGCGGCACCGGCACCGGCGACATTTACTGGAACATCTACCTCGATGATGCCTCCGGCAACAACCTCGCGCGCTGGTATGGCAGCAGCAAACACGCGCGCGGCCGGGTTGGAGGCAGCATCACGCCGGACATGATCCTGACAGGCGGCTGGGACGACCTCTATGTGGAAATGGACACTGCAGCCAATACCTCAGAGTTCTTTTTCAACGGTGCCTCGTTCAGCACGATCAGCCACGGCACCACTCCCGGAAATTCCATCGCCGTTGTCCGCATCGAGCGCAATGACCGCCCCACCGCCGCCGCTGATACTGTTAGTTTTGATCACCTGCTGATCGGCGCCGTGAGCCCCGCCTTGCCAAAACTCAACATCACGGAGAATGCCGGCCAAATCACCCTCGATTGGCCCGCCGTGCGCCGTGGAGCCCTGCTTGAGTCCACCGCCAGCCTTGTCCCACCCTCGACATGGATACCGGTAACTCCCGTCCTGACAAACGGTCTGTTTATCCACACCGCCGCAGTGACAGCGCCCAGGCGTTTCTATCGTCTGCAGAGACCATGAAGAGATCGCGTTTCCGCAAGCGATTTTCACATGGCAGCAACCCTCACGCCGGTAAACCGGACATCGCTCTTCAGTTCCCTAAACACAGGATCGGCGGTGTCGGCAAAGGCGGGAGCGAGAAACCAGTCCGCGATCTTGTCATGCCGAAAACGCCAGCCGTCAGTGTTAGGATGTTTGCGGAGAAGGCGGTGTTTGGCGAGAAACTCCGCGACGTTTTCAAAGTCCATCATCGAAAGCAGCGGCGCGCCTGTTAGACGCCATGTGACCAGATGCGCGGCAAAGCTTTCTGAAGGGAAGGGGACTTCGTACTGAGCCGCGTATTCTTCCGTGAAATGCTCCAGGCGCTGCGCAAGCAGACGCGCAGGGTCCGGCGTTTCCCCGGCAGCCAGCAGTTCCGCCGCGAGCACGGCTTCCATCGGATTGCGCAGCATCCGGCGGATGGCCTCCGCGCGCGGATCATCCAGCGGGCGGTCTTTGAGTTCATCGAGAAATGATTCAACACGCGTCTTGAAGTCTTTCCATTTGTCAGGCAGCGCATGAGAGCCTGCGGCTTCGATGGCCGCGGTGCCCTGCTTCAATAGGAATGGCGCGATGTCCTGCGGACGCAGCGGCTCGATTTCCCAAACGCTCGCGTCCTGCGGCGGATGCCACGCCACGGGTTGTGCTGTCAGGATAAAACGGCCGCCTTTGAGCGCATTGATCTCCTCAGTGAGTTGCGCCTGCACCGCAGGGGGCGCTTCATGCACGGCATCGATGAAAATTGCGGGCGATCCTTTTAGAATGAGAGCCCGAAGAAAATCCGGGTCGCTCCTTGCATGCATCGGAAGCCGATTCCGCAGCGTGGTGAGGAATCCCTCGCGACAATCCGCTGCGCGCAGGAAAGCCACGGGTGTGGATGCCGATGCAACCAGAGCTTGAAGCAGCGTGGTCTTTCCGAGTCCTGACACCCCTTGCAGCACCGCCGAGCCTGTTAGGCTTTGCAGCGTGGGCAACGCAGGCAGCGAGTCCTCCGCCGAACCGGCTTTCCGAATCCTAACGGAATCGAAGAACGTCCACTCATCGAACGTCTGCACCTCCGTTGGCGGTACGAGTGCTTCCTGGAACGGTCGCCACAGCCACACACGAAGAAACGGCACGCGCACCAGCAGTGGCCCCACCCAACCAAGGCCCGCGATCCGGCGCACCGCAGGCTGCCACACCAATCTCTGAGCGAACGCCCAATACGGATACAGCAGGAGCACCAGCAGCCAAAACAATGGCTGTACTGCCAGGGCGATTAGGCCCCAACGCAATGCGATATGCAGGGGATGCCGGTCGTACTCCCTTTTGGCGACCGTCCTGATTGCTGCGGCTTTGCCCTTCAGGTCGGGATACTTTTGCATCTCCTCTGCGAGGCCGTAGAGCCAGTCGGCATCGGAGGGACTCCATCTGGCACCGTTCACGAGATCCGCGGCCAGAACTCCAGACTCGAAAAGCGCTTTCGAACAGTTTTCCGTGCGCGCTTCGTCCATAAAGCCGCGCAGCCCTGTCAGCAAATCCCGAACAGCTTCCGCATCTGCCGGAACAGCGGGGCGTTCAAACATGGACCTGTTGCCAAGCCAGCACAGAAGCGGGCTCCATTTTGGCTGCTCTCCATACAGCATGTAGGCGGCGTAGAGAATATCAGCGCGCCGGCTGAAATAGCGGTGAGCAGCCTCCACAAGAAAAGGGTAGCCATTCGAAGAAGCCGGCTCATTCACATCTCTAAGAGCCCTCACCCGATCAATAAAATCCGTGAGATCTTCTTTCAAGAGGTGACGCAGAGCTCCAGGCAACTCATCGCCAAATCCAATCCGGGTCAGTGCCTGAAATCCTGCCATCCGCAGTGCAGCGTTTTCGTCCATCAGAAAAGATGCGACAATATGCCTGTAACGTGCCGCCCAGGGTGTCCCTGAAGGCAACGCAGAAACGGTGTTGAGGCGAATGGTGTCGGCCGGGTGTTGCAACCACTCTGACAAATCACCCGGATCACGATCTTCGGTTAACTCCACGAGAGCCAGGGCAGCCGCAGAGTGGGCGTCCGGATCTCCGAGGAGAGGCCGCATAAGGGGGACCGCGTCGAGTGCTTTCGTTGATCTTAGAGCGTTAAGGACGGCAATGCGGACGCCGCTTTCTTTCGCAGCGAGCAAAGGAGTCAAGAGTTCGGTTAATCCCGGAGCCCGCACGGAAGTGAGCACGTCGATCGCTTGTATGCGGATATTTCCCGGTTCGCCGGAATTCAAACAGGCGGTCACAGCCGCGAGAACGTCATTCCGATCGACGTTCTTTATGCAACTCAGCGCCTGAAGTCGAGCCCACTCAGGTTGAGCGGAGTCCAGCAAAGGAAGAATGTGGTTAATAGCCTGCGAAGGATCAGTCTTTGCTAAGTACAATCGCGCTTCTGCACGTGTGGATTCGTCCCCGGGCAGATCGAGCAGCGATGTTACCTCCCGGGCGAATTCAAAATGCTCCATCGTCATGAGGTAATCCAGAGCACCCGATCTGATCGCGGGTTCCGGCGCATCGAGAAAACAGGCGACCTCAGCGGCACGAATATTATTTTCGTTGCTTCTTACGGCATCCATCGCAATCCATTTCAGGCGAAGATCGCTCCCTGCGTAACGCAACAGATATGGGAGTCCCCTATCCGGTCCGGTTCGGAAAAAGAGGGTAAGCAAATCGCGCAATTCCCTGTGGCTCCACCAATCGTCACCAGGCCAATCCCGGGCCAGTGCCGTTTCGAGAATGCATATACTTTCCTGCTGTGGCATTTGACCCCATTGCGCGAGAATGGAAGCGCATTTGGCTTTCAGAGAAAGTGAGGAAGTTTGGCGCATCAGGTTCTGGATGGTTTCCACTTCGCCCGTGGCATTCATGTGCCCCAGGGCCTCCAGTGCGGCTGCGATCCTATGTCCGTCGTACGGCCATCCCCTTTCTCTGATTAAGTGGGATATCCGGTCCGCATATTGAACGGCGCGCATTTTTCCCAGAGCCTTGAGAGCCTTGAGGCTCAACTCGGAAGAACCGTCGGAAACAAACCGTGCCACTGCGACGGCATGTTCACCAGCCTCAAGGTCCCCCAAAGTCTCCACAGCCTGCTCCACGAGTTCGTCCGTTTGGTCTGACACGAGCCAGCGGGCAATCATATTCGAGTATTCGCGGGCTCTCATTATTCCCAGGGTCTTAATGGCCCCGCTCACGACTTCCGGCGGATTTTCTTCCGCCAGCAGCGCTGCGACCGCGCCTGCATGTTTACGTGCCTCCGGAGCGGCGACGAGGTGCTCATACGCAATGAAGCGGGAGTTTTCCAAATCCGCCGGCTGTCTCAGCACACCGAGCGCGGCCAGATGAACCTCCCGCGGTAGCGAGGGGGAGAGCAGCGCCGGAATGCGGTCAAAATAATTGGAGGCATTGAGCGCCTGAAGGGTTTCAATGGCCTCTACAATTACTTCACCAGGCTGCCCCGGATCAAGCAGTTGGAGAACCGCGGCCGTTTCCCCGTTCGCTTTGAGGTAACGCAGTGCGTTCAGAAGCCTGAGGCGCGTAACCGGTGCCGCGCCCGCGAGCAGTCCCGCAATCTCCCGCGCGTGTTTTGCTATTTGCGGTGATTTCTCAATCAACTTCCACGGGTCCCATTCATTCGAAGGTTCCGACAAAAAGGAAAGAACCGCTGCAAAACTCTCCGGGGCGTTTGTAGCAATGAGTTCTGCGAGCGCTTCTTCGCGGATCTCAGTTTCAGCGTGTTTGAGAAGGCCCTGAAGATGATCCGTAATTCCCATGGCCTTCAAAGCACGCATGGCCGCCCGTACCACGACAGGATCTTTCGCCCGGAGAACCGACTTCACTTGCGGTGCGAAATCCTGTGCCGCGGGAGTGGAAAGTTGATTTAGAATGATCTCCTGCATGTTTGCCTGAGAGACGGCAAGCATAGACGCCCAGCGGGCGTAGTCTTTCGCCGCAACGTCCGATTGGCTCCATTCGCCAGTGCTCTTATTAATTTTTGCCCGGGCCTGGAAGGGTGGGTACAGCCGTTCAAAACAAATTTCCTCCGTTAGTTTTGAGAGTTCCGGCAGCGGATCATCGTGCGCAGCGATTACTTTCTCGAATTGCGCCGGCGTGAATTCAATGGAAACGAATTCGTCCTTCGATTTGGCGGTGCCCGTGCAGAACAACAATGCCGCGATCAATCCCGAACGCACGGAACGGAGGCGGGGAGACGCAAAGAGGCTCATGGGACCGGCCGGAAATAACCTTTTTTCCGGGCGGAGACAAGAACCGATCCCTGCTTGCGGGAGGACGCGGGGCTTTTACTTTTGAAAGCCCTGCCGACGCTTCCTGTATGTCCTCCGACCCATCCTCCACCTTCTCTTATCGATCCCTCCATGGCCTGCCGGAAGTCGCGGGACTGGGCACGCTGCGGGAAATGATGACGCCGGGTCTCTCTGTGCAGGAGGTGGTGGACCGGTTGAAGCGTTATCATTACGCGCTGCAGCGGCTGTGGCGCACGTTTCTGGCGCGGTTGACAGCGGAGCCGGTGTATGAATTGAAAATGGCGTGGAGCTACCATGCGTATCTGTGCGCGGAGCACATCACGGTGGTGCGCGATCGTGTGGCAGAGATGCGGCATCCGCCGCTGGGCCTGGAGAAAGTGCCGGATGATTATCTGAAGATGTTCTTCGATGAAATCCAGGCGGCCCCCACGGCCCTGGAGGTTTGCGCGGGCATCTATCAAAAGGCGCTGCCGGCGCTGAAGGAAGGCATGGAGCGTCACATCGCAGAGACAAATCATCTTGCGGACAATCCCACCTGCCGGCTGCTGCGTCATGCCCTGCTGGAAATCGAGGACATGATCACCTGGGGCGCACGCGCCATTCCGTGCCTGCCGGTGACGGCTTCCAGCCGGCTGGAATCATGGCTCGGTTTGCTGGATCAATGCTTGGCCGCAGCCGGCGGGCTCGACGGCGCGCTGCCCTGTCACCTGGAGCCCATCGTGCCGCTGTATTCCTCGCAGCCGTTTCAATACGACAGCACCCCGCGGCGCGATGAACGCTTCCCCGATCCGTATAACATGGGCGTGCACGCCGAGGAGTTCCTCTACAATCCGGAATTCCCCGCGCAGGCGAAGACGCTGATGATGTATTACAAGCGCATCCGCGAAATCGATGTGCCGGAAATGATGGCCAGCATCCTCGTGGAAATGCCTGACAAACCGTGGGACTTCTATCGCGACATGACCCGCCAGCTTTGGGACGAGGCACGCCATGCCATGATGGGCGAAGTCGGATTTGTCAGTCAAAGCATTGAGTGGCCAAAGCACGTCATGATCAATTTCACGTGGTCCAAGGGCCTCAATGAGCAGCTTACGCCAAAAGAGCGTCACGCCGTTCTTTGGTATATCGAGCAGGGCCTCATGACCAAAACCGGCAAGCGCTACGAATGGGAGGTCGGCACGGAAAGCGGCGACCCGCTCTCGAAACTCTTCCAGGACTACGACTGGGCGGATGAAGTCCTCCACGCCCGCATCGGTCGCGACTGGTACGTGAGCCAGTTCAACGACGACACCGCCAAAGCCGCCGAATACGGCAGCGCCTGCTGGACAAAGGTGGTGAGCGACTGGGATCAATGGCGCAAGGACGGCCTGACCACTCACCGCAACTGGTGGCCCGATCTCTACAAAGCACACTGCGACGCGCATGGCATCGAGCCGGACAAGGACGTGCTCGCCTTCAATGCCACCTACGCCACGACACGCGCCGATTTGCAGCGCATCGCGGCTTCTGGTTAGGACTTACCGAAGGCCGGATTCGCCCTGGAGGATTTTCGGAGTTTCCCATGAGGTAAGGTTATCCTCCCACGTGTTTTTATCTCTATCGGGTCCTCCTGACCAGACAAGAACTCTCATCCGGAGTTCTGTGTTGCCCCGATTCACCTCCTCGTAGTTAGGGTTTTTCAGTTTTCCATCGGAGTTCAGGTCCAGATCAACGGCATAGAAGATGCCCCAGGGGTCGTAGAGACACGCCCACTCCTCATCCAACTCCAGCCCGCCCCTTTTTATTCCGCTGCTATCGATGGTCGCTTCCGGGATACCGCCAAGAAAGTTTTTCCTGTGGGGGTTTACCACAAGGTCCCTCCCCAGCAAAGTGTAGATTGTCCCTTCCTCGGAGGACGTATCGGAGTAGCAATCGACGTTGAATGTGGCCGACATGGGCTCGGGAAGGTGGCCGTAATGCTTGAGGTATTGATCCAAAGCGCTGGCCACCAGACCTGCGGTCCGCCAGGCGGTTTTTTGAAGTTCCAAATCCCCTTCGATTCGCGATCTTTTTAAAGCCGGAAGCCGCCTGTACGCGTCGGACTGTTCTTCGCCCGCGCGGGAAAGGAAAGTGGCCGCACGGCGGGGCAACTTTTTTTGATCGCTTTCTTCCGCAGCCCCACGATACCACAGCATCCACGACGCCAGCGCCAGCAGACAAGCGGCAGTTATCGCCAACCTGCGTGTCGGGTGGATCCGGGACCTCATTTCCCGAATTATGGCGCGAAACAAAACAATTGGCAATGACCGCGCGGGTTACCTCCCCACGCTCACCCCATCAAAAAGAATCTTCACCGGCCGGCTCCCTTCAAACGGCCCGGTGCTCACCGCCGCCTCTCCCAGCATGATCATCGTGGCCTCATGCCTCTCGGCCTTGGCGCTGTCGATCGCCTCCCGCAGCCGGGCACTTTGCAGCAACTCGCTGTCTGCTGCAAATTGATGCGAAATGCGGAACAGCCCTTCCATGTTCAGCGCTGCACCTGCTTCTGTTATTTGCTCCATCGCCGCGTGCCCCGCACGATTGATGTGCAGCAGCTTCTCGCGGCTGTTGATGACGTCCGGTGTATGAATGGGGCCGAAGATGCGGCAATGCAGCGTCTGCGGCGGCACGGGCAATTGTTCCACCGTGAGCGGCTCGAACCTGCGGCGCTTGATCATGATGCCCCCGTTGAATTGCCCACCCACGTCTCCAAGGCCGGTCGCATGGGTGACTTCGGCATTGTGCGCGATCATTCCCAATTCCGTCCGCCCGCGATTGAGAGCGAGCAATTGATTCACTGCAAACGCCGAGGCCAGTGCACTGGCGCCGCTCATGCCGAATCCGCAGCCGAAGGGAAACGCCGCCTCGATTTCCACCCGCAGCGGCACGGGGGAGAGCTCATTGAGCACCGTCCGGACCGTCGGGAACTCCCATGCCTCCCCGCCGACGAGGATGATGTGTCCAGGACCATCCGCACGCTGCACCCGCACGTGAGCGCCTTCCGTTAGGGTAATGCCCACTCCCAGCGAACCGCGTCCGTGCGGCGGCTGCGCTTCATAGGTTTCAAACACGAGCGAAATATTGGCGGGAGCAAAGGCGGTGGATTGGGATTGCATTCGGTATAAGCCACTCATTCCAGCTTTCCCGGGCTTTCAAACCCTTTATCCCTGGATCTGTCAGACACACTGGACAATCCGGCGCGCCGGTTTAAGGTTCGCGCATGATTTCCTCCCGCTGTGTTGTCCTTGCCGCGGTGGCCATTACAGGCGCCGCCCATGCGCAGGTGGTCCCGGTGCCGGATTTTTCGACGTCGGACGTCAATCCGGGCTCCCGCCGCAGGGGACTCACCTCCGCGCCGCTCTCGCCCCGCAATTACCTTCATCAGGTATCAGCGTGGTATTTTGGTAATGAAGGGTGAAGCACCTGTCAGGCCCAGTTTGGCGTCTTAACAGAAATCTTCAATGAGTTGAAGGACATCACCGTCCTTCCGGTGGAGATCATTGGCTGCAACGAAGCAGGACACGGAACATCTGCCGCTATGTATGCGGGAAAGCCGACCTCGTGGATCAGGGACCATGCGTTGCTGGGCATCGAGTCCTCCTTTGGCGCGGTCTTTCGCGACACCGTGATCCTCAATCCCCTCAATGGGAAGATCGAGATTTACAACCTCTCGACTCACGACCTCACCGTTCCGGCAAACAAAGAAACGCTGAAGAGTAAACTTATCGCAGCGGCCACGCCAGCCGACACGGACAATGACAGGATTCCCGACTACTGGGAGGAGTGGGCTTATGGCAACCTTTCCCGCACCGGAAGCACCCCGGGCGGGGGCGGTTTGGATACTCTGCTGCATTACGGCCACTGCTCTCCGGCTCCCGCCACGGGTCTCATTCCCGGCGCTCCGGAGCTGAGGTTCGTCACCACCGGCGAGGGCATCGCCCTCTCCCTTCGCTGGACGCGCCGGCGCGGCACCGCCTTCGGCATGGCCTTTACTCCGGAGTTCTCAAACGATCTCAATACGTGGACCGTCAACAACCCAGGCTACGAAGACTACAGCAGCCGCATCCTCTACGACGGCTCCGGCGGCGAACTCATCGAGTGGCGCTCCACCGTCCCGAATCCGCTCCGGTTCGCGAGGGTGAAGGTGCGGCTGTATTGAGTGCGCAGGGCGGATGCACCTCTCCGTTAGGCATACGGAAACCCATAGCAAGGCTGTCCCGGCCTTGTGAGTTGACAGTCCCCGCTGTTTGCCATCAGCGGTTACTCTCAAGACCGGGACGGCCCTGCTGCGGCGCATTCCCGTTCGGGGAAACAGGGTTCGGCTCACTTGCGGGAAAATACACCGCATTACAACACAGTTCCTTTCCCTGCAGCTCTGTCTCATTATTTTCCATTTCCGTCTCACGTTAGGAATGCATCGGAAATCATTTGACAGCGGGACCCTTTAATCACCGAAGTTCCCTATGTCTTTTTGCCCACTCCCTGCCGCGCGTCCTTCAAAACGCCTCCAAAAGAGGAGGCCTAATTTCCCGGCTTCGCGAGACATCCGGAGCCACTCCCATCCAAGCCTTCTGGCTTCGGATTTCGGATTTCGGATTTCGCCATTCCGCCGCCAGGCGGATTCGTATCACTCCGCGTCGGGGATCGGGCTAAATCAAGGTAAATCAAACCACTTTTTTTCCATCAAACCTTTAGAACCATACTTTTCGTCCTTCCATCCTTCCGGCGCACCCGCCCCGGCACGCCCTCTTCTCCACGCGCTTTGGAGCTTGATGTTTGGAGCTTCTTTGGTGCTTGGATTTTGGTGCTTGGTGCTTCCGGCGCAGCCGGACTCCCGCCCTTGCGGTGATTGGCAAGCCAACCGCGCACCGTAAGCCTGCTTCCCGACTCACACAATGGACCTAACCAACCTCACCTGGCCTGCCGTCGCCGCACTGTCCAAAGACACGCCGGTGGTGATTCCCCTCGCGGCTCTGGAACAGCACGGGCATCACCTGCCGCTTTTCACAGACAGCATGCTCACGGCGGAAATCGTCCGGCGCGTGGCGGAAAAACTGGGAGACCGCGTGCTCTTCGCACCGCTGCAGTGGCTGGGAAATTCAGACCACCACATGGATTTCGCCGGCACACTCTCCGCCGCGCCTCGATGCTATCTGGATCTCCTGTGTTCACTCGCAGACAACTTTCTGCATCATGGATTCCGGCGGCTGATCTTTCTAAACGGCCACGGAGGCAATGACGTTCCCGGCAAGCAGGCCGTATTCGAATTGCGCCAAAAACACCGCCAGCGCGATGATCTGCTTCTCCTCTTCGCCACCTATTGGAATGCCGGTGCAGGCGCCACAGGTGCGGAAGCCGGCTGCACGCAAACGGAAATGGGCCACGCCTGTGAATGGGAAACGTCCATGATTCTCCGCATCGCCCCGCAACTTGTCGGCGACTACGCGAGCGCCCCGGATGTCGATCCTGGCAGGCCGTTTCTTCCGGCCACCCGCGGGTGGGTAACACAGGATCGCAGCCACCCAGGGCACATTGGCTCGCCCCGGCTCGCCTCCGCGGAGAAAGGCGAAAAACTCCTCCAGTGCTTCGCCCGTGACGTCACTGCACTCCTGGAACGCGTGCTCGCATGGAATGGAAAGGACTGGAACGGATGAGCTCCGCCAACTCCTCCCCGTACGCGCCCCCGTCTTCGTCCCTGACCCCGGTGGCATCTCCATCCCGGAAATGGTGGATTTGCGGCCTGCTGCTGCTGGCCTCTGCCATCAATTACATGGACCGCCAAACGCTCGCGGGTGCTTCGGTTAGGATTACGCGCGAGATGGGACTCAATCAGGAGCACTACGGTGACTTTGAAGCCGGATTCGGCGGGGCCTTCGCGGTGGGCTCCATCGTGTTCGGTATTCTGGCGGACCGTTTGCCGCTGCGCTGGCTTTACGCCGCCGTGGTCGCGCTGTGGAGTGCGGCGGGCATCGCCACCGGCTTTGCCAAAGACTACCATTCCCTCCTCTGGTGCCGAATCTTCCTGGGTTTCTTCGAAGCCGGCCACTGGCCCTGCGGCGTCAAAGCCACCCGTGCCCTGCTCGATGCACGCGATCGCTCCCTCGGCAACGGAGTTTTGCAAAGCGGTGCCTCCACGGGTGCCATCATCACGCCGATCATCCTGCGCTTTATGATGACCGATGAACACGGGAGCTGGCGCTTCGCCTTCCAGGTCGTTGGTGCCATCGGCTTCGTGTGGCTCATCGCATGGCTCCTCCTCGTCCGCCGCGCCGATTTTTCACACGCCGCGGCCGCATCTGTTAGCGACGATCCGGATCCCGGCAACGAATCTGGAGAAACTTCCCTGTCCACCCGAACCGCAGAGCGGTTCCCCGTGAATAGCCGGGGGTCGCAGACCCCCGGACAACCCGCCCAACAATCTTCCTCTACCCCGGATGGGGTAGCCCAATCCACCCAGGCTCCCGATATGCCATGGCATCGCGTCATCTTCAGCCGTCGCATGGCCGTGGTGCTTGTCGTCATCGCCCTCATCAACACCACCTGGCAAATCCTGCGCGCATGGCTTCCCAAATTCCTCCAGGAGGGACGCGGCTACACCGAAAGCGACCAGCTTTATTTCACTTCCGTATGGTTCGCCGGCACGGATATCGGCTGCCTCGCCGCAGGCGCGCTCGCCTTCTGGCTTTGCCGTCGCGGTATGGCGGTAATGAATTCACGCCTCCTCGTTTTTGGCATTTGCGCCGTCCTCTGCGCTGTCACCCTGGCGCTTCCATATTTGCCCCAGGGTTGGCTCCTGCTCGCCGTCCTGCTCATCGCCGGCGCGGGCGCACTGGGCGTGTTTCCCATCTATCACGCTTTCACTCAGGACCTCTCCGGCGCACACCAGGGAAAAGTCACTGGCGTCGCCGGCATCGCGGCATGGGGCTTCTCTCCGCTCTCACAGAAATTCTTTGGCCGCCTCGTGGACCGCACCGGCTCCTTCGATGCCGGACTCGCAGTGGCCGGCGTGCTTCCGCTCATCGCTCTGCTGTTCCTCGTCTTCTTCTGGAAATCGCCCGCTCCCCCCACTCCCGAAGGATCCTCTGCCGATTGAATTGCTGCCCGCCCTTTCTCCTAACAACGCAAACCAGCATGAATTCAGACGTCGAGTCCGCCATCCAGAATCTCGCGTCCAGTGGATGGCGCATCATAAAGAATGACGCCGGTGACTCATTGCCCACGCAAATTACAGAACGTTATCCATGGATTCCGAAGGAAGTCTCCGATGTCCTCTTCAACCTGCGCGAGGCGGTGAGCCCGGACGAAACCGTGTGGCTTCTCGGTGGGCCGGACTACTCCGGCACCAGCGACTCCTCCTTTGCATGGAATGAGTGGGAACAAATGTCGATCGAGGCCGCAGACGGTGATCAGGAATGGATTGCCCGGATCACTGCGTTTTGGAATGAACACTTTCCGGTCGCCCACTCCGTCGGCGACGGATACGCCTATTTTGCGCTCACCCCGAATGGAAGTGTCGTGACAGGACGAGAGCCCGAATTCGAAGAGCCTTCGCCGTTCGCGCCCGGTTTCACCGAATTCCTCCTCAATCTTGCCAGCGTCTAACGGCCCCGCCTTCCCACGCACCCTTCCTGACAAATCATCATGAACACCACCCGGCGCCAATTCCTAACCTTCTCTGCGGCCGCCGCAGCCGCATTGCCCTTATCCCGCCTCCATGCCGCTCCGACCGCGCCGCGAAAAAAGATCGCCCTCCTCGGCACCGTCGTGCGCAGACATTCCCACGCCCAGCACTTTATTGACCGCTTCCTGCTCGGCTACGGCTGGCGCGGTGATTGGCGCAAGCCGGAGGTGGATCTCGTTTCGCTCTATATCGACCAGTTTCCGGAAGGCGACCTCGCCCGCGGAATGTCGAAGCGCCACAACGTCCCTATCCATTCCACCATTGCCGATGCCCTGACGCTTGGCACCGGCAAGCTCGCGGTGGATGGCGTGGTCATCATCGGCGAGCACGGCAAATATCCGAAAAGCGAAATGGGTCAGACGCTTTATCCCCGTTATCCGTGGTTTAAGGAAGTGGTGAAAGTCTTCGAAGCCAGTGGCCGCTCCGTCCCCGTCTTCAACGACAAACACCTCTCCACTACATGGAAGAACTGCGCGGAAATGGTGGCCGATTCCAAACGCCTCAACTTTCCGTTCCTCGCCGGCTCGTCGCTCCCCGTCACGTGGCGCCTGCCCTCCATCGATGTGCCGTGGGGAACGCCCATGGTGGAAAGCGTTAGTGTCGGCTATGGCGGCGTGGACTCCTACGATTTCCACGGCCTCGAAACCGCGCAATGCATGTCCGAGCGCCGTCAGGGCGGCGAGGTCGGCATCAAATCCGTGCACGCCCTGCGCGGTGAAAAGATGTGGGAAAAAGTCGCCTCGCGCGAAACCACCAAACGCCTCCTCGTCTCCGCGCTTTCCCGCAGCAGCACCCTGCCCGTGGACAACGGATTTCCCACAGACCGCGTCACTTTCGAGTGGGCGCGCAAGGTCTTCCCCGACGGCCTCGCCTATTTCATCGAACACCGCGATGGATTCCTAACAACTTTCTTTCTCCTAACCATTCAGGACTTCTCCTACGCCGGCCTCCGCCGCGACAACAACGAAGTCATCGCGTGCCAGATGTATCTCCCCATGCCAGGCAACGGCGCTACCACCGCCGACTTTTTCAACCCTCTCGTACACCACATCGAGCGCATGATCATCGAAAACCGCGCCCCGTATCCCGTCGAGCGCACCCTCCTCACCAGCGGCATGACCATGGCCGCCGTGGAGTCCCTCCACCGCGGTCAGGTCCTGGTGGAAACCCCCGACATGGCCGTCCGCTATGAAGCGCCAAAGGAATCTTTGTTCTGGAGCGACTAAACCGGCGTTCGTTTCGTACTTTCACTGCCCTGCACCGGATATGTTTCGTCCTGTTTTATAAACCTTTTTTTATATCTTCCGCAGTTTGAAGATGACAAACGTCCGCACAGAGCCAGAATCCGGCCATCCCTGTCCTTGAGGCTTATGAGTTTTTATCAGTTGGTATTTCTCGGTCCCGATCCGGATCATGTTGAGCAGGAGATCGTTGACGCGCTGCAAAAGAATTTTGTCGCTCTTGGAATGGCGGGTGCGGACCTGCTTCAGGTGCTGCATGCCGGGGACGAGTCCCATCTCAAAGGTTACAACGCGGCCGCCGCCGTCTGGCTGGCCGCAAAAAACTATCGCCCCTCCGGAGCATCCGGTCTGCAGGAGAAACTGCTTCAGAAAATGATGGCTTCCGCCTGTCCGGTCTTTCCGGTGGTGGATTCGCTGGATCGCTTTCCAGACAAGGTACCGCCTGCGCTGGAACCGGTGAATGGAATTGCGCGCGATAAAGAGGGCTGGCTCCAGAAGCTCACGGGGGGACTGCTGGCGCAATGGGGGCTCACGAGGGTGCAGCGACGCATTTTCATTTCCTACCGGCGCAGTGAATCCACCGGGGTGGCAGGACAGTTGTTGCATGCTCTCATGGGTCGCGGCTATGGGGTGTTTCTGGACACCGTCTCGGTGGAGCCAGGGGCGCTTTTTCAGGAACATCTGTGGGACAGTATGTCGGACGTTGACCTCGTCGTTTTTCTGGCTTCGCCGGAAGCCCTCACCTCCACGTGGGTGCAGCAGGAAATCATCAACGCCGCCGGTGTCGGTCTCGGCGTTGTCCAGGTTACCTGGCCGGGCGCAGTGAAGACGGATCTGCAATTGAAAGAAATAATAAAGGACAAAAAACTGGACGAGGGTGTCGCCATTCCTTTTCACCTAGCCCTGGCGGATTTTCCGAATGGAGCAACCCGGGAGGCGGTGTTGCCGGAAAACAGGCTGCAGGAACTCCTGACATGTATCGAAGATACGCGCATCGAGTCTCTGGGTGCCCGCCGGCAGCGCATCACCGGCAGCATCCTGGATGAAGCTGGCCGCAGAGGATTTACCGCCATACAGCATCCCGGCGGGGTGGTGGAGCTAATGAATCCTGAAACCACAAAGTTGAGTTACGCATTCGTTCTGCCGGGACTGCCGGATGCGGTGGCTCTCCATGACTGGGAATTGACTTATGACGGGATGGAGGGCAGAAGAGAGACGGAGATAAGCCCGCTGCTGATCTACAATCAAATAGGCCTTACCGCCAGGCGCCGGAAACACCTTGGCTGGCTGAACTCCCATTGCCCCCTGCGGGCTCAGTCGGTGGAAAAACTCGATGGATGGTTCTCTTCACTGTCATGAACCCGATCTTCCTGTCCGCCTCCATTCAGCCGCCGGGTATTTATACACCGTCCGAAGCGGAGCCCGGCACCGGGTCTTACGACACGGATCGTTTCGCCATCCGCGAGTGCACGCTCCAGCTTTTGGGCGAAGTTCTGAGAAAGCCGGAGGCGCCCGAACGGAAGGAGAGCAACCCAAAGCCGGAAGCCTTTGACCAACGCGCGGTCTGCTTCGGTGGTCATCCCCGCATCAGTCCCTTTGTGCTCCACGCCGCCGAAAGCCTGGGTAGTATCGAGCAGGTAGAGATCTATCAAGCCGGTTATTTTGAACCTGACATGCCCGAGGATCACAAACGGTTTCAAAACTTCATATGGGGCGACAGCAGAAGATGGACGAAGGAGGCGCGTGACCGCCTGTCGGAGCCGGAAAGGAAGGCCGCGCGCGATGAGAGTCTCGCTGCCATGCGCAGTAAAATGCTCGGCCGCTGGCAATGTTATTGCGCCGGTTTCTTTTTGGGAGGAAAGGACGGCGTGGAGGACGAATGGGATGTTTTTGTGCGTGAGCATCCGCAGGCGCTGCTGTTCCCGGTGGGGTCCACCGGCGGCGCCGCCCGTTATCTGTGGGAGACGAAGGAGCATGCATGTCTCAAGAGCTGGCAGCGCTCCCCGCTCTTTCACAACCGCGCAGAGGATCTCTATGCGTCACTGGGGCGGAACCGGAGCTACCGCGGGGTGATCCTCGCTGCTTTTGATTTAATAAACAGCTCGGAATTCTCCGCCGGGAGAGCAAAGGAGAGTTGTTAGGGCGTGTTTACAATGGTCAATCCACTCTAATCGGTTGACTTTCAGCGCCCTGACATTAGATGCGCTGGTATCAGTCTATGACCGATTTTCATCGCTTCATGCCGGAGCCGCTCCGCGAGTGGCTAAAAAAATCAAGGCAACAAGTGGCGCGCCACTAACAACGACTTTGTGCATACGGGCGGTAGAGTCGCCGCCCTCAATGATCATCTCGACGCATTTTGGTATATGCTGCGAAACGGCAACGCGTGGCGGGCTCTGCCTTCAGAGTTCGGGCACTGGGGCACCGCCTATCAATACTGGAACCGCCTGTGCCTCGCCGGCTTTTTTGATTTTTTGCACGACGCCTTGGTTTGCGGCGATACCTCTGAAGCCGCTGCCGCGGACAGTGCTCACTGCAAAGTCCATCAACATGCCACGGGCGCGCGAGGCAAGCAAAATCAAGCCATCGGGCGTTCGCGCGGCGGCTTGAACACTAAACTCCACGCGGTGGCGGACCTCCTGGGAAGGCTTGCGGCAAAGCTTGTGATCACCGCTGGCAATGTCTCCGATCATACGGTGGCTCCTGCATTGACCGGTACGCTCCGGGACCTGAGTTTGATTGCAGACAAAGGTTATGACAGCAGCCAATTCAGAAAGCAACTGGAAGCCCGCGGATGCGAACCGTGCATTCCCTCGCGGAAAAATACCCGGAAGCCGGCTCCGTATGACAAAGAGCTCTACAAGTGCCGGCATGTCATCGAAAACCTCTTTCAAAGACTGAAGGTTTTCCGGCGTGTCGCCACGCGTTATGAAAAGACAGACCGGATGTTTTTGATGTTCGTACTCGTCGCGCTGTCAGCCATTTATGAGGCCCGCGGCCTTTTCGAGCCATTGTAAACACGCCCTAGTCGCTTGCGACGCGCTTGCTTCATTCCGGACCATTTTATCAACCTGAAGGAAATCATGCCCTATGCTAATCCTCCTCATTATTGGCTCCATTATCGGCCTTATTCTGGTTGTTATTCTCGCGGCGCGGATCCTTTGTTACGCCCCGCGCGGAAAGGCCTCCCGCCCGGTGAAGAATCCCCCGGAGGATTCCGGCGCGGCGCAGAAAGATCCTGACAAAGACGCCGACCCGGGAACTGCGTGGTATATCGAACATCCGGGGGACGAAGGCGAACAGCCTTACTCCTGCTCGTTCATCGAGTTCGATGACAGGGGGGATTATTTGGATTTTTCGCAGCACCGGCACGCCTATGAGAAAATCCGGGACCTCGCCGAAAACGGGAGAGTTGCCGTTGTTCTTTTCGTACACGGGTGGCGGAACAGCAGCCAGTCGGGAAATGTCACCGGCTTTGTGACGTTTCTGCGCCAGCTTGCCGGCACTCCCTTTATTCGTTCCCGGAATATGCGCGTGCACGGCATCTATCTGGGCTGGCGGGGTGGCGTTTTCAAACCAGCCCGTCCCTCTGATCAGGAATTTGCCGCCACCGGATTCAGCAAACCGATCGTGAGCGCGGCTCATGCGAGCCGGTTTCCACTCCTCAGCGCACTGGCGGAGACTTTCCTTTATCACATTGACCGCAAACTGCCTGAAAAACTCATTGCCGGCACCAGTTTCAGCCGGGCCATTTACACCTGCGCGCAGGCGGCGAAGCATTTCGGAGGAAAGGAGGACGATGGAGAGAAGAGCGCCAATCGTGTTATTCTTATAGGTCATTCCTTTGGAGGGCTGCTGTTGGAGCGCACGCTGATGAACGCCACTTTGGGAGAACTCACCGGGGCATGGCCGTGGAAGAAGGCTCCTGAAGCAGGCGCGGCGAATTCGCACCCGCCTGGCACCGATGCGAATCCCCTGCCGTTCGATACCGTCCTGCTGGTGAATTCCGCCGCGCCTTCCATTTACGCCAAACAGTTCCAGGGGTATCTGGCCGCGCACCGGGGGGCCATGCACTACGCAGGTATCATCGGTGCCGATGCGCCGATCTTCATCTCCATTACTTCGGTGGGAGACTGGGCTACGGGCCTGACACATCCGATCGGTAATTGTTTGGCCGGCCTGTCCCCTACATTGCGGCGCAAATACTCCGGATACGCCGACTACATTCTGTATAACAAGAACCGGAAAACCTCTGCGGCCGACAGTGCCGCAGCGGGGCCGGCGGCGGTGCCGCAGGACAGTTCCGATCCCATGATCCCTCAGGCGGAATATTTCAAAAGGACGCCGGGCCACAATCCCCTGCTGGTGAACCGGTGGATCGAGCCGGCGGATGGACAGGCTGTGCAGAGCGGCGACAGTGCCATGGCTTCCAATCTGTCGGGGGCTGGCGACCTCCGGCAGGCGATGAGTTTTGTGACCACCGGCAGGAATGCGGGAACCCGGACTTACGACCATTGGATGATCAAAGAACCGGTCAGTCACTCCGGGAGTAATCCCTCCAGTCTTTCGGCGAAGAACGATGCCTGGTCAAAGTGGCGGGAACACCGCCCGGTGTGCTGGGATCGCGGCGATGGGAAGAGCCCCGACCGTGCGCAAAACGGCTATTGGATCGTCCGTTGTCCGAAAGCCATCATCAAAGATCACAACGACATCTGGAACAGCCGCGCCATGGAGACTTACGCTGCCTTGCTGCGCGCGGCTGAGTTTCTGCGAAACCAGCACCCGCGGAAGCCAGCGGGCGCTGCCGCGCCGGTGTCCGTTGAAGGAACGGTCGCCTAAAATATGCCGCGCCGTTGTTCATGCCACCTGACATTTCCCATCTGCGGGGTACCAGGCCGGCCGGGTCATGGCGAAAACCACAACCGCCGGAATGGTGCCCGCAAGCGCCAGAGCCATGTCCTGCTGCGCGTCCCATACATCGCCCTGTATGCCCAGATACGCGGCACCCAGCTCCGGTTCCACGATGGCGGCCACCAGAGCCTCAAGGATTTCGAAGAGGCCGCTGATGGCGACGATAAGCATCGGCGGCATGGCCCCGGCCCAAAAGCCGCGCAAACCGCAGGCGCGCACGAGAATTTCGCACGCGGGCCATGTCAGCAGCAGGCCGTAGGAGAGATGGACGATCCGGTCGAAATGGTTTCTTGTCAGGGAAAAGGTGTTCTGCAGCCAGTATCCCAGCGGCACATCCGCATAACGATAATGTGCGCCGGCGGTATGAAGGACGAGGAACAAAAATGCGAGGACATACGTCGCATTCGAGAGCGGAAACCGGCGATAGGTCAGGACAAGCACTGGAACGGCCACGAAGACGAGCAGGCTTTCCAGCAGCCAGTCGCTGCGATCCACGGGCTTGATGGCCGCGATAACGAAGATGGCGGCATACGCGCCGATAAGTCCCTGCAGCAGACGACGGCGCCGGAATGGCACCACGTTAGGCAGCGGACTGCTGCGCGCATGGGGGATGCTGCCGCGGTTCCGGAAATAAGTCAGGAACATGGCGGCAGCAGAGCCCAGAAACGCGACACCCATGTCCATTTGTGCGTCCCATTGATCTCCCTGTGCTCCCAGCCACGCAGGGCCCGTGCCGGGACTGATGATTTCCGCCACGACCGCCTCCACGATTTCAAAGAAAGCGCTGACTGCGGTGATGACCGCCACCGGCAGCCAGTAGCCCGCCCGGTTCCGGATGCCCCCGGCGCGGGCCAGCAGTTCGTGCACCGGGTAGGCGAGGAGCAGCCCAAACGCGCAGTGGATAAGGCGGTCGTAAGGATTTCTCTCCAGATGGAAAACCGACTGCAGCCAGTAGCCCGCGGGAGAGCGGGCATAGCCCGTGTGCGCGCCGATGGCGTGAAGCGCAAGGAAGATCGCCATCAGCAGATACGACAAATTGGTGAACGTAAACTTCCGGCACGTCACCCACAGAACACCGATGAAAACGACCACCAGCAGATTCTCGATCGCCCACGTCGGGAAGTCCACCGGCCGCCATGCCGTGATGAGCCAAATCACCGCATACACCGCCAGCACCACGTGCAGAAAGCGGTTGGAGGAGAAACGGCGAAGTTCTGTCATAACGCGCATCGGACGCCAAACGGCGAAGTCTATCCGTTAGGCAGACACAGCTTTCTCCGGCGATTGTTGCATAATTCATGCCCGCGCACGCCCAGGCAGTTGTACCCGGGCCGTGCACGGGAATGGATATCCGATTTTCCCCGGACATGGCCGGTTGCGTCAATTCTAATTTTCCGAAACGGCACTTGCGCGCCGGTCTTGCCCCGTTACTCTGCCTGCCCTTCGTCCGTCCGGCCAGGATGGCGCTCCCGGTATGGCCGTGTGCTCAGGCACACTTTTCATGGGGGCAATATTGGCACCGGTCAACGTCACAACCCAACCTTAACCTATTAACGTTATGCCCAGTGAAGAACTCCTTGGATTGATTCAGAAATCCTTCAAGGAATTGCGTGAACACTCGATCGTGCGCGGCACGGTCATCGATATCAAACCCCAGGTGGTCCTCGTGGACATCGGCTACAAGTCGGAGGGGGCGATTCCCGTTAGCGAATTTGAAGATGAAGACATTCAGGTCGGAGACGAGGTGGAAGTCCTCCTCATGCGCCTGGAAAATGATGAAGGCATGGTGGTCCTCTCCAAGGAGAAGGCCGCCCACAAACAAAACTGGGACAAGATCGTCAAGGTGTTCCACGACGGTGGCCTGGTGAAGGGCAAGGTCCGCAGCGTGGTGAAGGGCGGCCTCACGGTGAACGTGGGGGTCGAGGCCTTCCTGCCCGGCAGCCAAATCGACATTATCCCGCCGAAGGACCTCAACGAGTACGTCGGCAACGTTTACGAGTTCAAGATCGTCAAGATCAACGACGACCGGAAGAACGTCGTCCTTAGCCGCCGCGAGGTTATCGAAGCCGAGCGCGCCGAGCAGCGCCAGCGCTTCCTCGAAACCGTCAAGATCGGAGACAAGGTGGAAGGTGCAGTCAAGAACATCACGGATTTCGGCGTGTTTGTGGATCTCAACGGTATGGATGGCCTGCTCCACATCACTGACATGAGCTGGGGCCGCATCAACCACCCGACCGAAATGGTCGCCGTGGGTCAGCGCCTGACGGTGCAGATTCTCGACGTGAACCGCGAGAAAGAGCGCGTTTCTCTGGGTCTGAAGCAGATGCAGAACAACCCGTGGGAGAACATCGAAGCCAGCTACCCCATCGGCCACAAGGTCAAAGGCCGCGTGACGAAGCTCGTTGCTTACGGTGCGTTCGTGGAAATCCAGGACGGCGTCGAAGGTCTCGTTCACGTGTCCGAACTCTCATGGGTGAAGCGCATTGCCCGCCCATCCGACGTTCTGTCCCTGGGCCAGGAAATCGAGGCCGTGGTGCTCGGCATCAACAAGGAAGAGCAGAAGATCAGCCTCGGCGTTCGCCAGCTCGAAACGAATCCCTGGGACGATATCGACCAGCGTTACCCGATCGGCACCAAGATCAAAGGCAAGGTCCGCAACCTCACCGCTTACGGTGCCTTTGTGGAGATGGAGGAAGGCATCGATGGCATGATTCACGTATCCGACCTCTCCTGGACCCGCAAGGTGAACCACCCGAGCGAGGCGCTCAAGAAGGGCGACGAAATCGAAGCCGTGGTCATCGAAATCGACAAGGCCAACCAGCGCATCAGCCTCGGCGTGAAGCAGCTTGATGGCGATCCGTGGTCCGATATCGACAGCAAGTTCCATGTGGGCGACCTCGTGAAGGGCACCGTGGCGAAGATCGCCAGCTTTGGCGCCTTCATCCAGCTCAAAGACGAGATCGACGGCCTGGTGCACATTTCCCAGCTCAGCGAAGACCACATCAACCGCGTCAAAGACGTGCTGAAGATTGGTCAGGAAGTGGAAGCCCGCGTCATCAAGGTGGACAAAGTGGAGCGCCGTGTCGGCCTCTCCATCAAAGCCGCCAACTACAGCGAAGACGAACTCCGCAAGGAAACCGCCGCCTTCGAAGCCCTCCGCCCGAGCACCGACATGGTGGGCCTGGAAGAGGCCTTCAAGTTCGCTCAGGAAGAGTGGCGCCCCGGTCAGAAATAAGCCGGCCGGCACAGCAGCAAAATCTCAGAGCCCTGCGGGTCCGCCCGCAGGGCTCTTTGTTGAGAGCGATATCCCTGCGATGACCGGCAGCCGGCTCAGCGGCTGACACGGATGCGGTATTTACCCTTCTCTGTCGGGCTGTAGTGCCGCACCTGCACAAAATAATCGCCAGGACTCAACTGGCGGACGATCCGTGCGTTTCGGTCACCTCCGCTGTCGTCATCCTCCGCGAGGAGATTCGTTTGATTGTTAGGACCGAAGAGTCTCATGAAAACGTCCGTCGGCCCTTCGGTTTCGATGGTGTAAGTGGCGTTTGAATTCGCGGTGAACTTATACAGATCCAGCTCGCCCGGATTGCTGATCTCGCCTTCGGTTGCGGTATTCTCCGCTACGGGAAGCACGACCGCTCCCGTTCCACCGGAAGGCGGAAAGGGATACATGAGTTTGCTGCCGACAAAGGTTTGATCCATTGCGGAAATGGCATTGTTCTCATTGGTGGAAACGCCGTTCGTCGTCCAGCGTGCGGGAAAGGCGTAAAGCATGATCGACTGCGGATCGAAAGCCGTGCCGCGAATCTGATTCGCCGTGTATTTGTCGAGCACATTGAAGCGGATGGTCTCCTCGTCCCAGTTGTTCGGGGGACCGGCAAGTTCACGCAGCACCACGGCCTCGTTCCATTGCAGGCCGCCCTGCGGGTTTTGGTGTTCGTGTGCAAGGCCGATCGCATGACCGAACTCGTGCAGGATGGTTCCCTCCTCCAAAGGCCATCCGAAGTTCATCGTCGGCGCCAGCGCCGGGATGTTCAGGTTGTCGGTACCCATATAAGACCATGACCGGCCATCCTGGACGAAACCCACGCGGATTTGCGCCTGGGGCGAGTTGTCAAAGACCAGCTTCAAATTCGCAAATTTTTCCCACTGCTTTGCGATCGTTTGCACCGTTTGGCGCTCCTGGGAGGAACCGCCCATAAAGCCGACATGCAGTGTCGTGCCATTGGGCCATACCGAAGCGCTGACCGCTATGGCCCTGGGTGCTCCGTTGTGCCGCGCTTCAGCGGCGGCTGCCCGTACGCGCCGCTGTTCGCGCAGCGCGACAGGCGAGAGCGCATCCACGCAGATTCTTACTTTTTCGTTGCTCATGATGTGTGTTTGCAATGAGGGCGCGGAGCCGAACCTTCAGCACCCGGTTTTAAGCTTCAGGATTCGGCTGGGTTTGACGGAAAAGCAGCGCCGGGTTGTTTTTTCCCTCCGGGGCCGGGATCGGTTGCCCGCGTTTTGACTGGCAAACGACGGACGTCGATCTCCGGCAATTGTGCGGGGTCGATCCCGCGCTCTTCATCACGTTGTGCGATCGTCTTCGCATTTGCGAGGACCGCCGCCGGGTCGAGAGCCGCGAGGTGCTCATCGTAAAGGTCAAACCACGGCAGTCCCGCTTCCGCATAGGCCGCGGCATCGACCGGTGTCCCAGGCGGCTCCAAGCCGGTAACCTCCCTGAATTGTGCGCTGTTAAGAAGGTGGATCGTCACGTCCGCAAATTCCCGAGGGTCCCAAACCTCGACCCCGTGCGGGTCGCGATAGATTTTCTGTTTCATTTTCCCGCCTGCGCCGAGGCCCATCGGCTGAATGCCTGCGGCGGCGCGGGGTGGACTTCCTTCCGGCGAAGCAGGCTCCTCGTCGGGAAAAATCCCGGGCTTCGGTTCATATACTCTCAACCCGATCGCGCCCCGCCGCTCCGCTCCGGTTACCGCCGCTTCCACGGTATATCCGAGCCCGAGCGGCATCGCCACGAACTGGCGCACCATGCCAGTGCCTGAGACGATGCCGTCGAGCCATGGCTGGGCGGCGGTCACGAGGTAATTTTGCGGTTCTGCCTTTAGCGGCTGGTCTCCGGTCTCACCTGTCAGGGCACTGACGCCACCGACCCGCACCTGCACCGCGTTCGGTTTCCACTTCGTCCCGTGAAACGCCAGCCAAACCGCCTCCCGCTGGTAAACGGGGATGAAAGCGTCCTCCGGCGACCAATCCTCCGGAAGCCGCTCCTTGAAGTCAGCCACGGCAAAAACCGGAAAAGAACCCAGCCCAGGGGGAAGCGGATAGGTTTGTCCATCGTCCGGGATGCGCAAAGTACGCTGGAAGGAGACGCCGAACCGCGGTCCGGCGCGAATGACCTGCCTTTGAATGGAAATCTCCGTCATGGCGCGGTTTTCAGAGATCCTGCTTACCGCGGTGGTCGCGCGGCCAGTCTGTATTGGATTACAAAACCGCGACTTAACTGTGACAAAAAAATTTCAAAGACTGCCCTCAGCAGTATTCTGTCCTCTTCTGCGATGAAGACGCCGATGCTGCCGGGTGACTCAAAACCCGGAGAGGCGCGCGGCGTGGTCAGCCCTGATAAGCGAGCGCGGTAAGCACGTAGCGCAGTTCTTCGTCGATTTCCGGCACGGAGTGGACTGTGGCGGAGACCTCATGGCGCAATGCTTCGCCCAGCCGGCGTCTGGCGTGTTGGAGTTCTGTAGTGACCTGCGCCGGGGGAAGGCCGGCATTCCTTGCGATGGCGGTGCAGGGCAGTGAGGAATCGGCACCCGTGAGAGCCGGACGAATAAGGTCGAAGAGGACACCCTCGCCGCGGGCTTCGTATTCGTGCTTCAAAGCATCGACGGCATGTTGGAGGAGCATCGCGGCCCACTCGCGATCGTAAACCTGGTCCGCCGGAGCTTCGGTGACGGGCTGCTCATCGGGCGGAGTGTCGTCGAGAGCGAGGAATGTTTGATGACCGCCTTTACGCAGACAGTTCTCCTCGCAGTGACGGCGGTGCAGAAAATCCTGGAGGCGCTGGTAAAGCCATGGGCGCAGGCGGGTGTTGCGCGGTCCCGGATGGAAGAGGCTCGAGCTCTGAACGAATCCGACCACGAACTCCTGGGCGATGTCTTCAGCATCCTCATGACTGAGTCCTCCGGCGCGGACCGTGCGGTAAATCGCGGGAAGGAAATTCCGGCAGCTTCTTTCGAGAGCCTGCGCGGGTGTTTCCACTTCCACCGGCCACCTTTCCCGGTTTCCGGGGAAAGCCTCGTCTTCATCCACTGGAATTGCTGATTTCACATGCGGCGGAATTAAGGAAATATTACCGGAAGTTTGGGCGCGAGGCAAGCGCGCATCCAACAGGCGGGCGGATCCATTCCTTGACAGCGTATCTACGGAAGCGGGGATCGTTTGAAATTCCCGCTCCTGGCGCGGAGTAAATCGACTGGCGCGGAATGCGCTGACTTTGACCTCTGCATGAAACTCTCCCGCATACACGATCATATGGTGCCCACGGGCGCGCTGGGGCTGGCGGTGACGCCGGACGGAAAACGCGCGTTCGCGGCTTGCGTGGACGGGCAGATTTTTGACGTGGATCTGGAGAGTGGAAAGGCGCAGGCGTTTGCAGAAAAGCACGGGTCGTTCGCCAGTGGCTGTGTGCTGTTGCCGGATGGGAAAACGGTCATCTCGGCAGGATACGATGGCGTGTTGATGTGGCACGATGTGGAGACGCGGCGCTGCTGGAGGAGGGTGCAGGCGCACCAATTCTGGAACTGGCAACTGGCGCTGTCGCCGGACGGAAAGCGACTGGTTTGTGTGACGGGACAATATTTGCCAGGCGGATGGAAGTACGAGCCTGCGCCGGAGACGGAACCTTCCGTGAAGATCTTTGATGCTCTCACGGGTGATCCCGTGGCCGCATTCCATCACGGGCCGCCGGTGCTGAGTTGCACCTTCAGTCCTGACAGCAATCTGGTGTCGGCGGCGAACATGATGGGCGAAATCCGGATCTGGGATTTGCGCGATATCAAAGACGGCAAACCCGTTGCGCAATGGACCTCGCCGGACTTCACGTCCTGGGGCACGACAAAGTCGCACCACTATTGCGGCGGCATTTACAGCCTCGCGTTTTCGCCGGACGGCAATGTGCTTCTCTGCTGCGGCATGGGACCAATGGGCGATCCGATGGCGGGCAATGGCAGGATGACCTGGCAGCGCTGGGATTGGAAGTCTGCGCCCGCCAAACAGGTGGATCAAATCAAAGACGGCCAGCGCGGCTCGGGTCTCATGGAAGCGCTCGCCTGGCATCCGCAGGGCACGCATTTTGTGATGGCTGGCCGGCAGGCGCAGGGGACGTGGAATGCCGCGCTGTTCGCGGCGACGGACGGAAATTTGGTGCATTCCCTTGATACCGGGAAACGGATTACCCAGGCGAGATTCACTGCGGACGGGAAGACACTCATCATTTCCGGAGCCAATGGCCAGCCTAACCGGAAAGGCGACAAGTGGCCTGCGTGGGGGCGGGTGCAGGTGTTCAAGGTGGAGGCGTAGCAGGGGACCTCTTTAGTTCGGTTATAACCTTCGTACGAAGATGGTGGCCTCGCGGCTTTCGCCTGTGGTCTGATGCCGGGCGGAGATTTTGTGTTCACCGGGTGCGAGAATGGCGATGGCGCCGCGGGGGGTGTTCTCAATCTTCAAGGTAGGCGAAGTCCATTCCACTTCGCCAGGGCGGGCGGAACTGCGCAGAGGCAGGCGGCGTCCGCCATCGGGGAGGTCAGGGTCGAGCAGCACAGACGCGCCGGGAAGCGGGGAGAGGATGCGGAATGCGCCGGATTCCACACGATCCGTGGCGACAGCGTCAGTACCGAGCCAATTGTCAGGACCGGCGAGCCACGCGGCGTAAGCGGATGGCAGCAGAACGCGGCCTGCAGCGTCGTAGGCGTCGCCGCCGGAGGATTTTTCAGGGGCGTTGCTGCGCAGGAATTTTTCGGTTAGGACCGGGCGGCGGCCTGCCAGGCGCGGAGGCACGGATTTTCCTGTTAGGGGATCGACCGGCATTTCAATGATGTCAGCGGGACGCGGGAACCATGGGGCGGGCGAGCGGGCTTCCAGCCATGTGAAGATGTCGCGGAAGATAGGCGCTGCGCCGGTGACACCGGAGACACCTCGCATGGGGGAGTTGTCGAAATTTCCCACCCATACGCCGACGGTGAAGCGCGCGTTGAAGCCCATGGTCCAGTTGTCGCGGTAGTCGGTGCTGGTCCCGGTTTTGACCGCAACGGGGAAGGGGAGGCGGAGGGCGGAATCGATGCCGAAGGACCGGATGCGTGCTTCGTTGTCGGCCATGACGTCCGCGACGAGCCAGCAGGCGGCGGGATCGAAGACGCGGACTTCCGGCGCAGGAGGGGTGTCGCAGAGCAGGACCGGCGAGCGGTATGTACCCATGCGGGCGATGGTGGAATAGGCGGTGGTGAGTTCGAGGAGATTGACCTCTCCGCCGCCGATGGTCAGGCCGAGGCCGTAGTCCTCCGGTTTTTTTGTCAGGGTCATGATGCCGCAGGACTGGAGGGCTTCGACCAAAGCGGCGGCGCCGCCATGCTGCTGGAGGACGCGCACGGCGGAAAGGTTGAGACTGTTGGCGAGAGCCTGGCGCAGGGAAACGGGGCCCGCGGCGCGGCGATTGTAATTCTCCGGGCGGTAGATGCCGGTGGGCGTCATGAACTCCATCGGCAGGTCCGGGATGATATCGGCGGGACTTTGGCCCTGCTGGAAGGCCAGCAGATAGGTGAAGGGTTTCAGTGCCGAACCAGGAGAACGCCGGGCGATGGCTCCATTGACCTGGCCAGTGCCGCTTTGGTGGTAATCCGGACTGCCGACGAGGGCGAGGATGTGGCCGGTGGCGTTGTCCATGACGACGACGGCGGCATGGTGCGCATTATGACTTTCCAGACGGGAGAGACGGTCGCGGACGCAGCGCTCGCAGTGTTCCTGGATGGCCATGTCCAGGGTGGTGCGCAGGCTGACGCCGGCGGCGGGCTCATCCGGGAGACCGGCGAGGATCATGTCCACGAAATGCGGAGCGCGGAAGGCGCTGGATTTCCGCGTGGTGCGCAGGGGCTCGGCGAGAGCGCGGTTGTATTCGTCAGGTGTGATCCACGCGAGGTCCTTCATGCGGGAGAGGACCCATTCCTGACGCTTTTTGGCGGCATCAGGATTCTTCCACGGACTGAGCCGGGTGGGTGCCTGCGGGAGGCCGGCGAGGAAGGCGCATTCGGCGAGGCTGCAATCGGTCAGGGGTTTGTCGAAGAAGGTCCACGCGGCTTCGCTGCATCCGGCGGTGAGGCTCCCGTATTCGACGCGATTGAGATAGGCCGAGAGGATGCGGTCCTTGTCCCACGTCATCTCGATGCGCCGGGCGGTGAAGACTTCCACGATCTTCGTCCAGACGTTGCGTTTGCGGGGATGGACGACTTTGACGAGTTGCTGCGTGATGGTGCTGGCGCCGGAAACGCTGCGGCCCGCGGTGATCGTATCCTTTACCGCGCGGGCGGTGGCGAGGAGATCCACGCCGCCGTGCGAGCGGAAGCGACGATCTTCAGCGGCAAGCGTGGCCAATACGAGGTTTGCAGGGATTTCGGTTAGGGGAAGGGCTTCACCGGCGCGTTTGTTATTTGCAAGGAGGCGGCGCAGGGGGACGCCTTCGCGATCGGTGAAGGCGGCAGCGGGAGCAGCAGGGGCGTTTAGTTCCTCCGGCCACGGGAAACACCACGGCACGGCAAACCAGAGCAGCAGCCACGCGAGGATGGCGGCGGCAAGCCAGCGGAGGAGGCGCCGGAGTCTGGATTTTTTGGGACGGGTGCTCAACGGGAGTTGGGCGGTGGTGGGGGGTGATTAAATGGAACAAAAGAGGCTTAAATTGGTGCGATATGGTTGGATTCAGTTTGATTGGCGAGGATCAGGAAATGTGGTTGGAGCCGCCGCAGGGGAAGGAGCGGTTTCAACCCGCCTGATGCAATAAGCGTTGTGAAGAGATGACTCAGGTTGATAGGGCGGATTGAAAATCCGCGGTCCGTTGGGGGTGAAAGGCAGGGGATTGGCGTAGGGATACGGCGGTGATTAAGAGGGTCGGTTGTCAACGACTTTTTCGGGGAGACGGACGGGAAATCCGGTTGGAGGTATTCGTCAATTTGACACTTATTGCGTGATGCGACTAGCGCTTGCTCAAATGTTGGTGGAACCGGCGCAGCCGGAGGCGAATCTTGCGCGGGCGGCGGATCGGATTGCGCACGCGGCGAAGGCGGGGGCGGATATCGTGTTGCTGCCGGAAACGCTGGATTGCGGTTGGACGCATCCGTGCGCGCGGGAGTTCGCGGGTTCCATCCCTGAAGGGGAGGCCTTTCAAAAGCTGCGCCAGGCCTCGATGGAAAACAGAGTGATGGTGTGCGCGGGGCTGGTGGAGCGGTGCGAAGACCGGCTTTATAACGCGGCGGTGCTGATTTCACCCGCAGGCGAACTGCTGCTGCATCATCGCAAGCTGAACGAGCTCGATTTTGCCCGGAAGCTCTATGCCTGCGGTGACCGGCTGGGGGTAGCGGAGACGGCGTACGGGCGGATGGGGGTGATGATTTGTGCGGATGCGTTTGCGGAAGGGTTGGTGATTGCGCGCACGCTGGGTCAGATGAAGGCGCGGATCATTCTTTCGCCCTGCGCCTGGGCGGTGCCGCCGGATCATAACAATGCGAGGGAGCCGTATGGAGAATTGTGGCGGAAAAGCTATGGGCCGCCGGCGCAGGAGCATGATATGTGGATCGCCGGGTGCAGCAATGTGGGGATGGTGACTGCCGGCGAGTGGGCGGGATGGCGGTGTATCGGTGCCTCGCTGGTGGTGGGGCCGAGCGGAAGGGAACTGGTGCAGGCGGCGTATGGAGCGGATGCGGACGGGGTGCTGACGGTGGAGATAGCGGTTTGAGGGGAAAGGAGCGGCGGGAAAGGGCGCGGCGAAGCGTCTACAACGGAATGGTGTCCTGCCAGACGGAGTGTTCTGCGTGCTTGGGCCACCACGCTGTGGTGGAAGTTTTTGGCGTCTGATTACCCCAGGTTCGCTACGCTCACCTGGGGCTCCTATGAAGGATGTCAAGTAGCAGAGTGGATTTTCCGATTCAGGCCGGAACTCGCAGCGTGTAATCTGGCGGAGAGCTGCCGATGCGGTCCTCTGTTTTTGCCTTTTCCTGACTTCTTCCTCTGCA
>DASZQB010000113.1:0-15585 GCA_035550135.1 Verrucomicrobiales bacterium
GTCTGCGTCGGCTCCAATGTTCGAAGAAGTCTCCTCGGAGCACTCCGGCGTGACTTTCAAGCCGGACTTTGACCCGTTGCTCAAGGACGTCACCCTCATGCGGCTGAATACCGGGGGCGGCATTTGCACCGCTGATTTTACCGGCGATGGCCGCTGCGATTTCTACGTCACCAGTCCCGCCGGTGGCGGCGCTCTCTATGAAAACCTCGGCGACTGGAAATTCCGGAACATCACCGAGTCCTCCGGTCTCAAAGACCCTAACCACTGGGGTACCGGCGCGCAGGGCATCGATGTCGATAACGACGGCGACTACGACCTCTTCGTTTGTGGCTATCGCACTCCCAACCGTCTCTGGATCAATGACGGCAAAGGCCATTTCACTGACAAAGCCGCGGAATTCGGCCTCGCCGTCACCCGCGCCAGCATGACCATGGCATGGGCCGATACAGACGCAGATGGCAGGCTCGACGGATACCTCGCCACCACGGGGGTGCCTCCCGGGCCGCAGGAAAAATTTCGCGTCACCATGAAGAAGCGCGGCGATGGCGTGGAAGTGCCGCACATTCCCCCGGAGCTCGAGGAGCACTGGGAAATGCTCTACCTCCCTAACGACCGCGCCCGCAACACGCCCGCCGCCCAAAAGGACCATCTCTTTCATCAGGAAAACGGACGCTTCGCAGACATCACGGCCTCCACCGGCATCGGCGGTCCCTGGTTTACACTTTCCGCCATTTGGTGGGACTATGATTCCGACGGCCTCCCTGACTGTTATGTCTCCAACGACTACACCGGCCCCGACCGCCTCTGGCACAACGATGGCGGCAACAAATTCACTGACAGGCTCCCTTCCACCATCCCGCATACTCCGTGGTTCAGCATGGGCGCTGACATCGGCGATGTGAACAACGACGGCCTCATCGATCTCCTCGCCTCCGACATGGCCGCCACCAGCCATTACCGCGACAAGGTCATGATGGGCAACATGGACGACAGCGCGTGGTTCCTCGACTGGGCCGAGCCCCGCCAGTTCATGCGCAATGCGCTCTACCTCAATACCGGCACCGGACGTATGATGGAAGCCGCTTTCATCTCAGGTCTCGCCGGCACCGACTGGACATGGACCCCTCGCATGGAGGACTTCGACAACGACGGCTGGATCGACGTCTTTATCACCAACGGCGTCATCCGCGACATGATGAATTCCGACCTCACCCGCGAAGCCGACGCCAAATTCAAAGACTCCCCGGACGCCCTCGCCGCCTTCTGGCGCAGCCAGCCGCCCCGCAAGGAAAAGAACCTCGCCTTCCGCAACGCTCACGGCTTGAAGTTCGAAAAACGCGCCGCCGAGTGGGGCCTCGACCGCGAAGGTGTCTCCTTCGGTGCCGCCACCGCGGACTTCGACAGCGACGGAGCTCTCGACCTCGTCGTTTCCAATTTCGATGTGCCCGTCGGTCTTTACCGCAACCGCTCCGCCGGAAACGCCCTCGAAGTCCGCCTCATCGGCGTGGCCAGCAATTCCAAAGGCCTCGGCGCAACGGTCACCCTAACTACCCCTGGCGGCCTGAAACAAACCCGTTACGTCACCATCACTCGCGGCTTCCTCAGCGCCAGCGATCCTGTCCTCCATTTCGGCCTCGGTCAGGAAACCACTGTCGCCTCCCTCACCGTCCGCTGGCCGGGCGGCTGCGTGCAAACATTCGACAACATTCCCGCCAACCAGCTCGCCACCATTACCGAGGGCGGCCCCCACCGCGTCACGCACGATCCCCCCGCCCCTGCCCTCTTTCAATCCACGGACACCCTCGCCGCTCTCCAACACGGGGAAACTCCATACGACGATTTCCAGCGCGAGCCTCTTCTGCCTAACAAACAGTCCGTTTACGGTCCCGGCATGGCGTGGGGCGATATCGACGGCGACGGCCTTGACGACATATGGCTCGGCAGCGGTGCCGGTTTCCCCGGCAAAATCATGCGCCAGCAAAAACCGGGCGTCTTCGTTCCCATGGATCAGCCCGCTCTCGTCGCAGACAAACAGTGCGAAGACATGGGCGGCCTCTGGTTCGACGCCGACGGAGACGGCGATCTCGACCTCTACGTCGTCAGCGGCGGCAATGAATGCAAACCCGGCGACCTTGAACTCCGCGACCGCCTTTATCTCAATGACGGCAAAGGCTCCCTAACAAATTCCCCCAAAGACACTCTCCCTGACGAACGCGTCAGCGGCAGCATCGTCACGGGTGCTGACTTCGACCGCGACGGCGACACAGACCTCTTCGTCGGCGGCCGCCAAACTCCCGGCCAGTTCCCCGCCGCTCCTCCCTCCGCTCTCCTTATCAACGAAGGCGGACGCTTCAACTCGCGCCCCATGCAGCCGGGCATAGTCACCAGTGCTCTGTGGACGGACGCCGACAACGACGGCTGGCTCGATCTCCTTGTTTCCGTCGAGTGGGGCTGCCCCCGCCTGTATCACAACGACAATGGCACCCTAACCGATCAAACGGACGCCGCCGGCCTCACCCCGCTCACCGGCTGGTGGAACGGCCTCGCCGCCGCCGACTTCGATCACGACGGCGACATGGACTACGTCCTGACAAATTTCGGCCTCAACACCAAATACAAAGCCTCCTCCGCCAAACCCGAACTTCTCTACGCCGGCGACTTCGACGGCACCGGCCACAAGCAAATCGTCGAAGCCAAATTCGACGGGGACATCCTCCGCCCCCGCCGCGGCCTCAGTTGTTCCAGCACCGCCATGCCCTTCATCAAGGGCAAGCTCCCCTCCTTTCACAGCTTCGCCAGCGCCACCCTCAGCGAAGTCTATGCCCCTGACAAACTCGAGCACTCCGAAAAACTCTCCTGCACCGAACTCCAAAGCGGCGTCCTCTTCAACGATGGCCGTGCCCACTTCACCTTTCGCCCCCTCCCGCGCGAAGCCCAAATCGCTCCCGCTTTCGGTGTCATCGCCGCGGATTTCATCGGCGATGGCCATCCAGACATCATTCTCACGCAAAACTTCTTCGGCCCCCAGCGTGAAACGGGTCGCATGGACGGCGGCCTCAGTTTCCTCCTTACCGGTAATGGCAAAGGCGAATTCACCCCTCTCTGGCCCGCTGAGAGCGGCATCGTCGTCCCCCAGGACGCCCGCAGCCTCGCTCTTGCAGACATTAATGGCGACCACGCCCCGGACCTCGTCTTCGGCATCAATTCCGGCCCTGTTCGCACCTTCACCCGCCGCCCCGCCGCCTTCTTCCTCAGCGTTCGCCTCAAGGACAAAAAACCCGTCACCGGGGCCCGCGTCACTCTCCGCTCCCCCGGCACCCCCGTCCAAACTGCTGAACTCTCCTCCGCCGGCAGCTACCTTTCTGCCCCCTCTTCGGTCCTCTGGTTTACCGCCCCGGACAAAGCCTCCCTCACCGTCCGCTGGCCGGACGGCTCCGAATCCTCCCACGAAGTCAAGGAGCGATCCTCTGTGATCTCCAAGCCCTGACTCCGGAGGTTCCTTAAGTTGATTATAAAAATCGTATTTTCAACATTACTTGAGTTTTATTGACTCAGTTGTAATGTAGAGTGTCCGATTTTTCATGGAAACTATTGACCGCTCCGAGCCCCGCGCCGGCGAACCCGCTGTCCACTGCGTGGAATGCGCCACTCCCCTTTCGGATGGTGCCTGCCCGGCCTGCTCACTTGGATTTCTCCTCCATGGCAGCGATCCCCTCCACCCGGATTCCCCTCCGCGCCGCCTTGCCGAATCCGTCGAATTTGGCCGCTACACCCTCAAGCGAAAGCTCGCCTCCGGCGGCATGGGCGTCGTCTATGTCGCCGACGACCGCAAACTGAAGCGCACTGTCGCGCTTAAAATGATCCGCGGCTCCACCTTTGCCGATGAGGCCGACATCGCGCGCTTCACCCTCGAAGCCGAAGCCGCCGCCGGTCTCGACCATCCCCACATTGTCCCCATCTACGAAGTCGGGCACCTCGAGGGCCAGCCCTTCTTCACCATGAAGCTCATCGAGGGCGAAACCCTCGCCGCCAGGCTCAAGGAGCACGGCGGTTCTCTGCCCGCCCGCGAAGTCGCCACTCTCCTGAGCAAAATCGCCCGCGCCGTCCACCACGCCCACCAGCGCGGCGTCCTCCACCGCGATCTCAAACCAGGCAACATCCTCCTCGATGCCGAAGGCACCCCGTGGCTCACAGATTTCGGCCTCGCCAAGCTCACCCATGCCGATTCCAGCCTCACCCTCACCCGCGACCACATTGGCACCCCGCACTACATGGCCCCGGAGGTTGCCGGTGGAAATGCGCGCGCCGTTTCCATGGCCAGCGACGTTTGGTCCCTCGGCGTCATGCTTTGGGAAATGCTCTGCGGCATGCCGCCCTTTCACGGGCCCGGTCCCGTGGAAATCATGCGCCGCATCGTCACGGAGGAACCCTCATGGCCCCAGAATACCCGCGCAGACGGCGACCTCATCACCATCGCCCGGCGCTGCATGGAAAAAAATCCCGCCCGCCGCCCTAACTCCGCCGGCGAGGTCGCCGACGAACTCGACCGCTGGCTCCGCGGCGAGCCTATTAAAGCAAGACCCGTCACCCGCCGTGAACGCTTCGTCAAATGGGTGCGCCGCGAGCCCGCCATGGCCGCCCTCTACTGCGTCCTCGTCCTCGCCTTCTTCTCCGGTCTCTTTCTCTGGCGTCGCGCCGAACACGCCGTCGTCTCCCTGACAAATACGAACGTTCGTGTGGAGGAAAGCCTCCGCACCGCCACCGCCACCAAACTTGCCGGCGATGCCCGCCTCCAGGTCTCCGAAGACCCTAACCGCGCCCTCCTCCTCGCCGTCGAGTCCGTGAAAATGACCCAGCCCTCCCGCGTCCTGCCGGAGGCCGCTTCCGCCCTCATGAGCGTCCTCACCAAAGCGGGCGGCTGGGATGCTTCGCAGGGCGCTATGCTCGGCATTTACGTGGAGGCCCACATCAGCTTCCGTGAGTTCCATCGCCGCGCTGTCCAGATCAGTCCGGACGGACGCTGGCTGCTTAGCCTCAATACCCTGCGCTGGGGAGAGGCTCCCACCCCCGCCGCCATTTATGATTTGCACGATGAGCGGGAATCCCATCCGCTGCGCCGCTGGGACATTTGGGACCGCACGGTGAACATTGAGTCGGCCATTGCCTGCTGGCTTCCGGACTCCCGCCGCGTCCTCACCGTCGACGGCAAAGGAGACGTCCGCATTTGGTCCGTCATCACTCCTGAAATGGATGCCGGCGGCGAAGACACTTCCATGCCCGCCGTCCAGGAATTCGGCACCCTCCCGCTGCGTGAGGGAACGAAACCGGAGTCCATTGAATTGTGGGCCACTGGCGAAAGCACCGGTGCCGTGTGGCTTGAAAAAACCGGCTCTGCCTTTGCGAAAGAGCATCCGGATGCCCCGCGCCGCGCTCGCCTTGTCAGGGCTCTCGTCACCCCTCAGGGGCTTCGCCAAACGGCGGACTTCGATCTCAATCTCGATCAGGAGGCGGCCCCCCGCGCCAGTCTCGTTTCCTCTCAGACGGGACAGTGGGTGCTGGTGCAAATCGGAAGCGGTAAAGGCTCTCCTCAACTCGTGGACCTCTCCGGAAGCACACCTGTCTCTCATCGCCTCGTCCTCCCTGCCAACCATCTCGCCCGTCCCGTCTTCGATTCCTCAGGCACTCACGTCGCCCTCCCCATGGCCGACAGTTCAGTGTATTACGCGGCGCTGCCAAAGCCCGGCTCGCCTTCGCAAACCATCGTTCCGCGAAAAGTCCTCTCCTCCACGGTCGCTCTGCGCCGCGTCGCCCTCTCGCCGGATGGCCGCTGGCTCGCCGCCGTCGGTGACACCACTCAGGTTTTCGTCGTTCCGCTCGATGAAGAAAAGCCGGTCCCCGTTCCGCATTATTTCACCGGTGGAGATGGCATCACGGTTCGTTTCAGCAAAGACGGTCAGTGGCTCGCGGCGGGCGGCAAAGACCGCGCCGTTTATCTTTGGCGTATGGACACCATCCGCAGCGGCGTGCCTCCCGTCCTCCTCCATGGACTCCCCAGCACCATCGCTGAAATCCAGATCTCCCCTGATAACACCTCCGTCGCCGCCGTCGCTTTCGGTTCCGTCATTCGCCGCTGGCGCTTCGACGGCGTGAGTGGCGCCGCCATGCCCCGCCACTTTCCCGCGGCCGGTTCCACCGTCGCCGAAAGCACCGTCTCACCGGATGGTCTCTGGGCCGCCGCCGCCAGCGATGCATGGGTCACTAACATGACTTCGGCGGAGTCACGCATCGGCTCCATCACTCTCACCCGCCTCACGGGCGGCAGCCGGCTCGTCATCACCGGCTTTGGCACCGGTGCCACCGGCGTCGCCTTCAGCCGCGATGGCCGCTGGCTCGCCGCCACCGGGCGCGATGCCGCCGTCAAAGTCTGGGACTTCGCCGAAGCCGCCCGCTGCGCCGACGTCGGCCTCCCCGCTCCTCCCCCGCGCCACGTCATCAGCGTTCCCGGCATCCGCACTGAGTACCGCTGGGTCCTCGACTTCCATCCGGATGGCCGCCTCTTCATGGCCAACGGTGACGGCGTCCTCTTCTGCTGGGACCTTAATTCCGAAAATCCCGCCGCCACGGAACAGCGCGAAACCATCCACTCCATCAGTTATCTCCTGCCGGACGTCGTCGTCTCCCCTAACGGAAAGTACCTCGCCGTAGGCCGCCAGGGATGGGACCAGAAACAACCCGGCAGCGATCAATACGGCAGCCAGATCCTCCTCTTCGATGTAAGTCAGCGCGGCCAGTGGCCTCTCAAACGCGTCGCCATCCTTCAGTCGGACTTTCTCGACTACACCCAGATCGCCTTCAGCCCTGACAACCGCTGGCTCGCCAGTGGCTCCACTGGTTATCGCCCCTGCCTTTGGGATCTCACCGCTCCGGACATCCTCGCCAGCCTCCGTCGTCCGTCCCTCAATGCCTATCTCATCTCCGGCGTCAGTTTCTCCCCCGACAGCCAGCGCCTCGCCATCGGTGCCGCCGACGGCCAGCTCTACTTCTGGGACTGGGAAAAACCCGCCGAACTCTGCACTCTCAAAACCGCCTTCGGCATCAACTGCACCACATGGCTCCCCGATGGCCGCCTCCTCGCCTCCGGCGCCTCCAATCAGCTCTCCCTCTGGGACACCGACCTCTCACGTCTCCAAACCCTCGCCCGCCGCGTCGCCGGCCGCGACCTCAACCCCCAGGAACGCGACCGCTTCCGCGTCCCTAACGAATAACCCCTCCGTCCGTCCTATTGGCCCTGTTGGGCTCATCCCCCGCCAGCGCTTCCCCGGCAGTCGCGGTTTGCGCCGGACCGGACGTTGGATAGGCTGCGTGCGTTTCTATGTCCTGCTCATGATCCTTCGCCCCTGGCTTTTCCTCGCCGTTGTCCGCCTGTCGTTCGCAGGATGGAAGGTTTCCCCTGCGGGCGCGAAGCCGGAATTCTCCCTCAAGGCGGAATCCGTCACCGGCCTCAGCGGCCTGTCGTGGTGTCAGGGCGATCTGTATTACGCCGTTTCCGACCGTCAAAAAGCAGTCATTCCCATTCGGCTCACTGTCGATCCCGCAACCGGATTGATCACAGCCGGCAAAGTGGAGCCGGCGATTCCGCTAAAGACGGAGTTCCGTGATTTCGAAGACATCGCCTGCGACGCTGCGGCAAACCAGGTCTTCATCAGCGCAGAGGGACCGCCGGGTATCGCGGGATTCACCGCGTCCGGCAAAGCTCTGCCGCCGGTAAAATTGCCTCCCCTCTTTCAGACCGCCGTCAACAATCTGAGCATGGAATCCCTCACCCGTGACCCCGCCACGGGCAAGGCGTGGGTCGCCAACGAAGATACACTGCCCGGCGACGGTCCGCTTGCCTCCCGCAAGGTCGCGGGCCTGGTCCGCCTCCAGGAATTCGACAAGGCATGGCGTCCGTTGCGGCAGTTTGCGTGGCGAACCGAAACATCCAGCCTTCGGGTCGGGGGCTCAGGATCAGGCGTTACCGGCTTGTGCCTTCTGCCCGGCGGCACCCTGCTCGTGATGGAGCGTGTCTTCTCCGGACTTTCCCTGGAAGTGAGACTCTCCGTCGCCGGATTCGAGGGTGCCAACGATACCTCCAAAATGCCCGCGCTCGCCGGGATTGCCTTCAAACCAGCACAAAAACTGGGAATTTTTAAAAAAAATGTCGGCTTCACCAACTACGAAGGCATCGCCGCCGGTCCCGTTCTCAAGGACGGAAGCCGCTCCCTCATTCTTGTAGCCGACAGCGGCGACGAAACCACCCATTCATTCCTCGCTCTCCGGCTCGCCAGAACGGCGCCGAAGTAATGACGGGCACCTCCTGCGATCAGCGTTTCGCCACGCTCGTCTGCGGCTTTGAAGAAAGAGTTCCCTGCTGCACCGGAACGGGACGGACCGGCGGCGTGTAAACGTACTCCGGCATCTTTTCCGCTTCGGAGGGAAGAGCACCGCGGGTCACCTTGACCGTCGCACCCACCGGCACGCGGCTGTAAAGGTCAATGATATCCATACTCCGCATCCGGATGCAGCCATAACTCGCCGGCTGACCGATCGTCCGCTCCTCAGGTGTGCCATGAATGTAAATGTAGCGGCTGTACGCGTTCTTCGTGCGGCCGTCAGCCCCGGCCAGCCAAAGGATGCGGGTCACGATCGGATCACGTCCGGGAGCGTCCGGTTTGAGAACTTCTCCCGTGGGCCGGCGGCTCTTGAAGACCATGCCTGGCGGAAGCCCATCGCCGATTTTTTTTGCGATCTTCATTTTCCCGATCGGCGTGCAGCAGGTGCTCCGGCCATCTCCATTCCCAAACTTCGAAGTGGAAACACCGTAAACCCGCACCAGTTGCCCTTGATCGTAGAGGGCCATCTTCTGATCCTTCACACTGACCCGCAGTTCCTTGGAAGAGGTGGAGGCGCAGTTGGAAAGTCCCATGGCGAGAGCGGCACAGGCGGCGGCGCGAATCAATTTGGATGCCATGTTGCGGAAGCGGGAACGGGTTGGGTCGGTCATGTCCAATGTTGAGGTGTAGGGGTCAGGCGGGAACGTCGGTGGGCTCCGGCGATGTTCGGGCGGCGAATTGTTGAGACAGTGATCCTGCCACAACATACCAGAATCCGCCCATGAATAATAAATAAAATGGAACTGAAAGCCACTGTTTTTCTAAAATTCCAAAAATAGTTACCGCAGTGAAATATAAGGCTAGGAGAACTTCCAGACCTAACCCGATGGACTTCAGCGACTTGTACTTGGCTCGCTTCCAGTCCTGCCCTTTCCGCTCAATCCCGTATTTGGGGGTGCGGACAAACGGAGACTCCTTTCGGAGCAGCGCTTCGATGACCGCCCGGCCATTGTTGATGGCCATTCCGATGCCCAAAGCCAGCGCTCCAGGAAGAAAAATCGCCCTTTTCCACCAGGTCCGGTAAGCCCCCATTTGGCTGGTCAGGTAAAAACAGCCCACCGACAGGGAGGTCAGTGCAAACACCGGAAGGTCAACCAGCCAAGCCCGCCAGCCCCCCATCTGGAAGTCGCTGCCCGCCCCGGGCCAGACCAGAAAGCAAAGGAACAGGAGCAGCAGGTAAGCGAAATTGGAGGTCAGGTGCACCGTCGCCTCCAGCTTGATGAGCAGGGGCTGGTCGCTTCGCCAGATCGGGCCGAGAAGTTTGCGGCACGTCTGGATGGAGCCCTTTGTCCAGCGGTGTTGCTGGCTTTTGAAGCCGTTCATGTCCACCGGCAGCTCGGCGGGCGTCACCACGTCATTGAGGAAAATGAACTTCCATCCCTTCATTTGCGCCCGGTAACTCAAATCAAGATCCTCCGTGAGCGTGTCATGCTGCCAGCCGCCCGCATCGATGATCGTCTGCTTTCGCCAAACGCCTCCGGTGCCATTGAAATTGAAAAACCGCCCGCTCCGGCTGCGCGCCACCTGCTCCACCACGAGGTGCCCATCAAGGAACATGGCCTGAATTTTCGTTAGCAGCGAGTAATCCCGGTTGATGTGCCCCCAGCGCGTTTGCACGAGGCCGATCTTTTCATCCGAGAAGAAATGCACCATCTCGTGAAGCACCGCGGGCGGAGGGATGAAATCCGCATCGAGAATGAAGATAAACTCGCCTTTGGCTGTGGCCATTCCGTTCTCAAGCGCCCCCGCTTTGAATCCCGTCCGGTCCACTCGGTGGATGAGTTCCACGTCGAAGCCGTCGCGCCGCAGTTTCTCTGCCTCCTCCTGACAGATTTCGCGCGTTTCGTCGATGGAATCATCAAGAATCTGGATCTGCAGCAGTTCCTTCGGATACTCGAGCCTCGCCACCGACTCCACCAGCCGCCGGACAACGTGTAACTCGTTGAAAATAGGCAACTGAACCGTCACGAGAGGAAGTTTTTCAAGCTTCGCCTTCGGGCGCGGCGGCTTCCCGAAATACTTCCAGAAAATGTAAACCATGCACCAGCGATGCGCTCCAAAAAGTGAGAGGCCGATCGCGACCGGAATGTAGCAGATGACCCAAAGAATCGACGTCCAATGCATAGAAGCAAAAAAGGAGCCCGCGCGAAACGCCGGGCCGGGGAGCGCTTATCTATCTTGCGCATCATGAGTGCGTCAAGGCGCATTTGGAATCCCCCGGAAGCATGAAAAGGCCCGCACGCCGGATGTAGAATCCGATCATCCTTTTCGCTCCATCACGGCAGAAAACGCTTGTTTCACGCCTGCCTTCACGATAGTATATACGGAAATTATGATATTTCGGATACTTTGCGTGCTTCTTTCGGCGGCGGTCCTTCCTGCCTCCGCTGCAGAAACCTATCCCCTAACCATTGGCAATGTGACTCTTGAGGTTCCCATTCCCGAAGGATACGTGGCGGCATCTGAGTCGGAGGAGCACTATCAAACCCTTAAGTTCCAGCAGGGTGCCCAGGGCAACGAGGTGCTTGCGGTCTTCGTGCCCGCAGAGCGCACGAATACCGAAGACGACTACAATCATGCACTCGGTATCGCGATGCTCAGGAAATTCAGAGACCGGGACTGCACCAAGGAGGAACTCGAATATGCCCGGCGGGAAATGAACGATAAGATCGCCCCGATGGCGGACAAAGTTGGCCAGCAGGCGGGAGTGGCTGTGAGCGCGCAGCCCATCCATGACTTCAGCGACCGCCACTTCTCCTTTTCCATGCGTCTTGCCGTCCCTGGAAAGGAGGGCTGCACGGTCACATCCATGGCGCTGATCCGCGGGAGAATGTGGTATTTCTTCGCGCAAAATGGCGAAGGCGCGTCTCCGGAGGATTTGATCGGGGTGAAAGAAATCTCCAAAAACTGGCTGGGCTCGATCATTGCCAACAACCCATCCGATGAGGCAACGCTCGCACGGGAAAACAGCGACGGGTTGCTGAGTTTCACTTACACCGGTGCCATCGCAGGTGCCATTGCAGGCGCGGTCATTGGCCTGGTGGTGAAATTAACAAAAAAAAGTCCGCGGCGCCGGTAGGGAGCAGTCGTTAGGCATCCATGCGATTCCGCCGCCGGCGCAGGAGCACTGCCGCACCCGCCAGGGCCAGCACCGCGGAGCCAGGCTCGGGCACCACGTGTCCGTCGAAGATGATTTCCCCCACCTGCATGGAATTGTTCGTTCCGTCATAGACCGGTGACTTCACCGTCGGAAAGACCAGCAGGTAGGACGCATACGCCGTGTCGTTCACAAAATTGACCTCAGAAGTCGGTCCGGTAAGCCGCACATCGCTGAAGCTCAGAGACCCGCTCCCAATTTGCACCATGGACGCAATGGGATAGGTTGTCCCCGGAGTGGACGTCGAAAGCACAGCCGTAGAACCATACAAAATGTAACTCGTCGGATCGCGCCCCACCGCATCGTTCGCCGTCCAGAATGTCAGCGTGTCCACCGCCAGATTGGAACTCGATGCGTCGGGCGTTACGATGATCCCCGTGTTGGTCTGGAAAAAATTCAGATACTTGGTGCTTCCGGCAAAGCCAAAACTGCCATCGATTGCCGCAGCGGGAGGCTCATTCCCGGGCCAGTTATTGCCAGGTTGAGGTTGCGTTCCGACCGTTCCGACCGTGAACACAGTGCCATTGGATACTCCACCAATCGCATTCGTCAGCGTCAAGGTGACCGCACTGGCAGCGGCGGTCGAAAGTCCGAGGCAGATAAGGGTCCAGAGGCTTGATTTCATCGCTTAACGGAGAGGAAATATTAAATTCACGCAAACCCTGACGTATTTCCGCCGGTTTCGTCAATGAGAATCTCCTGAAGAGTAACAAATTTTTCCAATCGCACCCTCAACCAAACACCTCCAAAATCGCGCCGATGAGACCGCTCCTCCGCGCCTTCGCCGTCTGTTATCTCCTCGCCGGGTTTTGCTCTGCCGCAGACGACGCCGCGGAGAAAAAGCATCCCATCGACTCCAAAATCGACAAACTGGCGGAAAACGCAAAATCCACGGCTGCCTCCGCGGACGCCTATCGCAAGGGCTTGGACCTGTGGGACAAAGAAATGAACCGGGCTTACCAGGAACTGAAAAAGGCTCTGCCGGAAAAGACGTTCACCACCCTCAAGGCCGCGCAGCTTCAATGGATCGCCTACCGTGATGCCCAGGTGGTGTTCATCAACAGTTGTTATGACCAGTACGAGGGCACGATGTACATCCCCATGCGCGCCTCAGCCATCATGGAAGTCACCCGGGCGCGGGCACTGGAACTCCTCCACCGCCTCGAAGTGCACAAGGAACACGCAGCACAGTAAAGCACACCGAAACTTCAGCGCCGAAATCCCCCACCTTTTTGGTTGAGAGCCGGCAGGGGCGCATAATACTCGACCTCCCGCTCCTGCCGGTGACGTGTGTGCGCTTTGGCGACGCTTTCGTGATTTGCGGCTCCCCGGTTTCTCCTTTTGTTTCCTTTTACACCCCTCCCACTCATGAACATCACTGTCGAAAAACTCCCCAACTGCATGGCCAGCGTCCGCGTGGAAGTCCCGGGCGATACCCGGAAGGCCGAACGCGAGAAAATCGTGAAGAACTACACCCAGCACGCCGCGCTCCCCGGTTTTCGGAAAGGCAAGGCGCCGCGCACCGTCGTGGAGCGGAAATTCGCCTCCGAGATCGACCGTGAGGTGACGGACCGCCTTCTCAACGAAGGCCTGGATGCAGCCGTGAAAAAGGAAAACCTCAAAGTCCTGTCCGTCGGCAATTTCAAGCCCGCCGAGGACAATGATGAGTCCAGGTATGCCTTCTCTCTGGAGGTCGTTCTCGCGCCTGACGTAACCCTGCCGGACTACAAGGGCCTCTCCATCACCGTGCCAAAGCGTGAAGTCACCGATGAGACGGTGGAAAAAACCATCCAGACGCAGCGCGAGCGCATGGCGGATCTCGTCGAAGTGGATCGTCCCGTGCAAATGGGCGACTTCATTTCCATGGACTACACCGCCACCGTGGACGGTGAACCGGTAAAGGACAAGCTTCCGGAAGCCCAGGCCTTCATCGCTGATAACAAAGGCTACATGGTCAAGGTGGACGAAGGCAGCTTCCTCCCCAAATTCTGCGCGCAACTGGTCGGCATGAATAAAGGCGAAACGCGTGAAGTGAAGGCCGAAATCGCCGAAGAAAACGTGCATGAAGCCATCGCCGGCAAGGAACTCACCTACACCGTCACCGTCACGGAAATCAAAGAGCCCGTCCTCGCCGAATTGAATGACGAATTCGCCGCCAAACTCGTTCCCGGCAAGACCCTGGAGGAGGTGCGCGGGATCATTCGCGAAAACCTCACCGCCACCACTCAGCAGAAAGACCTCGAGCAAAAGCGCATCGCCGCCATGGTCGCCCTGCGCGACAAGGTGGAATTTGAGCTCCCCGGCAACGTCGTCTTCAACGCCACGCAGCGCCGTGTGAACCAACTGGTGAAGATGAATCTCGACCGCGGCATCACCCAGGACATGATCGTCGAAAACGAGCAGGACATCATCAACGCCGCCAACGAACAGGCAAAGGTGGACGTGAAGGACGAATACATCCTGATGGAAATCGTTAACAAAGAAAACCTCACGGTGACGCAGGATGACATGGTGCGCCGCATCAGCTATATCGCTTACACGTCACAGACGACCCCTGACAAAGTGGTCAAGACCCTCAAGAAGAATGACGGTCTCGACAACCTGCGCCATTCCATCCTGCTCGGCAAAGCGCTCGACGTCCTCGTGGAGCACGCCAACATTACCTACGAAGGCACTGCTGCACCCGACGAGGGTGAAGCCGCGTAGTTTTCCCTGACAACATTTGCCCGTTCCTCCCTCCCATGAAACAGCTCCGCGAAATCCAGGACGACCGTTCCCGCCTCATGATGCTGCCCGCCCACCTGCGCGACCGCGCGCTGGATGTGGCGCAGAACGTCACCGTTTACGAGAAAGAGCCGGGCATCGGAATGATGGGCTTCGACCTGCTTTCACGCCTCATGAAGGACCGCATCCTTCTCATCGGCGAGCAGGTCAGCGACGGCTTGGCGAACTACGTCATCGCCCAGCTCCTCTATCTGCAAATGCAGGACCCGTCGAAGGATGTGAACATCTACATCAACAGCCCCGGCGGCAGCGTCACCGCGGGCCTCGCCATGTATGACACCATGCAACTCGTCTCCTGCGACATCAGCACCTATTGCATGGGCATCGCTGCCAGCATGGGCTCCATCCTCCTCACCGCCGGCACCAAAGGGAAACGCTTCTGCCTCCCTAACAGCCACGTCATGATCCACCAGGTCAGCGGCGGCGCCCAGGGCACCGCCAGCGACGTGGAGCGCACCGTCGAATTCATGTTCGGCCTCAAAAAGCGCCTCAATGGCATCCTCGCCAAACACACCGGCAAGACCATCGAACAAATCAACATCGACTCCGACCGCGACAATTACATGACCGGCCAGCAGGCCGCCGACTACGGCATCGTGGACCGCGTGCTCGAAAGCAAAAAAGACCTCCCCCTCACCCCGGCCCCGGCGACTCCATAACCTGCATTTTGTCACCGGTCGGCGAAAGATCCTGACCTCACCTCCGGCAAAGATCCTGACATTTGCGAACCGCAGCGCGGTTCCCCTATGAATAGATGGCATGAAGGACGTCAAGCAGCGCGCGCGAAGCGTGCCAGCTTGACGCCCTATGGTTAGCAAGCCACAAACACAGATAGGCGCAGACTCTTTGGAGCCAAGCGCAAAACCCGCGTCCCTGAAGATCGAACGTGCATCCACTTCGGTGCGGGCGCGCCGTGGGGATCCCGATATTCGCCCCGGCACACTCGTCTGCCTCGGGCTCGACGTGCATGCCGCACAAATCACCGTCGTGCGGCAGATCGACCGCTCGCTGCCGCAGCCCGCGCAGCGCTTCACTGCGGACGCGCTCCTGGCATGGATCGCCAAAATGGTGAATGCCGGGGCGCGCGTAGTGAGTTGCTATGAAGCCGGCTGTTTTGGATATGTGCTCCACCGCCGCCTGGAGGCACTGGGCGTGCATAACCTCGTCGTCGCCCCTGAAGCATGGAGCGGAGCGGCCAAGACCGATAAACGC
>DASZQB010000114.1:0-156772 GCA_035550135.1 Verrucomicrobiales bacterium
TGCGCTCGAAGCGCAAATTCGGTTCTTGTTTCCATCAGATTTTTGGGTTGCCACGGCATAGTCCCCCGGCCTTACACCGGCGCACCACGTGTAAACCATGTCCTGAACCTAAGTGTAAACTATGTCCTGAACCTGCACCGCCGAAGATGAAGAGAGGGCGAAAATAAAAGGGGAAACGTCTTCGGAATTCGTCATTCGGAATTCCTTCGGGCTTCTGGTTTCTGGCTTCGTCATCGGCGCAGCCGATCATTTCCTCGCAGCGGACTCTCTCCCCTCCAACTCCACAAACCGCTTTTCGACCTCGCGGATCACCATCGACTCCACGACTTCGCATTCCAGGCGCGCGATCACCTCCATGGTGAACCCCATGGAAATCATGTGCTCTGCGGCTTCCCGTTCGATGCCCCGGGAGCGGAAGTAGAAGACCTCCTCTTCACTGAGGCGCCCGCTGGTGCTGCCGTGGCTGCATTTGACTTCGTCGGCGTTGATTTCGAGGCCCGGCATTGAGTTGGCCTCGCATTCGTCGCTGAGGAGAAGATTTCGGCACTTTTGATAGGCGTCCGTGTAGTGGGCACCCTCATCGACGCGGATGAGACCGGCAAAGATGGTCTTCGACTGATCGAAGAGGACGTTTTTGTAGAGGAGGTCGCTGAAGCCGCGAGGCGTCAGGTGGTCCTGGAGCGTGCGCTGGTCGATCTCCTGGTTAGCGCTGGCGAGAGAGACACTCAGCATGTCACTCCGGCTGCCTTCTCCGGCGATGAGGCTGAGGGCTTCTCCGCGCACGTAGCCGCTGCCGAGATTGAAGGTGGCGTGCTTCACCTGCGCATCCCGTTCACAGCGCACGGTCGAGAGGTGCACGAATTTGCTGGCGGCATTGTGCCGGTTTACCTGGATGTATTTCACGCCGGCTCCGCGCTGAGCGACGATCTGTGCGGCACCGCAGGAAAATCCGGCATCGCCGTTGGCGGTAAGGTGATGCTCCACCACGGTCACGCGTGCATTGTCACCGGCGAGAATGATGGTTCGGGGAAACGAACTGGCGCCTTCACCGGACAGCCAATGCACGATTTCGACGGGATCGGCGATTTCCGCATTCGCCGGAACGATGATGACGGTGGCATCGTTCAGTTGCGCGTGGTGCAAAGCGGCGAACTTCGCTCCGCCGAGCTTCGTGTCCGGGGACACCAGCAGAGGCTTCAAAATCTCCGCGTGCGCTGAGAGAGCTTCGTTCAGCGAAAGGACACTCACGCCCCGGAATGTCGTTTCACGGACAGCTGTGGCATCGTTAACGGTAACCACCCGCGCCGCGGTCTTTTCCAGACCATTGAATTCCGGTGTCTCCGCGGAGGGCAAACGCTTGAAAGCATCGAACTGAAGCAGCGAGAGATTGGCGAAGCGCCAGTTCTCGTCCTTGCGCCCGGGCATGGGGGCGTTCGTGAAGTCCTCCCATGCTTTGCGCTGCGAGGCAATAAACCAGTCCGGCTGCCCGGCGTGAGTCAGTTGAGGGGCATCAAGAAACACAGAGGGCACGAATGGGGATGTTGGGGAAAGAGTGGTCATGAGGACAATCCTCAGTAAGTGAGTTCACGTTTGAAGATGAAGAGAACGCTGCGGGAGCGGCCGCCGGCCATGCTGGTCTCCAGTGAAGAAGCGAGCTCCCAGCCCTGCTGTCCGAGGCTGTTGATTTCACCCTCAAGAGATTCCTCATCAACATTGCCGCCAAGGTTGAAAATCCATGCTCCTCTGCTGACTTCTCCTTTCACGATTCGGTATTCAAAGCGCTTCATTTGGATCAGCCAACACTTCCCTCCATTTCGAGGTCGATGAGCCGCTTCAGTTCCACGCTGTATTCCATAGGGAATTCGCGCACGAGATCGTTGACGAATCCGTTCACGGACAGGCTCATCGCCTCCGCTTCCGTGAGACCGCGCTGCTGCATGTAAAACACCTGCTCCGCACTGACCTGGCTGACGCTTGCCTCGTGTTGCGTAGCGTGCTGGTTTCCGCGCACCGTGATGGCAGGATAAGTGTCCGTGCGGCTGCTCGAATTGATGAGCAGCGCGTCGCACTCGGTGTTGTTTTTGCAGCCTTTGAGGTGTTTCGGAATATGCACCTGACCGCGATAGGTGGCGCGGCCCTTGCCGATGGAGATGGACTTGCTGACAATATTGGAAGTGGTCTCGTCGGCGGCGTGGATCATCTTGGCACCGGTGTCCTGATGCTGGCCGTTGTTGGCGAGGGCAATGCTGATGACTTCACCCCGCGCACGCCGGCCCTTCATGATGACGCCGGGATATTTCATGGTGAGGCGGCTGCCGATGTTGCAGTCGATCCAGCGGACTTCCGCGTCTTCGTGGGCCACACCGCGCTTGGTGACGAGGTTGAAGACGTTGTTGCTCCAGTTCTGCACCGTGACGTATTGAATCTTTGCTCCTTTGAGCGCCACGAGTTCCACCACGGCGCTGTGCAGGGTGGTGGTTTCAAACTTGGGAGCGGTGCAGCCCTCCATGTACATCACCTCCGCGCCTTCATCCACAATGATGAGGGTGCGCTCAAACTGCCCGAAGTTCTCCGAATTGATCCGGAAGTAGGCCTGGAGCGGGTGCTTCACTTTTACGCCCTTTGGCACATAGATAAAGCTGCCCCCGGAGAAGACCGCGCTGTTGAGGGCGGAGAACTTGTTATCGCCGGTGGGGATCACCTTGCCGAACCAGGGGCGGAAAATCTCCGCGTGCTTGTGCAGGCCTTCCGTGCTGTTCACGAAGATCACGCCCTGGTCGGAGATGACTTTTTTGATGTTGGAGTAGGCGGCTTCGCTGTCGAACTGAGCTTCCACGCCGGCGAGGAACTTGCGCTCCTGCTCGGGAATGCCGAGGCGCTCGAACGTGCGCTTCACGTCGTCCGGCACGTCGTCCCAACTGCGTTTTGGCGTGCTGCCGCTGCTGAGGTAGTAACGAATCTTGCTGAAGTCGATGTTGTCCAGGTCTTTCGTCGCCCAGTTAGTGGGCATCGGCTTTTCGAGAAACACCTTCAAAGCGCGCTTCCGGAAGTCACGCACCCAGTCAGGGTCGTTCTTCACGTCACAGATATAATCGATGGTGGCCTCGCTGAGGCCGACGCCGGCATCATAGGTGTGGTTTTCCGGATAGGAAAAGTCCCCGGCGGTGCGGTCGATATCGACCGCCTGCAGAGTGGAGTCGTCGATTTCGTGCTCCGGGGTCAGAGTCGCATTCATAATGATTGAGAGGAAAAAGTTGAGATCATGCGGCCTTCAGCCAGTCGTAGCCGCGCTCTTCGAGTTCGAGCGCGAGGCCGGCATCGCCGGATTTGACGATGCGTCCGTCTGAAAGCACGTGGACTACGTCCGGCTTGATATGATCAAGAAGACGCTGGTAGTGGGTAATCAGCAGGATGCCGCGCTCCGGGCTGCGCATGAGGTTCACGCCTTCGGCCACGATTTTCAGTGCATCGATGTCGAGGCCGGAGTCTGTTTCATCGAGCACCGCATAGCGCGGCTCCAGCATGAGCATCTGGAGAATTTCGTTGCGCTTCTTTTCGCCGCCGGAAAAGCCCTCGTTCACGCTGCGGGAGGTGAAGGAGCGATCCATTTTCAACGCATCCATCTTCTTATAGAGCAACTGATAAAACTGCACCGCATCCACCTGCTCGCCTTCCGGCAAACGAGCCTGGCGGGCAGCGCGGAGAAAGTTCGCATTGCTCACGCCTGGAATTTCCATGGGGTATTGGAAAGCGAGGAAGAACCCGGCGCGGGCGCGCGCATCCACAGGCATCTCCAGAAGGTTTTGACCATCCATGAGCACCTCGCCCTTTGTCACCACATAATCCTCATGACCCGCGAGAACCTTGCTCAGGGTGCTTTTGCCGGAGCCGTTCGGGCCCATGATGGCGGCAACCTGGCCGCAGGGAAGCTCGAGGCTCAGCCCCTTGAGAATTTCGCGGTCGCCGACGGTGGCGTGAAGATCTTTGATTTCGAGTTTCATTTATGGAGGAAAGGGAATCAGGCGCGGGCTTTCGATTTGGCCGCTTTGGCGCAGGCGGGGCAGAGGCCGCGCAGAGAAATTTCCATGCGGCTGACGACCGAGCCGCGCGGCAGGGCGAGGGCCGCCGCCGGTTCATCGCGCAATTCGATGTCCGTGACGTGGCCACAACCTTCGCAATGGAAGTGTCCGTGTTCCTTGAGATTCGGACAATAGCGGGACGGGCCGCGGTCCAGGTTTACCTGCTTAACCAATCCGCTGTGAGTCAGGGTTTCCAAACAATTATAGACCGTGGCGAGGGAAATGCCCGGCACGCGCTCCTTGGCACGGATGAAAACCTCGGTTGCCGTGGGATGATCGAGTTGCTCCTTGAGCACCTCATAGACCTCCCGCCGCTGCTTCGTGAGGCGGAATTCCGGCCCGAGCGTCAGCGCCGCTGCAGGGACGTGACCGGGTTTGGAATTGGAAGTGTGCTGGCTCATGGAGGGGAATTCGTGATACGCCCGGTTGCCTGCTTATCAAGAATAATTCTAAATAAAAATTCGCTTCCGGGACGGCTGTGGATGCAATTGAATTCATTCAGGCAGGATGCAGCCTGCATGCCGTGCACTTTCTCATCACTGCAGGCCCCACACGCGAGGCCATTGACCCCGTCCGTTATCTCAGCAACCGCTCTTCCGGACGCATGGGATTCGCGCTCGCTGCGGCTGCGGCTGCGGCCGGGCATTCGGTAGCTCTCATCACGGGGCCGGTTTCGCTCGAAACACCGCAGGGCGTTGTCCGCGTGGATGTTACCTCCGCGCAGGAAATGTATGAGGCAGTCAAAGATGGACTGCCTGCGGCGGATGCAGCCATTTTCTCGGCCGCAGTGGCCGACTACCGTCCGGCGCATCCTGCGGAACAGAAGATCAAGAAGTCGGAGGCCACGCTGATGCTTACGCTGGAGCGAACGCCGGATATTTTGGGGTCGGTGCGCGCGGTGTTCGGTTGGAAGGGATTTCTCGTGGGCTTTGCGGCGGAAACGGAGGATCTTCTCGGGCACGCCCGGGAAAAGCTGGTGCGCAAAGGCTGCGATCTGCTGGTGGCGAATGATGTTTCGGGTCCGGGGATCGGGTTCGATGCACTGGAGAATGAAGTGACGCTCCTCTTCCGGGACGGAACGGAGCGGGCGCTGCCACGCATGTCGAAGGAGGAGCTGGCGGCGGTCATTATCGATGAGGTTTCATGCAAATCGCCCGGGAGGTGAACCGGACGCCGGGGAAGTGGATGGTACGCCTTATGCCGAAACAGAAGAGAAAAGCCGCAGGTTCGCTGCCTGCGGGCCAAACCTTAATCCTTAAACGATTATGAAACCTCACCAAAAGCTATTCACCTTCGCGGTGGCCGGACTCATGGTGGCCCTCGCGCCGAAAACCTCTGCGGATATTCTGGAGGTCGGCCCGATTTCCGGGGCGAAGGCAGGTAAAATTGAGACGACTGCTGCGAACAATGTTCTGAGGGCGGGAGACTTCATCGGGATGAATGTGGAGAGAGGCAGCCGGCAGAAAGTCGGTAAGATAGAGGATGTAGTGGTGGGACTGGAGAAGGGGCGCATCGTGGCGGTTCTCATCGCGCTGGGCGAAACCGGGACGCTGCGGGCGGTGCCGCCGCATGTGCTGCACTTTGATCCTCTGCAGAAGGTGATTCACCTCAAGCCGACGTTGGAGAAACTGCGCGAGGCACCGGTGATCGAGCGGCCCACCTGGAAGGAGGCGATGAAGGCTGAGAAGCTGGCGGTGCTTTATCGCCACTTCGATGAAGAACCGTTCTTCGCCGTGCCGGAGAAAGGCAGCAAGGAGACAGCTTCGCCTTTGGGCGCCATGGAAATGGCGACCAAGCTCAGCGGAGGTCCGGTGTTCAATCCAAAAGGCGACCGGCTGGGATTGGTGCAGGATTGTATGGTGGATCTTTCCACCGGGCATATCCCGTTCGTGATCATCTCGACCGGCGCTTACACTGGCGTGGACGGAGCGCTAAATCCCGTGCCGACGGAGGCGCTGTCCTATGACAACAAGCGGGAGGGGCTGATCCTGGATGCAGGGAAGGATGCGCTCGCATTGCTGCCGCACTTCAAGGCCGGTGAATGGCCGGATATGAACAGCGGCACCTATCTGGATAGCGTGTATCTCGCATACGGGATAAAGAATAAGGCCACCATTCCGGCGGCGGATACCGACAAGACCGCGAAGGTCGTTCCTGAAACACCCGAGATGGTGAAACAGGATGCGGAGATCACGAGCAGCATTCGCAAGGAAATCCTGGCGAGGAAGGACATCTCGGCGGATGCGAAAAGCGCCAAGGTGGCGACGAAGGATGGGAAGGTGACGCTGAAGGGACAGGTGAAGACGGCGGAGGAAAAGCGCGTGCTCAACGAGCTGGCGGTGCAACACACCGACCGGGACAGCGTGGACAACCAACTCGTGGTAAAGTAACCCCGCAGGTTACACTAACAATTCTTTGATCGGCTTGTTAGCCGGGTCGGCCATGGGCATCTTCTGGCCGGCGATGAGGAAGGAGCCGTCGCTCTTCACGCCGAGGGCGGAGAGATAAGTGTGGAAGAGGTCACCGGTGTCCACCTGGCGCTCGGTGACCTCGGTTCCTTTGTCATTCGTTTTGCCGACGACAATTCCTTTTTGAATGCCGGTGCCCCCGAGGCAGATGGACCATGCCTTGCTCCAGTGGTCACGGCCATAGAGGTGATTGATGTTAGGAGTGCGTCCGAATTCCGACAGGACAACAACGAGGGTGTGCTCCATGAGGCCGCGCTGGGCGAGGTCATCGATGAGGGTGGCGAAGGGTTTGTCGAAATCCCCTAACTGCTCGAAGTGGAAGTTGAAGTTTTCGTTGTGGGTGTCGTAGTTGGAGTGCGTTACCTGGACGAAGGTGATGCCCTTTTCGATGAGGCGGCGGGCGAGGAGGCAGTGGCGGCCGAAGTCGCTGTCGCCGTAGCGGGCGCGGTCCTTTTCGGCTTCGAGGCTGACATCGAAGACCTCGCGCCGGCGCATGAGTTCCTGAGCCTGTTCGAAGCATTGAGTGTAGGCTTCGGTTTCCGCGGTGCGGCGGCGAAGGGCGAAGCGATCGTTGATTTTTCGGCGCAGATCGTTGGCGCAAAGGACAGCATTTTCGGCGAGGCTGCCGGGGCGTTCGACGAATTGAGGAGGATTGCCATTGCCGAGGACAACGCTGGCGTATTTCGGGCCAAGGTAAGCAGAGTCGGCATTGCGGCCACCGCCGCCGCCGGGTGAGATGACGATGTGGCCGGGGAGAGAGCGGTCGGCGGTGTCGAGCGCTTTGGCGATGACAGCACCCATTTCGGGATCGGTGACGCCGGGCTTTTGGCGGCGGCCTGTCATCATGAGGTAGTGGCCTTTGCCGTGGTCGTCCTCGTGCGTGTTAATGGAACGCAGAAGGGCGAGGTGATGCATCTGCTTAGCCGTGTACGGCAGGAGTTCACAAATCTGAATGCCGGGCACTGAGGTGGGAATGGCGCGGAAGGGTCCACCGGTGGAGACACCCGGTTTCGGGTCCCAGCTTTCCAACTGGCTCAGGCCACCGGCCATGCGAACGACGAGCATGCGCTTCTGCTGTTTGGCGAGTTCCGCGGAGATGGCGGGTGTAGCGAAGAGTCCCAGTCCCGCGAGCGAGGCACCGGCGCCGGCGCGGGCCATTTTTCCAAAGAAGGCGCGGCGACCGAGATCGTGAGCGGCGGTCTGGCAGGCATAATGGCAGGTCTTCATGGCGGTGCAGTGGATTGGTTAGTGCCGGAAGCGGAATTCGAGAGAAGTGACGAGAGCCCACACGGCGTCGGAAGCAGCGGCGGGGCGTTGATCCGGAGGGCGGGAATCGAAGAATCGTGCGATGTCCGAGACTTCCTCCGCATCGGGAAGTCTTGTTAGAGTGCTGAGATAGAGTTCCTCGGCGATGGCCTGGGGTTCCTTGAGTTTCATCAGTCGTCCTGCGAGGTTGTTGCCGGAGGGATAGGTCCAACTGCGCAACTGGCCGGCATTTTCAAAATAGAGCGCCTGGTCGGCGGTGGCGAAGAAGTCGCTCTGCGGCTGACCGGCGCTGTTGCCGAAGAGCCTGACAAACTGGTCCTGATGCGGTTTGATTTTATCGAACGTGAGCTGGTCGATGCCGGCGGCGCGGGCAGCCTGTTTGGCGGGATCGGTTTTGTCGGCTTCGGCGGGTTTGTTTTTGGCGTCCCACTCTTTGGCGGACTGCTCTTTCATCTGGTCCATGATGCCGGTGGCCTGGAGGACGCTCCAGCAAAACTGCTCCGGTGTCAGAGATGTTAGGCCGGCAACGGAGGAGGTGCCAGTTTGAACAGCGGCGAGTGCCTGCCGTGCATCGGCGAGAGCGAGACGAACAGTGGAGGCTTTGGATTCGGCGTCAGCGACGGCGGCTTTAAAGGGGGCGAGTTTCGGCTCCACGGCGGCGCGGGCGGCTTCCGCTTTGGTGAACAACTCCTTCAGTTCTGTAACTTTGGCTGCGGCTTTTGAGGCGGCGGATTCGGCATCGGTGGCGGACTTTCCTTTCGCTTCCGACTCTTTGGCTGCGGCTTCGAATTTCGTCTGGAGGGTTTTGCCGGCGCCTTCGAGATCTTTGTCGCCGGGCACTTTTTGAATGGCGAGGACGGTTTTGTCCGAGGCGTCGCGGAGGGCCTCCATGCGGGCTTTGGCGGTTTCCGCGGCTTTCTTTGCGGAGGCAACTTGCGCGACGGCATCACCCGAAGCTTGTTCGGCTGCAGCGAGAGTGTGTTTTGCGTGGGAGAGGGCGATTTCCTGCGGGGCAATTTCCTTTTCTGCGGCACGCAGGGCGGCGGTTTGCTTTTCGCATTCGGCGAGGAGCGGAGTGGCGGCGGCGACGGCATTTACATAGGCGACCATGGCCTGCGATTCTTTGACACGGAGCGCGGCTTCGTTCGCGGCGACGCGGGCGGCCTGCTTGGCTTTGTCATCCTGCGCGACATTTTGCATCGCGGTGGCGACTTTTTGTTTCGCTTCGTCGGCGGGTGCTTTTTTAGAGAGGGCAGTTTGCGCGGCGGCGGTGGCGGCAGCTTCTTTGGTTTTGGCGTCGGCCTGCTTGGCGGCGATCTCTTTATCCGCTGCGGCAATAGAGGACTGTGTGCCGGCGGTCTTGTCCTTGTAGGTTTTCAGCGCTGCGGCGAGTTCTTTATCCTGAGGGGCGGCTGCACAGACTTTTTCGGCGGCCTGGGTGGCCTCAGTCAGGGTGCGCAGGGTTTCGGTTAGAGGTTTTTTCGCATCCTCTGCTTTTTGGACTGCGGCCAATGCGGCGGCATGGGCGCTTTTCGCGGCAGCGCTGGCGTCGTCGGCTTTGGTCCATTCGGCGATCACCGGCTCGGTGCTGCGCTGGAGTTCCTCCATCGCCTCGGTGTGTTCGGTGAACGTGACTGCCAGTTTAGAGGCTTCCTCTTTGAGACGCGCAGCTTCGGCTTCGAGAGACGGGAGTTTTTGCGCGAGGGATTGCTGCACGTCCGGCGGCAGCGGGGCGGGATCGAAGGCCTGGGCGAAGGTTTTTGTCAGGGCCAGTTCGCGCATGAAGCCGCGCATGTCGTACTTCATGGCCGCGATGCCGTCGGCCACGGCATCCAGCACAGCGGGATGCGCGGGAGGATTGCCGGAATGCATGACGTCCGGCGGCTCGACGAGGCAGCGGCCCATGACCATGCCCCACAGGCGATTGCCGATATTGCGGCGGAATGCGAGGCTCTTCACCATGCTGCCGGCAAAGCTGGTGCGACGGCTGTATTTGGGAACAGGCCGCACATTTTTATCTTTGGCATTGGGCGCGACGGTCCATTGCTGATCCTCGGGAATGGCAGGCTCCTCAATGTCCCGGTCGCCGGGCAAATGAGGGCGCGCATTGCCGCTGACTTTCGTGAAGACCGAGGTGAACGCGGCATCACCTGCGGCCTGCTCGGCGACGAAGGCGGGTTTGTTGGGGTCCGGCTGGAAGAGAGAGGTGCGGCCGAAAAAGGCGTAGAGGCCGTGATAGTCCCGCTGCAGGTAGTCATCGATGCGCGGATGGTCGTGGCACTGGGCGCAGGCCATGTCGCGGCCCAGGAAGAGGCGGCCCGCGTCGCGGGTGAGGAGATTGGGCTCGCTTTGGCGTTCGAGAAGCCAGCGGGCCACGGCGCGGGTATTGGCATCGCTGCCGTCGGCGGCGAGCATTTCCTTCACGATTTGGTCCCACGGTTTGTTAGCCTCGAGGGATTTCTCCAGCCAGAGCCGCCAATCAGCGGCCTTGGTGTGCATCTCGGGCCGCCGCTCCATGAGCATGACGTCGAGTTGGACCGCGAGGTGACGCGTGAAGGCGGGGGCGGCGGAAAGGCGGGTGACGAGCGCCGTGCGTTTGTCCGGCGCCGGATCTTTGCAAAAGGTGCGGGCTTCTTCGGCCGAAGGAGGCATGCCGGTGAAAACGAGCGCGGCGCGGCGGAGGAAGGCGGCGTCATCCGCCGCCGGAACAGCGGGACCCGTGCGGGCGGCGTCCATGGCTTTGTCGATAAGGACGTGCACCAATTCCTGAGCTCTCAGGGGAGAAAGGATGAGGAAAACGAGGAGACCTCCCGCTTTCAGCATGAGCGGGTTGCGAAGACCGGGGACCGATGAGCGCCGGGGGGCGGCGCTGGGCCGGGGCGTTTCCATCTTCATTTCACGAACCATGAATGATTCTTCTTACAACGGATTTATGGAAATTCAGGAGGGGTGAAGGAGCGGTTTGTTGCCGGGGGCCGGAGTTGAAAAGTATCTTTATCAAGGCTATAGAAAGAAAAAATGGGCGTCGGTTCCAGTGAATTATGGTGAGTAGATTCTGCAAACGTTTGCAGAGTCCCGGGCCAGTATGACAATGTCATACTGGCGTGACTCTATCGCAACGCGTTGCAATTAACGCGACTTTCTCCGGAGGCGCTCCTTTGCCAGCGCCTCTTTCGCGTCCCTGAGCCGCGCCCTGAGGGCCGGGTCTTCAAGAATGGTCCCGGCATCAAACTTCTCTCGCTGGCCCGTCAACTTATCGACAGCCTTTTTTGCAGCGCGGGACGGGTCTTTGGAGGGCATCGGCTTACCCTGCGTCAGATGGTGGCTGCTTTCAAGAACGAACTGTTCCGGCATATTCCTCGCTAATTATTTATGCCTGAGGGAAAGTTTATTCCTGAAAATGATTTGACGACAGGCATATTTCATTCATCGTCCAGGAAATCCATACTTTCCAGGTCATGGCACAAGAACCAACCGCGGCTCCAAAGCCGCCCTACAATATCGCTTTCGCGACCATTCGCGGATTTATCACGAAGCTCCGCACGGACGGAATGCCGTCGCGAATTGACAAGACGCTGCTGAAAAACACGTCCGGAACCGTCCAGGCGTACACATTGCCGTGCCTCAGGTTTCTCGGACTCATTAATGGCAACGACGCCCCAACCCCGGCGTTTGACGCGCTGGTCGCTGCAAAATCCGAGGAAGAAGAGAAGCCACTTTGGAAAACCGTCTGCGAAAAGAGCTACGGTGAAATCTTTGAAAGCGGCATTAATCTTACGGCTGCTACCGAAGGGGAGTTTTACGAACTTCTGAACAAGAAGTACGACTATGATGGAGATACCCGGCGGAAGTGTGCGACCTTTTTCGCGAATTTAGCAGTCTTTGCGGGAATCCCCATTGGCCCTTATCTTAAGCCGAAAGCCCGCGGCACCGCAGGTAGAACCAAACGGCGAGCACCAAAAGAGGCCCCATTGCCGCCCGCTCCACCGGCTCCGCCGCCGGATCACAAAGATACGAAACAAGACCGGGCAAAAATGCTCCTCGATAAGTTTCCCGCATTTAACCCCGAGTGGAAGGATGAGATCCAGAAGAAGTGGTTTGAGGGGTACGAAAAGCTTTTGGCAATGGAGTAAGGCGTCGCCATTCAATACCCATGAAATTAAACCTACAGCGCCGGACCGATGGCTTCAGAGTCGCCCGCATCGGCGCGGACATAAATGACACTGCCCGGAGCACCGTAACTTTCCAGGTCAAAGGTGCGCCGGGCAGGACTCTGTTTCGTTTCCGGAAGTACCAACCCTTTCGGGACAGCAACCAGGAAGATCGAAGCCGATACTTCAGATTATTCCCAGACGGGCTTAAGTCAAGCCCACGTGTTGCTGGATGCGGTTGGTCAACTCCCATTTCCATCCTACCACCGTGCAAAATCGCGTCTGGCGTGAAGGGAACGTGGTGTACTGCATGTGGTTTCGTCATTGGCGCTCCGGCGCTATAGTGCGACGCCCGTGCGGCAGGCCGTTTCGGTTCCTTATTGTGAAGTAATTACGCCGTTACTTCGTTAGCTATTTGTCCCCCGGGCCAGCCTCCACAGGCAACTGTGGAGGCGCTTTCTTTAACCACTGCGCCAACAGGGAATCCAGCAAGCCGGAGAAGTTCTCTGTGCGGGCTTTGGCATTCTCGGCATTCTCGGCATTCAGCGTGACGAGGTATCGCCCCTTCCCCGCAGGCTTCCGGCCAGCACCTTCACGTCGTCCGCCGCGGGTTGGTTTCTTCTTTTTGGCGCTCATTTGAAAAAAGATATACTATTTCATTGACTGGATGCGTTCACTCACTAGTATATACGAAATCAAACTTGTCAACCATGAGCGCACGCCTTGACTCCGGAAAGAAAGCTTTAATCCTCTCACTGCTTGCGGAAGGCACTGCAATCAACGCCGTGTGCCGCGTGCTGAAGGTTGGGAAGAATCAAGTGCTTGACCTGATTCTGGACGCTGGCGCTGCCGCGAAGCAATACCACGAAATGCACGTCCGAAACCTCACTAGCAAAATGGTGGAGGCCGATGAGGTTTGGTCCTATATCGGCCAGCATGAGCGTTTACTGCCAACCGGCTACGACAAAGCGGTGGAGGGCTGGCAAGGGGATCATTGGCTGTTCAGCGCCACGGATGCCGACAGCAAGTTTGTGGTCGCATGGGCGGAAGGAATGGAGCGCGATGAGGATACCGTTACCCGGCTGTTTGACGGCGTTCTCCGCGCCGTGCCTGGCGAGTTTCAACTCAACACCGACGGCTACAATACCTTTCGCCGCCTCATGCGCTCCCTTCCGGATCGCGTCCATTGCGCCGCGGAGATTAAGCTTTTCGGCCCTGCGACTGAGCCGTCCTGCACGCGCAAAGTGACGCGTTTACTAGGATGCACGCGCCAGAACATCAAGGGAAGCCCGGACATGGACCGCGCTACGACCACTCATCAAGAGCGGCTCCACCTGACTTTCCGCCAGCAAATGCGCCGCTTCGGACGCCGCACCATCGGCTACTCCAAAAAGCATGAGTTCCACTCCGCGAGCATTGCGCTCTTCATTTTCATTTACAACTGGTGCCGGAAGAGCGAATCCGTGGTCATCAAGGGCAAGACTCCCGCGATGGCGATGGGCCTTGCCAGCAAGCCTTTCAGTTTAGAATTCCTCGTGAAGCTCACCGACGAATACGTGAAGGATCGGGAAAACCAAGCCTTCGAGCGGGCTTTCAAACTCAAGTATGGAATCTAACCACTATAAAACACCGGAACCGACGCCAAAAAATGGTTTGATTTACCTTGATTTTGCCTGATTCGGAGGGGTGTTTTGATACAATTTTGACAACCGCGCAGAACGAGGCGGCAAACGGGAAACCCAGCCCAAGGGTAAATCCCCGAGGGGCGGAAAACGAGGTTGTATCGAAAGAGCGGGAAAAGCGCTCTCCTGCCCAGAACCCGTGCATCAACGCATGACCCCCGAAACTTCGTAAACTGCGCGAGACCGTGGAAGGAAGAATTCTCAAATCGACAGGTTTGGACATAGGGAACTTCGGTGATTAAACCCTGCGTTCGTCAAATGGTTTTTGCCTGTTTTTCGCTATGAGAAAGCGATGAGGTATTGCGCTTAAGCACTACGAGCAGATTGGATCTCTGCCGAACTGGCTGGGCAGTTGTCACCAGCCCTGTTGAAAGATCACAGGATCGGCTGGTTAGTTCGCTTCGGCTGCATTGACGTCCTTCGCGGCGCATCACGACAGTTTTAGCCGTATTGTGCAGCTTAGCCCGCCCTGGAGTTGGTCTAATGCCATTATCTTATTCAATATTTTGTTTAAATGGTTGAATACCGGTATTCTTAGTGCATCAAAGGGCGCCTATGCCGAAAACCTTTTCCCGGACGTTCCGGAGCCTTTGCCTGATGCTGCTATTGGTTCCGGTAAATGAATCCCTCCGCGCTCAATCCGGCAACCCGCTTGCCTTCACGTCGCGATTTGAGACTGACCAGACCGGAGAGGTAACGTTCCAATGGGAATCCGCTCCCGGATACGAGGACGTTATTGAAAAGTCTTCAGACATGTCCACATGGAGTCCAGTCGGCAGTCCGATTCGGGGCATGGGACAGACAATTTGTCTTCCAGTCCCGGGCGCGCACGTGGGACCTCCGCCCGCAAACCCTCCTGCTCCGCTTCCAAACTATTCGTTTCTGTATACCCGCTATTCTGATGGCGTGGTTGCGGCGTGGAATTCCGGCGGGCTTCTTCATCACAAGCGGTTGGGGGGAGATTGGCCCTTTCTTCCGATTACCGGCGGGCTGATGCTGGATGTCACGCCGCCATCGGAGTCTCCTTACCGGCTGTTAATATTCCACTTTGGCGCCCGATCCACGGCAACTGCACCGGCGGACGAACCATTACTGGGCTCCGAGGCACAGGCTTATTTGTCCAAACTAACAAGTAATTTCAACAATATCCTCCAGGAATTGTCTAATCCCAACCCCCCCGACCCTGCCGAAACGCTCGGCGGTGCCGGCGGTGCAACGGATCGGCATTTGGCCTTCCGGGTTCAACGCACCTTGCTGGACAGTGACGGAGATGGACTAAGCGACATTTGGGAACTCGAAAATGGCTTTTCGAGTCCGACACTATTCGACACAGACGGAGATGGCACTCCGGACTACGATCCGGCTTCCCTTGTTGACCCTAACGCGGACACCGATAAGGATGGCATTCGCAACGAAGAGGATGCTGTCCCTTACGACAAAAATCTGACGTGGGGTCTTACGCCTGAATGTCATTATGCTCTGCTTCGCCTGCCACTAGCGGCAGGGGGAACAGAGTATCGAGCCTACAATACCGGAATCTTTCTGAACAATCACGGACGCATCGCCTTCCGACGAGAGAATGTGGCCCCGAGTCTCAACACTATCTTATGCACCTGGAAACCCGGTGAAACAACGGTGACGGAAAGCACTCTCGCCACGGGAGATGAGGGCTTGGTAATCGGACTGAGCGACCAGGACACCAGCGGAGTGATTTATTTTCAAAATCTTGATTCTCTCGATTCTGATGAATCGTGGGTGACCTATACAGTGAACCGGTGGACGATTGGCGGAGCCCGGGCTCCGCTCATTGAGCCTGATTTTGACCCGCCATTGGTTCCAACGGCTCCCCTGAATGGGAACTACGATTTCAGCCGCTTTAGCTCGTACGCGGGACTTGATGGAGGACTAGCCGGCGTTAACGGCACAGGAGAGGTGTTCTCGAATGCCTATCTCGCGAGAACGGAGGAAACAGAGGGCGATGGTGAACCGTGGACGCTCAGCCTTAGGCGCGGGTCGATCTTTACCGACGGTGATTGGATTAGCTGGCGGGGTTCGCAGGCGGTCACCGGTGCAGCTTACGATCCCCTAGGGCAAGGCATTTTGGTGAATTTCAATGAACCAACCGGCATTCGTGTGGCCGCTCACCGATTTTACGCGTTCAGTCGGGGCGGAAACGTTTTTGGCATCGTTACGTGGTTGTATCCCGGCGCGAGCCAGGAGGAGAATGATGATACCTTTGAGCATTCACCATATTGGGGTGACAACTCCGGCACTTCCGAAGCAGTCACCGGCCTGCCTTTGAACACAGTGCTTGGTCTTTATTCTCAAAACGACTGGAGCCCTGAGCCGGTAACACCCCTGACAGGACCTTCCGGTGCCCAGTTTCGCGCTCCTTATCGTCCCGGGCCTCTCTTCTTCAATGGAGCGGAGTTTGTCCTGCGGACCAGCGCAGGCGGTCCATGGAAACGGGTAACGGCGCGGCATTGGTCCGGAAGTCCCTCACAGTTGCCGGAGTTTACCAGCCTGGCGTCAACGCCGCTTGTTCCGGCGCCGTTTTTGATCAATAATCGCGGGGAGGTCCTTCACAACGGCAATGGCGGCATCAGCGTCTGGCGCAATGGCAAGACCACTCCGCTCTCAGCGCTCACGGCGGATCCTGCTGCCGGGTCTCTGGCCCCGGAGAGTATCAATGACCAGGGAGTGATAGCCGCAATAGTGCCAGGAACGTCCACAAGCGTGCCCGTGCTTCTGCTTCCTGTGGAAATCCTGGCGGACACCAACCGGGACGGCCAAATCTCTGCGCTGGACTCTGCCGGAAGGGATCAATGGACAAAAACGCGCGGGGCAATCTACGCGGTCAATTTTGACCGGGACCGGACCACCGGCACGAATCCGGATGCCATCAATTTCGCGGATGATGCCAGCGTTGATTTCGAACACTACTCCATCGACAATGCGGATGACGAAATGGACATCACTCCTTTCAAAATCCGGAGATTCTCCGCGCTCCCCGCCGGATACAAGGTCTATCTTTCCGTTCCTGAAGAGGAGGACCGGAAAGCGGTGCATATTTATAAGAAAATCCTCTCCGGAGAGCAGGCCATTTGGGGCGGAGGTTTGTGGACCGGGGGCTCGTCGACTCCGCCGCCGTGGGTGGCGACTGACCCGGTTCCCAATGACAACTTCATTGAAATCACCCCTCACGTGGTCGGCCCCGTTCAGGGGTCTCCGGAATACACCATTTTCGGGATCGAAGGTCTTCTGCTGCGAGGAATGAATTGCCCGGGAGGATCGCTCCAATTTCCCCGGCCCGGGCAAACCCCAAATGTCGAAAGCCATCCCGGCCTCTTCAGCGGCGAAATCGAAATCTCCGTTGAGGTCCGCAACGCAGCGAATGCGCTGGTTGGCAAGGATACCATTCGTCTCAGGGTCGCGCCATGGCTGGGGATTTCACATGCCGAGCCGTCCCAGGAAGTTTGGGTAGCTTCGGCAGAGCCGGGGAATCCCTCCTTCCCGTCGGAAACTGCCGCTTTTCGCATTGCCACTCTTGCAGGTCAGTACACCGGACTCGGGCATTCCGGGCAATTGCATGACGAATCCGATCTCTCCAACCCCAATGTAATAGGCAGTATCTGGTTCCAGGATCATGCGGAGATTGGCTATACCCAGCGACCAGGAGGTTCCAAAACGCATTTGGTATTTAGAGTTCCGTATAATCGCGGTGCAACGGCTGGTGCAAGTATTCAACCGACGTGGCCCAAAACGCGCTTGCTAAAAAAAGACACGGGCATTTTTCAAATCGGTCTTCCCCAAGGCCCAAATACAAGTCCTCATGCTTTTACCGGAAATTATGGAGGCAACCTCGAGTTTCTTCCGCCTTCGACTTCGAATCCATTTGGCGTCACTGTCATGGGAACCAATGCCTGTGATACCATGCGAACTTTCCTAGAGGCTCAGGAGTTTCAGTTCGCTCCGTTGAAAAGTCTCTCCAGTATTAATGTCGATTGGTTGAGCGTGGGACACATCGATGAGATTTGCAGTTTTCAGCCGGGAGGCAGAGTGCTGATGGCGGATTCCAAAATGGGAGTCGATCTTTTGAACGGAATACCAGCCGGAGACCGGGCGAAACGGGTATTATTCGCAACGAGCCCCGACACGTTCACCGGCACGCTTTCAGCCAGTACGACGTCCGGTAACCTTCGGCGAATTTATACCGGTATTCAGCATGCCGCGCTCAATCATCAATTCAATTATATCCGGATTTATGATGGGTCCGCCGCCGGACACGTAGCCAAGGTTCAAATGGGCAACGGATTCGTCGATGTTTTGGATGAAAATCCCCTTTCCGGGCCCGGCACGGGCACGCTCCCCGCCATCTGGTATTCAGGCAGCAACATGAAAGAGTACCGTGAGCGTGCTGAAGGATCGAATGCAGCAGTACCTATCGGGGTGTGGCGGCAAGGATTTTGGCCGCAGACCAATGACAAATATGTGCTCGTAAAAGACCCGAAAAGGTGGGCTCAAGCTCAGCCTGCATCATCTCTGCCGTGGTACGACGGCATACCGGCGGTGATTACCGTGCATGAAGTTCTAGCGGATGCGGATTTTGTGGATTTCAATACGGGAGCTTGCGAGAACACTTTGCAGGATTGCAAACTCAACCTTGAAATCCTCGCCGGTAACCAAACTCTGTTGTTCATTTACGTTCCGACGCTTTTTTTCGGGGAAAAGGGAACTGGGGCGTCGGCTTCGTATGCTAAAGATGCGGAACTTCCGGTTCAGGTAGGAACCTACTATCGGGGAGCCATAGCATTCAATCCAGGTCCGGCGAATTTGCAGCCGCTCGCCGGAGCTCTTTATGTACCAAGGCAATTTGGGCCGGTAAACGACGCCGGAGAAGACGTTTTTGAGAACAAGATTTCGACAGATGTTGGAGGACAGGTGTTTTTCACCGATGATTGGTCAGCCTATCATCGACGGACAGGAGAGGTTCACTGCGGGAGTATTGTGAAAAGAAGTATTCCGTCCAATGACTGGTGGCGCTCCGTTGCTCCCTGACATGTTATAATAATCCCCCTATTTTATGAAACATATTCTTCAGTTCCTTTTGTGTAGTTTTGCCCTGCTTCTTTCTGCCAAATCTGCCGACGTTCCAGAGGCAGTGACGCATGAGCTGCAAACGATTCGCAAAGCAATCAGTTATGCATGCACCGAACTGCCGGACCACTCTGAGACGGACCGTTATTGGGCGTCGATGAAGGAGCTTGGTAAACTGGCGAAGGAGACGCCCGCTCCTGCCTGGATGGCGGCGCTCGATCCGCTGGAGCAACGGATTGCTGCGCTTGCGCTCGACCACTATGAACACCCTATCCTGGCGGAGACGCTCTTCAAGGTCTATCCAAGATACAAAGAAGATGTGCCGCCAAAAATCGCTCCCCGGCTTCAGGAACTCCTTGATGAGCATGTCACGAAAGAGTATCGAGGGGCTTGGGAGGCGTGGATATTGGCCCCGGGGAGCAGGGAAAAGGGTAGGATGATTGGTGCCATCTGTGCCGCCCTCGGAAAGTGCGGCACTGAGGATTCGGTGCGTTCGGTGATGGCGGCGGTAGAGCAAAGCCCGGTAGGCGACGTGAAGGGTGCGATGCCTTTGGAATTTGAGAAGTATGCAGGAAAAGCACTTCTTAATTTGAGGTTCGCAGCTTCGCTGGAGGGACTTCTACAGCTTGTGGAGACGGGAGTGAAGCGATCACGTTCTCCGTTTTTAGGAGTGAGGGACAAGGAATTCCAGAATCCGAAAACCAGTCAAAAGAATGCCGAACAAAGTTTTATTGTATTGGTGAGTGGCTATGAGGCAAATCGAGGGGCCAATGTGTCTCCGTTTATTCATCGCGAAGGAAAACTCTGGCTGCCCGCTATCGAAACGCTGTTGAAGAAGCCGGAGTTGAAACCGGAACACCGCACGCTGCTGGAAAAGACAAAGGGCGTCATCGAGAAATTTTGCATGCAGTAGTGGCCTCCCGGGCACGGCTCGGCCGCGTTTATGGATTACGCTTTGAACCCAACGGGACTGTGAATGGTCCGTCCAAATCCTATTCCTTGGCAAAGGGTTTTTTGTGCGATTTTACGACCCAGCCCTCGCTTAAAAAGCAGTAATGCGTGCCCTGCGGTCGTGGTGGGCGGTGGCGACGGAGGTGCCGTTGGGGTGGAGGTGCATGCCGCGGGCGCTGTTCGGGAGGGTAAACCGGTGGAAGGGCTTCTCTTCGCCATTGTTCCAAAAGAGGAGAAAGCCGCCACCGCCGCCGGCGGCGGCGATGAGGTAGCCGTCTTTGTGGAACTGTGCGCCCCAGAGGGTGTGGTTTTTAAGGTCGTCGGTGCCGAGGTGCTGGCCGGCGGGTTTGGCGTCCTCCCATGCGAAACGAAGGACGAGGGGTTCCTGGACGTTGCCGAGGGGGTTGCTGGATTTGTGATGGCCGGCGGCGGCGAGCCATTTGCCATCGGCGCTGAGGGTGAGGCCGCGGACGCCGCCGTAGTGGACCTGCTGGCCGCCATCGTAGGTGTGGAGTTTTCCGGCATCGAAGGTGCGGACGGATTTGCCGCCGGGCACTTCCCATTGCATGACTTTGCCGGCGAGGTCGCCGCTGAGCAGGAATTTGCCGGAGGGATGAAAGAGGAGGGTGTAGATGTCGCTTTCGTGGCCTTTCATTTCGCCAACGGGGGAGCCATCGGCGGTGCGCCAGAGGCGAATGATGCGGTCGTTTCCGCCGCTGGCGACGAGGGTGCCGTCGGGGCTGATGACGACGGCACGGATCCATCCGGCGTGGGCTTTGACTTTGCGAATGGGTTTGGGCTCGGGGTCATTCGCCGGCCACCAGATGAGGGTGTCGTCGCCGGCGCCGGAGATGAGGGTGGAGGCGTCCGGCGTGCAGGCGAGGGCCATGGGCCATGAGTCGTGGGCGGAGAGGACGGTCTTTTTGCCGGACTCCACTTCCCAGCGGACGACGCTGCGGTCTTCGGCGCAGGCGAAGAGCCAGCGGCCTTTGGGATCGAAGAGGCACGTGATGAGAGGGGCATCGTGCGGGAGGTCTTTGGTGACCTTGGCTTGTTTCGGGTCCGGCATGGGGAGGGAACGTGAGAGGGGAGGGGGATTTCTCAGCGGGTTGCGGGGGCGTCGGCGGCGGGCATTACTCACGCTCATAAACCCGGAGAGCCAGAACCCAAAGCGAGGCACACCGAAAGCGTCCATCGCAACGGGGTAGTCCAAGTGCGGGGAATGTCGCGCTGTCAGGGCCACCACGCTGTGGTGGATGGATTTTTCCTGGTCTTTACCCGGCGTTCGCTGCGCTTCACGCCGGGCTATTCACAGTGGACCGCGCTGCGGTCCGGAATGCCGGTGCCGGGATTCTATTTAGATATGTGTTCCAAAAACGTCGGCGACCTATTCACTATTCGCACCGAGGTGCCTGTTGATATTCTGGCACTTACTCTGAGCGCTTGGAAGTAGGAGTGCGAGTAAGAGTATGAGTAAGTCGTCAGCGGCCGCGGAGGCGGGACCAGATTTTGCGGGCGACTTCTTTGGCGGTGGCGGGGTCGGTGGCGGAGTAGAGGAGTTTCCGCAGTTTCATGGCGCGGGTGCGGTGGTGGAAGATGCGGATGTCGGGTTCGCGGCCGATGCGTTTGACTTCGTCGAGCATGACGCCGCGGCAGTTATAGACGACGTTGTCGAGTTCGTGGAAATCGACGCCGCATTCGGTTAGGGCGCCGACGCGGACGAGCTGGTTGAAATGGTGCTGGTCGCAGTTGTGGCCGGCCCACATGTCGGAGGCGTCCTGGGCGAGGACGGCTTGCTCCCAACGCGTTAGGAAACGGAGCATGGGCTCGGATTTTTTGTAGAGGAGGACGCCGGTGTTGTAGTCGCCGGGTTTGACCATGGCGACGAATTTGGGAGGGCTGACGGACCAGTCGGCTTCGTGGGAATTGGCGGCGCAGAAGTCGTGGGTATCGAGGTTCGCGAAGACCTGACGCAGCGGGCCGTGGATGGTGATGTCCGTGTCGAGGAAGAGGGTGCGTTCGTAAGGGGATTGCCGCAGGGAGAGGACTTTCAGTTTGAGGGGATGCTCGCGGGAATCGAGAGGGACCTGATGGCAGCGGAAGGAGGCGGGGACTTTGAAGCGGGAGAAAACGGTGACCGGGAGATCCGGCTCGTGCCGGCGGAGGCTTTTGAGGGACGTGATGAGTTCGCCGAGGTAACTGCGTCCGCCGCTAACCAAATAGATGATGCCGCAACCGGGGGCGGCAGTGGAAGCGGGAGGAGTGGTCATGGGAGGAAGAGGGCACCTGTCCGCATTGAGCGTGTGGTGGCAAGCGGTGGGAGGCGGGCAGGTTTGACAGAACTTTTACAGAGTTCTGACGCAGGTTTGACGCAAACGGGACTGACCCGTGGCAATCTGAAACGCCATGAAGAAACTTCGCGCGCTCATTCTTTCTTTCGTGCTGCCGGCCATCCACGCTTCGGGTGTGAGGGCGCAGCAAGCGGCCGACCCTTTTGCGTCGGGCAGTCCGCCCCCGCGGGCGGCTTCTGCACCGGACCCATTTGTGAAAGGCACTCCATCTCCTGGGGTGGTGAAAGAGGAGGCGGACAACGGTCTGAGGGAAGGGTTGGTGAGAATCGAGTATTTCTCGCTGCCAACGTTTGCCGCGCGCAAAGTGATCCGGGATTTTCCAAAGCAGGCCGACCTCTACAACTGGCTGGGAGCGGAACTGGAAAAAGAAAAGACGGAGGTGAAACTGGAACGCTTGAGCGCACTCAAAGTGCGGAGCGGGCAGCGGGCGAAGCTGGAGGAAATCGAGGAAGTGCCGTATCCCACGGAGTTCGATCCGCCTCAAACGGAGGAGTCGAAAACACCGGCGCCTTCTCCGGCTCCGCCTGCTGCACCGACACCCGCCCCTACTCCGGCTCCGGCGAAAGGAGCGCAGGGTGCGCCGGGATACCCTGGTCCGGCGGCGGCGGATCCTAACAATTCCATTCAGCCTGCCGGGGACATCAATAAAACGGCAACGCCCTCGGCATTCACGTTTCGCAACACCGGATGGACATTCGAAATGGAACTTACGATGCGGGACGATGGAAAAACCGTGGATCTCAATCTGGCGCCGGAACATGTAAAGTTCACCGGAATGCTGCCGCAAACGGCGAAGGGGGACAGTTATCAGCCGGGATTCGAAACCGGAAAACTCACATGCCAGATTCTGACGGTGGCAGGCAGGCCGACGCTGGCGGGCACTCTTAGTCCGCCCGTGAATACCGGGGCTCCCGACGGCAACACGGCCGACCGCACGTGGTTTCTTTTCCTCACCTTGAATCGCACGCGATAACTCAGCATCCGTTTATACCCAAAATCATCCATTTCTGTGAATCTATGAAAACACTGTCCCGTCAGATTTTTGGACTTGCGGCAGTCAGCCTTTTTGTCGCCAGCTTTGCCTCCGCCCAAACGCCCGCTCCTGCATCCGCTGCTGAGCCCGAACTCCGTGAGGAAGCGATGGTCCGGTTTGAAGTGATCTCGCTGCCACCGCTGGCGGCGCGAAAGGCGCTCATCAAATATTCCAAAGAGCCGGAACTCTATCAGTGGCTCGACAGCGAACTGGAGAAAAAGGAATCCGGAGTGGTGCTGGAGACCATGCAGGCGCTGCGCATCCGGTCCGGTCAGCGGTCAAAGGTGGAATCGCTCGATGAGCATGCTTATCCCACAGAGTTTGACCCGCCGCAGATTCCGCAGACGTTTGGCGGAAACGGCCCGATCAACACTCGAAACGGCAGTTCCTTTCCGGTGACACCGGCTACGCCGGCGGCTTACACCTTCCGGAATCTGGGATTCACAGGGGAGGTGGAATTGACGATCGGTGAAGACGGGAAGACTGTGGATTTGAATCTGGCGCCGGAAATTGTCCGGCTGACGGCCACGGTGCCTCACGGCATCAAGGGGGACGTTCTGCAGCCGGTTTTCCAGGCGCAAAAAGCAACCACTCAGGTGATTGCGACGCTGGGGCAGCCTGCGCTGGTGTGTACGGTGAGTCCGCCGGTGAATACGGGTGCACCGGGAGGGAATAAATCGGATCGCGTGTGGCTGTTGTTTGTCACGGTGACGATTCCCGGATAGGATGGGGATGTGAAACCGCCTTCCGAAAGTCCGCTGCGCGGTCCCCGGCCCGCCCTGACGCTGACGCTCCTGCTGACCGCAGCAGGGGTGATGCTGGCTGGCGGGGCGTGGCTGGCGCGGCGGACGGTGGAACAGCGCGTGCCGGCGAATCGTGCGCTGCTGCGGGAGAGCGCGGATTCGATTCAAAGTGAGCTTGCGCGGCTGGATCAACTTTATTTGGGGCATTTGCAGCGGCTTGCGCAAATGATGGAGGCGGCCACCGCGACCGAACGGGTGAAGGAAGCTGCTGCGAGTGTGCATGGCGTGGCGCAATTCTCGGTGCTGCTGCGCAAGGGAACGCATCCGGCGGTGGTCAAGGTGCCGGGAACGGGCGCGCCGCCGCCGGAGCCGGAACTCGTGGTGGCCGGACGGAAGTCGTCCACGCCGTTTGTTTTTGCGGTTCCTTCTGAAACGGTATTTGGTGAAGATGAGCGTGCACCGCTTCCCGCAGAGGCTGAGGGCTGGCTGGGAAAACCGGATGACGCGTGGCGCGGCTGGTGGCACCGGCTGGATGCACAGTATGTCGTGGTGTTCATGATCCGGAGTGCGGATGTGAGGGCCGCGGTGGAGCGCCGGCTGGCGGAATTGCTGCCTGCTGTGTGGGCGCCTGTGCGTGCCGCCGGAGGACTGGACAGAATGGAGGGACCCGAGGGAAAGCGGCTGGCGGGAATTACCGATGCACCGGCGCCGCCGCCGGATTTTGTGCTGCCGCTCGCCGGCCGGTTTGGTCATTGGCAGGTGCTGTCCTGGGACCGCTGGCGGGAACACACGGCGTTTGATTATCCGACGCTGACGATTGCGTCCGTGCTTTCCGCGGGTCTTGCGCTGCTGGGCTTTGTGGTGGCGGGAGCCCAGCGCCGGGCGCTGCGCGAGGTGACGGCGCGTGTGTCTTTTGTGAACCGGATTTCTCATGAACTGGGGGCTCCCCTAACAAATATCGGTCTTTATCTTGAACTGGCGCGGGATGCCCTCGATGAGGGGGATAATACAGAGGGTAAACGGCGGCTGTCGGTGGCGACTGAGGAAACCGGACGGCTGAGCCGGCTGGTGGAAAACGTCCTGACGTTTGCGCGCAGTGAGCGGAAGAGTCTCGTTTTGCATCCGATGCCCTGCCGTCCGGCGGAAGCGGTAAACCGCGTGCTGGAGCAGTTCGCGCCTGCGCTCGCGCGGCGGGGTATTGCGGTGGAGGCGGACCTTGATAATGAGGCGGAGGCGGTGCTGGATGCCGGGGCGCTGGAGCAGATCACCGCGAATCTTGTTTCCAATGTGGAAAAGTATGCGGCGTCCGGCGGGTGGATGCAGGCGAAACTAACTATTAGTGAAGGTGCGCTTCAGCTCAGTGTGGAGGATCGCGGGCCGGGGATTCCGGTGAGCGAAGCGGGGCGTGTGTTCCTGCCGTTCGAGCGGCTGGACACGCGACTGACGGAAGGCGTGAGTGGCACGGGGCTGGGATTGGCGATCGCAAGAGATCTGGCGGGCCGGATGGGGGGAGGGGTGATGCTGGAAAGAACGGAGAGCGGCGGGTGTTTGTTTGTGGTGCGGGTGAGTGCCGACGGGAGGAAAACTTCAAACTTCAAACACGCAAACTTCAGAGAAGCTTCAAGCATCAAGGGATCAATGGACGTATGTCCGATGGAACCGGAAGTTTAGTTAGAATGATTATCGCGCATGAAAATTCTTGTGGCTGATGATGACCCGCTAACACTTGAGGCGGTATGCACTTGCTTGACCGACGACGGATTTTCGGCGGTGCCCGCGAGGCATGGAGCGGAGGCGCTGGAGCTTTGGGGACAGCACCGGCCTTCGCTGCTGTGCCTCGATATTATGATGCCGAAAATGGACGGCTATGAAGTGTGCCGGAGGATTCGGGCGTCGGATGCGGCGGTGCCGATCCTTTTTCTTTCGGCAAAGAACGAGGAGATCGATGTGGTGGTGGGACTGGAACTGGGGGCGGATGATTTCATTCGCAAGCCGTTCGGGAAGCGGGAGCTGCTGGCGCGGGTGCGCGCGGCATTGCGGCGCCGGGTGGCGCGGAAGGGTGTCGCCGCGGTTTCGTTTACGCTGCTGGACCTAACAGTTTTTCCCGACGAACTGCGGGCGGTGCGCGGAGGACAGAGCATCGAACTCACGCCGCGCGAGGTGTCCATGCTTCGCCTGCTCCATGAGAACGCGGGCTGTCCGGTGCATCGCGACACGTTTCTCGACCGGTGCTGGGGTATGGATTATTACCCGGAGAGCCGCACGCTGGATCAGCACATTGCGCAGTTGCGGAGGAAGATCGAGGTGAACCCGGCAACGCCGGTCATTGTTGAAACCGTTAGGGGTGTGGGGTACCGTTACCGTCCTGCGGAGGAGGGGCGTTTTTAAGCACGCGGGTTGTGAAGGGGATTTCAGCGGAAAGCCTTATTTTTTCTCCGCCGCTTTTGGAGGGCTCGCCCCCGCCGGAAGATTTGGCACCAGCTTTGGATCATAGGTGGCGCCCTTGCTGACCTGGATGAGGGTCATGCGGACCTTTGTGGGAAAGAATTTTTCCGGGTCGGTGCGTTTGTGCGCGTGAAGGTTGTGGTCGTCCTTGAGGACGAGGTGCATTTCCTTAATGCCTTCGCTCCAAACGATGTCCTCGTTTTGCCAGAACTTCGTCATTTCGATGTCCTTCTCGAAGACGCCTTTCTCTTTATAGACAGTCGTGCCGATGCAGCCGTAGCCGTGCTTTTGGCCCTTGTTAGGAATATAACAAACGTTCCAGATGGCTGGCTGGCCGCCAGCCGGTTTTTCGAGGACCTCCAGCCGCACGTGCACGGTGCCGTTGCGGTAATCCACCGGCGCGGTCCAGTCTTTGGGGCGCTTCGGGTCGAGCTTGTCGCCTTTGACATAGTAGTGTGACTGGCTGGGCTTCGCGTTGTCGGCGTCCGCTTTGGTGAACGTGAAAGTCACATCGAAGAGGACGAACTGGTCCGCGCGGCTGACACCGGCGTGGGCTGTTAGAAAAATGAGGGACAAAAGAGCGGGGCGGAGGCTGGCGGGCATAGCGGCAAAACGGGTGGAGTGCAGACGGATGAACCATCGCACGGTGGAGGGCGCAGAACGTTGAGTCAACGACCGCGGTTGCGCTGTCCGCCCTTGAGGCTGAGCGTTTCCCTGCGCCATTTCTCTCCTCACTGCGTGCAAACAGCCATGAAACCGCTTTTCTTCATCCTGACCATTTTCTTTTTCGCGGCATCATTTGCGGCAGCAGCGGATGAGGCGGCGCGGCTGGCGGAGCTGGATCGATTCTGGGGTGCCGTTTCGCAGAGTGTGAAAGATGGAAACTTCGAAGGCTACAGGGCTACCTGTCATCCGGAGGGCGTCCTTGTGAGTGACAAGATGAAAACTTCCCAGCCTCTGACCAAAGCGCTCGAAAGATGGAAGCCGGGATTTGACGATACCAAAGCGGGCCGGGCGAAAGCGAGTGTTGAGTTCCGGTTCTCGCAGCGGCTGGGCGACGATGCCACTGCGCATGAGACCGGTATCTTCGTTTATTCGTTCACCGATGATCAGGGTCAGTCCAAAAAGGATTACGTTCGATTCGAGGCACTCCTCGTGAAACGTGATGGATGGAAAGTCCTGATGGAATACCAGAAATCGCCCGCGACCGCTGAAGAGTGGGAGGCGCTCAAGCCGGCGGGTAAGCAACCGGAGCCGACGCCGGGAGGGAAGTAGAAATGCGGGTCAGGGACGAACGGGGCCTATCAATTTGCGGAGGGATGCTTCGGCTTCGTCAGGTTTGAAGCCGAAGGGGCCGCGTTCTCCGGCGTAAGCGATGGTGCCGTCGCGGTCGATGATGAAGAGCCGCTCCGGCCAGCCGGCATAGAGGTTGTCCACGGAATCGTCGATGGTGTCGACGACGCAGGGAATGGAGAGATTCAGTCTGAGACAGCATTGGCTGGCGGCGCGCCGGCGGTCTTTCCATTGATTCGGGCGCTTGATGATAACGCCGTCGGTTTTGTTAGAAGGCATTTGCCAGCCGTCGGCGGGGTGGGCTTCCTCGACATACACAAAAAGGAACGCCGCGCGGTCGCGGTACTTCTCATACATTGTGCCGAGGTCGCCGGACCGGCGACGGAAGGGTGGTCATGTGAAGCTGCCGAAAATCAGGACGAGCGGGCGTCCCGCCTGGTAACTGCTGCGAGTGATCACGCGCGAGCCATCGAGTGTGCGCAGGGAGAAGTCAGGGGCCGGCTGACCCTTCTTTGGAGCGGTGCGGGCCATGAGGCGTTTCGTTCGCTCCCAATCGGGCGGGCGTTTCGCCGCGGGAGCACGATCCATTTCTGCGATGAACTTTGCCGCGGGATCGGGGGCGCGGCATCCGGCTGCCATGAGAATCGAAATCGTCAAAATCGCGATGAGTGCAGGCCGGAGGCTTATCGAATTCCGGTTACTCATTTTCTTCGGTCAGTGTTTCCAGAAAAGAGACCAGAGCGGTCTTCTCTTCGGGTGTCAGGCCGAGTCCTTTGCGGGGAAGGTGCCTGGCGAGTTTCGGATCGAGTGTCGTGGAGGGCACGACGCCGTGATCATAGTGATCGATGACTTCTTCGAGAGTTTCGAACCTGCCATCGTGCATGTAGGGATCGGTGAGGGTGAGATTGCGCAGCGAGGGAACCATGAACTTTCCGCGGTCAGCGCGATTGCCGGTGACTTTTTCGCGACCGGTGTCCTTGATGGCGTCGTCAGCGTCGAGGCCGTTGTTCATAAAGGCGTGGTTGGTGAAATGGGTGCCGCTGTGACATTGAAAGCAGGCCGCGCCACGGACGCCGCGGGCGGGATCGTTTTCTGTGAAGAAGAGCGTGAAGCCGCGCTGCTCCTCTGCGGTTAGAGTGGCTTTGCCGCGCAGGGCGTGATCGAGTTTGGAATTGCCGTTCACGAGCGTTAGCAAGTACTGTTCCAGAGCCAGGCCGAGGCGCTGCTCCGTGATGCCCGGGGTGCCAAAGGCTTTTTCAAAGGAGGTGCGATAGTATCGGTCGCGCTGCAATTTGGCCACGACGCGGTCGAGCGTTTCGTTCATTTCGAGCGGGTCTTTGATAGGATGCATGACCTGCTCCCGCACTGAAGGCGCGCGGCCATCCCAGAAAAACGAAGGCTTCCACGCCAGGTTCATCAGGGGCAGGGAGTTTCGCGGACCCTCTCTGCCGGCGGTGCCGGTGCTGAAGCGGGGCGGGTCGGAAAAGGCGAGTTGTTCCCAATGACAGGTGGAACAGGAGACACGGTTGTTCGCTGAGAGGCGGCCGTCATTGAAGAGCCGCCTGCCAAGCGCGACGCCGTATTTCGTTAGGGGATTGTCTGCGGGCCATTGCGGCTGAGGAAAGTGCGCGGGTATCTGGAGCGTCAAGCCACCGGGGAAGGTTGCGGCTGTGGTCTCCGGACTTTGGGCCGCTGCGGTGGAGGGCTCGACGCGCAGCAGGGAGAAGGCCGCCGCAGTGTTGTCCGCGATACTGACAACGCCGGGCTCTGCTGCTGTCGGATCAATGCGGTGCTTCGCGCCGAAGAACTGCGACACATCCAGCATCAGCGTCAATTTCAACGGCCCTCTCAGATCCAGAGGGGCCGGCACTTCGATCGTTTTGCGGCAGGCGTCGCCGGCAAGGTGAAAGGAATAGCTGCTGTCCTTTCCGTCCGGCTGATGCCAGCGGCCTTCGATGGCGAGAAAAACATACCCACCCTTGCCGCTTTGGTGTAGTCCATTGACGTCAGGGCGCAGAGGGTGCCCGGCGGCGCGTTTTGCGGGATCGCTCTTATCCGTGGCAGCATCGAGTCCGAGATCGAATCGCAGCGCTGTATATCTTCCATCCGGCACGCCGGAGAGAGTGAAAGAGGTGCGCTGCTTTTCGACATCGAGGAAACCAAACCATTCCGGCAGGCTGATCCATGCTCCGTCCTCACGCTGAAGTTTCGGCGCCGAGAGCAGGCCTGCGAGGCGAGTGACAGATAATTGATTGCCGGCGGCGTTTTTGAGCGTCATCTCCGCGAGGCGGAGCGGTTGATCATGCCAGCGCGGTTCGATCTGGACGACCATGTCGGCGGCGGTTGCGATGCCGCCAATCCACCAGGAAAACAGGAAGAGGATCGGGGATTTCATCAGCGCGCGGCAAAAACGGAGGAAGTTCTTCTAGCTTTGTCACTGTGGTGCGGCAACCGGAAGAAATGGGAGCGGCGCCTCCGGTCCGAATAGAAAACATGTTTTCGACGTTGTTGGGCAACCTGTCTATTCTGTCGCCCCTGCCGGGGCTTGTCTGAGATTTGTTTGGGGCTTTTCCGGGGGTTCCGCTCGTGCCTCGCTGCACCCCCGGCTAATTTCCGGCTGGGCCTCCGGCCCGCGTTTTGGTTCCGGCTTCGCCGGTTTGGGAGACGGCAAAAATCGGATAGAGAGGCGGGTAATTTCAATTGCCAATCAAGCAGGAGAACCGGCGCATTCGTCACGGTGGGGGACGGGCTCTATGCGTCATTTGTGTTACTTTGCGCCGGGTGACCGATAAGTTGCATTCATAAAATTGGTCGCCGGGGAGGCGTGTGAATCAATCAATGAATTCACTAACAACCCGCGCCGGCAGGCGCCGCGCGGGCCGGCATTTTCCTGATTCACCCTCGATTCCATGATCACTTCAGCCGATTTTTGTTCCGCTTCCCGGCATTCTGCGCGCGCGCGTCTGCGGCCCGTTTTCTGCTCCCGCTGGCAGGTTTGCTGGCACTTCCGGGTTTGGTTCATGCGGCCCTTTTTCTCCGGGAAATGTGACGGTTTACCGGATCGGCACGGGAACGGGAAATCTGGTGGGAACGGGCAGTCCGGTGTTTCTCGATGAATACACGCCGGCGGGAGTGCTGGTGCAATCGGTGGCGCTGCCGGAACAGCTTCGGGAGCGCAAAAGCAACTCATTGCGAGCGGCACATCAACGTCAGAGGGGATGATGACGCGTTCGACGGACGGCAAGCATATCATGATGACGGGTTATGCGGTCAATACGGGCGGAACCACCTCGCTGTCCAGCACTGACAGCGCCGCGTTGCCGCGCACGATCGGGCGTATCGATGCGCTGGGCAATGTGGACACTTCGACGGGCCTGACAGATTATTCATTGCCGCTGAAAGACGCGGCGGTCGTAAAGACGCTGAAGAAAGCCATGATGGTTTGCAGAATCCGCGGATTGTCGCCGGGGCCCTCAAGGATGCCCTGGGTGGATTCCGGTTTCAGTCTGTCGGATGTGATCGAATACCGCCAGCCAATTCCGCGGGTGTCGCCGGGGAGGAGTTCAAATTCAATGTGTCCCTCGATATTGTGAGCTTTGCTGTGCACCTTGAGGCTGCAGATTCGTTCCCGTGCCGCCACTTCATCGGGAGAGAATCCCTTGATGGCAAGCAATCTGGCTATTTCGGCGAGCTGCGAGACGATGTGTGCCGCCAAGTCCCGTTCGTCGGAGGACTGCCCAGGAGAGGAAGATGAGCCGGAGGATAACTGCCCGGTGCGCAGACTATTTTTGGGCATGTTCCAGCGAATGAGTGTTGAGGTGCGCAAGAATCTCTCCGGCCCGCGCCACCGCCGCCTTTAGGCTAACACAAATGTTGGGTCCCCCGATATGTTGATGAAAATCGGCCTGCTTCATGAGCCGGGCGGGCTGGTCCCGCATTCCGCAGAGGACGAGGTGGCGCCCGGATTTGAGAAGCCGGTCCGCAAGATTCTCAAGGGCATGGAGTCCTGTGGCATCGATCGCGGTCATGTTGCGGAGGCGCAGCAGCACGACCGGCGGGAGCGTGTCGATCTCGTCGTCGATGACGCTGAGTTTGTCTGTGGCACCGAAAAGAAACGGGCCGTGGATGCGATAGGCGACGACTCCCTGCGGGAGGGGATTGGTCTGGAGGCTATGGGCAAATCCGGCCTCCACATAGACGGGGGTGACGCGCGCCACCGTGGACGTGGCAGTGACCTGACGAATGTAAAGCAGGGCAGCGAGAATCATTCCGGTTTCCACTGCCACCGTTAGATCCGCCAGCACTGTCAGGGAGAAGGTGATGAGCCAGACGACGATGCTGGCTTTGCCGAGTTTGAAGATTCCGGGAATTTCGCTCCATTCGCCCATGTTCCATGCGACCATCATTAGAATAGCGGCGAGAACCGGAAGGGGAATATGTTCAGCCAGAGGGGCGGCGGCCAGCAGAATTGCCAGGAGTGTCAGTGCGTTGATGATGCCGGCCACGGGGGTGCGCGCGCCGGAGCGGATGTTCGTTGCGGTTCTCGCGATAGCTCCGGTGGCGGGCAATCCTCCGAAAAGCGGTGACGCTACATTGGCGACTCCCTGCGCCAAAAGTTCCATGTTAGGATTATGCTTGTCACCCGACATGCGGTCAGCGACGACAGCGGACAGCAGCGACTCGATGGCCCCGAGCATGGCCACCGTGAGCGCAGGCGAGAGCAACGGCAGGACGAGGTCGAAACGAAAAGCAGGCAGGGCAAACTGCGGAAGACCGGCAGGAATCCCTCCGAAGCGGCTTTCAATCGTTTCCACCGGAAGGTGAAACCCCCATGCGACGGCGGTCGCTCCGAACAATACGACGATGGAACCCGGAATGCGCCTGACGAAGCGTCTGAATAAAATGAGCACCAGCAGCGAAACGGCGGAGAGGGCCGTGGCGGCGGTGGACAGAGTGCTCCATGCGGAAAAAGCAGCGCCCATCCGCCCGATAAATTCCCCGGGAGCAGAGTCCATTTGCAAACCGAAAAAGTCCTTGAGCTGGGTGCTGGCGATGAGCACGGCGATTCCGTTAGTGAAACCGATCACCACGGGCCGCGGTATGTATTTCACCGCGGTGCCGAGTCCTGTCAGGCCGAGAACCATGAGCAGCACTCCAGCCATGAGGGTGCACAGGAACAATCCATCGATTCCGTGCTTTGTCACGATACCGGCAACGACCACGACAAATGCTCCGGTGGGCCCGCCGATCTGCGTGGCCGATCCGCCGAGCACGGAGATCAAAAAGCCCGCTATCACCGCCGTATAGATGCCGGCTTGCGGAGACAATCCTGATGAAATCGCGAACGCCATGGCCAGGGGCAGACTGACGAGTCCCACTGTGAGTCCGGCGACGGCATCTCCCCAAAATTTTCGTGCACTGTAATTGCGCAGGCATTGAATCAGTCTTGGGGTAAAGGGCTCGTTGGTCGGCTGCCGCATAACGGGGTGGTTCGGAATCTTCGGAAAAAATGAGCGATCCAAGCACGCGGTGTGCCGATGTCCGTCTGTTGCATAACCAGTTAAAAATCAGCTCATTATGATCTGCATTTTCGGCGATTTTTGATCGTATCCTCCGATAAGTGCAGAATCTGCACTTGAGTGTCCCGCTCTGTGCAGCTAACAGACGGGTGTGGACACTTCGAAGATTCAGATTCTGGTGCTGGACAGAGACAAAAACTCCGGCACGCGCCTTAGCGAAGCCCTGACGCGCGAAGGCTATCCGGTTGTCGTAGTCCAACAGGAAAAGGAAGCCCTGCATTTGGTATCAGAACGCCTGTTCAATCTCGTGGTCTGCTCTTTCGATGCGCACCGTGTCAACGCCGCGGGGCTGATGGACAAGATCCGGCCCGTGACGCCGGACACACAGTTTATCTTTGTCAGCGAGGGGGGCGATATTCAGACTGCGGTGGAGGCCATGCGGCGCGGGGTGTGCGATTACCTCACCCGGCCTGTGGAGCCGGCGCAACTGCTTGAGTCCGTCCGCAGGGCGCTGGAGTACCAAGCCCTCGTGGCGGAGGATCATCAGATCAAGCTGCGCCTGCGCCGCCGGGCCGATCCAGACATCTTCGCCGGCAGCAGTGCGGTGATGGGCCGAATCAGCGATCTCGTCCGCCAGATTGCACCGACTGGTGTTACGGTGCTCATTGAAGGCGAGAGCGGCACCGGCAAGGAGGTGGTGGCGCGTGCCATTCATGAGAAGAGCCGGCGCAGAATGTCACCTTTTGTCGCGGTCAATTGTGCGGGGCTGCCCGAGAATCTAATCGAGTCCGAATTATTCGGTCATGTCAGGGGCGCTTTCACCGGAGCCATGAGCGACCGGAAGGGCGGCTTCGAACTTGCCCGCGGAGGGACGCTGTTCCTCGACGAAATCGGTGACCTGTCCGGCAAGGGCCAGGGAGATCTCCTGCGGGTGCTTGAAGACGGCACCTTCCGCCCCATCGGAAGTCAAAAACTCGAGCGTGCGGATGCAAGGATCATCGCGGCCACTAACAAAGACCTTGAGGCGGAGGCCGTTCACGGCGGACGCTTCCGCGAAGATCTCTTTTACCGTCTGAATATTGTATCGATTCGCATTCCTCCGTTGCGCGAGCGTGTGGAGGACATAGCGCCGCTGGTCAAATCCTTCACAGAGCATTTCTGCGTGAAACACGGCCGGAGGCTCAAGCGCTTCAAGAACGAGGTGATTACCCTGTTCCAAACCCTCCGCTGGCCGGGAAATGTCCGGCAGTTGAGAAATCTGGTGGAGCGGCTTGTCGTCACGATTCCGCATACGAATATCGAACTTGGCGATCTTCCCTCCCCGCTGCATCAGGCGTCGCGGGAGCCGCGGCACCTGACCGTTTTACCCGGGATGACCATGGCTCAGGTGGAGGCGGAACTGATTCGTCAGACCCTCCTCAAGGTAACCTCGAACCGCGAAGAGGCGGCAAAAACGCTGGGTATCAGCCGCCGCGCCCTGCAATACAAAATCCGGCGCTACCACCTTCACAGCTGACGGGCGCAGCGCCCGGGGTTAATTAATACGGGAAAAAACACATAAGATGCGGGCAGGGTGAAAACGAAGAGTTCCGTGCGTTTGCGTTGGCGAATCTGCGGGCGTGCCCGCTCGAAGGTAACAGAATCGCCATCGGTGACAGACTGATATTAATTTGGGGTGTCAACATTGTCACGCGCTCCTCTTTGGCTGGCGGACAAAAAAGGGATATTAATTGAAAATGGGAAGAAAACCGTTAATTCAGGAGCGCCAGCATCCTTTTTATTTCAAAATGCCTCCCCGGCAGGAAGTTGTCGAAGACACGACAGACGGAAACGGTTCATCCGCGGCCGCGAAGGGGCCGGAGTATTTCATGGAACAGGTCATGGAGGGACTTTCGGACGCCTGTCTGCTGCTCGACGGGACGGACCGAATAGTGTATGTAAACAGTTCCGGGAAAAATCTGCTGCGTCCCAAGGGACGCATTCTGGGGCGAAAACTGGAATCGGTTCTGGCCGACCGGCAATTGAGCATGCTGGCGGCGGACGCTTACCATACAGGCAAGCCGCTCTTCTCGCGCCTTGCGCTGCCGCTTCCTGGCGAGAGGTGGCGTGATGATCATCATTTCCATATTTCCATCGTGCCGCTGTGGATTACGCCGACCCGGCGTCTCGTTCGCATCGCGCTGCGGGGCGACGAGCGCAGCGATGCGGAGAACAATCAGCCCGTCGCCGTTTCGCATCAGGGGGGCGATGCGATGATGCAGATGAAAAACCCGCTGGCCATCGTTTCAGGTTATCTCGAAAACATGCTGGACGGTGTGATCAATGATCCAGTGGTGGTGCGCCAGTCGCTGCTGACGATGCGGAAGCATACGCTGACGATTGAGAGGCTGCTGGATTCGATTCAGAAGTAAAAAGCGCTGCCGATTACCTGCGCGCGCCAGTGAACGAAAAAAGAAAAGCCGCGACGACCGGAGGTGCGCCGCGGCTATTTCAGAAAAACGGGCCCCGTGGCCTTATTGGCCAGGCGGCTTCCCGTCGCCGGCCTTTTTGTCCGCCTCTTCGGCTTTCTTTGCCTCCTCCTCCTGCTGTTTTTTACGGCGCTCCTTGTCTTTGTCCTCCTCGACGCCTTCGCCGCCGCCACCGCCGTAGCCGAGGACCTCAACAGTGATGACGGAGAGAATTTCCCGAACGCTCTCGGTTGGCGCCTTGACGGGTTCTTTTTGGACGGGTGCCTGCTGCTGCTGCTGTGGCTGAGTCGGAGGAGGCGTCGATGTGGTTGCTGCGCCACCTGGCGCCGCGGGGGTTCCCGTGCTGGACCCGCCTGCAGCGATGTTGGCACTGTTGGCGACGGAATTGGCGGCAATGTTGATATTGCCCGTCACGCGGATGCCGGCATCACCGGCATCAATCGTACCTTTAGGTGCGATGAGGTCCACGTTGCCGGCGGCCACACCTGCGACGGTGGCGAGCACACCGATACCACCACCCGTGGCGAGACCGGCCAGGTCGGTTTTCACGTCACCGCTTTGAGGGTCGATGAGGACCCGCGTAGGAGGAGCAGACTGCACGGTTTTCGAAGAGGCCCCGGCGGCAATGTCGCCTTCCGAAGACCAGATCATTTCATCACCGCCGCGCAGTGTGAAGATACGCGAAGTGCCGACTGCCACGCTTTGGTCGGTGAAGATATTGATGGTGCCGCCCGACTCTGTGAGGATGCCCTGGTCGAGTGCCTGGTTGCCGGTGGCATCGAGTCCCACGGTCAGTCCGCCGCCCGGAGCCAGAATGTTGATGGAGCCGCCGCTCTGCGTTTTGATGAGGCGGGAAGTGAGGGCGATATCGCCGCTCCAGGCGTCGCCGTTGAAGAGCGTCGCGATGGCTGTTTCGCCTACGGTGTAAACGCCAGTCTTCGAACGCGCGCGTCCGGTGTCGCGGAGGACAAGGTAGAAGATCTCGATGGCGACGAGCTTCTGCTTTTCCGGTGAGAGCGTATTGAATTGTTCGACAGCCTGCTGCGCGAGCTGCTGCTGTTCCTCCGCGGGAAGCTTGATGAAGTCCGCGTGTTTTTTGCCGAGGAGAGTCTCGGTGAGATAGTAGTGCGTCTCGACGACGGTGGGAGGCGCATCTGTGCCGCTGGGGATCGAGTATTCCGTGGGAGCGGTGACGTACTTCGCGATGAAGGCGGCGAAGTCCACGTTAGGATTGGAGAATCCCTGCGCGCCTCCGAGGCCGGCTGCGGCCACGATGCTCGCGCCTTCGAATGGCAGGGCGGGATTCCGGGCATTGCCGATGGTTAGCAAGCCAAGCGCCGTCCTGTCCGGATTCGTTGGGCCGACACCGAGGTCCAGATTCCGTCCGGCGAGCACCTGAACGGTGCCGGGACCGCTGATTTGAATGTCACCCGCGGAGGGAAATCCGACCGGAGTATTGATCAGCATATTGCCGGCGCTTTGCGCCTGAGTGCGAAGGACGGAGTTGGGATCGTAGGCAACGATGTCGCGGCCCGAAGAGACGATGCTGAGGTCGCTTTGACGGACGTGCTGCAAATAGAGCGAAACGTCGGTGATGTCCGCTCCGGCAAAAATACGTCCGGCTTTCCCGCTGAAAAGAGTGATGCCGGAAATGCCGCCGCTGCCCGCATACAAGCGCACAGGGGTGGCGTCGTTGAGGTGAAGCAGTCCGGAGGCATGCAGAGCCTGCTTCGTTTGGAGGATGCCGTAATAGGAACCCGTGCTGGAACCGCTCTCAAGGAAACGGGGATCGAAGGAGGTTGAAAGAACCGTGGCGAGGGTGGTGCGCCATGCGGTGCCTGTGGAGAATCCCGGGAGATTGACGGGAGCGGTGATGCCAGGAAGAGCGTTGGGATCAGTATCAGACAGGTTGATGGTGCTGGCACCCCATTGATACCTTGGATCTTTAGGAATGCTTTCCAGGCTGTGCGGCTGAAGACCGTCGATGGCTCCCGACGCGGCGAGGTCGATGGTGCCGCTGGCGGCGGGAGAAAGTGTCAGACTGCCGACCACATTGATGTCGCCCGAAAAAGCAGTCGCTTTCAGTGTTCCTGGCATCAGGGAGGCCGCGATGGTAAACGGCCGAACGTCGGTTTCAGCGAGCCGCAGCCATGGCTGCGCGACAGCCCACGAGTCTCCAAAGGCATCGAACTCAAGGACGTTGTTGTACCACGCGCTGAGGCTGCCAGGATTATCTCCGGAGGTGTTGCTTTGCAGCGTCACATCCCCTCCCAGAGATGAAACCGTGACGCCTGCCGTCTGGCTGTAGGTGGAGAAATAAGTCTTCTGATGATAACTGTTATTGATGCCCTGCGGCAGCAGAAACGGATTGGCCACCTGACCCAAAAGAATGCCGCCGCGAGCGGAAACATCGAAGGTCGATTTCCCCGCGAACAGAGTGGTGGGGAGCCAGCTTGTGGGATCCGGAGTTTGACCGCGGATTTCGAGCTCCGCTATGGAGGTCTGAGTCATGGCAGCGCGGGTGCTGTTGGTCTTGATACTTCCGCCCGCGGCAAGAGTGCCGGTGCCGCGTTCCACGTAATAGACGCCGCCGTCGATATCGCGACCCGCGCGAACGACCAGGTCACCGCCACCAAGTTCCAGGAGCGCGCCAGCGTTCGGGGTACCCTTTGGCATGCGGGCGTTAGTGGGAATCACGGCATCCACATCGGCGATATCCTGACCGGCGATCATGGTGACATTGCCGCCTCCGAGTGCGCCGACACCCTGGAAGAAATTACTGAAATCGATCCACCATGAAGTAGAGCCGGTGTCGAGATTGGGCCGCGTAGAAGCGAACTGTCCTGTAGCGGGATCAACGTAACTGCGTCGGTAGAGCCAGTTTGTGGGCATTTGCCGGGTCGAATCGGCCACCAGGCCCTCCTGAGAAGGCTTGTAGCGGGCGATGTTGTTTTGCGCTTGGATGGTGACGTCGCCGCCGTTAAGCGAATACTGGGGGGTGTGGAATGTCGCTGCGGTCGCCTGTGGAGCACCCAGATTCGATGCACCCGTCTGGGTATAACTGACATTGGGAATGTCGAAGTTATCCATGTCCGCTGCCTTCGTGCCGGCCGTGTAGATCGTGCCGAGCGGATTGAAAATCTGTACGTCCCGTCCGGCGGTGATGGTGATATCGCCCGTGCCGGTTCGAATCGTTTGATACCGCGGATTGATAATCCCGTCGCGCACGGTGTTGCTCGTCCCCGAGACCGGCAGGGGCGCGGAACCGGGAGCATTGCTGCCGAGAATGAGCGAGCCTTTGTCCTGCTGGAGCGCATCCAGCGACTGCACAGCGCGGTAGTCCGCGGCGGACATGTCCGCGCCCGCGGCGAGCCGGTAGGACCACGAACGTGTTCCGACCGCAAGGAGCGGCTGTTGCCAAAGCGGACCCGAACCTCCGCCGAATCCGTCGCTGAGGCTGCTGGCGAAGTTGAAATTGAGATTGCCCGCCGCCCGCATGGTCAGGACGCCGGGAACATTGTCAGGGCTGAAGCGGAAGGTAGAGAGATCCCATGTGGAAGCCAGGGTCAGGTCGCCGGTGCGATTGATGATTTCCGCGCCTGGCTGGAAGAAGGTCAGCCCCTGCAATGCGGCATTTCCGGAGAGCAGGCGGGTCTTCATCGCATCTGTTGCATTGCCGAAAGCAGTTCCGTTTTCTTTGACACCGTTTTGGACCGAGGTGTTGATGGTGCCACCGGAATCAGTGAGGTCGAAGAGACGATATCCTTCCACGACGATGGACGATGCGCCGGTGACGGTGCCGTTCAGCGCGTTCATTTGAAGGTCTGTGCCGCTGGTGGTTTGCGGGGCGCGCAGGTGGAGTGTGCCGGAGAACTTTCCTGCCGCGGCACTATTCGCGTCCCTTGCCGCGACGGAGAGATCGATGGCGGAACCGCTTTGGATATCGAGCACCGCGCCGGTGTCGATAGTGCCGTTGCGCTGTGTGCCGGCCTCGATCAATACTACTCCGCCCTTGCCCGCTGCGCTGAATTTTTGCGCCGATGCGTTCAGCCGGGCGGACGATGCGAGAGTCACACCGCCATGAGCCTGCAGGGAGATATTGCCGCCCTCGACGCCGGAGGCATCAATGGTGCCGGTGACGGTCACGCTGCCGTTGTCAGCGGCTACGCTGTAATGATGGGCTGTGCCTGAGCCATCCACCAGGACGTCGCCGTTAACGGCGCGATAGCTGCGGGTCTCATTGAAGTGCGCCGCATTCAGAAGCGCGTCGAGTGCAGCCAAAGACGGGAGATTGCCGGAGGTAATGGACGCCGATCCGCTGCTGCCGCCCACTCCTGCGGCGCCGGCCAGGGTTCCGGCGATGTCCACCGAACCCGCCGGCGCATTGATAGTCAAAGAACCGGCATTGCCGCCCGCCGCCGGCGCGGCGACATTGACGTGTCCGCCGGAAGGCACCGTGACGCTTCCCGTATCCGAAATCAGATTGATGGCGCCGCCGTCCGTGTATTTGGTTAGATCGTAAAAGGTGCGGGCCGTCCCCGAGGTGTCAAGATGCCCGCCGGCGGTGACATCCCCGGCAGTGGCGTGAAGCGTGAGTTCGCCGCTGGGAAGCAGAACATCGGCATCATTCGAAACACTACTGCCGATGAGGCTCAAGCGTGCCCCGAGTCCTGGGGCAACGGCGGGGGCGCTGCTGCCGCCTGCAGGTGCGTGGATTTCGAGCGCACCGGAGGAGCGAATCGTGAGGTCAGAGCGTGCGCTGCCTGTGAGCACGGGTGCAGTGAGTGTCAGCGTTCCTCCCGAAGCGAGGCTTCCGGCACCCTGCCCGGAGATGCCGCCGGTTGCGGTCATTCGCAGATGGTCGAATTGATCGACCCTCACGTCCTTGACTCCGATCCGGATCGCGGCGCCCTCGAATGCCAGCGTTCCCTGCGGAGCGGTCACCGCTCCGGCGGATGTTCCATTGGCGCTGTTATCGATCAGAATATTTTCCGCCGTGAAAGTGGCCGTGCCGCCAGCGTTGTTGAAGCCGCGGATCTCCGCTGCATGAAGCGCGAGGTTTTTGGTGGTGCTGCGCCCCACTTGACCGGTGCCATAGATGTCGATGGAACTGTAACTCAGGAAGGAGAGACCCGAGGCATTCTGGAGACTTTGCAGTGCATCACCCGAGAGAACGAGACCGCTATTCGGCTGAAGAGTGCCCGCGTTTTCGAGAGCGAGGCTGATACGCCCACTGTTAATATTGATAGCATTGCTCAGAAGGGCGGCGGCGGGATCGAGGGTGGTGCCGGCGGTGGAATCGAGAGTGAGACTGCCGCCGCTGAGTTTGACACCAGCGCCAATGCCGAGGCTTGCGTCCTGCGCACCGGTAATGCCGTTGCGCACGATGACGGCGGAGGGATCTCCGCTGAGCCGGAGCAAGGCGCCGTTGCCGCCGCCCGCACTGGAGGTCTGACCGAAGATGAGTGATTCCGCTTTCGAGTTTCCGCTTTGGGCGATTTCTGCATCGGGCGCAAGTGTCAGGCTGCCGGAGGAAGCCAGAATGATGTCATCACCCGCGAGGGGAGAACCGGCATTGTCCACGGTAATGCTGTCGGTAGTGACGGTGACTTGTGTCCCTTCAGGACCGGTCTGCCGGAAACCTCCGATGAGAAGGCTCTGAGCCTTGAAGGCGCTAAGATCAGCGGAGTTGAGAGTGAGTGTGCCGGGCGTAGATGGAGCGTTAGGGCCGTCAATCAAAATATCCAGCGGACTGCTGATATCCACCATGCCGCCGCGCGCGCCGGTGGCGGCGGAGGCTGCGAGCGTGCCGCCGAATGCGATCTGCTGCGCTGCGGTCAAGAGGAGCCGTCCTGCGTCGGACGGCAGCCGGGGAACTGCGGTTTCCGCTTTGTTTGCTACATCAGTAAAAAATGCGCCGGCCTTGTAATCTTCATATTGAGATCGCGTCCTAACGACCGCAGAGGCGGCGACTTCGAAGTTGGACAGCAGCACATTTTGTCCGCCCGGGCTGGCCTGGTTGAAGCGGTAACCCGCCACGATGCTGGAATTGTCAGGCTGAACCACCGTGCCGGCGGGCGTTCCGGTTTTGGGAGTGACAAGGAACGCGCCCGGCAGCAGGGCATAGTGCGCCGGCAGGAGCGTGTAATAACCGGCAGGCAATCCCGGAATGGCGGGCTTGTCGCCTTTAGCCGGCACACCGGGAACCGCTTCGAGATAGATGCGGTCTCCAGGCTGAAGCGAGGAGTTCACGTAGCCAGGGTCGCCTTTAAGATTGGGCGCACTGGTGTGAAATGCTGCATACGGGGCGTATTCCGCGCCATAGGATGGAATAACAGCGAAGGCGGTGCTGGAACTGAGAACGTCGCGGGAGCCGCCATTGCCGAGCACCCAGCGATAGGCGTAAAGATCACCGCCGCCGCGGATGTCCAGGGTGCTGCCGGATTGCGCGTTCACATTCTCCCCCGCGAGATTGATTCCTTTGGAAGGAGGGCCGGTGCGGGTGATATCCGTGCCGGAGGGATCAATCCATGCATTGGCTCCCGGATTGATGCCATAAGGCAGCAGGATGTGGGTGCCGGACACCGGATCGAAGGAGGAAACGGAGGTGAGACTTCCTGACAATAATGTGAGCTGTTTGGTCACCGGCACCGGCAGGTTGGTGATGGCGTCCGTGGGCGCGGCGCCTGTACCGTCCCAGCCGAGATTGATAGTGCCCAGCGGCGCGCGCAGGATTCCACCGTGTTCGATGACGGAAGCGTAGATATTTAACGTGCCTCCCGCGGACCACGGAAGCGAGCGGGTGCCGCTTCCCGTGACGGTTACGGTCCCGGGCAGCGTGGAGCCGCCGCTTTGATAGTCGTAGGCGGCGATGTTAAAGGTGGAAGCCGTTGGGGGAAAAACCTGCCCGGCGCGAAGTGTCACATTTCCCGCGATATTGAATGTGCCGCTGCCGCGGATGTCTCCATTGTCAGCATTGAAATGCGCTGAGCCGATACCCAGCAGGGAAAGATTGCCGATATCGATGAGCTTTGCGTTCACCGTGAGGCTGCCGGAGCCGGTGACCGGAGGGAAGTAGAACTTGTTATTCCCTTCCCGGAACGGGGAATAGTTGATGAGGTCTGTCGGCAGCATCGGGGCGACAAACCGCTGTCCCACGGCGACGGCCGGAGCGGTGAGAACCACTGCATCGTCCGCTCGGATCACCCCGCTGGTGGCAACCGAAAGGCTGCGCGCAGCCGTCAGGGAGACCGGTCCCTTGAAGAGGACATGGCCGGAAAGCGTCAGCGCGCTCAGGCCGCTCTCGTTAAACCGGTCTGCCGCAAAATACCCCATCCCAGGGAGAGGCGTTCCATCGGCACCCTTGACGCTTTCGAGGATTGAGACGCTGCCAGTGGGAATGGTTTGTCCGCTTTGGATGACTTGCAGAGTGGGAGCGATCACGTTGGCCGCCTCGAACACTCCGGAAGAAACGTTGAGCGTGCCTCCCAGCGTACCCGGGCCGCCCGCGGCTCCGCGCAGCGTTGCATCTGCGTACAATTGCTGTCCTCCGCTGAGGGTGATCGTGCCGCCATTGCTGTCGATCCGCGTGCGCACCACTTTTGAGCCCTGGAGCGAGGCGTTGTCCACGCCATTTCGAAAGATGGCTTCAGGGGCCACATCCAGTTCGCCAGTGGTTCCAGACACATCGATTAAGGCGCCTTTTTCCGTCGCAATGTTGCCGGAAATACTGACAGTTCCGCCGTTGAGAACGGAACCCGTGCGGTTACCGCGCGGGTCTGGAGTGAGGATGGTCGTGCCCGCTGTGGAAAGAATGCTCTCGGCTCCAACGCGGAGGGTGGTCAGGGCCTGAGACGCGCCGGGGAAGGGGGCTGACGAGGTATTGCTGCCGCGCAGAGAGATGGACCCGCCGGGAGCATAGACGCTGCCCAGCACTTCCGCCGTTTGCCCGCTCAAAGAGACACTGGCCCGCGCATCCGAACGAATCGCCGCACCACTGCCCATCACGAACTGACCGCGGACGAGCTGTTCGTTAGAGGTGCCGAAGGAATTGTTCAATCCCGGTGCATCAAAGGCGAGATTGACTGGCGTGCGAATGCCCTCCTGCTGGAGGATTCGTGAAAGCTGCAAATCGCCGAGCACACCGTTTGTTTGAGCAAGCCAGTTTTCGGCGGTGGCATTGATCTGTGTTCCAGGGGTGATGAAAACACCCGGGATGAACTGTCCATTGCCGGCGCGCAGACCGATGCCGGTCATGGAATACGCTGTGAAACCGCCCTGGGAGAAAAAGGAGGGATCGAGCCGCAGGACACCGTCCGGGGCGGTGTCTCCGCCCACCTGGAAAGCCGGAGCGGTGACGGCCAGCGTGCCCCCTCTGCCGCCGGAATAGCCGGTCATCGTCGCACCGAGATTCAGCGTGCCGCCATTGACCGAGGCAAAGCCTGGATCCTGTCCGCCTTTGATGGAGATGGCCCCGCCAGTACCGTAAGTGAATCTTCCGGTAGCGCCCACCAAAACCCCTCCGGAGACATTCAATTCGCTGCCGGCACTGAGCAGGGTGCGATAGCCGTTGATGTTGATCGTTCCTGCGTTCAACACCGCCGGAATGCCGGGAATGTCCACCGCATTGGTGCGGTCATCCACAACCTGGCCGGCGGTGCTGATCAGGGCTCCCGGCGCCACGTTGATGGTGCCCCGTTCCGGAGCCGGTGGCGGCCTGTCGATTCCGGCTGCAAGGGCGGGCGCTTTGTACGGGGAAATGGTGCCGGCGGTGAGATTGATGGTGCCGCCGGTGGCGGTGATTGATCCGGCGATGTTCAAATTCGCACCGGTAAGAGTGATGTTGCCCAGCGCGCCGGCGGCTAACGTCACGCCGGAGGGGACGGTGATATCGCCATCCCCGTTGATCACACTCAGAGAGTCAAACCCGCCCTCGCTGAAAAGGGAAGGCGACAGATTGACCTGTGACAGCCGTTCCTCCGCGAGAGGCAGCGGCTTGCCGGAAGCGTCAAGACCGAACGGCGCAGCAGCCGGCAATGTGCCGTCCTGGAAAGTGACATGCGGTGGTGTGGGCGACTCAGCAAAATGCGGTTCAGCAATTTCGTCCCTCTGAAAACCGAGAGCGAGGCGGCTGGCTGCGGGCGGCTGGCTGCGCTGGGCGGGTCCGCTGACCGTGGTGCCGTCGAGCGTGCCATCGAGAACCATGCCGGGCGCGGTAATTGCGAGGTTGCCTCCCGCGCCTCCGAAGAGACCGCCCTCATCGAAGCGTTGTCCGTTAGGATTCACCCCGCCCGGAAATGCCTGAGGAAGATTCCACTTCTGATGCGCCACGGTTCCATTCCCCGTGAAGACACCGTCGTAAATCCGATCAGGAGTGGCTTGAGCGATGTCGTAAACGTGGCCACCGGAGAGGACGCGGGTGGTTTGGACCATCGCGCCGGTGAAGTTGATCCAGCCATTCGAGACGTCGATGGTCGCACCATCCTGAACAACGACGGAGCCGCCGGCTTTCAAATTCACTGTGCCACCCGCAACCGTGAGTTCCCGTGCCGTACGTTCGATGAGGCCCGCGTAACCCGACACATCCGCAATGGGCGAACCGACCCATGTGCGTCCGTTGTAAGTGCCGGTGTTGCGGATGTCAACGATGACCGTCTGCCCGCGCAGAGCGCTCTCACGCAGCAGCGGAGAATCCGCCAGTTCGGCTGCGCGCAACTCGGCCTTCACATAATTTTGCGATACGGGAACCTCCACATTCTTCGAGCCCGACACATCGATCAGCGCGCCCTGACTCAAATAAATTTGCCCGTCATTGAAAACAAAGTTTGAGCGGAGGGCTCCCGTTTCAGGAAAGTGCCTCCAGATCCCTGCATTGATGGCCACATTCGCGCCCGGCGCGAGGAGGGTTGAGTTCTCCTCCATGTGCACGGTCAGCCCGGTAATGTTCATTGTCGAGTTCAGCGCCAGTTTGGTGCCGACGACTTTCTCCGTGGTTGATTGCTCCGGCAGGATGCGAGCCATGCTACCGCTACCCAGAGTGACGGTGCCGGTATTTTGATAGAGGGGGCCTGGAGTCAGCGGCTCCTCGCCGTTCTCACTCACAAGGCCGTAGCTCGCATTGAGGTCGATACGGCCATTCAACGAGACCGAAGTGTTGCTGTCGATGGCGCCGGTATTGACGACATCTTTGCCGGTAATGGTAACGCTGGCGTGCGGAGCGGTGACGAGGCCCGAGTTCAAAGCCGTTCCGGCATAAGCGGGAATGACGGAGGCGGGATCAACGACGGCGCCGACGCGGACATCGAGGCCGCGCAGGGTGGGATCGGCGGAATCGTGCTCCACCATCGCCACCTGAAGGCCGGCAGCGAGAATTGTCTGGCCGTCCGGCGTTTCGATGGTTCCCGCATTGGTAACGTTAGGACCGATTAGCGCAACACGTCCGCCCACCTTTTCGGCGCTGGTGGGACTGACGATTTGCGCTCCGGCCTGGACGGTGATATCACCGATGCGTCCACCAGGTGCATGATTCGGAGGCGGCGTGAAGGCGGGCGTGCCTTTGGTTCCCTGCGGCTGCGGCAGTGCAGAGAACAGAAATTGAGAGTCCGGATTGTTCAGCAATCCACGCTCCACGAGGTTGTTATTAATAGGCAGGGAGGAGGCCACCAGCGTGTGAGTGTTTACCTGACTCTCTCCGCCAAAGATGATGCCGTTTTGATTGATGACATACACCTGGCCGTCGGCTTTGATGGAGCCCAGAATTTGCGAGGGCACGCCGCCGGGGTCGTTTACGGTGTTGAAGGCAATCCATTGATTGCGGTTCGCGCCGCCGGCGGACTGATCAAAGACCAGTTCCGTTTGCCGGCCGACATTGAAGGTATCCCATGTCAGCAGCGCCTGCTGGGCGGTTTGTTTCACCGTAACTTTCTCAGTGAAGCGGGCATTCGCTCCGGTATTGGTGGTTTGCACCGGCAGGTTTGCGCCCGACCAAAGCGCGCTGCCGGCAGTGGCTCCCGCAACTGGTTTGAGTCCGCCGGTGCCGAGGCCGTTGGGAACTGTTGGGAGATTGGGGCCGGCGTTGTTCTGCTGAGCCGCCAAATCTCTTGCGGACTGCTGGAGCGCCTTCACCGACGCAAGAACCTGCGAGGTGCGCGCCAGTGCGTCCTGAGCATTGGCACGGGCCGCTGCCGCCTGGACGCTTCCGGCTTCGTTGCCTCCCGCGGCGGTGCGGGCCGGGGCGGTATAGCCGGCTCCGCCGCGCAACAGGTCTCCGGCGTTACTCGAGCCGGTAAGGGCGAGAAGCAGTGCGGTGGACAGACGGGGCCAGGTGGACGGAATGAAGATACGGCTGGGGGACGGTTTCATATCTTTTGAATTTGGTTAGTCACTAGCATCGCCGCGCGGAATTCCTGCGGGTGCCTGAGCTTGAGACTTGTTGTTTGAAGTTTCCTTGAAAGTTGGACTTTGAAGTTTGAAGTTTTCGACACTTTCCGCGCACAGCTTCGCAACGGCCGCTTCATCGATCTCCGCAGCGTTCTCTTTTGCGAGGCGGGCCAGATAGGCCTCGCTGTTCGCTTTCATCTTCTCAGTGCGAAGCTGAGTGACGAGTTTTGCGCGGATGTGCTCGAGAGCGGGGGCGCCGGCATCCCGTTTGTCGAGGCACTTCAGAATGTGCCAGCCATCGTTGAGCCGGACCGGCGACGAGACTTCATGCTTGAGCAGTTTGAGGATGCGGGGGCGCAGTTCAGGTTGAATTTGAGCTTCTGCCAGCCAGCCGATTTCGCCCCCATTTGCGGCACTGACCTTTTCTTCGCTGTCACTGCGCGCAATGGCCGCAAAGTCCTGTTTGTAGGAGGCCAGCTTTTCTTTCACGGCGGCCAGTTTTGCCTCGGCTTTGCGGACACCGGATTTGTCAGCGTTGCGGGGGCAGGCAATAAAAATCTGGGCGATGCGGAACTGCCGGGGCATCGCAAGCGAAGCCTTTTGCGCATCGTAGGCCGCTTTGATTTCCGTCTCGTTAGGATATTCCGGTGGAGGTGCGACGAGCGATTGCAGCCAGCTTTCCGCCAGGGCGCTGTCACGCGCGCGTTCAAGCTTCGCCTTCACTTCCGGGCGCTCCTCCCATTTATTTGCGCGGGCCTCCTGCAAAAGGAGGCGTTGCGACACGGTGAGTTGCACCACTTGCTTCAGCAGTGCGGGATCGTTCGCCAGCGCGGTTTTCTCGCGGACATCCAGCTTTGCCACGGATGCCAGGACCTCGTCCATGATCACTTGATCATTCCCCGGCGCAGCGCGCACTCCGGCAAGGGCCGGAAACAATGATAGAAAAACGAGCCTGCAGCAAATCCGCCCCGGCCGGAGACCGGATTCTGACTGCGAACTGCGGGTGTTCATGGCTTTGCCGTTTGTTTTAGCAGTTTGTCTTCGTAATCCTGCACGAGATTCTGAAGCTTCACTTTGGCATTGCCGGTGAATGGCTCGCGAGCGGCGAGCGCCTCGCCAATTCCGAACTTGTTATACCGGTCGAGAATTTCGTTCGCCAGTTTATACAGCTCTACGTTTTGCCGGCGGCACTGTGCCAGTTGCCGCTCCTGTTCCGCTGATTTGGCCTGGAGTTTGGCGCGCTCGCCTTCTTTCTGTTTCGCGACCTCCGTGACCGTCTTGTGAGAGGTTTGCCATTTGTCGAGGGACGTTTTAAATTTGGCCAGTTCACCGGTGAGGCTCGTGATTTTGGCGGTCTGCTCCTCCTGGATGGTCTTCGCGTCGGCTGCGGCCTTCTTCATGTCCTTATCCATCTCCTCAAGGCGTTTTCCCTGCGCCTTTACCTGGTCCTCAAGCGCTTTGTTTTTTGTCTCCAGCCCCGCCTGGGCAGCCTGAAGCGCGGCTTTTTCGGCCTGAATGTCACGGAGTTGGCGGGAAACATTCTTAAGGTTCTCTTTCAACTTCGCTTCCGATGCCTCATCCGACCGGGCGGACGTTATTGAGGAGAACAGAGCAATGCAGGCAGCGACGAGATGGATGCGTTTCATGACTAGAATTTGATTTTGAGGTCAACCTGGAGGTAATCGGTTTTGAGCGGAGGGCCTGCGACCTCGCTGGAACTCAGCCACGAAACGCCAAATGCAGTGCTTTTGGAGAGCGCCCATGCGCCGCCCAGTGTCCAGCCTTTTACGTTCGTGCCACCGCCGCCAAATTCGGAATCGGCGAGGCCATCGACCACGGCGTCTGATTCCACGTGGCGATAGTTGAATCCCGCTTGCCATGCGCCTTTTTTATCGAGTGCCGCGTGGCCCACTTTCACACCAACGATCCACGCCGTGTCGCCGCCTTCAAACGTGCCGAGTGTTCCGCCCGCAGGGACGGGACCGCGGTTGTTGACAGCAATGGCGGCGACGGCGTCGCGGTCGAATGCCGTGTTCTTGATGTATTCGCCGTGCAGAGTGACGCGCACCGGCTCAAAGTGGTCCCAGTCAAGTTTCCCGGTAATCGTGAGAGGGCGGAATGGAGTGGCGAGTCCGTAGTACTGCCACTGATTGGTGGTGCCGAAGCCATTGGTGGCGTCGGGAATGATCCGGCGGAGCGGGAAGTAGGTATTACCGCGCTGTGCGAAGGAGGGCCTGGTGTTGTCCGTGTCGCCTGCATCCTGAGCATTGATAGGCGTGTAGGGCGTGGAGAATTCTCCCTCCACGCCGTCAAAAATATAGTAGGCGGCCGCGAGTTTTGCGCTGAGCTCTTTCGTCAGCTTGAAGTCCGCTCCCACCTGAGCGGCATACAGATACTTGTCCGTGCTTTCGAATTTGTCGGGCCGGTTGCTTGAGAAATTCAGGTCCGTGTTGAAGATGGGAGCGGCCGCTGCGGTGATGAACGGCTTCACTTTGCCGCCCATGTTAGGCTTCAACTTGAACGCGAGGCCGTCGATGCCCACGTCTTCGTCGAAAATGATCTCCGTATTGAAGAACGGATTATCGAAACGCCCGCCCCAGAAGGTGAACGCCGTTCCGTTGTCCCACTCGTAGTCCCACCGCATAAATGCGCGATCCAGCCAGATGGCGTACTTGCTGAAGTTGCCGCCGGAGCCCTGATTGGCGAGGCCTACGCTTTGATTGGTAGTGGTGGGAGAGGTGTTCTCACCGGTGGCGATGCGGAAACCGGCTTTCCAATCATTCTCGAGAGCAAATTCGCTGCCGAGCCGGAACCGGAGGCGGTAACGCTGGCGGTCTTCGGCCACATTGTACTGAGGCGAAAACACAGGTCCGGTGGTGTCAAAAGGCGCGCCGGTGTTGATGGCGTTGAAATTGGGGAAAAGGCCAGTGTCGTTATTGGCGTCCCCGAAATCGATCATTTCATAACGCAGCCGCAAGTCTCCAAAGAGTCCCTCGTCATCCTTCTCCAGAGGCGGATAGGACGTGCCGCCCTTGTCACCGGGCCCGCGCATTTCTGTGAGGATCTCCTGTTTGATCTTGTCGCGCATTTGATTTTGCACCACCACAGGCACTTCATTTACCCGGATGGCATCGTCCTCTTCCTCCGCCTCCCTTTTCTTCGCCGCCCGTTCCTGAGCGCGAATGGCCCGCGCCTCCGTTTCGGCCTGATGGATCATCTGCTCGGCGTCCTCCGCCGTGATGATGTTGCGCTGCACCAGTTTCCTGATGAGAATCATGGTCACGCTTTGCGCGAAATCAGGAGGTAATGTGTCCTGTTCCGCCGCACCCTTTCCAAACTCAGGAAGCGGTGGCGGGTCCTGCGGGTCCTCGCCGGGAAGCGGCGGTTCGTTGCGCACATCCGGCGGGGGCGGAGCCGGCGTCTCTTCAGCGGACGGGGCCGGTTCCGATGCTGCAGATTTTGGAGAAGCCTCTTTCGGAACGGGAGTTGCGGTTGTTCCGGCCGCAGACGTGCCGGATGATGGCGAGCCGGCAGGAAGCTGGGCGTTGACGGTGTTCCCCGGCAGTGACTGGGCAACAGCCAGCAGCAGCGCAAGCCTTGCGGCCCGCGGTTGTGAGTTCTTGAGCATAGAGGGGAGGACTTTGGCTAGCGGCGGGCGGTCACTTTGAGATTGACCGGCATTCTCATCCCCTGCGGCGGAGGCGCGGCGAGTTGCATTCCTGTGAGGACTTCTCCCTGCAGCGCCGCATCCACGGCGGAATTTCCGGTGGGTGGCACGACGGCGCGTGTGATGCGTCCGGTGGAGTCGATCCAGATGCGCACCCTGATGCCATCAATGGACGCTTTCTTGAGTGTGGCATGATGCCGCATCGCATCAGCGATCCTGGAAGCCGCCTGCGAGGCGTACGGAGCCCAAAGACTCATGGGACTCACCGGCGCGATATTTCTGCGGCCGTTGCCGCCTTTGGCCCGAAGCCCGTAAGCATCCGCAGGCCCGTTGCTCACCACGCCGGTGGACGGTGCGGTATCGGCCGGGGCTTCCTCCTTTGGCGTTTCGTCTTTATTTTCGATCATTTCCTCCTCCACCGGCGGTGGCGGCGGTGGCGGTGGAAGCACCACGGGCGGCGGTGGCGGGATCTGCACCAGCATGACATCCTGTGCCTTGCGTGTTCCGGCTCCGCCTTTGGAAGAAAGAGCGATGGCCGCACTGGTGCCGCCGGCCAGCACAAGGGTCATCACCGCGAGTGCGAGCCAGTTCTTCTTAAGAAATCCGCCCTCTTCGACTTCCTCATCCATGTCTAAATCGAGGTTGCTGGTATTCATATGTTTGTTTTCTACATTGTTATTATCGTGTTTTTGTGGCGAGACCCACCTGGGTGACGCCAAGACGCCCGAGCACATCGAGAACGTCCATGATGCTTTGATAGGCCGACGCCGTGTCGCCGCGGACCACCACGGGAAACTCCGGGTGGGACGCTTTAAATGTCTGCAGCTTCTGCTCAAGCTCTTGAAGGGAAACCGGCACGGCATCGAGCGAGACGCGGCCCTCCGGCGTGACCGTGATGGCCTTCATTTTCGGCTGGGCGAGATTTTGGGGACTGGTGGTGAGCCCCAGCTTTATCTTCATTCCCTGAACGGAGGCTGTTGTCATGAGAATGAAGATCACGAGAAGCACGTACGCGAGATCCAGCATCGGTGTGATGTTGATATCGTCGTAGGGCTTGTCTTCGTTCAGTTGCATACAGGTCTCCGTTCGCCGGTTGCTCTTTGTATATTATCCCCTGCGATCCGGGTAAAACTCGGCCATTTTGGTGACAAATTCGTCAATAAACACATGCATGTCGGTGTTCGCGTCCTTCACCCGGGATTGAATGTAGTTATATCCGAACAGGGAAGGGATGGCGACGGCCAGGCCCGCCACCGTGGCCACGAGCGCCGCCGCGATGCCGGGGGCAATCGAGTTGACGTTTACGTCGCCCGCCGCAGCGATGGCCGCGAAGGTGATCATGACCCCGATCACCGTTCCCAGCAGTCCGAGAAACGGACCTCCTGAGATACAGATCGTCAGCAGCACGATCAGTTTGCTCAGGCGCTGACTCTCCCGCACCTGCCCGCCGTCCATGCTGGCCTTGATTGCCTGAATGGAGCGACCCGAAAGGCCCTTTTCGCTGAAACCTTTAGCGTCCGCCTGCAGGCGGTGCCGGATTTCTTCCGATCCGATGTGATAGATACGGTAAACTGATGATTGCCGCATAGCCTTCTGCCCCTCCGCGCTGACCTTTCCGCCAAGGGTTTTCATCTTTGTGTCATCCATGTCGTCCAGCACCGTCAGGTCACGGGAAACATGCTTCCAGACATTCATAAACGCGTGGTTTCCTTTGGCGATGCCGTTGATGTAGCGAACCTTGCTGTACATCACATACCAACTGATCACTCCCATGACGGCGAGAATGCCGATGACCACCCAACCGTCCACCGTTAGGGAACTGAGCAAAATCGCCGTGGTGCTGCTTGGTGCGAACCATCCGGCGTCGCCCTGCACATCCGGGCCTGTTGCGACCACCTTCGCCGCTTTGTCCGAGCCGCCCTGGCTGGCCACAGCGAATTTGAGCCAGCTTGCAGAGCGCGCCACTTTTGCGATTTGCAGTTCGTCCATTTCGCAAACGAAGGCCGGCGTTGCACCCCCCGATGCAGCCCCGATGAAGCACGGGCCGGTCAATGCCGGGAGTGCTGCGCCAACGGAGGCGTAGAGTTCACCGTCCACATAGAGTTGCACCTGCGAGCCCGATGCGGTCACCGCGACGTGTTGCCATTTGCCGGGTGCCAGCGGTGCGCCCGGGTTGCTCTTTTGGAGCATGTTGTTGTTTCTTACGGCGACGATGGGCGATCCATTTTCAGCGCTAACAATCAGGCCGTTGACGAGATCTCCCCGGGAAAAAAGATTTCCGGTGGTGGGTGCCGGGCCAGGCCTTACCCATGCCGACCACGTCATTGCGCCTCCCTGCGTCCATTGAAGTGTGGGAGAATCCGCCACCGCCACGCTGGTGGCGGGAGTGAAGCCAGCGCCGCCTCCGATGAGTCCCAACTCAACCGGAACGGGTTGCACATCACCGTTGTTTCCATGTCCGGAAGCATCTCCCGGCGCAGTGGCTTTGTCACTGAAGTGCCACGCCAGCATGGTGTCTGGATCCAGCGCCGCTTTGTCGCTGTCCGCTTTCACTGCTTTGGGACCGTGATTGCCGTAATACAGAGTGAAAGTGGACTTGCCGCCCGCTTTCAGGTCCGGCTTTACCCATACGTGCGCTTCGTTCACGAGCGCATCGTATTTCTCAATGAAAAACGGAAGCTCCGTTTTGTTATCGTCGGCAATAAACCGGATGTCCGTTCCATCCTCTTTGGCGGAGGCAAACGTGTAGTTTCCTTCATGCAATCGCACCAGAACGCTCGTGCCGGCGACAGCCTCCGTCGCTCCGGCTGCTGCGGGATCAACCGTGATCTCCTTTTTCATGGTCCATTCCTCACTCCACCACTCCCCCTCCTTTTTGCAGGAACTTTGCGTTCCCGCAGTCACGAGGATCACCGCCGCCAGCATGAGGCGACGCAGTTTCGGCATTCCTTTTTCGTTCGACATTGGCATTGCTTTTCCGGTTGATGAAAATGTTAGAAGTCGGCCCACATCCTGAAGGTCACCACAAAGTCTCCTGCGTCTGTGGTTCCCTGGTCGATCAGCGGAATCGCCGCATCGACCGACCCGTTGAAGTGATCCCGCAGTCTGAACGCAGTGCCGATACCGGCGCTGGCCATCGGAAAGCTGGAGTCCTGCTCGGGCAGCGGATCGTAGTTGGACAGATAACCGCCTTCGCAGAACGCATACACGCGCCATTGATTCGGCCGGGTCGCACGCATCTCTCCCTCTTTTGGCGAAGGAATGGGAATGAAAGAAGGCGAACGCACTTCTGCGGAGGCCATGATCGCATTGTCCCCCTGCACGGTGGATTCGAGATATCCGCGCACATTGCTCAAGCCGCCGCCGCTGAACTGCTCGCTGTTGATCAACGCGCCGCTTGCGAGCTGTCCCTGCACCTTTCCAAAGAGCTGCATGCCATTCCGCAGATCCCGTGTGTGCGAAGCATCCGCCCGCAGAATCGTGAAACCGGAATCCGCAGTGAAGCGCTTGGCATCAAACTTGACGGAGGAACTCCCGAAGGCGCGAATGTTGAAGACCAGCGTCGCGTTCACATCCGTGGTGCTGGTCGCGCCCACATGCGTCCCGTTGTAGGTCAAGCTGAACGGACAGTAATCGACAGGCGTCACTACCGTTGTCTCCCCGATTGAGATGTCTTCGTCGAAGTGCTTGAAGTCAAAACCGCCACTGATGGAATGAACCCACGATTTGCCCTGCGGGAGCACCTTGTTCGCGCGTGCGCCAACCATATAGCCGCGTCCCAGCACTCCTGCTCCGCCCAGCGTATTGATATCGCTGTCCTGTTTGGTCCCGCTGAAGGTGAGGCTCAGGCCGTTCACTGACGGCACCGGCACGGAATAGAATGCTGAAAACACCTTTGCGTCCTCAGGCCGTTCCGGCGCGACCTGAAAACTCAGGCCCAGAGTATGACCCGCCTGCCAGAGATTACCATAGCTGATGGCTCCATTGACCCGCAGCTTTGTGGTATCCGGACTGTTCCGGTTGTTAAGCTCAAGGCTGCCGTGCAGCGGCAGTTTGTCCTTCACATAGAGATCGACATCCATCAGCTCCGGCTGACCCTCTCTCGCCTTGAGAGACTCTTTTGTGAGGGAAATCTGCCGGTCCGGATAACGTCCAGATGCCCGCAAATCGCGGTCCACGTCTTTGAAATTCAGCATTTTCCCCTCTGCCAGCGAGGGAAATTCCTTCTTTATCCTATCAAGTGAAAAGTACCGCGATCCTTTGACCTGCAGCCTTCCGACCCTGGTCTCGGTCACCTGCAAAATGACGACGCCGTGATTCAACAACTGGCTGCTCACCGAAACCCCGGCGTAACCCTTGTCTTCATAAGCTTTCTGTAAAGCCGCCTGGGCCTTCTGAATATGCACCTGGGTGCATTCAGGCCCCATAAATGGATACACCGCACTTTCCACGTCGATTCGCGGGAGGCCCTTCGCTCCTTTCACCCGGTACTGCCGAATATAAAAGGTGGCTTCCGCCGGAACCGCGTCAGGGAAAAGTTGAAACGGAAGAGCCGGTGGGTCGGACGGTTCGGCCGGCTTTTCCTGAGCGTTCGACGGCCCGTGCATCAGTACCGCCGCCATCGCCAGCCGGACCCATGCGCCCTGAGGGCTCAAGCAGATGCGGGTGGTTTTGCGGCTCATGCGTGTTGTGTCAGGATGGGATTTTCTCTATTCTATCTGCGGCGACGAACACACAACATGGAGGGTGAAACATTCCCGTCACATTTGCCTTCATTCCGATTTCAAAAATGAAAACGCCGCTCGCTTTTGACAGGTATTCTCACCCACGGGAACTTTCTCCCGGCAACACCTGTGACATATAATAAGGATTGGATCGTTACAATTCTGTCACATACAACACGTGCATATGTCCTGCTTCCTCCTGTCGGTGGCTGCTGATAAAGTCCTGTGGTGAATTCAGGCATCAGTGCGAATCGTCGCGGCGGCAGCTTTGCCGGATACATTAGCGGCTGCCGGCGGTTGACGCGGGCGTGGAACGCGCCGCTTCCAAAGCGCGCCAATGAGCTTCCCGCTGCCACGCCGCAAACGCCTGACCACCGATCCTCGCCCGCAGACGCAGATCGCTCAACCGTTGTTCCTGGTCCCATTTTTTGCGGCAGCCGGGACTATCCGCTTTTGCCGTTTCCTCTCCGACGGCATCGGCAAACTGTTCCTGAATCTCCCCAACTGACGCTGCCTGCGATGGAGTCAGCTTGACCGTGTCCTGCGACACCTCCTGAAACGCCAGCGGGAGCACCGCCGGGTTCCTGATTTTCAAGGCAAAACCATCCGCTTTCTCAGCGTGAGGGGAGGGCGCGCCGGAACCGCCGCCGCGTAATTCGTCTTCCTGAACCGAATCACGGCCCGACCACCCCGTTCCGGACGAAGACAAAAACCGGGAGCGGGCAACCGCCGCACGGTGTGCGTTGCCTCCCGTAACCACTTCCGCGTCTGATTTTGCTCCCGCTGGCTTCTCTGTCGCGGCTCCATGCAACCTCGATTCTCCTGATTTTGGGACAACGCTCACGTCAGCGCGAGCAGAGAGGGGTCTTCTGCCCCGCGACAGAGAATCCGACGACCGGGACGGCAGCCAAAGAAAAAACACGGCGGCACCCAGGCCAGCGCAGGAAAGGAGTTTGAACAGCGTTTCCGGTTTCACCTTATAAAGAAACGCTGCGGGAGGCTCTCCCCCGCAGCGTCGGTTGTTGAATCGGCGGTTTGGTCCAGGCGGACCTTTCTGTTATTACAGCGGCGTCACGTCGCCGCCTTCGATGGCGCGTTCCACGTGCATATCACCGATCTTCGTTCCGGAAACGCTGGCATCGAACAGGCGAATCCGGTTGGCAAGTTGCTGAGCAAGGGCGGCGTTGGCGTAACCGGTGCGGTAATACAGGAATTCGTACGACCAGAAAGTATACTGACCTTCACGGACGCCGGCATCCGAATAAGGGACACCATTCCATGTCAGAGTGGCACCGCCTCTGAGGGCGACGGTGGGAGCAGACGTATAGCCGGTTCCTCCACTGGTAACGTTAATAGACGTGACAACTCCGTTCGCGTCGGTGACCGCTGTTGCTGCGGCGCCGCTGCCGCCACCGCCACTAAAGACAACGGTTGTGCCCGGACCATAGTTCTGCCCGCCGACCGTTACGTTGACGGCGGTTACAGCACCCCCGGCCACGGTTGCTGTAGCTGCGGCTGACGGAGTGCTTGGATTCACGTTTGCAGCATCGTTGATGCCTGCATACGAAACGAGGTGCGCAGGATTGGCGCTGGTGATGCTTCCCGGAAGATTGAGAGCCGTGACCAGGTTGCCACCGCCGCTGTATCCTGAGTGTCCGGCCGGCCATGGGCCAGTCGCCGGCCAAACGATCAAGTCGGTCACGTTAGTCCCGTTGTTTACCACCTGGTACTGCGTGGGATTGGAGCCGCTGCCGAAAAGGCAGTCCGCAAATGTCGCAGTGCGGGTGCCGGATTCCTCATCGCGTCCCGTCGCGAGAACCATCGTGCCAACGTCTGCCGGGACGCCGGTAAACAGCGACAAGGGTGTTCCGCCACTGAGCAGGTTGGTTGCCAACCACGGTGTCATATTGCTAACCCTCCGGGGAGTGCCGTTGTTGCGCACCCATTGAAAAACGATGACGCCCACCCGGTTGGGTACTAGGGCGGGTGTTTTGAAGTCCGTGGAGTTTTGGAAGGTGTCCGCCATAGTGACGTCTGCGGTCACCGGGGTATCGTAGGGGTTTGGGCCCAGCGCGGCTTCGTTCGCATAAGCGGTGCCCGCGGCGGACGTGACAGTCGTATCTTTAAGCCACTTGGAAACAGTGAGATTTTGGACAACGGTTTGAAGACCGCCGGTGGAGCCGCTGAAGGACACCTTGATGAAAACCTGACCGGCTCCGCCGACGGGGGTGCCTTTGAAAATCGCCTCACTGGAACCCGTGAAACTGGATCCGACGTAGGCATATTCCAAGGTGGCCGGAGTGATTATATTCCGGATGGCGGTGAGTGTGGCAGCGCGGAAGGCGGTGGAACCTGTAATGCGCATAGTGGTCTGCGCGGAGGCCGTTCCCGTCAGGGCGGCGGCGGCAAGACTGAGGAGAGCGAGGCGTTTCATGTTCATTTTATATACTTCTTCTTGGTTGGGTGATGGGTGTGTTTGGAACGAATGATGAAGAGGGAGGGAAAGGAATCAGGCAGGGCGGCGGCGGCGGGCCGCGACGGCAAAGGCAGCACCGAGAAGGGTGATGGTTGCCGATGGTTCGGGAACGGGGGCAAATACGCCGGGGTTGGTGCTGAAGACGAGGTTGCCGTCTGCGGCGAGGCCGAACGCTCCGACCAGCGTACCGTCAGTGCCCGACGGGCCAGGCTGCATTTCCCACACATCGAGCACTGTGTAGCCGCGGGTTCCGTCATAAACCGCCGGCGTGCCAGGAATCGTATTCAGTGTTCCGGTCACGGTTGGATTGAATCGGCGAAAGCTCACACCCGCCGTGAGATCATCCTGGAAGGTCCAACTTCCCTGCAAAGAGTTGTCCACAAATGCGGCCGTGGGACTATTTGGGGTTGCGCTCTGCACGCTCAACGCTCCGGCCGGCCCGGAATACATGGTAGCAATGGCATTGGAGGCGTTTTGCTGGCCGCTTGCCGAGGACCGCGTCCATGCGGTGGAAAGAGTGCCCGGGGAAGGTTCGGCATTGGAGGCCCAAAGGGTTCTCGCAGGAGCCAGTCCCACCGCATCCGTCGTCGTTGCGCCAACAATTCCCCATGCAAGGTCCGAACGCGTATTCCAATTGCTGCCATAGGTGGAGATCAGATCGAGCGTGCTTAGACCGGGAACCGTGAAGGTGGGGGAGGCAGGATTCGTGTACTGCGAAGCGGGGCCGAGATTCACCTCAAGGTTGATACCGCTTCCCTGACCGCCGTTGGCGCGAAAGCCGAGGATCAGGTCGCCCGTGGCAACCGTAATTGCCCCTGAGCTGCCTGTGAGCAGGAGGAGGCAGGCCAATCCGGTGAGCCGCGGGACCGTGGGATTTTTTGTCTTCATATGGAATAGTGTTGCGTGGATGGGATAGTGTGCCGGCTTTCGTCTGCCGGAGAGCTGCGAAGAAACCGCAGCCCTCTTATTTCTATGCAGCGCTTTCAGCATGGCTATGAATCCCTTGCGACACTTCCGTGACTGACGTTTTTGTGACACTGCCAGTCCGGACACATTGAGGAAAATCGCTTATACTAACAGTTATATCCCGGGCCGTTAATTACGCGCTCTTTTTGATCCGGTAAAATCCCCGCAGCGGAAGGGGGGAATTATCAGTAAAGGAAAGCGTGCCCGATGCGGGGGACTGAGGCGTCAGCAGATCCACCCAGCTTCCGTCCGCCATGGAAGGCGACCGCTGAAGGATGTAACTTCCATCCGGGGCTCCGGTAAGGCCCACCGTGATCGTACCGCCCGCATTGCGCACAATGGTGGGAATGCCCAATTCCACCGGTCCTGTGGTGCCCGAAGCGAACTTAGTGACGTCCTTGCTGAAAACCAGTTTGCCCGCGCTGTTCAATCCGAATCCTCCTACATGGGTGCCTGGATCACCGGAGGTCCCAGGCCGGATTTCCCACAGGTCGAGCACCGAATAACCGGTCCCGTCGTAAGCGGAGCCCGCGGTGGGAAAGGCATTTGCTGACATCCGGACCGTTGGATTGAAGCGGCGGAAGCTTACTCCGGCCGTCTGATCCTCCTGAATCGTCCAACTCCCTGCCAGTGTTGCATTCACCTTCGCCCCCGTCGCACTGTTGGATGTAGCGGGAAAGTTGACGAGACTGCCGGTGGGACCGGAGTACATCGTCGCGACGGTATTGGAGGCATTTTGCAGGCCGCCGGCGCCGGACACCGGCCACGGCTCGGACTTAGTGCCCGGTGTGGTCTGGGGCGCCGAAGCCCAGATGGTTCGGGGAGGCGCGGTCCCCACCGTGTCGGTTCCGGTGGTGCCCACAATCCCCCATGAAAGGTCGGCCCGCGAGTTCCAGTTGGCACCGTAAACTTCCACCAAATCCGCCACCGCAAGCCCGGTTAGCACTGAGGTGCTTCCAGCCGCCATGTTGACGAAATTCGCCGCAGGCCCAAGATTGATTTCCAGATTGACATTTGATCCAGGCGCATCGCTCGCACGAAATCCAAGGATAAGGTCACCGGTGACGGCTGGAATCGCCTGAACAGGCGCTGTAAGGCCAAATGTTGCGAAAGAGATACAAGCCAAAAAGATGCGTTTCATGGAAAATGAGTGTAAGAAGTGACGTTGATTCCGGATATATTGAGACTAATTTCGCTCGAAACCCCGCTGGGGACATTCATCGCTGTAATTAATCCAGTAATATCAGCCCGCTTTGCCTCAAGAATCCTTTTTGTCACACACCACCATGGGGTGGAACTGACGAATTCGTCACATACTATCCCGGAAAGTTCATAATTTTGCCATGCCTAGCAAAATTCTGCTTCGGGCGGCGAAGTCCCCATAAAATTGGAAATGCCGCCGTTCTCCTGCGCGGGCCTGGCGATGCGATCCGGATGGCTCCTTGCAATCGCACTTTCACCAAAGTTTGCAGCCGCCTCCGGCGCGGACGGGCCGATGTTCCGACCTTGCGCTGGCGTCATGATGCATGTTAGGCGCACTCCCGGCTGCTGTCTGACATGAGATCATTATTGCCATCGCTAAAACTCCCGCCGCCATTCCCTCAACGCCGCTAACAGAGAAACCCACCGCCTGAACCGGTGCTCCCGCAGTCGCCGGAAAAGTGCGTATCGATCAGTTTCGTGCTAGACATTCCACCATCCTTAATCAACTCTTAGCAGTCATGACAACGTTTCTCCGGCCCTCCCTTGTGCTTCTCCTTGCGGCCACTCCGTCCTTTGCGGCTGTAGTGGTGAACACGAATGCCGAACTGGGGCCAGGCGGAGTGGGGTCCACATTCACACCAAGTTATGTGGTTTCCAGCACGGACCTTATCAATGGCATGACGCCGTCAGCCTTTGCGGGCAACTTTGCTGCGACGGAGCTGACCGGCGGGCTGCCGGTGATGACGGACGGTTCCTACGGCGTCATTACCGAGCCGGGCGGCGCGGTGGACCGGACCCACGGGGCCTTTGGGATCGCGGGAGGCGGCGGCGGCACGGGCACCTCGGTGACTTACAGTCTCACGGGCAGTCCGCTCGGGTATAACATTTCATCCGTGGCGGTTTACGGCGGGTGGAATGACAATGGCCGCGACCAGCAGCTTTACACGTTTTCCTATTCGGTGGTGGGGGACGCGGGTTTTGTGACTCTGCCGCTAACGGTGAATTTTGATTCGGGAGCGCCTCCGAACCTTCAGGTCGCGAACCGCACCATTCTCACGGAAAACGCCCTCCCGTTCATCGCAACGAATGTGGACGCGGTGCGTTTTGATTTTCCTGCGGGTGTGGAAAACGGATACACCGGATACGCGGAACTGGATGTCATCGGCGTGGCGGTGCCTGAGCCGGGTTCGGTGCTGCTGGCCGGCGCCGGTATCGCGGGCCTCATGCTGCGCCGCCGGAGGCACGCATAGAGAAATTGTTAGGCTTTCGAAGGCACGGGCTGAAAAGATCCGGGCGCAGGGGAACCCATGCCATCCTGCGACGACGCAACATCCCGGCAGCGGAGGAACCGGCGAGCGGGCTTTCGCCCGGAGACTATCGAACCGAGGGCCGGAACACAGGATTTGATTGATAAATGCTGCGTATCCGGGATGGAATTCCTCTCCATTTTTCGCAAAACGTTCGCTCCGCCATGGAACTCCCCTACGGTCTTCATCTTGCTTACTGCACCAACATCCACCGCGGCGAGACGTGGCCGGAAATTCTCGTGGCTCTCGAACGCCACACGCTGGAGGTGCGGGACCGCGTGTGCCCTGCCAAACCCTATGCCATCGGCCTGCGGCTCGGTGTGCAGGCGGCGCTGACCCTTTACGACCGCAAAGAGCGCGACAACTTCCGCCGCTGGCTCGACAGGAACCGCTGCTACGTTTTCACCATCAATGGTTTTCCCTACGGCCAGTTCCACGGCACGCGGGTGAAAGAACAGGTCTTCCAACCGGACTGGTCCACCGCTGCCCGTGTGGAATACACGCGGGCGCTGTTTGAAATCATCGCGGATATCGTTCCTCCAGGCGTGGCCGGCAGCGTCAGCACGGTGCCTGGCTCGCACAAGGAACTCATCCGCGACGCCAAACAGGAAGCCGACATCCTAACCAATCTCCGTGAAATGGGAGAGTGGATCGCACGGCTCAGTGATAAGACCGGCGTGGACCTGCACCTCGGTCTCGAACCGGAGCCGCTGGGCTACATCGAGAACACGCCGGAGACGCTGGCGTTCTTTGAAAAACTGGGTACCAGCGAACCGGTTCAGCGCTGTCTCGGAGTGAACTACGACACGTGCCACCTCGCCATTGAGTACGAGGACCCCGCCGTTTCGCTGCGGCGTTTTGCAGAGGCCCGCATTCGCCTCAGCAAGCTGCACCTCAGTTCTGCGCTGCGACTCGCGCCGCATCCGAATGTCCTCCGTCGCCTGCGCGATTTCCAGGAGGATGTCTATTTCCATCAGGTCATTGCGCGCAGGGATGATGGCTCTTTGCAGCGTTATCGCGATCTCCCTGATGCCCTCGCCGCCGCAGCATCAGCGCGTCCCTCCTCCACCGAAGAATGGCGCGTGCATTTCCACATCCCGCTCCACGCTCCGCCGGATGACATGTTCCAAACCACCGGGGATCACCTAACAGGTGCGCTCGATGTGCTGGCGAGGAATCCATCTCTCTGCCAGCACCTCGAAATGGAAACCTACACCTGGGAAGTGCTTCCGCGGGAGATGCGCTCGGCGACGGTGGAGGACCAACTGATGAAGGAATATGAGTGGGCACTGGGGGAATTGGGGAAGAGGAAGCTGGCGTAAAGAATCGCACCCTGTTCAATCGAATTGGTCTCACAGGTCATGAATCCCGTTACACTTCTTTGCCGGCTCCTTTCTCTGTTGATCGTGGTCCCGCTTCGAGCCGGTGTCTTCCCGAATCCCGTCATCACCATCGAAAAGGTGAGTCTTCCGAAAGTCACCCTGCGCATTTCCAACCCTGACAAAACAACAGAATTTCGCATTTGGGCCCAGGGCAACTCATGGGAGGAGCAGAACAAATGGTTCTCATTGCGGACTGCCGCCGGTGGAAAAATCGTGGAACTTCATCCGAAGCCCCGTGATTACACGAAGAACACGCACACCGCGCAGTCCATTCCCGCCGGAGGTTCACTGACTTTCGAATATGACCTCTCCGACGAATCATATAGCGGCTGGGTGCGGCCTAAAGACTTTGTACCGGGAACTTGGAGCTTCGAGGTCCGGGCCCATCTTGATATCCCTCGCGAATTCCTGACGCACCGGTACGGCGTGTTCGCGGGAAAGGTTGCCTCTCCGTGGTACAATGCTCAGGGCCGCGAAGTGGAATCTGCTGGAAAACCCCAGCCGGATAAAGACGAGACCGCGCTCGAAAGCCGAACCGATTTTCCGTGGGAACGGCTGAATGCCTCCCTGCAAGAGTGGGATGCTCCAACGCCGCCGGGCGACAAAACGATGGTTGAGTTCTTCGGGGCGGATTTTCCATGGGATGGCATTCAGGCCTGCTATTACAAAGGCAATGAAGGTTACATTCTCACGATTCTCCTGCCGGAGCGCGGCGTTCTGATGTTCCGATTCCGATCGCAGCAGCCCGCGCTCAAACCCTTCAAGCAAAGATATGAAGGATTTTCCGACTTGAGCGGGCGGATCTGGATCGATGCAAAGCCACTACTCTTGCTGGCCAGGGCAAAGCAGGTGCAGAGCATTGCTCTCATCACGGGCGATCCCGCGAGTCGCGCCGCATTCGGAAGCGCTTCCTTCAAACGGGCGTTCGATGCAAAAGGACGCCTCGACAGGAAGGCTGCGGAGGAACTCTATATGTGGCACATGTGGTGAATGCACGCTCTCGCCCCTGGCCACCGCAGTGTTTACCAGACGGCGCTTGTAGCCTCACCGATTCCCGCCATATTCAGGACGTCATGAACACGCGTCCCCTGTTCTGCCTCCTGTTCGTTCTGCTCCTCGCCAGCCCTCTCCGCGCCGCTGTTTCTCCGGTTCCCGTGGTGACTCTCGAAAAGGTGAACCTTCCGAAAGTCACTGTGCGCATCTCCAACCCTGACAAAACAACTGAATGCCGCATCTGGGCTTTCGGCAACTCATGGGAGGAGCAGAACAAGTGGTTTTCCCTGCGCACTTCCGCCGGCGATAAAGTCGCCGAATTGCATCCGCAAATCCGGTGCTACACAGTAAATTTCCCCCGCTCCCAATCCATCCCAGCCGGCGGCTTTGCGACGTTCGAATACGATCTTTCCGACAATTCGCAGGACGGCTGGAATTGCCCCAGGAATTTCGTGCCGGGCAAATGGGACTTCGAAATTCGGGCGCACCTGGAGATCCCGAGGGAAGTCGATGCCCATCGCCACGGTGTTTTCATTGGAGAGGTTACTTCACCGTGGTATAACACTTCAGGCCGTGAAACCGGTCCCGCTAACAAGTCCCGTCCGGATGCCAGTGAAGCCGCGATAGAAGGGGTGAAAAAGTTTCCGTGGAAGCGGCTGGTGGACTCCATCGAGAAATGGCAAACCACCACCCTGCCTGACAACCAGTCGCTCGGCGATTTTTTTGGAGCCGATTTCCCGTGGGATCGCATCCAAACGCATTTGGATACTGCCCATGAAGGCTGCACACTTGCTGTCCTGCTTCCCGACCATGGGCTCATGTCACTTGAATTTCGCAGCGAACAACATGCCCTGACCAAACGCTTCAAAAAAGAACATGGCTGGCCCCACTCTCATTACGGGTGGATCGATGCCAAATCCATTCTCGCAATAACGCCCGCCGCCCAAATCCAAAACATCCAACTCGAGCGTGGACTGAAAGGCGTCTCCGCTTCCTTCAAGCGCGGCCCTGCGGCCAACTAACACCGCCTCTTTTCTGCGGTTTAAGAGTCAGAGTTTCCGTGGTCGTCTGCTTCCTGCAACGTGTTGTTTTCCCCGCCAGCGCGCTTCTTCATCACTCCCCTGACAGCTCTCGCGAGAAACGGCCGGCTTTTTGGTTTAATAGGGGCGAGGCTGATAATCACCTTCGAATCCTGATATCCGGCAAGCGTTAGGGTCAGGAGTTTTTCGTCGTCCGACACCTCAGCGTGTTGAATCTCCGCCCACGAAAACAGCGTCATGTTTTGCGCGGGACGGAAGAATGGAAACACCTCAATACCGATTGGTGACAGCAGCAGGTAGGCATGTTTTGTCAGGTGTGCCGCCAGGCGGAAGCTTGCCCATGATGCCACCAGCGGAAGCACGGCCCACCACGGTGAGTTCGGTCCATTGACATGCGAAAACCACATCACCATCAGGCCAGCCGTGATGCTGAAAAATACGACGCCTGCCATCACAAACGTGACCGCCTGCTGCGAGCGGGTAAACCGGAGTTCCTTGAAGGGTTTTTCCATGAGTTCCCTCTTAGTGCCACTGCCGTAACGGTTGTTCAACCTTTACCGATGGCCCCAAAGCGGCGGAGCCGATTGCCCGCCGGTGAAGGCCTAACCAAATCCGGCTTGTTCGCGCCGGGCTGTCAACGCGATTCAGGGGAGACAAGAATTTTACAAATTTAATGTCACCTCTTGAACGCGTTGTTAAAGATTTGTGACAAAGAAGTTGTTTTTAGTGGCCCTCAATTAATCGTGCGCCCGCAACTTAAAACCCGGTTCCCCTATGATTTATCGAGCTCCTACCCTGTGGCGGCGCGTGCTGTCGTTTCTCGGTCCTGTCGTTCTTTGCCAACTGCCGTGTCCGGCTGCGCTGGTGATCAACGAGATCATGTTTCGTCCCCCCGGCACGCCTGAGCCGGCCGGGCAGGAATACATTGAACTCCTGAATTACAGCAACGAACCGCTGGACCTGACAGGGGCGCGGTTTACCAAAGGCGTGACCTTCGCATTCCCTGCAGGAACCGTAATGGAGCCAGGGGCATTGCTGATCGTAGCGGCGAACCGCGCGACATTCGACGTCACCCATCCGGGCATCCCTGCGGCGAAGGTTCTGGCGCCGTGGACAGGTTCGCTGTCAAATTCAGGCGAGACTTTGGAAGTAACCGCTGCGGACGGTGTGACGATTCTTGCGTCGGTAAAGTACTCGACAGAGGGAGACTGGGGAGCCCGCACGCGGGTCAACGACAACGGGCAGCAAGGCTGGGAATGGATCTCCGGGGCGGACGGCACAGGAAAGTCTTTGGAACTGGTTAGTCCTCTCATCGATCCCGCAAATGGCCAAAGCTGGAGCCCGGGCGCAGCGGCGGGAGGGACTCCTGCGGCGAATAATTCCGTTGCTGCTCCGGCAATCGCGCCAGTGATTTCCGGAGTGGCCCACAGCCCTGTCGTGCCCCGCTCCACAGACACCGTGAAAATCCGCGCGAATGTGGGGACAATTCCCGGCACGCAAGTTACTGCGACGCTTCACTGGCGGATTTCAAATGCGAGCCCGGGAGCTTTTCAGACGCTGTCCATGCAGGAAACCACTGCGGGCAAGTGGCAGGCGGAACTGCCCGCTCAGCCGGTGAATACCGTCGTGGAGTTTTATGTTAGTGCGGGAGACGGCACTAACAGCCGGACCTGGCCGGCCTCAACGACTTCGGGACAAACCGCGAATTGTCAGTATCAGGTGGACGAGAGCACCAGTCCCGCCGGAATCGCGAAGTACCGTCTCATTATGACGGTCCCGGAGGCGACGCAGTTCGCCTCGATGACGACGCACACCGATGCCGCGGTGAACGCGACGTTCATCGGCGATGACGGTACAGGACCGGCGATCCGTTATCTTGCCGGCCTGCGTTACCGCGGTGCCAGTTCACGGGATTTCGTGCCTGCTCCAAACCGGATCACACTGGCTCATGACCGCCCGTGGAACGGCATGACAAAGATGAACCTCAACAGCAAGTACACGTGGCTGCAGTTCATCGGCATGAAACTGATGCAGGCATCCGGACTCCGGGCACCCGAGGCCCGGCGTGTGTTCCTCACACGGAACGGGGTGAACGCGATGGGCGCGGCCGCGGAGCACTATGGTTCATGGGTGCATGTGGAGCCGCTCGGCAGTGAGTTTGTGGAAAACCACTTCCCGCTGGATGACAAAGGCGATCTTTATAAGAAGGTGCGCCCTGACAATGACTGGGCCTATCGGAACGGCAACGGGCCGGCCTATGAATCCGACGGCTGGATCAAGTCCAACAACAGTTCAGCGGGCAACTGGGGGAAACTGGACAGCCTGATGCGGGTCATGAATGAGTCGCAAAGCGCACCTGATTATTATGATCAGGTGCAAACCGTCGCGGATGTCCAGCAATGGGCACGGTGGTTCGCCGCGGAGTCACTCCTAACCAACGGAGAAACGAACGCGAGCAACGGCGCGGATGACGATTACAGCCTCTTCTTCGGCGGTGATCCCGTGGCGCAGTTCGTCCCGCACGATCTCGACACGATTCTCGGCCAGGGGGACAACAGCCGGCTTACCAACACACAGCACACGCTTTTCGACATGACGGAGCGTTCGGACACACTGGGCCCGCTGATCCCGCTTTTCGGCACTGCAACCGGGGGCGGAAATGCGCAGTTCCGCACGCTGTACTTCCGCACGCTGCGCGAGTTGTGCCTTACCAGTTTCTCCGCGGCGCGCTATGACGCGCTCCTCGATCAACACCTGACCGGCTGGGTGCCCGCCGCCACGATCGGTGAACTGAAGAACTTCATGAATGCCCGCCGCACCTGGGTGCTCGGACAATGCGCCACCGCCCTTGGAGAGGCCACTCCACCCGCGCCGGCGGGAATCGCCCAGTCCGTCACTACGCTGAACCGTCCGGCCGTATCACTCAACGAAGTCCTTGCGAAAGCCGCCGGCACCGCCGTGGATTTTGTGGAATTGCGGAACAATACGGCGAGCGCCGCTGATCTGTCAGGAATGAAGCTTACGGTAATGCCGGCCGGCATCACCTATACGTTTCCCGCTGGCACCACGCTGGCGGCCGGAGCCTTTATGGCGCTGCAATCCTCCGGCGTTACCGGTGGCGGACCAGTGCTGCCGGCGGAATTTGATTTGGATGCCGATGGCGGTTCAGTCACCCTCCTTAAGTCCGCCGCGGAAGGCGGGGGCGTCGCGGACCGTATCAACTGGGGGGTGCAGGTCCCCAATCACGCGATTGGGCGCACGGGTGCGGATGGCCGCTCGTGGACACTGGTGACGCCGACGCCGGGTGCGGACAATGGTTCCGCCTTAGCTCTTGGGAACCCCTCCGGTCTCGTCATCAACGAATGGCTGGCTGCCCCGCAGAATCGCGGCACGCGGGACTTCATCGAGCTTTACAACCCCTCACCGAATCCCGTCCCTATGGGCGGCCTGCGGCTGACGGATGATGCGGTCAACTATCCGCAGCGATACATCATGGCGGACCTGAGCTTCATCGCCGCTAACGGTTATGATGTTTTTGAAGCGGTGGGCGATTCCGCTACACCGGGGAATGGACACGAACTTCCGTTCTCGCTCGCTGCCGATCACGACTGGATCTGCCTGATTGGAAACAACAGCGTGGTCGTTGATCAGGTGAACATCGCCGGTCAGGCACCCGACCGCCCGGGGGGGCGCATTCCGGACGGTGCGTCCACCTTTACATCCTACGACCTGCCCACCCCTGGAATGGCGAACGCCTCCGCGGCAAAAGTCACGTCCGACCCCGCTTACGCCAACGCTTCCGCGCTCGCGAATTTTCTGCGCATCACCGAGGTGATGTACCGCCCCAATACCACCGACAACGAAGCACTGGACGAATACATCGAATTCAAAAATACCGGCACTGCACCGCTTTCACTGGCAGGCGTGCGGGTGACGGACGGTGTTTCGTTCGAGTTTCCGGCCATGACTCTGCAGCCGGGTGCCTACACTCTGATTGTCGCGGATATCGCGCGCTTTGAAACGCTCTACGGTGCGGGACTGCCCATCGCGGGGCAAATGACCGGGCAGCTTTCCAACAGCGGCGAGCGCATCACGGTGAAGCTGCCGCTGCCCTTCGACGCGGACATTCAGACTTTTGTCTATCACGATGACTGGTATCCGGAAACGGACGGTGCCGGACGCTCGCTGGTCATCCGTTCATCCCGCGCGGCCCTCACGTCATGGGACGTTGCCGAGGGATGGGTTCCCGTCGATACTGCGGGCGGCACGCCGGGGTCTCCTGGAATTCCGGTGATCACCAGTCCCGCCACCGCCGCCGGCACCGTGGGGGTCGCATTTAATTATCGCATCGAGGCCGCCAATGAACCGGTTTCCTTCGCGGCTCACCCGCTGCCCCGCGGGCTCGGATTCAATGAGAATACCGGCACGATCTCCGGCTTCCCCATCAATGCGGGCACATTTCCCATCACGATATCAGCAATCAGTTCCGCCGGAACGAAGTCCGCGCCTTTAACCCTAACTGTTTCACTGCCGCCTGCTCCTGTGATCACGAGCAACCTTGCGGTGTCGGCATCGCTCACTGCTCCGTTCAATTATATCATCACGGCTACCAATAATCCGACGGCCTATGCTGCGTCCAATCTCCCCGCGTGGCTTACCTTCAATTCGAACACGCGCACCCTGACCGGCCAGCCGACGGTGACCGGAACCTACACCGCCACCATTTCAGCCTATAATCCCGGCGGGTCGGACACTCGCGAACTCACCATCCTCGTGCAATCAGATGCTGTCTCCGCCGCGCTGGATGGTCTTGGCCTCACCTACACCCGCGGCGGAAATGTACAATGGTCCGTCCGCACGAGCCCCACGCACGACGGCGTGGATTCGCTCCAAAGCGGTGACATTGGAGACTCCCAGGAAAGCTGGGTGGAAACCACTGCCACGGGTCCGGACAGCCTGTCGTTCTGGTGGCGTGTCGATTCAGAAAGCGGATGGGATTATCTCCACCTCAACGTGGATGGCGAAACGGTGACCAGCATCAGCGGCAGCGTGGACTGGACGCATGTCGATTATGTTTTGCCGGAAGGCCCGCACACCATTCGGTGGGTGTACCGCAAAGACAGTTCCGCCAGCAATGGCGCGGACGCCGGCTGGCTCGATGAAGTCAAGCTCGCCTCCCAGGTGCCGGAGCCGGTAATGATCAGCCCTTACAATGCCACCGCCTTCCAGGGGCAGGCCTTCTCATGGCAAATTCTGGCCACCAAGAACCCGACTTCCTATACTGCCACGGGATTGCCGGCCGGCCTCTCCATCGATCAGCAGACCGGCCTCATTTCCGGCACCCCGACTGCCATGGGAGTCTCGCAGGTATCCGTCACGATCACCGGGCCCACCGGGAGCGGCGTTTATGTCATGAGAATCGACGTCACCAGTTCCGATGCCTCCATTACCGCGGCTGTTGACGGAGCAAACGTCGTGCTCAAACGCGGTGGAGACAGCTATTGGTTCAGCCAGAACACCACCACCCACGACGGCGTGGATGCCATCCGCAGCGGTCCGCTCTCTTCCGGACAGCAAAACTGGGTGGAACTGACCCTAACGGGACCCGATCGCGTCTGGTTCTGGTGGCGCTTCTCGGCCACTGAATACTGGGACTATTTCTATTTCGAGATCGACGAGAGCTGGCAGAACTACATTGCTCAGGACTCCGGGTGGCAGCAGGTGGTTTATGATGTGCCTGCGGGTGAACACACGCTGCGCTGGCGTTTCGAAAAATCCGCCAGCACCTCGACCGGCCTCAATGGGGCGTTTCTGGATCAAATCGTTGTGGCCTCTCTCCTGCCCGAGCCCGCTGTTATCAGCGCGCTCTCTGCTACCGGCGAGGTAGGCGAGCCATTCACTTATAACACGCTCGCAACGAAGTCCCCGGAGTCTTATTCCGCAACATCCCTGCCCGCCGGACTGTCCATCGATCCGGTCACCGGCGTGATTTCCGGCACTCCCACCGCCATCGGAAGCTCCACTGTCATGATCAGCGCCACCGCGGGCGGCCTCACCGGAACCACTCCTGTGGAAATCCACATTGCATCCAGCCGTGACAGCATCATGTCAGCGCTGGATTCCGAAGGAATCGAATACGGCATGCGGTCCGGCCCCCGGTTGTGGGGGGCGCAGACGGCCGTCAGCAAAGATGGCACCGATGCCGCTGTGGCCCCTCTTGCACTGGGCGAGTCCACTCTCGGAATCAAAGTTACCGGGCCGGACCGTCTGGGCTACTGGTGGAAGCTGGGGAATACCTCCGGCTACCTTTATCTGACGCTGGACAATCTTACTTTGCAGTATTTCTCCGGTGTTTCAGACTGGCAGCAGACGCTGGTCGATATCCCACCGGGAGAACACACCCTTCGCTGGACCTATTATCAATACAGTGCCCTCCCCGCGGGGACGGCCACGGCCTTCATCGACAAGGTGCAACTCGCTTCGCAGGAGCCTCTGATCACAAGTCCAATCAATGTGGCCTCGATTCTGCGCCGTTCGTTTTCCTATCAGGTTGCTGCGAGCGGCAATCCTCAGTCCTTCACCGCGACAAACCTGCCGGCGGGCCTAACGTTGAATCCGGCTACGGGACTCATCACCGGCACCCCCACCGTGGCGGGCACCTTCCGGACCATTTTGACAGGGGTTACCGCCCTGGGCACAGCCGACGGCTATGTGGACATCGGCGTAGCGCCGGATGCGGCGATGCTTGCCGCCGGTGGAGACGGAACCGGCCTCACGTGGAACCACAGCCCATCGTCGAACAATTTATGGTTCACCCAGACCACCAATACGCATGACGGCGTGGACGCTCTCCAGAGCGGCACCATTTCCCACAATCAATCCACCGGTTTCACTCTCACCGTCCAGGGCCGGGGAACCCTGCGCGGGTGGTGGCGGGCGTCCTCCGAACAGTGGTCGGACCGCCTCACGTGCACTGTCAATGGGAGCTATGGAGATGAGATCAGCGGCAACACCCAGTGGGAGGAATTCAGCATTAGCGTCAACAGCACAGGCACCAGTGTCATCCAGTTCATTTACTCCAAGGACGGCAGCGCCAGCACCGGCTCGGATGCCTGTTGGGTGGACCAGATTTCGTTCACACCCGCGGATACCGATCAGGATGGACTTTCCGACGCATGGGAACAGAGCCATTTTTCAAATCTCACCACCGCTGCCGGCGCGGATGATCCGGACAGCGATGGCTGGACCAACGCCCAGGAACAGGCCGCAGGCACGGACCCGCTTGATCCCTCCTCCAGTCTCCGCATGCTTTCCGGCGCCCGCTCAGGAAATGGATTCAATCTTCAATGGGCCTCGGTGCCAGGACGCACTTATCTCTTCCAGTCCTCGCCGGACCTGACTACATGGACCACACAGCCGTTCCGCTTCTATGCGTCAGAAAAAGAATCATCCTTTACAGCGTTCCCGCTGGTGACCGCTGTCGCCACGCAAACCCTTCTTGCGCCGGGCTCTGCTGTGAAGGCATTCGTTCCCACCTCCGATCCCGGTAACCTTTGGCAGGGCGGAAATGAAGCCGCCTTCACCGCCGCCGGCGGAGAGACCAACTGGCTCTCCGGCGCTCAGGGTGTTGGTTATGAAAACGATCCCAACCCCTCCGATACCAATGTGCCCTTCACCTCCTTCATTGGCACCGATGTGAAGAGCCGCATGCTCAACCAGCGCACCAGCGTTTACATCCGGCTGCACTTCCCTGTTTCCAACCCTCTGCTCATCAAGTCTCTCCTTCTTGGCCTCCGCTTCGACGACGGCTTTGTCGCATATCTCAACGGAGTGCGCGTCGCCGCCGAAAATGCCCCCGGCGTCGTCGCATGGAATGCTGCCGCCACCCAGTCCCGCTCAGACAACTCCGCCGTCGCCTTCAAGAACTTCGACCTCACCGGCTGGACCCAACTCCTGCAGCCCGGCGATAACATCCTCGCCATTCACGGGATGAATCAGACCACCGGCAGTTCGGACCTCCTCTTCCAGGCGCAGTTGACCGGTACGCTCTATAACATTCAATCCCCGCCGGCCAAGATGTACTGGCGCACCGCACCGCAATAGCTTCCACCTGCGTGGTTCCAAACGGATGGCGTTCACGGTATCCGCACCGGTAACTGTGCCGCGATGCCTTTGAAGTTTGACGTTTGAAGTTTGTCTTCCCTCCCTCACTGTGGCGGGCATGAAATTCAGTTGGTTCCTCGCGCTCCGGTATTTGAAGCCGAAGCGAACGTTTCTTTCCATCATCACCGTGATCTCCATTGCGGGCGTGTCGCTCGGCGTGGGGGTGTTGATTGTGGTGATCGCGGTGATGAGCGGGTTCGAAAAGAGGATCAAGGACGAATGGCTGAAGGTGGAACCGCCGCTGTTCCTGCGGAATGAAGAGCGTCCCTTTTATGCAGAAGTGAAGGAGCAGGCCGCGGAGTGGAGGGAACTGTTGCCAAAGGTGAAGTCGTTGCCGGGGGTGGAATCGGCGTCACCTTATTTGAATGTGCCGGCATTGGTGCGGCAGGCGAAACGAAAGGAATTTTACGAATCAGAAATCCCTGTCGAGCCGCCGGGAGAGCCTGCACCGGAGCCCCCGGCCCCGACGCCGCCGGAAAGGGACACGAACGGCGTGCCAGGGGCATCGGCTGCTCCTCAGGTGCCTGACGGCGGAGGAGCAAAAGGCGCCCAGGGCGAACCCGCAGAGCCGGGGAAGGCTTCGACTGAGCCAGCGGATTCCGGAAACACACCCCCGCCTAACGAAACGCCGGTGAAGCCTGCAACTGATGATTCCGCAGGTGATACTGCGACCGGCAATCGGAGTGACGTTTCTGACGGGGCGCTGGAGGAGGGCGAAGAAGCGATCGAACGTTCGCGGCCCGGAACGAATATAATGCTGATGGGGTTGGAGACGGAGGATGCGAAACTGATGGAGAAGTATTTCAAGCGATTCACAGAACTCGCGAACCGTCGCCCGCGGCCGCAAGCCAGGGGAGAATTTGACGTCGCGGGTGAATCGCTGGTGCTCAACGAAGGGATTGCCGCCCGGCTCTATCGCAGCGACGTGGATGACTTTCCCACACCCGGTGAAACGATGTACAGCGTTTTCAGCATGAACTTTCTTCAGAAGGGAATTGCTTATGCGGAGGAGGATGAGGCGTCCCGGGGCAGTGCAGAAAAACGGGCGAAATTCGAAGCCAAAGATCGCGTTTATCCCGCGCCGGACGAACTCCTGCTCACCGGGATATTCAATGACGATAAACAGCAGAACGCCGGTCAGGCGGCAATCGGTTACGTGTCCATGAAAACCGCTCAGAGGCTTGCCGGCGGCGGCGATGTGGTGGACGGAATCTTCGTGGAAATGGCAGACGCCTACGATGCACCTGCGATGGCGAAGAGAATCGAGGAGTCCGGGATCCTGCCGCCCGGCTGGTACACCGAAACATGGGTGCAGCGGCACCGGCAGCAGTTCGATGCGGTGGAGAATGAGCGGGGGATGATGTACATCGTGCTGCTGTTCATTTCGGTGGTGGCCGCGTTTTGCATCATGAATACGATGATCACCATGGCAGTGCAGAAACGGCGGGAGATTGGAATGATGCGCGCGCTCGGTGCGAAAACCTCACACATTGTGGGTCTGTTCATGACGAAAGGCTTCATCGTGGGACTGTTTGGAACCGGTATCGGCTACGCGCTGGGACGGCTGGTGCTGTACTTCCGGAATGATCTCCGCACGTGGATCAACGACCGGTTTGGTCATCAAATCTTTGACTCGGCCATTTACGGTTTGAATGAGATCCCCGCCGAGCTCCGAAATTATGATCAGGTGTTGATTTGCGGTATCGCGTTCGTGCTGTGCACTCTTGCCGCGGTGCCTCCGGCGCTCATCGTCGGCCGCATGGAACCTGCCCGCGCTCTGCGCAATGACCGCTAGAGCCTGGACCTGTGACCGAACCGCTCTCTGACGCCGCCATCGCTTCGCGCAACGTTCGTGCGTTCCTGTGGTTTCGCGTGCTGTTCAACTCGCGGTTCTATTATCCGGTCTTCACGATTCTGTTTCTCGACTTCGGACTGACTCTCGAGGAGTTCGCCATCTTAAATATGGTGTGGGCGGCGAGCATCGTGATTTTTGAAGTGCCCAGCGGCGCGCTGGCCGACAAACTGGGAAGAAAGCACCTTGTGGTTTTTTCCTCGCTCCTGATGGTGGCGGAGATGCTGCTGCTGTGCCTGATGCCGGCGAATGCGGGCCGCCTCACGTTTTACCTCTTCCTGCTGAATCGCGTGATCAGCGGCCTTGCGGAAGCGTGTTGCAGCGGTGCGGATGAAGCGCTGGTGTATGATGCGCTGCCGGCGGCGGGGCGTTCCGCAGCCTGGACAAGGGTGCTGGCGAGCTTGATGCGGTGGCAGTCGGTGACGTTTATGATCGTGGCTCTGATTGGTGCGGCGTCGTACAGTCAGGATTTTGTGAACCGCCTGCCGGGCATGGGGCATCTAAGCAAGGAGGCGTGTATGCGCATTCCTCTGTGGCTGAATTTGGCGATGGCGGTGGCCACAGTGGCGTCAAGTTTGCTTTTCATCGATACGCATCCCCGATCACAGGACCGGCACTCGCTGGGGGCCATCGTGAAGGCGAGCTTTGCGCAAATGGCGGCTACCGGGCTGTGGATTATGCGCAGTCCGGCGGCAGTCGTGTTAATCCTGACGGGATTGCTTTACGATTCGTTCACGCGACTCTTTTACTCGGTTGGCAGCAATTACTACCGGCTCCTGGGGATCGATGAATCGTACAACGGCGTGATCCTGGCGGGGAGTTCAGTGATTGGCCTGGGAACGGCGATGGTGGTGGAGAAACTGGTGGGGATATTGAAGCCGTCGCAGAATCTGGGAATGGTGGCGGGACTGATCTTCGCAGGACTCAGCGGCATCGCGATGCAGATCACCGCGTGGCACGGCTGGGCTGGAGTGCTGTTTGTGGTGCCGTTTTGGCTGGCGATGCGTTCCCTGCATTATTTTTTGAGCCAGTATCTGAACAGTATCAGCGACTCCGCCCACCGGGCGACAGTGCTCAGTTTCAAGGGGCTGAGCATGAACCTTGCGTATGGCCTGGTGATGTGGCTCTACGGGATCCAGACAGCCTGGCTGCGGAAGGAAAACGCTCCTGTGCTCGAGGGGCTGGGCAAGGAGCAAACCGATGTGAAACTGCTCAGTGTGGCGATGCCGTGGTGGCCGTGGATATTCGGATCGCTGGCACTGTTGCTGGTGCTGTTCGTTCATATGCGTTACCGGAAGGGATTGACGGCCCTCATCGAGGATAGAAAAACTTCAACTCTTGCCCAGGCGGAAAAGGACTCGTGAATTCACTTTGGAGCGCCTTTGCTTTGCCATTTCCCCGGGCCGGGGTGACGCTCCGGGGCCGGGATTGACTTCCCCCGCGCGTTCTGCGAAAAGCTTGGCATGCGTATTTCCCCCAAGTCCTCCTTTTTCTTTGCTGCGCTGGCGGTGCTGGCCGGGCTTCCCGTGCCGGCGCATGCGCGGTTCATTCAACCGGAGGAAGTGGCAACGGAGGCCGGTGTAAAGGCGTCCGCGGCGAAGTTGAAGGCGCTGAAGGATATCAAGGAGGCGGAGCCGCTCTTCAAGGATGTGAAAGCCGCGGCGGACGGAGGGAGCGGGGAAGCGCTGTTCTTCCTGGCCTTTCTTTATCAATCGGGAACCGGCACGGAGCGTTCGGTGGAAAAAGCAAAGGAATCCTATCAAAAGGCCGCCGCGAAGGGTTTCATGGCAGCGAAGAATAATCTCGGACTGCTCCAGCTCGCGTCCGGCGAGGATTCGAAGAAGTCGATCGGCTTGGTGGAAGAGGCGGCAAATGCAGGGTACAGCCCGGCGCAGGTTTCCATGGGGCAGCTTTTTCTCGATGGCTTGCCGGCCGCCGGCATCGCTCAGGATTTGGATCAGGCACGGGTTTGGTTTGAGCGTGCCTCATCGGCAGGTGACGACGATGCCTCTCTGACGCTTGGCTTTATGTATGAGAAAGGCACGGGGGTGACGGCGGATCAGGAGAAAGCCACGGCCTTCTTCCAAAAAGCGGCGGACAAGGGGAACACAGATGCAATGGTGCGCCTGGGCGCGAAGCTGCTGGGAGGGCAGGGGATCAAGCCGGATGCCGCAAAAGGGAAAGGCTGGTTCGAGAAGGCTATCGCCGCCGGAGCCACAGGCGCAAAAGTGGCGCTCGCATCCATCTATGAAACGGGCACGGGGACGGAACGTGAGCCAGGCGTGGCCAAAGATACAAGGAAGGCATTTCAACTTTACACCGAAGCGGCGGATGAGGGCGACGGGTCAGCCTATAACAAAGTTGCCTATTTCTACGAACAGGGGACAGGCGTGGCCAAAGATGAAGCGAAGGCGCTGGAGTGGTATAAGAAGGGCGCGGATAAAAATGTGCCGGTGTGCATTCACAATCTCGCCGTCTTCCATGAGGAGGGAAAAGGCGGACTGAAGAAGGATGCGAAGGCCGCGTTCGATCTTTACTACAAGGCGGCGCTCAGAGCCTTCACGCCTTCGCAGATCGCGCTGGCGATGCGCTATCGTGAAGGAAAGGGAGTGGCTCAGGATACGCAGGCGGCGCTGGCGTGGTTTGAACGCGCGATGCAGAACGGGGATTTGGATGCCGCGGTGAGTTATGCGGCGATGGTGGAAGCGGGTGAGGCGGGATTTGTGAATTACGAAACCAGCGTGAAGATTTACCGCGAAGCCGCCTCCAAGGGACATGGGCCCGCGCTGGTGGCGCTGGGGAGTGTGCTGGAAAACGGCCGGGGGAATGTGGTGAAACCGGATTTTCGTCAGGCTTACCTGCTCTACACGCTGGCCTCCAAGGGTGGCATGAAGGGGGGTACGGATAAACTGGACAGCCTGAGAAAGCGGCTCTCGGGTGAGCAAATCAAAATCGCCGAAGCCTTCGTTGTATCAGGCGGCAAGGACGCTTCCACTCCTCCATCATCCGTGCCTCTGACTCCCGCGGGCAACGCGGCTTCGCCAGTAACCAGCGACCCTAAAGCGTCCGAGCCGTCAGAAAAACCGGCCGCGACGGAAAAGCCTCCGGTGCCGCCGGCTAAACCGCCAACGCCTCCCAAAACTCAGGGCAAACCCCCGAAGACCACCCGGCCCGGAACGCGCTAACATCAGCGTGGGAATTGATGGAAGCCGTCGAAGCGGAGTTCGCGCGCAATTTTTCGGAGCGCGGGGAAGTGGGAGCCTCGGTGTCGATTTGGCGACACGGGCAGGAGATTGTGTCGCTCCATCGAGGCGCGAGGACGAAAGAGGAGGTGGACACATGGAACGCAGACACGCTGGTGCCCGTGTGGTCGGCCACGAAGGGGCCGGCGGCGCTGGTATTTCTGCTGGTGTTGCATGAGGCGGAACTAACATTGGATGCACCGGTGCAACGCGTCTGGCCCGAAATGCGCACCGGGATGACGTTTGCGCAGATGCTGTCGCATCAGGGTGGGCTCGCAGCGCTGGATGAAAAACCTTCGGCGTTCGAGCATCGTGCAGTGGCCCGCGCGCTGGCGTTGCAGAGCCCATGGTGGGAGCCTGGGACGGCGCATGGCTATCACCCGCGCACGTTTGGATTTCTGTTGGAGGAATGCGCAAGGAGGCTTACCGGCGGCAAGGGAATCGGAGCGGTGCTCAGAGAGCGGATCACCGGTCCGATTGACGCGGATTTTTGGATAGGGCTGCCGGTTTCGGAGCACCATCGCGTGGCGCGGATTTATCCTGGCAGGATGAAGGATTCGTCAGGAGGTGAGGACGCGGCGTTTTTTGAGGCGTTCGCAACCGCCGGGAGTTTAACCAGACGCGCATTTGCGTCCCCTTCGGGTCTGCACGCGGTGGCGGAAATGAATCAGCGCGGGGCGTGGACGGCGGCCCTGCCCGCCATAGGAGGTGTGGGATCGGCGCGCGGACTGGGAAGGATTTATGCCCTGCTCGCCGGCGGCGGCATTTGGAATGGCAGGACGCTGGTTCCGCCTGTTGTGATGGAACAACTCACCACACGGCTGGTGAATGGCATGGACCGGGTGCTGCTGATGCCCACAGCATTTTCGGCGGGCTGCATGATGGACCCGGCGGGGGCAGACGGAGGGAAATTGAGAAAGCATTTCGGGAGATCAGAGAAGGCATTTGGCCATCCGGGAGCGGGTGGAAGCCATGCATTTGCCGATCCTGAGAGAGGCATTGCCTTTGCTTATGTGATGAATCAAATGGAACTGGGCGTGATGCCGAATGAAAAGTCTCTCCGGATGGTTGCGGCGCTGGACGAAGCCGTTGGATTTGACTTTGCGTAAGAATTTCAAGCAAGTCCGCGTCGCCTCATTGCGTTTGTTCTGCGCATGACGACACATCCCTGTTTATTGGTGTCCCGCCTTCGCGCAGCGTTGCCTCTGTTCGGTATGCTGCAATTGATGCTGGCAAATATCCTGTTTTTCGCTTTCTCTGCGAAAGCGGAGGAACTCCACTCCGTGCCGCCGCCTGATGCGCACGCGGCAATTGGGCGAAGTTTGGACTTCCTCGTGAAGGACAGCCGTGCATGGAAGGAGGAGCACGGATGTGTTAGTTGTCATCACGCCTCGCTGGTTGTCTGGGCCACCACTGAGGCGCGCACACGCGGACACAAGGTGAATGAACCATTCCTGGATGAAATGGTCGCGTGGCTGATCAAGGCCGGCGACGGCGCGAAGCGCGTTCCTGCGCGCCCGAAGGCGGTGCCGGGGGCGATGAATTATCATGCCCCCAATCATGCACTGGCTCTGGCTGCAAGTCCCACTCCGACGGAGGAGGTCCGCGCCGCATTGAAGGCGCTTCGCTCCACTGTGCGCAGTGAACAAATAGAGAACGGTTCATGGCTGGCGTGGCCCGATACCCGTCCGCCAATTTTTGGGCCGTCGAACCAGGTTTCCACGGCGTTTGCGGCGCTTGCACTGGCAACCGGCCCGCCGGCCGAACTGGATACAGATTCTAAATCCGCGCGTGATCGTGCCTCCACATGGCTCCGCGCTGCCGGTCCGGACGAAGAGATTCAGGCGTACGCGTTCCGCCTGATGCTTGCGGCGAAATGCGCTGAACCGGATTCGGTCACGGCCCCGCTCATCGAAGAAATTCGCCGCCGCAGAGCTCCGGCGGCGGGTGGGCACAAATTAAATCCATGGAGAGCGACGCCTACGCGACAGGTCAGGCGCTCTATGCGCTCGCTGAAGCGAAAGTCGATCCTGCGGACGACGCGATCAAACGCGGGCAGGCATTCCTGCTGAAGACCCAGCGTCCCGACGGAGCATGGACCATGACCTCACGGGCCTGTCCCCCGAGTAACAAGGGTGCGGACAACCTGATTCCGATCACCGGCGCGGGTGCCTGCTGGGCCACACTGGGACTGGTAAGATCTTCGCCGGTTGCCGCAAAAAAATAGTGTTACTGGATACACTTCGTTGGTCGAATCACATTCTCTGTAACCTTCCATTGGTGCCCTCTGTCTGAAGGAGCATCTATGGACAACTACTTCACTTCCGCCACGGTCTGGATGATCGCGTGGCTTGTTATTGGATTTGTCTTCACGGTTGGTGCCAGTCTTCTCGCGGCGCGCACGATGTTCCCTGAATTTGCGGAGCGCTGCGCCGGACGATGCGCCACTCCGTTGCGTGCGTTTCTTCTTGGTCTGTTTGCTGCGGCGGTGACGTTCGCTCTCGTTGCGATGGCTGGAAGAGTGGGATCCCTGGGCAAGCCCGTTGCGGGGCTTGCGGGAGGCGCAGCCATCCTGCTGGCGATTACCGGGGCCTCCGGTCAGGTGATCCGCATGGCTCGCCGTGCCGTGCGCGATGGCGAATCGCCGGACTCATGGCCTGCCTCCCGCCGTGCGGCCACGGTGCTCGCGCTGAGCTATGTTTTGCCTGTCGCCGGATGGTTTATTATTTTTCCGCTGTCTCTCCTGACAGGGCTCGGCTGTGCCCTGATGAGTTTCCGGACATCCCGCGCAAGGGAATTTGATGCCGTGCGACTGACGGCCTCCGCACCCGCCGTCTGACATGAACTCAAGGTCCACACGCCGCGCCTTTCTCCGGCTCGCCGGAGGGGCGGGAGCCCTCACGCTCGCATCCTGCGGCAAGTTAAAGGAATTTGTTAGCGCTCTGCCCATCGGGCCGCGCCCGGATGCACTCGTTCCCTTTCAGCCTCCCTCGGGCCAAGGCGTGGACCTCATCACCCACGTGCTGAATCGCCTGACGTGGGGCATCCCTCCCGGTGAATACCAGCGCGTCCGCGCCCTCGCCTCTACAGAGGAGGAGGCCTTTCGCCTCTTCGTGGACGAGCAGTTGGATCCTGACAAAATCGAGGACCGCTTCACCCATGCCGCGCTCGCTCCTCTGGAGGCCATTCGTGAGCCGGTCGCCGAACTTTACGAGTACAAGCCCGCGCAATTGAACGACGAACTCACCCGCCAGGCCGTCATCCGCGCCGTCCACAGCCGGCGGCAGTTGTATGAAGTGATGGTCGGCTTTTGGACCGACCACTTTAACATCGACGCCTCCAAACTGGACTGCCGCTGGTTCAAGACCGTGGACGATCGAGCCGTCATCCGGCCTCACGCCCTCGGCAATTTCCGCGATCTTCTCAAGGCTTCCGCTTTGAGTCCTGCGATGCTCTTTTATCTCGATGGCCGTGAAAACAGGAAGCGGCACGATTCTGAGAAGCCTAACGAAAACTACGCCCGTGAGCTTCTGGAGCTTCACACCCTGGGTGTCCATGGCGGTTATACTCAGCGGGATGTTATGGAAGCCGCCCGTTGCCTCACCGGCTGGACAGTGTCCGGGCGCGAAGTGAGAAACTCCCTCAATATCTTCGACGGCAAGCCCCACGTCCCCGGGCGCGTCTTTTTTGAAAACGGTGCCCATGACGACGGCCCGAAGACGGTTCTCGGTGTGACTATTCCGGCGGGCGGCGGCGCAAGCGACCTCGACCGTCTCCTCGATATCCTAACGCAGCATCCCTCCACGGCGGATTTCATCGCCTTGAAGCTTTGCCGGCATTTTATTGCCGATGATCCGCCGCGCCCCGCCGTTCAGGCCGTCGCTGACGTTTTCCAAAAGAGCCGGGGCGATAATAAAGAGACGCTCCGTTCCCTTTTTCTCACTCCGGAATTCGCTGCTGCCCGCGGCTGCAGGATAAAGCGCCCCTTTCACTTTATCGTTTCGTCCCTGCGCGCCACCGGGACGGTCACTCAATGCGGCTCCGGCGTCCAGCGTTCGCTAACGGTTATGGGGCATGCCCCCTTCCACTATCCCACGCCCGAAGGGCCCGCGCCGGACGGGGCTTCGTGGCTTTCCACCCTCCTTCACCGGTGGGACTTTGCGGCCCGCCTGACATCCGGTGAATTTTCCTGTTCCCGCATCGACACCGGCAAACTCATGGCGTGCGCCGGGGGACGGGAGCCCCTTCTCCGCCATCTTATGGGCCGCCAGCCAGACAGCGGGGAACTCGCCGCCGCGGCATCTGTCCAGGACCCTGTTGCCCTCGGCCTCTGTTCACCCGCTTTTCAAATGTTCTAACGTTTTTTCGCATGCTTCTGCAGGTTTTTCTTCGCGGCGGCGCTGATGGCCTCCACCTCGTTCCGCCCGTTGGCGATGACGCCTATTATCGCGTCCGCCCCGCGCTCGCAGTAAAGAAGCGGAATGCCATCCCGCTGACGGACCTTTTCGGACTGCATCAGGACCTGTCTCCTCTTTTGCCTGCATGGGAGGCCGGCGATTTGGCCATCGTTCACCAATGCGGCACCGCGGACGAGACCCGCTCTCATTTTGAAGCTGAGGATTATCTCCACCACGGAGGACTCGAGGGCGGCGGTTGGCTGGGCCGCTTTCTTCACCAAACACGCTCCGCTTCCGACGGCCCTCTAACGGCTGTCAGCGTTGGCTCCGCTGTCTCCGATTCCCTGCGCGGGGCCGCGGCCGTCTCGCTCCGTTCCACGGAGGAATTCACTCTCCCTGACAAAGACCCGGCATTTCGTCCCCAGCTCACTGCTCTGTACCAAAAATCCGGTGGCCTCCTTGGCCATGCGGGCGATCAGGGATTGAAGGCCCTCTCACGCATCGAATCTCTCCGGAAATCTCCGGCAAATCCTCAAAACGGCGCGTCCTACGCAGACGACGAATTCTCCTCCGGCTTGCAACTCATCGCCCGCCTTATCCGCGCCGGTGCAGGCCTGCGCGCTGCCACCATCGAACTTGGCGGCTGGGATTCCCACTTCACGCAGATTCCCCTAACATCTGGCCTGATGCCGCGGCTCGCCGCCGGTCTTGCTTCGTTCTACAAAGACCTCGGTACTGCAATGAGGGAAGTGCACGTGGTTGTCATGTCCGAATTCGGACGTCGCGTCGCGGAGAATGTCAGTCTCGGAACCGACCACGGTCGCGCGGGAGTCGCCTTCGTCATGGGTGGCGGCGTCAAAGGCGGCAAAGTCCTCTCCGACTGGCCGCAGTCCGGCCTCCTTGAGTCCGCCCTTGAAGGCCCAGGAGACCTTCCGGTTCGCCACTCTTTCCACCACGTTTTGACACCTGTCCTCAAACGGGCGGATCCCGCGCTGAACCCTGACAAAGTTTTCCCCGGCCTACCGGCAGGTGCGCTGGACGTCTGATTATTTCAGCGCGCGCACGCTGACTTCCTTGAACCAAACGATGTCCCCCGGGTCATGGTTTTGCAAACCAAAGTAGCCGGTCTCGGGCCTCTTGTGCTCCCGCTTCGGTTCATACCATTGAACACGTGCGGGCGGGCTGGCCGTTTTGGAGTCGAAACTGGATACCTGTTTTCCGTCGATCTCCACCTGCACCTTATCTCCTGTTAGGGTGATGATCATCGTCCGCCACTCGCCCGCGTTTTTCGCAGCGAATGAAGAGGGCGCGAGCGAGTAAATGGAACCGGTGCGGTGCCATTCGTCGCCTCCATCCGCGATTTGCACTTCAAACCCGTGATGCACCGCGTACCACGGGCCCTCCTCGCGTTCGGAGGAAGCCTTCATTTTTTCCGCTGATTCTTTGGATGGTTTACCGGCGGCATCGCGTTCAAATGCCGCTCCCGGCTGTTTCACCTGATCGAGAATTCCATCCGCCATGCGCACATAGACTCCGGAATTCGACTTCGTATCCTTGCTCTTATAGACAACCTTGATCTGGCAGTTGCCCATGCGTTCCTTTTTGTAAACCAGGAGGCCGAGCCCTTTGGCATTACACTCCGTTCGCAGCGCTTCACCGTCCACCACCAATGCTCCCCAGCCTACATGCACCCAGTCGGGATCCACTTTACCATCTTTGATCAAAGGGAGCTTTCGCCATTCGGGTTCCGCTTTTGGATCGGCGGCGTGAAGGAGGACGAACGTGCCGGCGCTGCCACAAGCCAGCACAGCGGAAAAAGTGATCGCGTTTCGAAGGATCGAGCGGCGGCTGATGGATGTTACCGGTCGGGTGCTCATGGCGATGACGCATGAACACTTTCTTTGCGCTCGCAAGGCAGGAGGCCTCCGTATTCAGTGCCGGGGATCAGGAAAAGATGAATCAGATCATTGTCGCCGGCAGCATCAATCTCGACATCGTCGCCCGCACGTTGCGTCAACCCAGGACCGGTGAGACGGTGGCTGGCAGCGACCTCCGCTATAACCTTGGAGGAAAAGGCGCCAACCAGGCGGTCGCGGCGGCTCGCCTGAATGACAAGGGCCGCACGGTGTTGCTGGGCCGGGTGGGAAACGATCCCTTCGGGGCAAAGCTGACCAGCGAACTCGCGGAATTCGGGCTGCACACGATCGTCTCAGTCGATCCGGTGGAGCCTACCGGTACCGCGCTTATTACGATTGCCGGGGGAGACAATACCATTGTCGTTATTCCCGGCGCGAACGCCGGCTTTGCAGAATCCGATATCGACGAATCAATCATCGGCAGCGGCGATATTTGTGTCAGCCAGCTCGAAATCCCTGTCGCTACCGTCGAGTGCTTCTTTCGTAAAGCCCGGCAAAGAGGCGCGGCGTGTATCCTCAACGCGGCGCCTGCACCCGCGGATTCCATCCGTTCATTGCTTCAACTAACGGATTGTCTCGTCATCAACGAAACTGAGGCGGAAGCCATGACTTCAATCGTCATCGATGCTTCGAACGCGGACGATGTGCGCAGAGTCGCCGCCGAACTCGAACTAACGGACCAGACGCTGGTGGTGACGCTCGGTGCTGATGGTTGCGCAGCGCTCCACAACGGCACAGTGTCGAGAATTGCAGGCCACAGGGTGGACGCGGTGGATACTACCGGAGCGGGCGATTGTTTCATTGGGGCTCTGGCTGCGTCTCTTCTGCAGCAGATGCCATGGCCTGCGGCCCTGGCGTTTTCCAACGCGGCCGCCTCGATTTGCGTGGGCCGGCCTGGTGCTGCGCACGCGATGCCTCTGCTTTCTGAAGTGCAGCGAATGTTGGATTCCTGACCGGTGGCTCATACCCGCCCTCATAACCAATCCGTGCGGATCGTAACTTGACGGGCGCTCCTGCCCCGATAAAGCGGCAACCGGGAGAGGTCTGCCAAGGGGACCGGCAGATCTTTACCCCCGGGTTCCGTCCGCGAAAGCGGGCGGGTCCCGGTCATCACACATTCATTTTCTGATTTCTTCGATGGTGAAGAGATGCGCCAGCTCCGGAGAAAGCATTACGCCATCCGGGTTGCCGATCTCGCCGAGGATCATGTGGGTGCCCTTCGTCCTCGTGGCGACAGGCGCGAGGATGGGCCCGTCCCGCTCCATAATCTCCGAATGGCTCAGAGAATCCCCGCGCTGGAAATCGATCCGGGTTGTTAGGAGTTCGGTCGTGCGCTTCGTGCCGTCCGCCTCGATGACCGGCTGATCCTGCTGAAACTCCACTCTATAGCGCCGCTGCATTTCACCGAATCGGGCCAGTCGCCAGTCGGTGGCGGCGGCGATTTTCGGCAGCAGGAACGCGGCCCTGCGTTCTCCCACTGCGCTGGTAACTTCTGCGAATAACTGATCCCGCAGCGGTTTGCCCTCGGCGGCGAACGCAGGGATTTCGAAGACGACACCGTTAGGCAGTTCCTCAATGCGTTTGATCTTGCTGCGCTCGATCTTTTTGAGTTCGGCCTCGCAATTCCTCAGGGCCGTTTCCACACGTTTAGCCTCGCCGTTCGTGATGCGCAGCAGTTCACGCGCGCCGTCCGAAAGCGTGAAGAGGGTGTAATTTGCCAGCACTGGAAGATCCGATCTCAGAATCGTATCGCGTGAGAGTTCCACTGTGACCTTGTCCGTCTCTCCCAATTGATCCCAGTTTACAGGCGCCGCTGAGGCGGATGGCACTGCGGTCGCGACCGGCGCGATCGTCTTTTTTCCTGCGTTCTCCAGCAGCTTTGCCGCTTCACTGACGGGACCGCCGTGCTTTGATTCGATCGCCAACTTTTCACGAAGGCCGCTATTTTGCACGTAGAGAAGCCCGGCGGGCACTATAGTCAGCAGGAGGGTGAGGAGCGCAGCGTGCGAGGCTTTCATGGCGGCGAGAGCGTGGAGGAAAACGGCGATGCCCCCTGCGGAGGCTGAGGCGGAGAAAACGTTGGGCAAAACGGCGGCGGCGAATCCGGGAGGAGCGGCGTGTCCCAATTGTGTTGCGAGCCCGCTTGCCACTGTGGATGAAGTGCCGCGGTGAATCAGTGAGGCCAGTCGCTTCAACGCCCGTTCCGTGCGTTTCTGCGCGGCCTCCGGCGTGAGCCCCAGACATTCTCCCGCCTGAGCCGCGGTGCGACTTTCAAAGTAACGCAACAGCAGGAGCCGGCGGTCTGCTTCCGGGAGAGCGTTCAACGCGGAGTCCAATTCCGGAAAAGCACGGGTGGTCTCGTCGTTTCCAGACTGCTGCTCGTCCGCCCACCGGCTGACCCTCCGTGCATGACGCGCCTCCTTCTTGAGCAAAGCAGCCGCGGTAAGGAGCGCCGTGCGGTGCAGCCACGCTCCCAGCGCGGCACCGGACAGGCGCGGTGCCTTACGGGCCAGAAGCACGAATGCATCCTGCGCGGCCTCCGCCGCCCAGTCCACGCGCCGCAACTGTCTCAACGCGGTGCCATGCACCAGCCCCGCATACCGTTCCACCAGCGTGCGAAACGCTGTCTCGGAGCGTTGCACGGTCCAATCGCGTAGAAGGGTTGTGTCGTCGGGAAGAACCATGATTCCCGAAGAATGTCCGCCGAACCGCAGCGTCCGACATCTTTTTATTTTCGGACGAACAGGACGACGGCATGCCAGCGTCCATGCTCCGGATCGGAAGGAGCCGTGCAGGGTGCGAAGGAGAGGACCCGGTGTTTGTTCAGTTCCAGCAGAGGTCCCGTTGTTTCTTTAGAAGGAAAAGAAGACACCGGCCCGGCAAATGGACCAGGAGTGTCCGGATTTGCAGCCGGAGCGGGAAGAGGAAAAACAAGCCTGGCGTAAGTGAATGGCGACGGAAGTGTGGCGCCTGTCTTTGCGGCGGTAAGCAGATCCTCTGCATCGAGCGGCATCATGCGTGCCCAGTTCGCGCCGAAGCCGCCGAAAAAGGCGTCTCCATCGTTCGCGGGCAGTTTGATTTCGAAGTTATCGCCGATGGTCTGAAACGTGCCGCGGGTTCCGTAGAGCAGTCCGGTGTCAGTGTGCAGGGCGGCTTTTGTTGCTGTGGGTGCCTCAGTGGAGCGCTTCACTGAGCCGGTAGTGCCAGCCGCACCAGTCACGCACTGCCATGTGAGGAGACGGGCCGTGCCGATTTTCACCAGCGACTCAATGTCTTCCCATGGAGCTGTTTTACCCTGTATGGTGAGACGGTTGCCCTCGTTGGGAGGCAACGAATATGCGGCGACAAACGCCTCTCTGTGATTGGATGAAGCCACTGATTCCTTCTGTGAAGGTCCGGCAAGTTTCAAAAAGCAAACGTGCGCCATCCGCTGACCGGTGTCCTCCGGCAGCATCCATGCTCCGGCCATCCGCACGGCACCAGGACTCACGGAAATCCGGCAATCGATGGACTCTCTTGAAAATTCCGGCATGGTCATGCTGATGCCCGCCGGGTGGGGTGATAGCTGAAGGAAACGGAAAGGTTCTTCACGCGATTCCCAGCGGACGCGGGCGTTCGCCGTATCCGGTGTTTCCCCCGGTGAAAGTGTCATGGTTAGGAAGGGGCCGGTATTCTGGAAAGTGAACGAGTTTGGATCGGGTGAAAAATCAGTGGGGTAAGGGTACTCAAGCGTGGTTATCGCCTTTGAAGTCTCGGTCGCTCCTACGCAACTGGCCGCGTGAAAGTCCATGGTCAGGTCACCGCGATCCGCCCGCTGCAGCAAGCGTTCCATCAATGCTGCATCCTCCTTCGGATCGCGCCGCGACAGTACCAGCGCTTCCTGGAACGGCAATCGAAACACGCACCAATGCATCCGTGAGGTGCGGCTTGCCGGTGCGACGCTCCGTTTTTTGCCGCCCTCCGATGCTCTGACAAACATTAGCAGCGTCCGCGCGGGTCCCTGACGTTCCCCTGGTTCGCTCCTTTCCCGCTTCATGCCTGCGAGCTGCCATGTGTCATCGATTGCGGGAACGGTCGCGCTGATCTCCTCTGACAGGAATTCCGGCTGTGACACCGGGGTGAATGATTCCGTTGTCAGCGCAGGCCACGTCCGGACCCCGGCGAAACGCGACCGTTGCCAGGAAACGGTGAGAGATTTCCTCCCTTCGTTGCCGCCATCGATTCGGCAATGGATCGTGCCTCCAAGATTCCTGAACGCCGTGATTTGCGGTATCACCTGCCGCCACTTTTCATCGATCCGAAACTTCGTGCAGTAGGGGTGCTCATCAATCCAAGCGACTTCCTGTTCCTGCGCTTCAAGGCATCGCGTGAAAGTGTCACTCACGAGTTCGGTTTTTCCATCACCGATTCGTTCCGTAAGAGATTGGAATAACGCAGTCTCCTCTTCCGGGGGACAGTTCATCGCCGTCCGCACGGTTTCATGCTCCGGAAGCGAGAGCGTGACAATGCGGACCGCATAGGCTCCCGGCTCAGTTGCGTCTTTCTGTGCGCGGGCGGGTACCAACGAGAGGAGCGCCACGACTGACTGAATGGCGAAAATGCGCATGTGGCGTCAAAGTTGAAGTTTCAGAAAGAGGAAGGCCCGCTGTGGTTCACGGATTCGGTCGCCCGCACGTCCCGGCATCACCGTCGTCATCGCCGCGAGCACCGGATCGCGGGCTGCGGAAAGTGTTAGGGATGCCTTGAGTTTGATATCACAAATGCGGGGCTGCCGGATTTTTGCCGCTTCCTTCTGCCTCTCAGATGCCGGCTCTTCACTCCGGGGCCACCGGTAAGGCCATTCTTCAAACCCCGGTTCGAGCATATGATCGACTTGGCATTCGACCAAAAAGCCGTCACCCCGGCTGGTTCGATAGATATTCGCGTCGAGCACTGTGCCCGCGTTTCGAGCGGTAAAGTCGCTGGCGGTAACAAAACCCGACCCGGTGTCATAAGGCCATTCGGTGGCGTACAGGAATTCCTTCGTACGCTTCACGTGCAGGGAGGGCGGCGACAAAGATGGATTGTTGGCTGATCCAAAAGGATCAGGCTGCGGAAATCCTCCCTCAGGACCGGCAAACGGATCTGCGGGTTCGACCGAGCTTTCCGGGACGGAAGATTCCCCGGGTGCGGGAAGGGGCGGCCTGACAGGCATTTGCTTCACTGCCGCATCGCCGGAGAGCACTACCAGCGGTATGCCGGCTGTGCCGTATGCGCCATCGGGGTTTATCTGCTTTTGAAGTGTCTCCGCCTGGGGGAGCAATTCTCGATAAAGGACGGAATCATCGCGCCCCTCTTCAAACCGCATCATCCCGGCAGCGACACTTTTTTCGGGCAGCGTAATAACAGTTGCGATGAGCGTCACCGACGGCACCACGGCAGCGGTCCTGCTCTTCGCCTGTTCAGCCGGTAAAGCCGGCCGCAGTTCGGTTGATCGTGACGGCGATCGAGTTTCAGCGTCGTTGCTGAACACAAACCAGAGCATCGCGACGGTGAAGAAGACGGCTGCTCCCGCAAGCACTCCGCGCCGCCTCCACCGCGGGGTCTGGGCAACCTCCGCGGACAATGCGCCGGTTTCCACCCGGTTCCATGCATCGGACAGGATGCGCTGCGCTAGAGTGGAGGAGGGTGCGGCCGTGGAATTCTCACCAAGCATGCCGGCCAGGATGGCGGCGGCGGGCACCACGCCGCGCCGTTTGAGATGAGAGCGCAGTTTTGTCAGAGCGCGTTCGATGCGCTTGCGGGCAGCTTCTTCAGTGAGGCCAATAGCCCGGCCCACTTCGCCCAGCGGGCGCTGTTCAAGGTAGCGAAGAATAACCGCGCTTCGATCCGCCGGCGCCAGGCGATCCAGCGCGGCGTCTATATGCGGAGACACATCAGCCCACGATTCGGAATGAGTGTTCATGTGATCGGCGGTTTCATTCTCAGCGGAAACCTGCTCGCGGGCGCGGCGGCGCACTTCGCTGCGCACGGCTTTGGATGCGATGAAAACCGTGTGCCGGTGCAACCACGCGGCGGTTACGATGTCCGGCGGCAGAGCAGAGGCTTTCCTGGCAAAATCAGCGAGCACGATTTGGCTGACATCCTCCGCGAGAGCGGCGTCTCCATTGACCACGCGTCGCGCCACATTCCACACCAGTGGCAGGTGACGCTCCGCCAGCGCACGAAACGCCGCCTCCGATCCCTCCCGCACGTAACAGCGAAGCAGAAAAGCATCTGTGACGTTAGGGGGGGCAGCGGAGGGATCCATCGGAATTCGGTCCGCATTAGAACCCGCCGCCACGGTGGCGCGGACAAAAACTTTCGGAAATTTACCACGGAGCGGATTCCACTCCGGGCGGGTGCTCCCTTATTTCTTTCCATAAACCGTCTGCGGATCATACGTCCGCTCCGCGATCACCGGTTCCAGTTTCACCCCGCCGGCCCCCTCCGGTCTCACGTGCCGGTAAAAGCAACTGCGGTACCCCGTGTGGCACGCTCCCCCACCCAGTTGATTGACGCGCAGCACCAGCGCGTCCTGATCGCAGTCGGTGAGAATCTCCACGACCTTTTGCACATGGCCGCTGGTGGCGCCCTTGTGCCACAGTTCCTGCCGGCTGCGGCTGTAATACACGGCCTCGCCGAGAGTCAGCGTGAGGCGGAGCGAGTGTTCATTCATATACGCGACCATGAGCACCTCACCGGTGAGGGCGTCCGTGGCGACAGCGGTGATGAGTCCGTCTTTGTCAAACTTCGGCGCAAAGTCGGCGCCGGTTTCGATGGCGGTCTTGTTTTCGCGGGAGCCAAAGCGCAGGGCGTCCGCGGCAGCGGTGATTTCAGGTGTCATGTCGGGGGAACGGAATTATTTTGCAGCCACCCCCTGGGCGGGCAGCATGGCAGGATGCCAACTGTCCGCCACCACATCGCGCAACCGCACATATTCCACCCCTTTGCTGGTTTTCTCCCACTGACAGGTGAGCACCATCATGGAGGAAATATCCCAGCGCGTCCGCTCACCTTTGACGAAAAACTTTGTGTACGGAACACTGCTCTTGTCCAGCCAGAGGTGATAGGGGCCGGCGGTATCCGGTCCCACCACTTCCAGGCACTCCTTCACTTCCTGGGCGGGAACATCATCGCCGAAATAATGGCTGCGGCGCACCAGCACCCGGAAGGTTCCCGGTTCCTTGCGGAAGCCGCCTTTGAAGAACTTCGACAGCATCTGGTCCTTCGCTTCAATGAAGGAACACCATTCCACAAGGCACCCGTTTTTCGTGTCTTCCACGGAAACCGGGATTCCGTGTTCCACGTCCGGGAGGAAGACAACGAAGGCATAGTATTTCCGGTTTGGATCCTCCTCCGTGGCTTCGATCCTTGTTAACTCAATGTCCTCCGGAATGATGGGGCCTTCCGCATAGGTTTTGTAGTGCTGCTCCATCAACGGCCGCACTTTTTCGGGGCAGAGCGAATACCGGAGGCGCTCCTGCCAGGTGGTGGCGGCGAAAAACCGGATGAGGGCATTCCCCGGTTTTTCCAACTGTCCCTCCGCGTGAATCACTTTGCGGATCTTCTTTTCCGCAGCGCTCATTTTTGCCGCCGGCTGAGTTGTCGTGTTTTGAGTTTCCGGAGGAACGGACTTCACGCCCGGTTCAGTGGAGGTGGCAGCGGGGACGGGAGCCGTGGCGCTGGCTGTCGTCGAGAGATTTCGCGCCACCGCCGTGGAGGCTGGCGGGAGAACATCCGGAATCCCGTCAGAGGGTGCGGGCAGATCTCTGGCGGAGGGTATGTCATGCGCCGAAGCGAGGACCTCTGGACGCGGGATCACCGGTTGCATCCGCGCCGGCACGTTTTCCGGCTCTTTTTCTGTGGCGGACTCGGGCTTGGGAGGCTCCCAAAGTTTCCATGCGCCGGCTACGCCCCCGGCAAAGACCACGAGAGAAGCGGCAATGACCATTCCTGGCCGGCGGCGTCCGGGACGAGCCCTTGGCGGAGCGGGCGTCACCAGGTGTGGTTGGAGCCAAAATCGTGAAAGGCCAGGCTCTTCCGCAGGTGATTGGGGCCGGGCTTTACTCTCCCCGTAATCTGAAATTCCTGGATCCCCGGGAATGGTGCATTCCATCACCGCCTGCGGCGAGTTGACGTGCGCTCCGCAGAAGGGACACGGTCCGCTGATCCCCGCCATTTCGATGGGGACGCTCAGCATGGCCTCACAGCCATGGCAGACGAAATTCACAACATTGCTCATGCGGCCGACAGGTGGCTCCCAACTGGCCAACTTGGGATGATCCCTTATAATCCAATCATCAAAAAACTCAACTTTCCTTAATTGTAAATGTGAAAATCAGGGATTTTTGCGCAGTCGCTTTCAGCCAGCCGTGCCGTCGGCCCCATCGAGGCTAAACACCGCCGCGCGGCCCCTTATTTTAGATTGATCCCGATAGGGAAAAATATTATCCCACGCCATCTTTTTACTTCCCAGGAGGAATGTGAAAATCGTAAAAGGAGGAGAAGGCCCGGTCGCAACCCCGGGCTCCCCCCTTATGAGAATACGTCTTTTGCGCGTAATTTGCGCATTCGCAGCCATCGTTTCCGCCAAGCCCCTCCTTGCGGGAACCTACGTCCAGGATTATTCGGCCTACGCCAACGGAGTCGTCAACCTGAACGACGGTTCGTTCGTTGGAAGCAGCAATGGTCCGGCTTCCGTCCAGGGCAACCGGTTGCGACTAACGCAGAACGGCCTGGGAAGCACTTCTGCCCTCTATCGGCTGCCTGACTTGGATCCGGGCCGCGAGGTGACTGCATTTCACCTCGAGTTTGACCTCGCGCTGGTGGCCGGTGCCACTCCGGCGGACGGATTGTCGCTCAATTTCGGAGGTTTGGTGCTGACCGATACAACGGGGCCTGGTGAAGAGGGGTACCAACTTCCCGGCGGCATGGTCATCAGCTTTGACACCTATATCAACAATCCTCCGGAGACCACCCGCACGCTGGATGTGCGGATCGACGGAAACCAGTTGGTTACCCTTCCTGAATCCGCGTTCGGAAACTATCAGCTCAACGGAACGGTCCGGCATGTGGCGGTGAATTGGGACGCTGACGGGTTGGACGTGACGTTCGGCACCACGACCATTTGCAACAACCTGGCAGTGCCAGGACTTCGTCCGCAAATTGGAGACCGTTTTGCCTTCAGTGCCCGCACCGGCGGTGCCACCGAAGACGTTTTTCTCGATAATCTGAACTTCACCACCACTCCCGCCACACCCATCACGCGGCCTAATTTGGCGATTTCCGAGATGGTGATCGACAACACGGAATACGAGGATGAACACTGCCAAACCCCGGGTTACGTGGAAATCTACAACGGCACCGCCAATGCCGTCAGCCTCAATGGCTGGTCTTTGACGGATGACCCGAACACGCCGGCGAAGTGGTCCTTTCCGGCCGCGCAGAGCATTCCCTCCTTCAGTTATCTCGTGGTCCATTTCGGGCACGGAACCCCCCCACCCACTGCGGCGGACACGAGGCTTCACGCGACTTTCGCTCCGATCAAGACAGGCGGTTTCCTTGGTTTGTACCAGGGTGCCAACAAAATCGATTCATTCGAAGCTTATCCTGCTCAGAAGGAAGACGTTTCCTACGGACACCTCGGTGAAGCATGGACGCTGGGTTTCCTGGAAACGCCAACCCCCGGTTTTAAGAACACCGGACTGCAGGCGGCCGGCCCTCCGGTCGATGAGGAAGTCACCTGGCCGCGGGACGGGGGACTCATCGACAATCCCATTTCCCTGACGCTTGGCGCACCGGTCATCGCAGGCGGTGAAATCCGCTACACGCTCGACAATACGGTGCCCATTGCCTCCTCGACGCTTTATGACCACACCACCCCGGCCACCATTCCGGTTTCCACCAGCACAAACATCCGCGCTCGCATTTTCGTGTCCGGCCGGCTGCCGGGACCGGTGACCAGTCGCGGCTTCCTCAAATTGCACAGTTCCATCACCAACTACCGGGGTACCGGACAGCCGTTCAATTCCAATCTGCCCGTTGTTGTCATCGACAGTTTTGGACGCAGCCTGGATTCCGAAAACTCCGCCACTCCGGGTGCCCGTCCTTTTCGTTACACCTATGCCGTGGTGCTGGACCGCGACCCGGCCAATGGAAACCGGACCCGCGTCACCGCCACCGCTCCTATCGATTTTCAGGGCCGCAGTGGCATGCACGTGCGCGGCGAGTCCTCTTCGGGAATGCCTCAGCGGCAGTATTCATGGGAGACCGTGGACAATGAAGGGAATGACAAAGACGTGGCTATTTTGGGCATGCCCGCCGAATCAGACTGGGTGCTCTATGCTCCCGCGACTGATAAGACGCTGCTGCGGAATTTTATCGCCTACAACACCATGCGCGATACGAATGGATTCGGCAGTGCCATGCGCTCCCGGCTGGTGGAGGTGTTTTTCAATCAACCGGCCCTCGGCGGCGTTTCCACCGATACCAATCCGGAAGTCACGTGGGCCGACTATCGCGGCGTCTATGTGCTGCTGGAGAAAATCAAACGCGGCAATGACCGGGTGGACATTGCCGAACTGGAAAAATGCGACACGGCCCCGAATCTCATCAATGGCGGGTACATTTTCAAGAAAGACAAGGCGTCCACCGACCCCGATTTTACCACCTCCAGAGGGCAACTTCTTCAGATCGTTGAACCGGAAACCACTGTCAACGACCCGCAATGGACATGGCTGCGCAATCACGTCCAGACCTTTGAGAATGCGCTCTATGCGGCCAATTACACCGATCCGGTGCTCGGCTACCGCGCCTACATCGATGAACTCACTTTCATGGACAATCAGTGGTGGGTGGAAATCTACAAGCAGATTGACGGCTATCGCCTTTCCACCTACTTTACCAAAGACCGCGGCGGCAAGATAAAGTCGGCGCCTCTCTGGGACTACAACCTATCCATAGGCAACGCTCACTATCTGCAGGGCTTCAAATACACCGGCTGGTACAGTTCGCTGGTCGGGTCAACAGACTATCAATTCTACTTCCGTCTGCGTCAGGACCCGGATTATACCCTGCGCCATTTCGACCGGTACTGGAAACTGCGTAAATCAACTTTCGCCACGCCTGCGATTGTTAGCCGAATCGACGGTTATGTGAATCAGGTGACTGATGGTCAGCCTCTGCTTAATATCACTAACGGTACTGGCGGATGGCCCAACAGCACACCCAGTGCCGAAGTGCCCGCCGCCCGGCACCATGCCCGCTGGCAGCGCCTGGGAATCTGGGACTGGCCAAACGCTCCCGGCTGGGCCAACCGCTCCCGCTACACGAGTCCTTCAGACGCGACGGATTACGCCGGCTTCTCCCAAGCGGGGTATGCTTTCCCGGCAAGCTCTGAAACCGATGCGATTGTCCAAACTCAGGGTACTGCCAGTCCTCCCATGTCTGAGGTCGTCCATTTGAAGTCTCATCTGGTAAATCGCCTCAAGTGGATCGATAACGGCTACATTCTCAGCAATGTCATCCTCCGCCCGCCGGTGTTCAGCCAGGAGGGTGGCAACGTAGCCGCTGGATACAGCCTGACGATCGCCGGGTTTACCGACACCCCGCCCGCGGCTATCGATTACGGTTTGGGAGGCACCCTGCGGTATCCCAGCGGCCCTATTTATTACACTACGGACGGCAGTGAAGTGTATACGCCTGGCAGCACGGCGCCATCAGCCACGGCTCAGCTTTATAGTGGCCCCATTGTGCTGAGTTCGGCCACGACAGTGCGCGCCCGTCAGTATGACACTGCGACTCTGCGATGGACTCCCATCACGGAAGCCACCTTCGTGGTTAGCACCGTTCCGGTCAGTGCGGCGAATCTCGTCGTCTCCGAAATCATGTTTAATCCGCCTGCCCCGAGCGCGGCGGAAATTGCCGCAGGCTTCAACGACGGCAACATGTTCGAATATCTCGAGGTCATGAACATCGGAAGCTCCGCCATCGACCTTTCCGGCGTCTCGCTTACCCTGGGCGTCACTTTTACATGGCCGACATCCAATCCGGCCCTCCGGGTTCTCGCGCCGGGCGAGCGGGCATTGATTGTGGGGAATCTTGAGGCTTTCAATATGCGTTACAGCCCCGCGCCAGCGGTCAAGATTGCCGGTGTGTTTAATGGCAACCTCAGCAACGGCGGGGAGCAGATTATTCTCAACGGTCCGGGTGGAGTCATCAAAGACTTCACGTATGACGACGGTGAAGGATGGCCCACGGATGCGGACGGTCAGGGGTACAGCCTGGTTTTGAACAATCCGGCATCCAATCCCAATCACAGCCTCCCGCAAAACTGGCGCGCCAGTGTGGAGATCGGCGGCACTCCCGGCAACGTGCCCGGACCCTCCGGTCCCACCGGCTCTGCGGCGCAGGCTCTCGCCGACAGCGATGGTGACGGCATTTCCGACCTCGTCGAATACGCTACCGGAACCCAGGGGAATAATGCGGCCTCCCAGCCCGCGCTGATCTCCGGATATCTGTCCACCGCTATACCGCCGGAAACGACGCCCTCGACTTATATGACATTCGAATACACCCGCAGCCGCGGAGCCGATGGATTTTCGCTCGATCCGGAAGTCAGCACCGGGCTCAACGGCTGGCAGCCGCTTTCCAGCCTGTTCACGCCGTACAGTCAAACGAACAACCCCGATGGCACCGCCACCATCAAGTGGCGCAGCACTCAGCCGGCGGCTTCGTTGAGCAGCCATCTCTTCTTCCGTCTGCGTGCAGGCATCGCCCAGTGACCTCCCCCGGATTCCGCGATCATCTCCGCGGGACGTTTGTCCGGCGGAGATGGCGTGAACCCGCGAATTCGCATCAGCGACGGGTTTCGGCCTCCTTTGGAGAACTCAGTTGTTGACCATATTGAATCGCCGAAATAAAAGTCGGCCCACTTTTCCCTTCCCACCTACACTCCCCACCTGCTATTCCCCGGGTCTTTTCTATGAACAAACGTGACTGCACACTCGGAGCTGCACTCTGCGCAGCTCAACTTCTTGCCGCTTCCAACGCTTTTGCTAACAATATCCAGGTCTCCAGTGTGACGCTGCAAAGCATCGATACCACTGCGGACACCGCGATGGTTCAGTTCAACCTCGGCTGGGAAAATTCATGGCGGGTGGCGACCGGCCCGGCCAATTTCGACGCGGCCTGGGTGTTCGTGAAATACCACACAGGCGATCAGCTCTGGAAGTCTGCCACCCTCGACGTCCTTGACGCAGCTCACTCCGTGCCCGCAGCGGCGACGCTTGATGTCGGAGTGAATGGCACGCGGGGTCTCGGTGCTTTCATCTACCGCGCGGGAACAGGCAGCGGCAATGTCAATTACGCCGGCATTCGCTTGAAGTGGAACTATGGGGCTGACGGCGTCTCGGATGCGGCGCTTGTCACGCTCGACGTCCATGCCATCGAAATGGTTTACGTTCCTTCGGGCGCTTTCCAATTGGGCGATGGCGGAGCACGCACCGGTACAGCCGAAATTGCCACTTTTACCGATGGCGTGGGTCCCGCTCCCTTCACGGTGACGAGCGCAGGGCCCATCAACGCGGGATTAACGGCAGGCAACCTCGGTACCACCGGCCTCACAGGTACTGGTTTCCGTCCGGTACCGACCACCTTCCCGACCGGATTCGACGCGTTCTACATGATGAAATATGAAGGCAGCCAGGGCCAGTGGGCCGCCTTCCTCAACGCAACGGCCAAGCTTCCGCCTCTCACTTACACTTACTTCGAGCAGATTGCCGCGCCTGCCAACCCGCCGACTCCCAACAATCCGCCCAACCTTACGGGCCGGCAGGTTTTTACGAGTCCGGATTTCTTCTACTCGCCTTCGCCCATCCAGTTGCCGATTAGCGCCACCAACCCCGCCCCTCCGATTCCTACCCGCCCCCTCGTGGTCGCAAAGTTCCCTGATCGCGCCTTTGTTTCCAACGAAATCGCGACTCTTGCGTATCTCGACTGGTCCGGACTGCGCCCGATGACGGAGTTCGAATATGAAAAGGCGGCGCGCGGCCCTGTGGCGGCCGTGAACGGTGAGTTCGCGTGGGGGACGACTGATATTGCGCTGTTGCCTTACGGTGCATCTCCCGCCGCCATTCCTGCCCTGTTGTTTGATGGTCAGCCTAACGAACAACCGGCCTCCAATTACAACGAGGCGGGCGGCAACGCGTGGACGCGTCCTACTCAATTGCGCGCTGATGCCGGCGTGCCTGCATTCCTTGGTCCCGCCCGGGTCGGCATGTTCGCCAAGCCCACTTATAACGGCCCCACGCCTCCGCGCATTCAAAGCGGTGCGGGCTATTACGGGGTTATGGACCTCACAGGGAACGTTTCGGAACTTGCTGCCAAGTGGAGTTTCCCGACGGCGGCCGCCGCCCTTATTTTCTCAGGAGTTCATGGTGACGGCGTGCTCGGCGCCAACGGGCAGGCCAACGTGGCGGAGTGGACCGCTACACCTACCTTCTTCGGTCTGCGCGGCGGCAGTTTTGCCGACCAGCCGGTGCCAGTTTCAGTGCGGTCCCTCATCACCGGGACGGCGGTGACCAACCCAGGTATTCGCGGTGTCCGCACCGCTCCGGTCGTTGGGCCCTGATCGATCCTGACGCGACCGTTTCTCCGGCGTCTTCCTGACTCCCTCTTCAATGCGATTGCCCACCGTTATCCGCCGTCCGCTGCGGGTCATTGCGCTTGCAGCGCTGTGGCTGATCGGCATGGCAACCTCCTCCCAGGCGCAATATGCCGGCGGTTCCGCCGACGGCTACGCAAGGGCTGGTTTGATAAGTCTCGTGCTTGACGGAAGATCGCTGCTTTCACCGGCTTACACAGCAGGGGTCAGCGGTGGAGACGGGTATGACTTTGCCGGATCTTCCTACGTAAAACTCGACGGGGTCACGCCCCCTTCCGTAATCTATACGGCCTCGGCCAGCGGTGGTGATGGTTACGATTTTGACGGGCGTCCGTTTGTGCGGCTCGATGGAGCGGCGCAGCCTTCCCAGCTATACACTGCCGGAGCGGACGGCGGTGATGGCTATGACTTTTCCCGGCTGATCAGTCGGCCCCTTGATGGATCATCATCGCTGCTCGTGCTCTACAAGGGCGGCAGCGGGGATGGATATGACGCCGTTGGAATTAAGAGCAAATCCATCGACCCGGCAGCACCTGTTCTGTTGATTTACAATGGCGGATCCGGCGATGGTTATGATCAAACGGGCGTGCAAGCGGTTCCCCTCGGTACCACCGACCAATCGTTCTTCGTGATTTATACCGCCTCGGCGAACGGAGGGGACGGTTATGACAGCGAAGGAGTGGGTTTTCAGTCACTCGACGGAAATGCCGCACCGGTTGAGCCTTTCCTCAGTTCATCCTTCGGAGGAGACGGTTACGATTTTTCACGCACGGCATTCCTGCAACTCAATGGAGAGCCTGCCTTCGTTCTGGCCTATCTCGGCGGCGACGGCGATGGCTATGACGACAGCGGCATTCGTTTTGTGGTGCCGAATGGAGCGCTTCTCGCATCGGAGCCTTTCGCAGGCGGTTCCGGTGACGGCTACGACATGCAAACATTGCCGTTTGTCCAATACCTTGGCGGCGGAGAAGCGGCGGCGGGCATTACCTTCAACGGATGGCGCAATTCCCGCTTCTCAGAGGACGAAATCAACAGCGGCCTTGCCGATCCTAACATGGATGCCGACTCTGATGGCCTGGCCAATGTTCTCGAATTCGCTCTCGGAAGCGATCCTCGTGTGGCCGACGCTCTTTTGTTTGGCCCTCAATATCGCTTGACCAATCTTTCGGACCTCGGCCTTCCGGCCCTCTCCGATCATTACCTGACAGCCATCGTGCGCCGCAATCCCCTGGCCCTCGACGCGACTCTGCAGGTCGAGGTGACCGAAGACCCCATGGGTTTCTGGAGCACCAACGATACCGTTCGGGTGGACGCGTCGCCTTCCGTTCTGATCGTGCGTGATGAGTTCGGCATAAACATTGCGCCGCGTCGCCTCATGCGCCTCCGGGCAACGCTGAATCCGTAACTGCGGAACCAGCCATAGCCGCGGTGGTGAAAACCGGGTTAATCAGCCCCGGATACACCCCAATATTATTACATTTCCGTTAAGTTAGGCAGCCCTTTTTCCCGGTTTGACGGATAAAAGAGCGCTCGACTTAGGGAGTTCGCCTATTGCACGCTCGCGCGTGTAAAATGTCGCGACATCCGCGCGCGATTTTGCTTTTTCATCGGTTCCCTTTTTTTCTACGCCCACGCTTCCATGAAGTTTTGCCACTCGCTTCCTGTTTTTCTTTGCACCCTTCTCGCCGCCCAGGCGGCCCCTGTTGCCGTCGATGACAGTTATTCCACCAGCGAGGATTCAATCCTGCGCGGAGGCAATACGGTAACGGATCTTTTCTCGGCCACCTTTGAGCCTGTCGTGGGCGACAACCTCGCGGGCGGCCAATGGCAGTACTTGGACAAGATCAAAAATAACCTCAATGGCCAGACGCCGGACGGTTATCCCACCGATGGCGCTGCGGTTGATTGGAAAGCCTATGCATTCAATCCCGCCACTTCCACGGTGGCCGGCTGGCAGTCCGCTCCGATGCCGATCCAGGGCGGAGGCGTGGACGGCATGCCGGAAGCGCCCAATCTCCTGACCGGGATGTCGGTCGGCGGTGCAAATTACACAGTTACCACCTATCTCTTTCGCCGCACGTTCACCGCCACGGCTGCACAGGCGGCCATCGCTCAATGGGCACTCCACATTCTCGTTGATGATGCCGCCATCATTTACCTCAACGGCCAGGAGATCCGTCGTTTCGGAATGGATGAGGATGAAATCCAGCCCGCGGGTCCCATCACGACTCTGACGTCCACCAATGCCAACCCGGACGAGAGTGACTACAACGATGTCACTGTAAATCTGGCGGGAATTCTTGTTGAGGGAAACAACGTGCTCGCCGTCGAGCTTCACCAAACTTACGGGGGAGGGAATCAAAACAGTTCGGACGCCGGCATCGACATGACTTTGACGCCGGCCGCCTCCGCGGTCCTGAACGGTCTAACCTATGCGGACAACGTGGTGACCGGCACCAATCGCAGCGGGGCGGCAGACGGCGACCTCGTTACAGACACAGGCAATCCCGGCAGCTCTGTGAACGTCGTCCTTACGCGCGGCGGCTTTGGCGGCGGCAACAGCGCTAACGTGTCCGGCGGGTGGCGAAGTACGGTGAACCTTTCCTCCGACGGGAAAGTGCATGTAAAGTGCGACGCCCGTGCCAGAACCAACGGCCTTGAGGATGTGGAACCCCTTGAAGCGATTTTGCTGGTGGATGGCACCCGCTACGCCCCTCCCGGACGGGATTACTTGATCAGGCAGGTCGGACCCGCGAACGGCACCAATACCGACAGCGGCTGGGCAACCTATGAATTGGACATCGACCTGACAGCCGGAGATCACGTTTTTACTTTTGGCGCATTTCTTCCCCGGCCCAGTCAAAACAGTGAGAATGGAGTAGTCAATTTCGATAACATTTCCATCTCAGTCGCTTCCGGCGGTGCCACGCTTCTTGCCAATGATACCGGCGGCGCTACCACCGCAGTGCTCGATACCCCTCCTTCTCACGGTACCTTTACGCTCGGGGCCAATGGCACCTTCACTTACACCCCGGCGCTGAACTACAACGGTCAGGACACGTTCACTTATCACGCCACGGATGGCACCTCTTCTTCGAATATCGCCACGGTCACCATCACTGTTATGCCGGTCAATGATGCGCCGGTCGCGGTAGCCGACGGACCTTACACCACGCCAGAGGATGCAGCGCTCACCGTTCTTCCTGCCACTGGCTTGCTCGCCAACGACACTGATGTCGAAAACCAGGCGCTGACCGCTGTTCTGGCTGTGGATTCCAACAACGGCGACGCCGTCGTCAATCCCAACGGCGGCTTTACCTTTACGCCGGCACCGAATTTCACCGGCACCGCCACGTTTACCTATCGGGCCAGTGATGGCACGGCGCAATCCGCGCCGGTCACCGTCACCGTCAACGTCACCAACCTGCCGGACGCGCCCACCGCCGTCAACGATACCTACACCGCCATCAAGAACACCCCGCTGGTTGTAAACTCCCTCACCGGCGGCACCACCACGGAGGAGGTCCTGCCTTTTAAATCCCCGGGCTGGCACTACCTGAACACCATCGACATCGCGAAGCGCGATCAGGGCACGGCGTGGCGCACAGCTGCTTTCGTCGAAAATGCGGACTGGAAAGTCGGTGCTGCAGAACTGGGTTACGGTAATGGGGATGAAGCCACCACGCTGGAGGACAACCCCACTGCCGGATTCAACGCCGGCGACACCGACAAATTCGCTGCAAATTATTTCCGCCGCTTTATCGAGCTCCCGGTCGTTTCCAACATTGAATCCGTCGAACTGGAACTCCTTTACGACGATGCCGGCGTCATTTTCCTGAATGGCGTGGAGGCTGACCGCTCCGATAATTTGCAGAACCGGTTTCAATTGCCTGAACTCGCATGGGACTTCTATCCCGGCACGGGCAACGGGAATAACGTCACCGAAACCTTTGACATCGATCCCTCGCTGCTCCAGCCAGGTCCTAATCTCCTCGCGGTGTCCATACACCAGGGAGGACCTGAGAGTTCTGACATCAGCTTCGACCTTCGTCTCAGTGTGGTCCGTCGCACTTACGCCGGTATCCTTGCCAACGACACTGACCCGGACCCCGGCGCCACGCTCACCCTCAGCAGCATCGACACTGAGCCACAGCACGGAACACTGGCCGTAAATACCAACGGCACTTTCACTTATACGCCCGCTAACGGCTACACCGGTCCGGATTCATTCACCTACCGCACCCTTGACAATACCGGACTGGAATCGGCTGCCGCCACCGTAAACATCACAGTCGTCACGGGACCGAACGTTCCGCCCATCGCCCAGCCGGACAGTTACACGGCCACGGAAGACACTGAACTCAGCGTGCGCGCCACCGCCGGAGTGCTGGCCAATGATTCCGACGCGGAAGACGATCCAATGACTGCCGTGCTCGATACCCCGCCGGCACACGGCACGCTCACGCTTGATCCCAGCGGTTCCTTCACTTACATGCCGGCGGCCAATTACAGCGGCCCGGACTCGTTTACCTATCATGCCGCGGATGGCAAGAGTTCCGCTCCCGTCACCGCGTCGATAACCGTGACGCCCGTCAATGACGCACCGGTGGCCGTGAATGACACTTATGCCGGTGATCCTGGCCAACCCTTCATTGTCAGCGTTGTCCAGGGCCTTCTCGCGAATGATACCGACGCCGATCCCGGATCGGTGCTTACCGCAGAAGTGGTCACGCCACCCGCCACAGGCACTCTCGTGTTGAATACAGACGGTTCCTTCAGTTTCACCGCCGCCACCGGTGGAAATTACAGCTTCACCTACCGCGCCAAAGACACGCTCAGTCAGTCTGCTCCCGCCACGGTCACCATCGCTCTCAACGCTGTGCCGGTTACCGTCGCCGAAACCTACAGTACGGCCGAAGATACGCCCTTCAGCGCATTGTCCGCTCAGGGAGTGCTGGCTAACGATTCCGATCCTGAAGGCCAGTTGCTTACGGCTCAACTCGTCGCTTCCGTTCAGCATGGCGCTCTAACATTAAGCGGCGACGGCTCCTTCCATTACAGCCCCGCCACCAATTACTTTGGCGCTGACAGTTTCACTTACCGGGCATTCGATGGAATCCGTAACTCCGCGGTGACTACGGTTTCCATCACTGTAACTCCGGTCAATGACCCGCCGGTTGCCGTTGGAGACAATTTCCGCGCCGCTCTCGATACACTGCTCACCGTGCCTGCCGCCGGCGGCGTTCTGGCCAACGACTCTGATCCCGAAAACTCGCCGCTCACTGCGCAACTGGTGTCGTCCACCACCCATGGTGTGCTTTCACTGAATTCTGACGGCTCGTTTACTTACATGCCGGTCACCGGGTATCTGGGGCCGGATAATTTCACCTACCGTATATCGGACGGGGCCCTCACTTCCACTGCTGTCACTGCCAGCGTTTTCACCAGCGGCAGCAATGACGCCGTGCGGATTACGGAAATCATGTACAACCCGCCGGGTGGTCTCAGTGGCGAGGAGTTTATCGAGATTCATAACACCGCCTCCTATTCGGTGGACCTTTCCGGATGGGAGTTCACTGCCGGTGTCAACTACGCCTTCCCCGCCGGTCGCGTCATTCCAGGCGGCGCTTATCTGGTCATCCCCGCCAACGCCACTGCCTTTGCCGCCAAATACCCGGGTGTCTCCAACTACGTCACACCCGGATGGGGCGCCGCCTCTGGTTTGAGCAACAGCGGGGAAAAGATCACCATCAAGGACAATCTCGGCGAAACAATCGATTCGGTGGAATACAGCGACTCCGGCGAATGGGCACAGGCCCGGATCGTGAATGTTTGGGACCATTCCAACACCGGCGGTGAAACGCCCGCTAACGGACTCGATACCGATCCGAGCATCGAATGGTATTCCACTGCTGATCCGGACCCGGAGATCGGCAATGCCGGCGGCGATTCCCTTCAAGTGCGCAGTCTCATTCTGTCCAACAATGATGGACAAAACTGGACCGCCGCGGTTCCGACACCCGGCACTCCCAACGCAACGGTCGTCCTGACCAATTCCCCTCCCGTCATTACAGAGGTCAGCCACTTTCCTGCGGTGCCAAACCGCAATCAGCAGGTCATCGTCACCGCAAGACTCACCGACGAACTCACCACCGGCGTGGCCGGCACCGTGTATTACCGTACATGGGCTGCCTCGGGCCAAACTCCCGCCACTCAATTCGACGAAGCGGGAATGTTCGATGATGGTCTTCACAAGGATGGTCCCGCCGGGGACGGTGTCTTTGGTGTCGCACTGCCGGCTCAGAATGCCGGAGTCGTCGTTGAGTTTTATATCAGCGCCCGGGATGGACAGAACAACACCCGGACATGGCCCGCTCCCACACTTGATGCCGCCGGTGCCAACCCCCAGCAAAACGCCAACTGCCTGTATCAGGTGGACGAGGAAGTCTGGACCGATTCCCGTCCTCTCTATCGGCTGGTTACGACAGGCCTGGAAAACTATCGCTACGACACAAGCCGGTGGAGTTCCTCCAGCAACGAATCGATCAATTGCACGTTCATCGTCACCCAAGGGCAAAAATCTGAGATCCGGTACCGCAGCACTGTGCGCGTCCGGGGCAACAGCAGCCGCGGCTGGAATCCGCGCAACTGGCGTTTGGATCTTCCCGGTGACAATCCATGGAACGGCCGCACCGCCTTCGGCCTCAACACCAAGTATATTTACAGTCAGTATCTCGGTGCGCGCCTCATGGAGCTTGCCGGAATTCCCTGCGAACGCACCTCCATTGTGGGCGTCCGTCTCAACGGCATCAACCACGCTCTCGACAGCAACACGAACGGCACGTTTGGCTACTACGCGGATTTCACTCCGATGGGGAATGAACTCATCGACGAAATCTTCCCGCTCGACGCCGGCGGCAACGGCTATTCCAAAATTCGCGGCGGCAACGCATGGTCCACCTCTCAGCTTCCCACGATTGGACAGAACGGCTACGCCGTCGGAGGCTACATCAATCTGGGATGGACGAAAAAGTCCAATTCCACAGTCAACGATTGGACGGATCTCCACGCGTGGCTCCAAAGCGTTAACAACGGCAGCAACACCGCGAATTTTGACACTGCCACCGCAAACACCATCGATATCGATGAATGGGTGAAATGGTGGGCCATCACCGCTATTATCAATCACGCCGAGACCAATCCTTCCAACGGGGACGATGATGACTACTCCATCTACTGCGGCGAACTCGACCGCCGGGCAAGGATCGTTGCGCACGACCTCGACACCTGCTTCAATCTCAACTCCATTGGTCTTGGGGACGAAAACGCGGCGGCCACCGGCACCATTTTCCAGGCCACTGCCAATCCATGGCCCGCCAACGACGGCGCCACCATTTCCCAGATGGACAAGTTCTACCGGAATCCGGTGACCGGACGCAAATACAAGGCGGCCATCAAACATATGATGGACACGCTCTTCGAGAAAACATACTTCGATGCCTTTGTGGACACGCACACGTCCTTCATGGGAGCCACCCTGCCCAACGGCAATAACGTGAATCCGAACGGGAATGCCATTCGCACCGCCCTCAAAGGGTTCATGGATACGCGCCGCACCACCATCGCGACGTTCCTTCCCACTGCCTTCACTGCAACTACTACGCTGACGGAGCAAAACGGCTACCCCACGTCGGCCGCCGCCAACAATCTGGGTGCTCTCGGTGGCTCCATCGATCCGGTCCGCACTGCCAAAGTCACCGTCAATGGGATCACCGTCACGCACAGTCCTTACGATAATACCTGGGCGGCGGGCAATGCGATTACGCTGGCTCCGGGCCTCAACCAGCTAACGTGCACCGCATGGGACGAGTCCAATACTGCGATCGCCAGTCAGACCGTCACCATCTTTTTCGGTGCCACAGGGGCCACACGCAGCGGCACTCTGGCCAACAGTGAAACCTGGACGGCCAACGGCGGTCCGTGGAACGTCAGCGGTGCTCTCACCATTCCGAGCGGAATTACCCTAACGATCAGCCCTGGAGCGTCGGTTTTCCTCGCTTCCGGCGCCAACATTACCGTCGCAGCCGGCGGACGCCTCCTCGCGGAAGGGACCGCGGCGGCCCCTATCCGCTTTGACCGCGCTCCCGCTTCCGCCGCGAACTGGGAAGGCATTATTGTCAATGGGGGTGCCGGCGCGCCGGAAAACCGTTTCTCGAATCTTGTATTCGACCACAACAGCGAAGCCGCCATCCACACGCAGAATGCGGCGAACGTGATCATTGACCGTGTCACGTTCCTCAACACGGCCGTTCAGTATCTCTCGCTCGACGGCAGTTCGTTCATCGTCAGCAACTGTACGTTCCCAACTGCCACCGCGGGGTTCGAATTGGTCCACGGCACAGGGGGCATCGCTCCGGGCGGACGCGGCATCATTCGCGACTGTGTCTTTGGCCGCCCCACCGGCTACAATGACACGGTGGACTTTACCGGCGGCAACCGTCCCGGCCCCATCCTCCAGGTGCTTAACTGCGTCTTTAACGGCTCCGAAGATGATGCACTGGATCTCGACAGCACTGACGCATGGGTCGAAGGAAATGTCTTCCTTCACATCCACCGCAACGGCGCTTCACCTGACAGTTCCAGCGGTATTTCCGGCGGCGATGACAATGGCGCCAAGAGCGAGATCACGGTTATTCGCAACCTCTTCTACGATTGTGATCAGGCGGTGACGCTCAAAATGGGCAACTCATTCTACCTCGTTCAAAACACCATCGTTCACACCACCAAAACCGGTGGCATCGACACCGCCAGTGGTGCGGTGAACTTCGCCGATGACGGCACCACTGTCGGTGCAGGAGCTCTCATCGAAGGAAATATTTTCTTCGATAACGAAAACCTGGTGCGAAACTACACTCCCGCCTCCACCACGGTCACCTTCAATAACAATATTCTGCCCGTGGCATGGACCGGCCCCGGCACGGGGAATGTCGTCGCCGATCCGCTGCTGCCGCTCTCATTGATCCCGGACGCGGCAACCGCTACCGCAGATCAGGTCCGCGCCGCCTTCCAGGTGCCGGAAAGTTCACCGGCCCGCGGCACCGGCATTCAGGGCCGCGACAAAGGCGGCCTTATTCCTGAAGGCATTGCTGTTGCTCTGCCGCGTTTCAATCCGGATGCCTCGACGGCTCTCGCTCTCAATCCCGGACCAGCGGCTGCGCTCACCCTGACCGGACAGCCTTCATGGAACGCCGGCTACACCAGTTACCGCTGGTCTCTCGATGGCGGGCCGCTCAGTGCGGAGACTCCCTTCACCACTGCTCTCGCCATCAATGGCCTCGCCAACGGACCGCACACCCTCAGCATCGAAGGCAGGCGCGATTCCGGTGATTGGCAGTCCGCTCCGACCGTCTACTCGTGGAGCGTCGGAGCCGCAGGTGCCACCGTCGTGATCAACGAGGTTCTCGCTAACAATACCACCGCGTATCCGCTCGGGACGACCTATCCGGATGTCATTGAACTTCAGAATTACGGCAACGATCCGGTCAACGTTGGAAACTGGACGCTCAGCGACGACGCGCTGGATCCTGTAAAGTACGTCATCCCTGCCAACACCATCATTCCCGCCCGCGGCCATCTGGCCATCATGGGGGACGGCCTGCCTTCTCAGGCGGGTGAACTGCACGCAGGATTTGGCCTCGACTCCGGCGGCGAGACACTCACTCTTTACCGGCCCGGTGCCGGGGCTGCCGACAGCATCAGCTTCGGTCCGCAAATTCCTAACTTCTCCGTGGGCCGCAGCCCGGTTTCGGGCACATGGATGCTTTGCGTGCCCACGGTGGGCAGCGCGAATACAGTGTACGGTGGCGGCTTCGCCTCCGGCGAAAACCTTCGCCTCAACGAATGGCTGGCCAGCAATGACATCATCGTGGACAGCGACTTCGTCGAACTCTTCAACCCCGGAACGAAACCAGCCATCCTCACCGGATTTGCGCTGACGGATGATTTTTCGAATTACTCCGCCGCCCGCGCCGCCGGCGACAGCAGCGTCTATGTGATCCCGCCGCTCAGCTTTATCGCCGCGGGGGGGTTCACCGCCTTCCGTGCGAACGGCGGCAGCAGCCTGGACACGCTCACATTCAACCTGTCGAAAGTACACGATTCTCTCGTGCTTGTCTCGCCGGCAGGCCAGGACATCGACAATGTGGTTGTTAGTCCGGGCCTTGAAGATCGCTCGGAGGGTCTCACTACCGACGGCGGCACCGTCCTCGGGTACTTCACCATCCCGACGCCCGGCCTGTCCAACGGCACCAGCGTGGCTTCCGAAACCGGTCTGATGAACGGACTGCGCATCACCGAGATGATGTTCGATCCGCCTTCCAACGGCCCCGAGTATATTGAATTCAAGAACATCGGAGCCGCTCCCCTGACGCTCACCGGCATCCATTTCGCCAGCGGCATCACCTACACCTTCCCCGCGCTCACCCTGCAAGCCGGCGCTTACGCGGTCATCACCAGCGATCTCGCGGCATTCAACGCGCGTTATGGCGTGCCGGCCACCCAATGGACCGGTGGAAAGCTCGACAATAACGGAGAAACGGTCCGCCTCGAAACCGCCGCTTACAGCCTCGGCATTCTCGACTTCCGTTACGAAGGCGACTGGTATCCTGAAACCCGGGTGGGGGCTTCGCTGGAATTTACCGACCCCACCGCTCCGCGTTCCGCATGGAATGTGCGCGAAAGCTGGCAGCCGGCAGCACCCAGCCCCGGCGGACCTTCGGCCTTTGGGGTGGTTGCTCCTCCGGATATGGCCGTCACCCTGCCGGCTCCGGCTGTCCTGCACGGCTACGTCTTCCCCGGTCCCGTCGCCCCGGCAGGCATCACGGTCGCATGGACGAAAATCAGCGGACCAGGAACTGTGAACTTCACTGCACCCGCCAGCAAGGACACCGACGCGGCTTTCTCCGCAGCCGGTGATTACGAACTGCGCCTCACTGCCAGCGGGCCTGGCGGCAGCCCTGTGGTTAACGATACCGTTCTTGTCAGCGTCACCGGCGGAACCGGCACCGGTGAAACCTTCGCCGCATGGACTGTACGTCTTCTCGGCTCGCTTAGCGCAGCCGATCAGGCGCCTAACGCCGATCCCGACCGCGACGGCACCGTCAATATCGTCGAGTATGCCATGGGCACCAGCCCCACCGCCCGCTCCACCGGTCCGGAACTCATCAACAGCAATGGCCGCCTGTCGCTGCGCTATACCCGCTCCAAGCTCATCAATCCCGCGGTGCAAATCATCCCGCAAATCTCGGATGACATGGTCACCTGGCGCGAGGGCCCCACATTCGTCACCCAGGCGATCACCAGCGACTCTGCGTCCAGCCAGACCATCGTCGCCTCCGATGCCGGGCAAATGATCCCGGGAGCCAAAAAATACCTGCGCATCAAGGTGGTGAGTCCCTGATCCCAGGTCATTCCATTGCGTCAGACATTGCCGGGTGATTTGCGCGGGGCCAATCCGTTTGCCCCGAACGCGTCGCATATCGATCTTGCCAGAGTTCGTGCGCCGCATCAGAACGGCGGTGCTATGCGTTTCATCCCACTTTTTCTTTTGCCGCTGGCGGCGGTTTCCGCTTTTGCCGATGTCACTCTGCCGTCTGTCGTCAGCAGCCATATGGTGCTGCAGCGCGACATGCCGGTGCCCGTGTGGGGATGGGCAGAGGCGGGGGAGAAGGTGACGGTGACTTTTGCGGGGCAGACCAAAGAGGCGACCGCGGGCGCGGACGGCAAGTGGTCGGTGAAACTGGACGCGCTGCCGGTGAATGCGGCACCGCAGGAAATGAAGATCAAAGGTAAAAATGAAGTGGCACTGACGGATATCCTCGTGGGAGAAGTTTGGATAGGGAGCGGGCAGAGCAACATGCAGTGGGACGTGAACGCATCGATGAATGCGAAGGAGGAAATCCCCGCGGCCAATTATCCTAACATTCGTCTGTTCAATGTGCCGCTCGTTTCGTCGCCGGTAAAGAAGGACGATCTCAAGGCGTCGTGGGAGGCGTGTTCGCCGAAGAGCGTGCCAAAGTTTTCCGCGGTGCTCTATTTCATGGGGCGGCAACTGCACAAGGAACTGAACGTGCCGATGGGCCTCATTGCGGATTCCTGGGGCGGCAGCCGCATCGAGCCGTGGACGCCCATTGAGGGATTCGATCTGGTGCCAAGCCAGCAGGAGAATGCCAAAAAACTGCGGGAGAACGGTCCAAACATCGAGCACGGCTCCGGAAAATTGCATGGCCTCTACAACGCGATGATTCATCCCATCGTGCCCTTCGCCATCCGTGGCGCGGTGTGGTATCAGGGCGAGTCGAACAACGGAGAAGGCATGTTGTATCTGGACCGCATGAAGGCGCTGATCGGCGGCTGGCGGGCGGTGTGGAAGCAGGGCGACTTTCCGTTCTATCACGTGCAGATCGCGCCGTTCACCTATGGCGGAAGTCCGACAGCGCTGGCCGAACTGTGGGAGGCGCAGACGGAGAGCGCCAAACAGATCCCGCACACGGGAATGGCGGTGATCAATGATATTGGAAACCTGAAAGACATCCACCCTCAAAACAAACAGGAGGCGGGACGCCGGCTGGCATTGATCGCACTGGCGAAGGACTACGGGCGCAAGGACCTCGTGTATTCCGGCCCGGCGTATGCTTCGCATGCCGTCGAGGGAAACAAGGTGCGCGTGAAGTTCGAACATACCGGCAGCGGACTCGTTTCGCGCGATGGCAAGCCGCTGAGCTGGTTCGAAGTGGCGGGGGCGGACGGGAAGTTTGTGACGGCGGAGGCGGCCATCGACGGGAAGGATGTCGTTGTTAGTGCCGCAAGTGTGATGGAGCCGAAGGCCGTCCGTTTTGCCTTCAATCAACTCGCGGAACCAAACCTGATGAACAAAGAGGGTCTGCCCGCGGGTTCGTTTCGCACCAAATAAGCCTGACGCATGATTTCCTCTGTTATCGCTGTTCCGCCGCTGGCCCGAACCAGGGACGGCAAGGTGTTTCCGGAGCAAAACCGTTTGCTGATCCGGCACATCGAGGCCGGGGGCATTCGCATTCTGCTCTATGGCGGGAACGCGGTTTTCTATCATCTGCGGCCCAGCGAGTACGCAGAGGTGTTGAAGATGCTGGCGGAGACTGCGGCGGAGGGAACGGAGATCGTTCCTTCGGCGGGGCCGTCGTATGGACTGAGCCTTGATCAGGCGGAAGTGCTGAGGGACTTTCCTTTTCGTACGGCAATGGTGCTTCCTCACACCGGTCTGAATACGCCGGATGGTGTGGCCACGGGACTGCGGCATTTCGCCGAAGCTTACGGCAAGCCGATTGTCGTTTACATCAAAGCGGACGGATATCTCACACCCGCGCTGACGGCAGCGCTCGTGAAGGATGGCATCGTATCCTGGATCAAATACGCCATCGTTCGCCCGGATGCAGCGAATGATCCTTTCCTGACGGAATTGACGCAACTGGTCGATCCGGGGATGATCGTGAGCGGCATGGGGGAACAGCCGGTGATTCAGCATTTGCGCGACCGGCATTTGTCGGGATTTACGACCGGTTGTGGCTGTGTCGCGCCTGGCTTGTCGGCAGCGATGCTGGAGGCGTGCCGCGCCGGACAATGGGACGAGGCGGAACGGATCCGGAAAGTTTTTGAACTGCTGGAGGACTTGCGGAACGCGATCAATCCGGTGCGAGTACTCCATGAAGCGGTGAGTCTCGCGGGAATCTGTGAAACGGGAGCGATCACGCCCCTGCTCAGTCCGCTCGATGCAGGACAGCGCGAGCGGGTGAAGGGGGCGGCCCGGCAGTTGATGGAGGCTGTTTGACGGGGTGGTCATGTCCTGGGGTCGGGGATGTGGAGAAGCGGGGGGGCAGGGCCTGTGCGGCTGATCGCTCCAGGCGGGAAAGTATTGTTCTAAGGGGAACTCGCAAAAAAAGTGGTTTGATTTACCCTGATAAAGCCTGATTTGCCGGGTGGAGTGATACAATTTTGACAAACGCGGAATTCTTCGGGATGGGAGTGAAAGGCGCGGGTGGAGCGGCCATGCAGGCCCCATTCTGCACTTTAAAGCGGAGCCGGCTGGAACCTCCTCCCACCGTTTCGACGGGAGTTCCGCGAAGAACGAGCAGGCCGGGATCGGGAATCCGTGAGAAATGGCTGGTCTGATTAGAGGCAATCACCGGGGCGAAATGGGGGCTTGGGGACACCACGGTGATTAACGAAAAAAAAGTCAAATGGATTTGGCAGAGCTGAAAATTTCAAAGGTCAAAACGACAAACTCCAGGGGAGCTTCAAATTGCAATGAGCTAATTTTCAACGTCTAACATTAATGCGGCACTCCGAAGAGGAAACTGGCGCGGGAATCCGGCAGAGCGGAAAATGTGGCGCACAGTGCCGGAAAGGGGCGAGTCGGGCTGAGATTTCCGGTCAGCTTAAGAGGCAAATGTTCCGGTGTATCGTTACGTTCCGAAACGTAACGATGGGGTCCAATGGCGGGAAATTGGAGTACATGGGGAAGGGGTCACAATAAATGGCTTTCAAGTCTCCGGGAGACCGTGTTCAATCTGACGCAGTCCCACTGATATGACAGCTTCCTTTCCCCGCTACGCTGCCACGGCGATCCTTTTGTGGCTGGCCCTGACCGTCACGCCCGCTCCCGCCCAGTTCAAGGAGATGACCCCCCTCCCGGGTCCTCCTGATATTTCCAGCAGCGGGGGGTATCGCGGGTCCGTCGTTCTTGGTGACGCGGTCTATTTCGATGCCAATGACGGGTGCTACGGCGATGAATTGTGGAAGCTGGATGTGCTCACCGGACAAACCTCGATGGTGAAGGACATTTATCCGGGCGCCACCAGCAGCGGACCGCGACGCACATCAGGGTTTCCGGCGAATCTGCCACTGTACAAAGGACGCTTTTATTTCACGGCCAACTCCCTCGCCACTTCGACTGCGTTGTGGCGGAGCGATGGCACCGCGGAAGGCACCGTTCCCTTTTACGATTTCAGTCCCAACGGTCCCGAGGGCTGCTTCGCCGCGGGAGACACCCTGTATGTGACAGTGTATAATACCGCCGCGGGCAAAGTCGAATTGTGGAAATCCGACGGCACTACTCAGGGGACAGTCAAAGCCATCGCCGCGGGCGGTGCGGTCCCGGATTTGTCCCAAGCCACCGCTTTGGGAAATTTGCTGGTGTATCCGTTCGAGAACAGCGCACAGGGAAGGGAAATGTGGCGCACCGACGGCACAGCTGCCGGCACGTTCCTCCTGAATGACATCAATCCCGGCAGTTCCGACAGCTTTCCTCTGACACCCGTACCAGCGGACAACAAACTGTATTTCGTGGCTACCCGGCCGTCGGAACAGCTCTGGAGCACCGATGGAACGGTGGCCGGAACCAAGAAGGTGACGCAGGGGACGGATATCGCGAGCGAGGTCCTAGTTCTCAACGGCAAGGCTATTTATAATACAATCACCCCGTCCACTCCCTGGCAGGTGAAAATCACGGATGGCACCACTGCAGGCACGAGTGTGATCAAGACCTTCACCGGCTCCACCGGGAGCAATGTCGTGAGGCTGATCGGCGTCTCCAGCGATTACGCCTTCTTTCTGTTCTACAGTTCCTCCGGGGGAGCCGCGCTGTGGAAAACCGACGGCACCGCCGCCGGCACGACGCAGGTGAAATTGATAGGCGGCATCGACGCCGGGTTGATCCGACCGTTCACTCTGGGGAATAAACTGTTTATGGTTTACCAGTCCCAAAATGAAAAGGAATTGTGGGTGACCGACGGGACTGCGACCGGAACGACCGTAATAAAGGACATCATGCCCGGTGCGCAGGGCAGCGACCCGTGGCCGCTGGTGTCCACTCGCGGTCTCTTGTATTTCTCGGCCAATGACGGGGTGCACGGGACCGAACTTTGGAAGACCGACGGCACCGCGGCGGGCACCACCATGGTGCGGGATATCCAGTGGACCTCCAGCAAGCAGCGGCCGTCCAACATGACCGCGCTGGGGAACAACCTGCTCTTTTGCGGCACGGCTCCGGGCACCGGCCGCGAACTTTGGAAATACGATGCCGGGACCGGGCAGGCCCAGATCGTCAAAGACCTGCTGACGGGGACGGATTCCGGCTTTTACTACGATGCGCCGCAGCAGTTTACCGTTTCCGGCCCTTATCTCTACCTGTCCGCATACAACGGGGCACCATCGAATCTGTGGCGAACCGACGGCACCAACGCCGGGACGGTTCTTTTGCAAAACGCCAGCGGCATCCCTAACATCAACGGAGAGAACTTCCTTGTGCCGTTCAATGGCGGGCTGTTATTTGGCCGGAACAAGGAGCTTTGGCTTACGAATGGCATGCCGGGAAGTGCCATCAAACTCGGCGCCGCGGATACTTATCCTCATGTGGCCGTGCTTCAAACGACGGCCGTTTTCACCGCGCCTATCACCACGAGCCGTTCGGTCGTTCACCGTACGAACGGCACGGTGGCAGGGACCGGTCTCATAGGGCCTTCCGGCATGACCACTGAAGCGAACAATTACGTGGTGGCGGTGAACGGCAATGCCTTCTTTCTGGGAGCGGATGCATCGGGGAACACTGAATTGTGGAAATCCAATGGTACGGCGGCCGGCACAACCATGGTGAAGAACCTCAGTGGCGGCCCGGGCAGTGGCGCACAAATCCTCCCCGTAAGCGCCAACAACCGGCTCTTTTTGATCAAACATCCCACCCAGCAAACTTCGGAACTCTGGTCTTCCGATGGTTTCCCGGACGGCACAATCAAGTTGAGCAACCTGGTTCACGAAAACTTTGTTTCCGTCCATAATGTCACCGCGCTCGGGAATGTGCTGTATTATACCACCGGCCCTCAGACCTCCACGGAACTGTGGCGGAGCGATGGCACTCCCGCCGGCACCTATGTCCTGCGAAAGTTCACCGAGAATCTTTATTCTCCGGTGACCGTGCTCTCCACCCTTGGCAGCCGCATCCTGCTTGCGGTCACCACAAAGGCGCAGGGCACCGAACTATGGGTCACCGATGGCACTGCTGCGGGCACCAAACTTCTGTCCGATATCATGCCGGGAGCGGGCTCCTCGGACCCCGTGTTCCTTGGAAAATCCGGCACGCTCGGTTATTTCGCCGCCACCGATCCGACCCATGGCCGGGAAATCTGGGTGACGGACGGGGATCCCACCGGCACCCGCATCGTAGAGGACATCAATCCGGGCATGGACTCCAGTTTTCCGTTTTGGGTGGGCCCGGTGGATACCCGTCTCTTTGCTATGTTTGAAAGAGACCCGGCGTCCGGCGGCGTGGGCCTTCTGGAGATTACGCCTGAGATCACGGTGTACGAAGGCGCCACTCCGCCGCTCACGGAACTGACTGACGGTCAGGAGGCGCCGGTGGATTTCGGAGTGGTCAGGCAATCCGGCCCGCAGAGCAAAGTTCTCACCATCTCGAATACCGGTGCCGTACCGCTGCACATCAGCAGTGTGTCCGCCCCGCCCGGCTATTCTCTGCTGGATCTACAGCCGATGCCTGCGACGGTCGAAGTGGGCGAGACGCTCGCCTTTCGTTTGCAACTGGACGCCGCCGCGCTGGGGCCCGCGGGAGGAAGGGTCAGGGTGGAAAGTGATGATCCGGATGAGACCGTATTCGACTTTCCGGTAAGCGGCACCGTCGTTGCGCCCGAAATTGCTGTGCATAATGGCGGTGGCACGGCACCGGAAATCACTGATGGCCAGGCTGGCGCGGTGGATTTCGGAATCGCGCGGCAGGCGACGCCGGTTGTCCGAAGCGTGCTCATTGCAAATACCGGAACCGCGCCGCTTCTGGTGAGTGGCGTAACCGTGCCGGCGGGATACTCTGTTTTGAATGCGCCCGCAGCTCCCTTTTCTGTCGAAACGGGCGGGACTTTATCGCTCGACGTTCGTCTGGACGCATCCGCTCCGGGAACCTTTGCGGGGGATATGGTCGTGGCGAGCGATGACCTTGATGAGGCGAGTTTCAATTTTCCACTGACCGGCACAGTAGTGACGCCGGAGATCGCGGTGCGTGATGGAACTGTGGCTGGAGCAGAGTTGACCGATGGCCAGGCGGCACCGGTGGATTTTGGCCGTAATGTGCAGGGAACCCCTGGCGCGCGGAGTATTACCATCACTAACACCGGCACCGTGGAGTTGAAGGTCAGCGGCGTCACGGCACCGCCGGGATACGCCGCACTGAACGCGCCCAGCCTGCCTTTCCTCGTCGGCATCAATCAGGCGGTCACTTTTCAGGTCAGTCTAACAACGACGACCGCCGGCACTTACACCGGCAGTGTGGTCATTGCCAGTGACGATCTTGACGAACTCCTTTTCGATTTTCCCGTGACCGGCGAAGTCTTCATACCTGATCCAGCCAGCAGTGTGGTGAGCGCCACCACCGCGCTGAACCGCCAGACCGGTCTGCGGGAGCAGACGATTCACATCACGAACGACACCACCGCGACGGTGCCGGCCTACAATCTGATCATCCGCGGCCTGCCGGCGGGGGTGGAGGTGAACAATGCGAGTGAAACGCGGGCAGACGGATCGGTGGTCGTGTATATCCGCCAGGGAATGCAGCCGCGTTCCTCGCAGGACATAAAGATTGAATACTATTCGACGAACCGTTCGCTGGTGGAATTCAACCCCCAGCTTGCGACTGAGGTGGTCCTCAATCCACGGGACCTGAGCGTGCCCGCGGAACAAGCGGGACTGGCGATTAATAAAGTGACGGGACTGGCCGGAGGCGAAATGCTGATCGAATTCACTACCGAGCCGGGGAAGAGCTATCAAATTCAGTATTCCGCCGATGGCCAAACCTGGCAGGAAAGTTTGCCAGCGATCCATGCCGCGGCGAACCGCACCCAGTGGATTGATCGCGGCTTGCCCCGCACCGACAAACATCCGAGCCTCGACGCCAGCCGACTCTACAGGGTGAAGGCACTGCCGTGACTTCGCGCATTTACCCGGCGTTCGCTGCGCTCACACCGGGCTATTCACGGTGGACCGCGCCGGGGTCCGGCACGTTTTGTCAGACTTCGATACTCAAACAGCGTCGCAAACCTGTCGGTGTTCGGACCGAAGGCGCTACTCTTACTCCCTAAAAACCTTGAGAGTAAGAGCAGGCGTATGGGTATGAGCGCACCATCGTCTCAAACATGATCGTCATTAGAGGCAGGGCCGAGGGAAACGGGAGCGGGGATTACTCTGCTCGAAGAGAAGCAGGATCCGCCTTGCGTCCGAACTGCACTCACGTAAACGCATTCTTATGCTCTTTGCGCTCATTGGGATGTTTGTGTTGCTGGTGGTCGGGAAATACCTGGAGGAGCTGGAGTGGTTAGATATTGGAATTGCGTTACTTCTGGCGGCGGCTTTTTTCGCCGCGATCGTTGTTCTAAAGCTTTCGCCGCATCTCCTGACCGCGGGGCTGGCCGTGATCGACATCGGTCTGGTGTTCAAAATTTTCAAAGGTAATATTCGCATTGGATAGCCGGGAACCGTCCGCGCTGCGCTCACCCCGCCGCCCTCGTTGCATATCGCCACCGCTTTCCGCCACACGTTCGACTACGGTCCACTCGCGACATCGTGCGCCGATATTTTGTTAATAGCTCGGCATCAGCGCGGGGCAACTTTGTCCTCTGCGGAGTTATGGCAGAAAATGAGCCTGTCCCGTGGTGCCGGGACGTGGTTGGGCGAGGCGCAATAGGCGTTCAAGCAAAGAGTGCCCTCCACACGCCGCAGGTGGAACCCCTTGGGAAAGTCATCGTCCTTCGTGAACGGCTCCGAGGCGAAGGTGATCGAGCCCGGTGGCGCGCAATTCCTGGAAACCGGGAAACCGATGGAACCTTCCGGTTGATTCGCGTTTTGAAGCCTTAGATCCTTGCCCGATGGATAGCGCTGATCCCATTCCGAAGCCGCGCCGGTTTGTTCGCTGGTTGAGCCTGCGACGCTTCCGATTTTGGATAGTAACGCTGCCGACAATAATCCAGGTAACAATGCTCTTCCTCGCGTGCTGGCCCGCACTGACATTTGAATGGAAATGGTCGGACCGGTTCTTTTTCAAACGAGCAAGAAACCCGGGTCCGGACTCCGATGTAACCGATCACGCGGCACTTCGGATAGGTCCGGTGGTGTTCACGAAGACCATCAATCCGTGGATGGTTACGGCAGACCGCCTTGGATTCCGAACACAGGAGAGTTACGGAGTTTACACGCTGGCTTATATCTGGAGCAAAGGCATTGTCACCGCAGAATACGACGGGGCGCCATAACTCCCCCTCGCGCCGTTTGGAACCTCTATAGAGACAGAAAGACCGGACGGGGTTTGTCATTGATTTACTCCCTCATTTTTGACAGCTTTCGACATGCGCCGGTGCCGGTGGCCCCGAATTTGCAACGGCGTTCCAATTTCTGCGCCATGAATCCATCGCTAACGTTGTGCTGCGCCATCTGCCTCCTGGGACAGACTGCCGGTATTGGCCAAACGACTACCACTACCATTGTTGCACCCGCGGGGCAGGAGAGTCCAACGAATGCCGCCGGGTGGACGCTTTTTTCGCATCCTGCCGTTGGCTTTGAATTGCCCATTCCGCCGGGAATCAAACTGTCAGGCAAATCAGCGGATGGCACCGGAGCGAAATTCAGTGCGCAGGATCAAACGTTTACCGTATCTACCACCGGGGCGGTGATCTCCGGCTCTCCGCTGTGGGTCATGGAGTCAAACTGGAAGCAAGCCCTGAAACTGCCGGGCCGTTCCATCACCTCTCAGCGAAAAGACGAAGTATCGTTCACAGTCTCGGGCTTTGACCGGAACGGCACCGAGTTTTTCCAAAAGTTTATCATTGATGGCAACAAGGTTGCCACATTCACCCTGATGTATCCCCACTCCCGGCGGCGCGAATTTGATCCGTGGGTTACTGCTATGCAGAAACGGTTTCGCATCATTCCTCCTCCACCGGTTCCCGTCCCCCCAGCCGGGTCCGAGAGCCCCGACCCATCTCCCATGGTGGATTTGACGCCGCCTTCGAAAAGACCGGGCCAGGCGGCCGGCGACGCTGTTGCTTTCAACGGTGTTCAGAAGCCGGAGCAGGAGGCGAAGGAATCCCCTGCAAAGGAGGCCCGGCTCCCATGGGGTGTTCCTGTGGAAGGAAAGGCCGGTTTGGTTTACAGCCCCTATGGCTCAAAACAGATCGTCGATGTTTCCGGTCTTTCGCCGGGCATCAAAGTGAGGTGTCCCTACACCGGCAAGATTTTCAGAGTCCCCTAGCGGACGCAGGGAATTGGTGCAGGCCGGATGCCAGTGACGAACAGAGCCCGGCGGACCGCGCCGCTACTGCTCGTGACGGCGCAGCCGCAAAAGCATCTCCTCACGCAGCGCCGGGTCCGATATCGAGTTGGCCCAGGCCTGCGCTGCCTCCGGCTCGAAGGATTTCACGTGGATCAGAAACGCCCCGGCGACATCATTATAAATCGGAGAGGTGCGATGTCCGTTCAACCAGTTGCCGATGTCATTGACGGTATTGTTAGAGGAAATTTTAACGCATTCACTAACGATGTCATTCTTCATCGCGGCGAGGTGTTGATTCTGCGGGAGGTACTGGTCGAGCAGGTCGAGGGTTTCGCCGGGACAGAAGCGTGCGGTTCTCCACACCATTTGTTTCAGGCCGGCGGCAAAGAGCGGATCGCCCGGGGCGCAGACCTGTTTGAGAAAGTCAATGGTATGGGCGAGACCCTCATTGGTCTGATTCTGGGTGAAAGCGTCGATGGTTAGGGAAAAGGCACGGTTTTTCGCCTCTTTCGGGAGTGTGGCCGCGCTGGTGCGGAACCATTCCGCCATGCCGGCGAGGCCGTGTTCCTGGACAGCATTATCCACGAAACGTCCCGCGAGCCCGGACTGCAAGTCCGGCGGAAGCGCCGGGAACAGAGCCTGGAATTTGTCCAGGTCTGCTTCCTTCATCCCCTCCCGCCAGTCCGCGGTCAGATCGCTCCGGGTCCGGCCGGGCTCCAGGGCGTCCAGCCAGGCTTTACTGGCTGCCGGGTCTGCCGCCGCCCAGCCGCGCAGGCGGTACTTCATCACATAGTTGGGAACGCCGTTAGGCTCTTTTGGCAGGGCGTCCATGCCCGCCCGCCCTTTTGCCCGCCCCTCCCGTTCATAAATGAGTTGTCCGATCCCTCGCGTGGGCAGCCCTTCACTCATGCAAATATTGTAAGCCTGGACGAGATTGTCGATTTCCTCCGGAGGCGTGCCGGCGATGAGGCTGTGCAACAACGCCGAGCGCTTCAAGGAGTCTTTCTCTTTCAGTGCTTTGCGAATGATATCCGCCGCCTGCGCCACGGATGCCGTGGAGGAATGGGACGCGAGGACGAGAGCGGTCTGAGAAGAAACCGCTGGTGCTGCAGCCGGGACGTGCTGCAGCCGCGAAAATTCGGCTGCTTTGCCAGGCGCTTTCGATTGTTGCTGTTGCTTCAGTTCTGAGTTCTCGCGCCACAGCATCACGGCTGGAATCGAAGTTAACCCTACCGCGACGGCGGCAATGAGGACGGTTTTGGTGGTGGTCATAAAGGCGGCGGTTTGGGAGAGTAGGGCGCTGGCCGCCGCCAGAGACGAGCCGGCGTTCAGTGCGGCAGCGGCAACGGCCGCTGCCGAGGCAGGGGGCGTGAGCAAGCTTTGCGTGCCCATGGTCACGCCGAGCGCAGCTCCGGTTGTCCGGATGCCACGCCGTTTGAGAATTCCGCTCAGCCGCTCCAGGGCGCGCTGCAGTTCTTTGCGGCTGGCGTCTTCGCTTTTGCCGCTCGCTGAGGCGATCTCCCGGATACTCCGGCCTTCGAAAAAGTGCAGAATCACCGGTTTCCTGGACTTTTCCGGCAAATTTGAAATGGCCTCATCCAGATGGGGGCGGGCTTCGCTCCATGTGGAGTTTTCGGGGCCGGGGAGTTCCTGTGATGTATCCATGGCGTTTGGCTGGCGGCCAAGGTCAGCAAGGGCTTTTTGATAGCGGCGCGACTTTCTGCGAGCGGCCAGGGAAACGAACGTGGCTGATTTGTGGAGCCATCCGGGCAGGTGTGCCGGCGAAATCGAGGCGGCCTTCCGGGTTAGGACGGTGAAGACCGTTTGTGTGACTTCATCCGCCAGGCTTTCTTCCCCGGTGCAGCGGAGAGCCACTCCGTGAACCATGGGAGCGTAGCGCGCCACCAGCAACGAGAATGCGTTCCCGTCGTCTGCCGTGACAAAGTTTCGCAGGAGTTCAGCGTCTGTGACCATCCATCTCATTGATTTCACCGCGCGGAACGAATCGGACAATTATTTTAGGATTTTTTGGGGTGGTGAGGACGCATCGCTGCGATCACCAGGAGCCAGCGAACTCATGCCCGGTGCGATGCCTGGGCCTCGTTTCGGCGTCAGGCCGCTGCGCTCCCGTCTGCCCCGCTTTCTCTTCTTTAGTCTTCCGCGGGAGCAGTTTGCCCTTGCCCCGGCCCAGCTTCTCTGGAACATTTGCACTAGATCGAATGAACCAGAATTTAACCACCGGTCAGTCAGCAGTTCTTAGATTCATCCGCAGATATTCGGATGAACATGGACATCCCCCCACCGACCGGGAAATTCAGGAAGGGATGGGATTTGGCTCTCCAAGCGTCGCGCGGCACTATCTTGGCGTCCTCGAACGCAAAGGGGCCCTCCAGCGTCGCCCGGGTAAAGCCCGCGGCATCATCCTTCCGGATGCCCGGCCGCCGCGACCGATGCTCTCCATTCCGCTGCTTGGCGGCATCACGGCCGGCTTTCCGGTGGATGCCGTGCAGGATTCGGAGTCCTGCATCATGGTGGACGCCGCCAGCCTGCGCCTCCCGTCGAACGCGAAGACCTTCGCTCTCAAAGTGCGCGGCGATTCCATGACCGGCGTTTCCATTCTCGATGGAGACTACGTTATCATGGACACCCGCGACCCGAAGCCCGGCGACATCGTGGCCGCTCTTGTCGATAACGAAACCACGCTCAAGACGTACATCATTCGCCGTGGAAAGCCCTGCCTTCGGGCAGAGAACCCCAGGTATCCTGACATTATCCCGGGGCGGGAGCTTGTGATTCAGGGCGTCATGGTGGCCGTTCTGCGCGTGCCTCAGACCGCCGCGTGAAGTCTCAGCCGATTGGTTCGAATTTTTGGCCGGCGAGTTTGGAGGCCGGGCAGCACTCCGCGGAGGACATCGGGCTCTGAACGCTGTGTAACCTTCCTGCGTCTATCGCTGCGGATCCTGCACAAGCGCCGTCCCGTGAAAGCTGGATGGGGCTTTTCGCGCAGATCGTCTGTGAACGGACCCGTGTTAATTGCGGTCCGATTCCAACCTGGCAGGCGTTACGCCCGTCTGCCGGGCCCCGTCTTCCAATGGCCGTCGGGACGCGCAGCGAAATAACCGTGCCGTGCTCATCGAAACCCCGGCCGAAAGCGCAAGGTCTGCTGTGGCATGGCATGATTTCAAAGCCCACCGGATTCCCCGGCCATAAAAACCACCGAGTAAAGAAATTCGCCGATAACGGCCTGTATAGCGGATGCCCGGACCGAATATCCAAGCTCATCGGCGGATGTCTCTACTGCTTCAGCCGGGGCCTCTCGACCGTCGCAGATGGTTTCAAACCACAGGGCGGGATCGCCTGCGGGACCGCACTCCAGTACGAGCCGCAAAATCGCCTCCCGTGTAATGGTTTTCACCACGAGGCTGCATGCCCCGGGGTGACCGCAGTTTGGCTGACTCACGTCCACGCGCCACGCCGGAAAGCGTGCCGATAGTTTGCCCGCCGCCAATTCCAGCATGGGAGCGACGACCGTTCGCAGCAGTCCCGGCTGTGCTCCCGTCAGCGTCAGCACTTCCGCGGGCGAGCCGGAAGGGCTGCGGAATTCACCATGGTCGAGTCCCAAAGAAATCAGGTCATCGTAGTAGGCCGCCATCCCGGTGAAGACGGCACCGCGCGTTTTCCGGCAGGACTCGACAAAAATCCGGCAAATGCCATCCAGGGTCCCTTCGCAGCATTCTCTCAGCCGGCCGGCGCTTCCTTCCAGCATGCCTGTGGCCCCGAAGATGGTAAACACCCAAAAGAAGGGATCGCGGCGCACCAGCGGTGCAAAGGTATCATGAACCTGCATCCTCAAGCGGGCCTCAAGATAAGGATATTCATTCACCGCCTGCACACCCGCGAGCGCCCCTATCGATTCCACTTTCGCCGTCGTAAATCCCTCTGACAGAAGCTGGCTTTTCACGCGCTGCAGCAAGGGCAGCGCTTTCATTTGCAGCGAACCGACCAGCGCTTCGTATTCCTTGCGGCTCAGCGGATGAGGTCTTCCTGCGCCCGCCGCTCCCGATATCAATTCAGGTTCCCGGAATTCGTTATGATCACTCATCAGAACCGTCGGATGAATTGCCGGGAAAGCTACGTGTCAAAAAAGTTCACGCGCACCGGTTGTTTGAATCGCAGGGGCAAATGTACATGTTGCCGGCGGACATTCAGAGATGGAAACAGCGACAGGTGAGAATCGGGTGCAGAAATAGTCCATTGGGGATCGTTGGCCGGTTACTAATCGTCTCAGCGGGGACGGCGTCGCGACCGATGCCGGCCCGTCTCGAGGCTTCACTGTTTGCCCGGCGGTCCAGGATAACAAGTCCCAAGCCTTCAGAGAATCCCTGAAATGCACCTTATAATCGGCGCAGGAGATACAACCCGTTGATTGCGGGTGCTTATGAACTTCCCAAAAGCGCCGATGAGATGCCGAGCGAATCGAGACGGACTCGCGGCTGGCGGTTCGGGACTGATGTTCCTCCCTCGAATTCTCAGCCGACGGCTTCGAGTTTTTGACCGGCGAGTTTGGCGGCGCGTTCGGAGAGTTCGACGTGGAATTGCTCCGGGTCGGGAGCGGGGCCGAGATCGCGGGTGCGGCCGAACCATGCGCTAAACGTTTCGCCGTGCTGGCGCTCGGTGGCGAAGGATTCGAGGTAAGGACGAACGGCGGCGGGGATGTCGGCGAGGGTGACGACTTTTTGATCCAGGCCGGCGAGGCGGTCGCCGGCGATGCTGCCGCCGACGTACATGGCGTATTTGTTAGGGCCGCGGCCGACGAATCCGAAGTCTGCGTTGTAGGGACGGCCGCAGCCGTTAGGACAGCCGGTCATGCGGATGAGGATGGGATCGTTTTCGAGGCCGAGCTCACGCAGGGTGTCGTCGATGCGGTCGAGCACGTCCGGGAGGACGCGTTCGGATTCGCTGAGGCTGAGTCCGCAGGTGGGGAGGGCAACGCAAGCGTGGGCGACACGGCGGGTGGCGGTCATGCCGTGGGCGTGGGGAACGCGGTGTTTGGCGAGGATGGCATCCACGGCGTCCTTCTTGTCAGGGGGAATGTCGGCGATGATGAGATTTGCATTCGGCGTGACGACGGACGGGAAGCCGAGATCGCGGGAGATTTCGGCAAAGGCGCTGCGATAGGCCGGGCCATCCGGGCGGTCGGAGATGCGGCCCATGCTGACATAAACGGCGCAGTAGAGATTGCCGTCGCCCTGGGCGTGCCATCCGAGGCTGTCCTCGACGGTGTCGAAGTGCAGCGGTTTGGCGGGTTCAGTCGTGATGCCCGGAAGGCGGTTGACGACTTCAGCGCGGAAGGCATCGAGGCCCATGTTTTCCACAGTGTATTTCAGACGCGCATTCTTGCGGTCGGTGCGATTGCCATGGTCGCGCTGAGTGGAAACGATGGCTTCCACGGCGTCCACGATGTGGGCGCGGGACACGTAGAACAAAGGCTGGGCAAGGAACGGGCGCGTGCTGATCTGCCCGTGGCTCATGCCAAAACCGCCGCCGACGAGGACGGTGCAGCCCTCCACTTTTCCATTCACCACGTGAGGCACCAGGCCGACGTCCTGGCTGTAAACGTCCACATCATTCTGCGGTTGAATGGAGATGCCGATTTTGAATTTCCGCGGCAGATAGACTTTGCCGTAAATGGGCTCGCCGGTCTCCGCGGCTCCAGGAGCAGCGGTCTTTTCGCGAACGGCGGGATCGACTTCCGATTTCGCCCAGTTGAGATCGATCTTTTCGCCGTCGAGCCAGACATCGGAATAACTTTGGGAACGCCACAGAAAACGCTGACTGAGTTCCTCCGCGAGGCGCTGGACATCGGCGCGGACGGCATCGCGCACGGGGGCGGCGGGGGCCATGGTATTGCGCACCACGTCGCCGCAGGCGCCAATGGTGGTAAGGCCGCTGCGGTTGATGCCGGCGATCACCGCTTTGAGGTTTCCTTTGAGGGTGCCGTGAAGCTGGATGCCCTGACGGTTAGTGAGGCGCATGGAGCCCTCCGAAAGTTTCGCGAGGTCGTTGTGAATGAGCCACTGTGCCGCAGTGACGCGACCGCCCGGCATTTTGGAGCGGACCATGAAGCTCCACGCCTTGTCGAGTTTCTCCTTCGTCCGCTGCGCGCGCACGTCACGATCATCCTGCTGGTAAGTGCCATGGAATTTCAGGAGCACGTTCTCGGTGTCCTCCACATGGGAGAGAGCGGGATCGGCGAGGGCTTCCTGAATGTGGCCGCGCAAACCGCGGGATTCGAGTTTGATATCTTCGGCGCTGGCTTTGGACATGATGGAATGATGGTGGGGACAATCCTGCGGGAAAAATGGCCGCACGCAACCGAAATCTCCTAATTGTCTATCGGAATAGTCGGGTATTGGTGGCTTTCCCTTTGGCGGCGGTCAGAAACGCTATGATTTTTGCGGGATCTTTGACGGCAGGAGCGGATTCGACCCCGCTGGCAACATCTACACCGGCGGGTGCCACTGCGGAGAGAGCCGAGGCGACATTTTCCGGGGACAGTCCGCCACTGAGGAGAATGGGGAGGCGGGGATACCGGCGGACGGCATCCGCAGCGAGGGACCAGTCGCACAGTTGACCGGTGCCGCCGAAGGTGCCGGGAGCGCAGGCGTCGAGGATGAAGATGTCGGCGGGATGGGAGGCGATCTGGAAGAGATCCGCTTCCGTTTTCAGGGAAAGAGCGCGGATGAGCGGGAGACCGAGGGATTTGACAGAGGCGCAGAATTCGGGAGTTTCGTCCCCGTGGAGCTGGATTGCGTCGAACAGGCCGGTGTCTGAAGCGGCGCGAATTTCATCAAAGGGGGCGTTGACGAACAGGGCGACACGCGCGGGAAAGCCGGGCCCGGAGAAGGGGGCAAGCCACTCACGGGCTTTTGTGAGAGGATGGAAGCGCTTGGAGCCCGGGAAGAAGTTGATGCCGATGGCGTCGGCACCGGCTTCCATGCAGACGTCTGCATCGCTGCGGGAAGTGAGGCCGCAGATTTTGACGAAAGGGATCGCGGGCTGGGGGCTGAGCGGGAAGGGCGGCATGGAGGGATATTCTCCAATACGCCGGAAGGGGAGGGGTGGCAACGAAGCGAGGAAAAGGAAAAGCCGCCGGTTGCCCGGCGGCTTTGTTGTTAGAGATAGCGCCTTGGACGGCCGTAAGAATCAGGCTCCGGTGAAGCTGCTTTCGAGGAGGGCTTTTTTGCCATCGACTTCGACGATGCTGTTTCCTTTGATGGAGGAAGCCTTGGGAACATAGACGTTGTCGCTGGCAAGCTGGCCTTTTTCGGTGTCGTAGATCATGAGGCCGTTCTTTTCATTGGCGCTCTTCTTCTTCACCGGCACGGCGACGTAGCGGACTTTTTTCTCCTGTCTTACCTTTGCATATGCCGGGCGGCGGGCGGCTGCGGCGGCACGGGCCTGGGCGTAACGCTTCTGTTCCTGAGAAGCCTGATAATGAGCCACGATGGCGACGGTGAGAGCCACGGCGGCAACGGCGATCAGTGCATTTCTCGTGGCATGGCCTCCGCCGACGCCGGCGAGCGCGGCTCCGCCGGCCAGCAAGCCGATAGTGCCTGCGGAATTGCGCACCTGCTCGGCGGTGCAGGAGGCGAAAAGAGCGGCGACAGTGATCGAGGCAGTGGTGGTAACTACTTTCTTATTCATGGTGTGTTTTCCAGTGGTGAGTTTTTGGGGATTGTTAGGCGGGGGGCAAAGCATCGGGCGTTATTTGGCTCTGGCCATCATCTGGGCCATTTTGCAAAGGAAGTGAGCGCGCCAGTATGAAGTGAGGGCATCGAGTTTGGCGGTGTCGCCGGGTTCAGTGCGTTTGGTTTCGCCCAGGCGGAAGTTCATTTTGATGCAGTCCGGGATAAACTTGAGTTGTCTCTTCACCAGAGAGGCCTCTTCGAGAAGGCGGGTGCGGGAGCTTTCCATCATTCGCAGAACGGTGTTGCCTTTGCGCAGGGTGAGGGTCGTTTTGTGCTCGATGCTTCCGGACGCGGCGCTTTCATTGTCCTCCGCAAGGTTGTAATGCTTGTTCATGAGGCCCGCCATGCCAAGGTAGGCGTACGCCCCGCATGCCAGACGGTCCAGGACGGCTTCCGGGGTGTTTTCGGTTCCTTCGCCGTTTTCATAACGCAGGATCGAGTGCTCGGCGGCTTTACTGCTCGCATTAAAGGCGATATCGGTGTGAACGATGGCTGCCCTTCTTGCGGCGGCCACTTCATCCGACCCCTGGGACCGCATGCCAATGACAGTGGAGTCGAAATACGCCAGGCCGGCGGCCGCAGCGGGACCATAGGCTTCGACGAGGCGTTTGTTGAGGGCGGTCTGGTCGGGCGCGGGCTGCTTGTCGTCATCGAAGCACTTGCCGGCAAATTCGGAAAACGCCCGCGCGCGGCTCTCGAGGACGCTCAGGTGGAGGACTACGTCCCGGATTTCTTCGGAGATCTTTTTCGCTTCCAGATTGGACGCGTCCTTCGCAGCCTTGGACTTAGCGGAGGCAGCCCGCTCGGCGTGGGCCTGTTGACGCTTGCGGATGTCTTCACGCTGCGAATTGGCGGCGAGCAGCTGAGCCCGCACGCTCCAGTATTGCATTCGGTCGTGAAAACCGGCAATGCGCCCTGCCAGCGTGGGAGCATTGAGCGTGGGCTGAATCAGAGCGAGCAGGGAGTCCAGCTTTTCCTCGGCGGAGGTGAATGCCTCCGAGAAAAGGGCATTCAGCGCTTTCGTGTCATCGTTCAAGTCCGCCTGCTGCCACTGCAGGTACCGCTCGCTGTGGCGGGAACTGGCATCGGCCATCATGGCCTTGTTCTGGGCGAGCATCGGAGACTTGCTTTCAGTGGCGGCGGTGGATTCGTTTAGAAACAGGAAGGTAAGCCCGCGGCCCCTTGTGTATTCCTCCCTGTCGGGACGCTTCATTTTTGCCAGAGCAGACGCGAAACGCGCTTCACTTGCAGTGACGCGGTTCTTCGCTTCGTCGAGCAGTGCAGCGGTAGCCATCCGGTATTTGTCGTCGAGTGCCGGCGAAATATTCATCTCCGCGGGGTCCAGCGCCACAGGGCGTCCCAGCGTCACGCCGGTGAGGAATTCGTAGGCGGCGTAAATGTCAGGGATCGGCACGGCCTTCACCCCCTGGGTGCCGCCCAACTGCTCCAGTTCCGCGAAGATGCGGCCGTCGTCGCCATTGTCGATCATTGGGTAGCCCAGCTCTTTGATGCCGGCCTTCCGCGCGCCCTCGAGCTTTTCGGCGATGCCCGCGACCGGGCCAATGGTGCCGTCCGGATTGACCGTGCCGGTGATGGTGACATCAGGCCTGATGGGGTCGTGCCGGATGAGCGCGAGCATAGTGGTCGCCATGAGCATGCCGGCTGAAGGGCCATCGATGAAGCCGCGGACCTTGAGGAGAAACTCGTGATCGGTGAGGAGGCGATTGGCGGCATTGGAGGCGGCGACGGCAGCGATCCACGCGGAGGATTTCCACATGTCGCCGGCACTGCCCAGGACCTGCTCGATGAGGCCCACGGCGGCGTCTCCGGAGCGGTTTTGCGAGACGCGAACGGTGAACGGCGAACTGCCCCCGATGAGAATGGGGTGGGTTTTGATCCACATCGCCCGAACCATAGCCTCGCTGTAAACGGTGGTGGATTCGACGGGTTTCACCCCGGGTTTTGCGGGTGCCTGGGCGAAGGATGGCTCCTGCCCGGGCACAAACGCGGGCAGCAACAGCGCAACAGCAATAGCGCGGGATCTGCGCAGCAGGGGCACTGGATTCGGCATAAGGGAAATGGTAGGAATTTCGTCAGTGAAGATCAAGCAGAGAATCCGGTTGGCGGGCGCCGCAGAGAGGTATTCGCAAGCTTGACACGGGTCTTGCTTCCGGCGCATGATTTTTCATGCCGGACGAACCCCCGCCTTCTCCTCTCGACGTCAATGTGGTGCCCACCATCGGCGACGACCCGCAGCGGGTGGCGATGGTGAAGAGCGTGAACGATACGCTGAATGCTTACATTTCCATCACCGATGCGAAAGCAGGGGCGTTTCTGGGAGGCGCAGCGGCGGCGGCCTCGTTTTTTCTGAGCCAGGAGCCGAAGGGGACGGGACTGGTGATTTGTTATGTGATCAGCGCGATTGGCTACGTTTCCGCGGCGGTGGCGGCGGCGAATGTGATTTTCCCGCGCGTTCCGGGAAAAGGCAGCGGGGTGGTCTTTTGGGGAGATATCGCCAGCCGGAAAAGCGCTCAGGAGTATCATGATGAGTTCGAGAAGAAGTGCGCAGGCGGCGGATTTGTGGCGGACTACGCTTGGCTGAACTGGTGCACGAGCACGATCATCAAACGAAAGGTACGCCGGCTGAGAATCGCGATGGCGCTGTGCTTTTTGTCGCTCGCGGTGTCGGTGCCGGCTTACATTTACATGAAGCATGCGGCGACGCCGTGAGAGAGTCGGGGGAGTGGGATTAAACCAAGTGTCTATTCCGGGTGGAAAGCTGAAAACGATGTGCCACACGGGGCCCTCTCATAAGGTCACCGTCCTGAGCCCGAAGGCGGGCGCGGCGGCGATCATGTGGCGGTCGCTTGTGTGGATGGCGACGAATCCTTCCTCCGCTGCACAGGTGAGGTGAAGAGCGTCGGCGGCGCGGAGAAACGTCGTCGAAGGCAGGGCGCGAAAGCGTTGTGCTGCCAGGCGGAGAAGGGTGTCGCCCACCGGATGCCATTGCCAAAGGCCGCTGGCGCAATCGGCCTCGAACTGGTCGCACAGGAGGTGAAAACCGCTCACATCCACGATACACTCGCGGAATTTCCGGTGAAAGACGGCGATGACCTCCGCTTTGCCGGTGAGCAGGCAACTCACGCGGGAATTGCCGGCGGTGAAGGCGATCACGTTCGCGCTGTCCGGCTCGGCAAGATAGAATTTGGCGATGTAACAGGCGTCGAAGTAGATCATCGCCCGTCGCGCATTTCTGAAATGATCTCCGTGCTGTCGGTGCCGCCGTGGAGCTTTGCTTGCAACGCCGCAAATCCCGGCAGCAGTTTGCGGTTGAGGAAGGGATTTTTCGCCGGCACGGCGGGCACCGGCACAATTCTGGCTATTGCCTGGCCATTGTCCGTCAGCACGATGGGCTCCTGCTCGGTGGCCTTGCGCACCCAGAGGTCTGTTTGCTCGTGCAGTTCGCGAATGGAGATGGCTATCATGGGTGCAATGGTGCCACGGGGAAGAGGGTGGCGCAAGTCGCGGGTGGGCGCAGGCGGGGAGCGTGCGAACAGGACGGATGGGACAGATGGAATCTGTAAGGCCATGAGCAGAGCCAGCAGGAGTTTCCCTTTCCCCGTTGCAGGACCCGCCGGGAGGATTTACGGCGGGGTATGGCACTTGAAAAGATCACACAGGTTTCCGGGACGGCGGTTTATGTTCCGGGGTCGGATATTGATACGGACCGGATCATTCCGGCGCGGTTCATGAAGTGTATTACGTTTGATGGACTGGGGGAGTATCTTTTTTATGATGTGCGGAAGAATGCGGACGGGTCGGACAGGGAGCATCCGTTGAATGATCCGCGGTTTAAGGGGGCGTCGATTTTGCTGTCGGGGGTGAACTTTGGATGCGGGAGTTCGCGGGAGCATGCGCCGCAGGCGATTTATCGTTATGGATTCCGGGCGGTGGTGGCGGAGAGTTTTGCGGAGATCTTTTTCGGGAATTGCACCACGCTGGGGATTCCGTGTGCGGTGGCGGCGGCGGGGGATATGCAGCGGCTGAGGGAGGCGGTGGAGAAAGATCCGAAGCTGACGGTGACGGTGGATGTGGAGAAGAACCGCGTGTTTTTTGGTGATGAGAACTTCACGGTGAACATCGCGGAGACGGCGCGTGAGGCGCTGACGTCCGGGAAGTGGGACCCTATCGCGGATTTGCTGGAAGGAGAGTCTGCGGTGGCGGCGACGGCGGGGGAACTGGATTACATGAAGCGTTAGGACTCCGCAGGGTGTTCCCCATCCCGCCGTGCGGCAGTTGAGGATGAAGTGACGGAAGGGCAAACCGTGCGGTGACGAACCGTCCGGGCCGTCACTGCATTGACAGGCTGGACTCATTCATGCATGCAAAACGGCATGACTTTGGATTCCGTTACCGGTCCCCTTCGCCTGAGGCCGCTTTATATGGAGCGCGTTTGGGGAGGCCGGGAACTGGAGACCCTCTACCGCCGCAAGTTGCCGGAGGGTTCGGGTCCCATTGGAGAAAGCTGGGAAGTGGTGGACCGTGAAGACGAGCAGAGTGTCGTCGGGGATGGCCCGCTGGCCTGCGCAACCCTGCATGACCTTTGGCAAAAGCACCGGCGGGAAATCTTTGGAGAGACGGCGCCTGATGCCCCGCGGTTCCCGCTGCTCGTAAAAATCCTCGATGCGCGGGACCGCCTCAGCATCCAGGTGCATCCGCCCGCCGGCGTCGCGGAGAAACTCCATGGCGAACCGAAAACCGAAATGTGGTACATCGCGAAGGCGGACGCAGACGCCGCTCTCTACATCGGCGTAAAACCCGGTGTGGACCGGGAGGCGTTTGCCGCAGCGATTCAGAACGGCACTGTGGAGGACGCGGTGCACCGCATCCCGGTGAAAAGCGGTGACTTTATTTTTGTTCCAAGCGGGCGTCTTCACGCGATCGGTGCCGGACTCGTCATTTTTGAAATCCAGCAAAACAGCGACACCACCTATCGCGTCTTCGACTGGAACCGCATGGGTCTCGATGGAAAACCGCGGAAACTGCATGTTGAGGAGTCTCTCCAATGTATCGATTTCACTGACACGACGCCCGCGCTGGGCATGGCGGATGGCAGTGTGCTCGTGAGTTGCCCGCACTTCATCGTCGAACGCGTGCAACTGGGTCCAGGCTCCTCAATGAAATGGGGAAGGGTCGGAGAGTTTTCCATTCTGACCGTCGTGGAGGGAGCCGTTACGTTTGAGGGACTTCCCCTCCGCTCCGGTGACTTTGTCCTCGTGCCAGCCTCCCTCGACGCATGGCAGCGCGGGCTGCGCACAGATGATGGGGCGGTTCTTGTGAAGACAGGCTTTGGAGGGCGGGCGGGCAGTTAGGCTGCATTTCCCGCAGGATTTCGTTCGGGAATATCAGTAGAGTGAGTGTGCCGAAGGCCGCTCGCTTTCGCTGCATCCATGGGAGAGGAAAGCGACTGGGCTTCGCACAGATCGCTCTACCTACCGTTATCGTGAGGTGACGACGTTAGGGCAGTCCATACACATTTTTCCCGGTGGTGAGAAATACAGGTTATGGTATGTTAGGGTGTTTTTTTTCCGCATGGAAGGTCATTTCGAGGATTCAGGAGGATGGGCCAGGATGTTGTGAATCCGCACGGTGCCCGACCAGTCACTGGAGGCGAGCAAAGTCCCATCCGGGCTTACAGCGAGAGCGTAGATCCAGTCATCGTGAGCGCGCCAGGAGGCCTGGATGGTATCGCTGGATCCATCGATGCGGCGGATGACGCCTTCTTTTCCTGCGGAGAAAAACGCGCGTCCGTCCGGCAGCCATGCGAGGGCAAACACGGGGCCTTCATGCTGCCGAATGATGCGGACCATGCGTCCTGTTTCCGGCTGCCAGAGGCGCACGGTGCGGTCGTCGCTGCCGGTGGCGCAAGTGACGGGAACGGGGGCGGCGGAGGATTTGTCAGGCGGTTTGAAAGCCAGTGTGTGAATCGCCTCTGTGTGCTGGCCCAGCGTGCGCAGAAGCCGACCATCGAGTGTGGACCAGACTTTGAGGGATCGATCAGCGCTTGCCGTGACGACGATGTTTTCCGGCGAACTGAAAGCGATGGCCAGCACGGGGGCGGCGTGCCCTGTTAGGGTTCGCGAAAGCGCGGGCGGCTGGTCTGCGGCGAGTCTCCACAACTGCGCGGTGTGATCAGCGGATGCGGTGGCGAGACTTCTGTTAGCGGCATCAAAAGCAATGCTGGTGACGAGATCCCTGTAGCCTGTCACCCGGTGCTTCAGTTTTCCCTCCGGCCAGGTGAAGAGCCACACTTCTCCGCGCACGCCCGGCTCGCCTCCTCCGGCTGCCAGCAGGCTTCCATCGTGATTGAAGGCAAGGGCCGCGATTTTTGGCATGTCGCATTCGAGGCTGTGCTGAATCGTGGCGTCTTTGGGTGAGCGGACCTCCACTTTGCGGTCGCCATTGCTCAACAGAGCCGTGCCGTCCGGTGTGAACGCGAGGGCCGTGACCGGAACGGCGAACGCTTTAAACGTTAGGGAAGCAAAGAGCAGGACCGCTTTGAGTGCTCTCCGGATATGGGACGAGAGAGGAACCGCCTTCACGTCAGTTCAGCAATGAAGCTGCCCTCGCTGAGGATGCGGATGGGGCGTCCGCCGGGGCCAGTGAGTTCCTGTGCGGGATCTACGCCGAGGAGTTTGAGAATACTGAAGGCCAAATCCGGCGGGCTGACAGCACGCTCGACGGGAACTTCGCCGAAGGCATCGGTTGCCCCTATCACCTGGCCGCCTTTCACGCCGCCGCCGGCAAGACAGGCAAAGCCGGCGCGCGGCCAGTGATCGCGGCCCCCCAGCGCATTGAGTTTCGGTGTGCGTCCGAATTCACCCATGAGCACGACGAGCGTTGAATCCAGGAGCCCGCGCTCGCGCAGGTCGCTGAGAAGCGCGGCATAAGCGCGATCGAGCGACGGCAATTTGCCGCTGCCCGGAAAACGGGAATCCGGGAGTTCGCGGAAGATTTGCTGGTGCGTGTCCCAGCCGGTATCCACCACGGTGACGAAACGCGAGCCGGCCTCCACGAGCCTCCGTGCAAGGAGACAGCCGGTGCCGATCCCTGCATGGCCGTAACGCTCGCGGACGGCGGGCGGTTCGCGTGAGAGATCGAACGCGGCTTTGGCTTCCGTCGAAACGAGCAGCTTATAGGCTTGCTCATAGAAAGCATCCCGATCCCGCGTGGCCGGACTCTCCTCCACGCTGCGGCTGAAGGCGTCCATTTTCCGCAGCATGTCCTGGCGGCGTTCGCTGCGTTCGAAACTAACGCCTGCGGGCGCCTGCAGATCGCGCACGCTGGACGGATCGTTGCCGACATTGAATGCCGAGAATGAGCCGGGCAGATAACCCGCGCGGGCGGCATTGGAATTCCCGCCCGTGCTGTCGCCGGGCACTGCAATATAGGGCGGCATGGCGCCGGAGAATCCGTGAGTGTGAGCGACAAGGCTCCCGAGACTGGGATACTCCAGCGATGGAACCGGACGGTGACCGGTGAGCATGAACCGGGTGCCCGTATCGTGATTGCCCAGTTCGTGTGTTAGAGACCGAATGAGTGCGACGTCTTTCATTACGCCCGCGGTGCGCGGGAGATGTTCGCAAATGTGCAGGCCGGGCACGCCCGTGGCGATGGTTTTGAACTGGCTGCGCACCTCCGCCGGCGCGTCGGGCTTCGGATCGAAGGTGTCAAGGTGGCTGGGACCGCCATCAAGCCAAATGAGAATGCAGGAGGTGGCAGAGGCTTTTTTCGCCGGCTGGGTGTCCGCCGCCTTTGCCTGCATGCGGAAGAGATCGGTTAGACTCAATCCCAACGCACTCAGCATCCCTGCATGAAGAAAATCACGCCGTGACACGCCGTCACAGCGACGCAGCAACTTGTGTGAATGAGACGGCACGGCGGTATCAGCTAAAAAGCACGGGGGTTAAGAAACCATACCCGAGCGAAGGAAAAGGCAGACAAATCCTTTTAGCAACGTGCCAGATCACCGCGATCGGATATCTTCAAGAATCTCCCGCATCCCTCCGTTCGCGCAAAATGCACTATACGCTTTTGCGTGCTCGCGCAAAATGCACGTAGTTTATTAGCATTCAAGACATTATCGGCTCTCAAGCCGACCAGGGCACGAGCAACTTAACCGAACATGTTATGCTCATCATTCGCGGCGTCGAGGTCACACAGGCCATCCAATACTTCCGTTCGGATCAGCACTTGCATAAACCCGAGGTCCAGGGTCCCGACAACTCCCTAACACTGATCGCGAACAAACCCGCCTGGGTTCGAGTGTATGTTGAATCGGACACACCCGGCACGGACATTCCAAATGTGACCGGAAAGCTCGAAATCAACTACGGATTTTTGAATCAAAATGTGGGACCGTCCGGTATGCGGCTCAACCCGCACCCCAGCGGAGCAACGGTAACAGCCAAGTATCTGCCGCACTACGGCGATGTGCGCGGTTCGACATCCCGGACGCTCAATTTCATCATCCCGGAGCACTGGATGATTGGGCCATTGATACTAAACACCACGGTGACGGACGGGGCGGCGCACACTGCAGTTCAGACGACGTTTATTTCGCCAGTTCTGCGTCAGACACTGAAGCTGCGCGGAATCATGATCGCATACCAGAGCAGGGATCGGACCGTTACGTTTGCGGCGCCCGGGCTTGACGAATTTCAGGCAATGGCCGGGGCGGCAATAGTCGTGTTGCCCGTAAGAGCTGGCGGCGTGTTCGAAATCGCCTCCACGCTGGCACGCAGTTCTGCGATCTCCGCCACGACTACCTATGGTCCATGCCACGATGGCTGGTTAATGCTGAACTCGGCAGTTCTGGCTGCCAGGATCGCAGATGGCAACCATCCCGGTTACCTCTACTATGGGTTGGTGGCCGCCCGATTTCCCAGAAACTCCGGCACCCAGGGGTGTGCTACGGGAGGAGTCGCTTCCGGGGTAATAGAGTCCCCGATTACCATGATCCACGAGCTCGGTCATTTGTGCGGTCGTCAGCACGCCCCGATCGGTGGTGCCGAACGCCCGGATAGTCTCTATCCTGATTACGTACCCTATCCCCGGGGATCGATCGGCGAGTTTGGCCTCTTCATGACCAACGGAATAGTGCTCTCACCGCAATCCACATTTGATTACATGGGGTACCCTTTAAGGCCGTGGATTTCGATCTATGGTCATAAAGCGCTCATCAACATCCCTGAACTGAATCCCGAGATAGTCGGACTGCGACGTGCGGGGTTGCGTGAATGGCGCGACTATTACCCCCGCGATCCGTGGTGGCCGCGTCCGGAGCCGTGGGGTCCGGAGGTTCGTCTGCAGAAAGTGATAACTGTTATCGGTTTGATCGACGCAGAGGATCGCGTGGAGGTGCTCTCCGTGACGCGCTCGGAGGTCCTCAGTACCCAAATCAAAGGGATCACGACAGATCTGCGGGTCGTCCTGCATGGACCAAAGCGCGCCGAACTTGCCTCCGGCGTTATCTTCGAATTGCCCTCACTCGGCATGTGCGGATGCGGCGGCGGCGCAGCACAACCCCGCCCAACGATGTTCCAGGCGTTCGTGCCCGACGTGGCGATGGGAACAGAGCTGTCGATTCGGCAAAAAGGCAAGACCCGCTGGAAGCGGCTCGCCCCCGCGGGCGCTATCTCGGTGGGCGCGCCGAAAATTGCATGCGTCAAGGACGCAAAATGGGAAGTCACGTGGACGGCGAAAGTTCCTGGTGGAGCGAAAGATACCTGGGTCCGCGTCTCCGCTGATGAAGGGAAATCCTGGAGAGCGGTTGCGACAGGCCTGACTGAGAAGCGGGTGTCCTTCGAAGCGTTGCATGCGCCCGCCGGGAAACTCCTGCTCGACGTCCTCGTTCACGACGGCTTTCACTCCGTTTCTTCGAAACCGGTTGCCTTCGAAAACGCCGTGCTCCCGCCGGTGCCTGCGATCATGCACCCTCAGAATGGTCAGATACTTGTGGAAGGGGAAACGCTCTGCTTGTGGGGATCCGTTGCGGGCCAGCCAGGCGGGGCCTTCGACGATCTGAAATATTCCTGGAGCGTCGATGGGCATCCGGCCGGCGAGGTACCGCGCGTCTTCACATCCGTTCCAGAACCGGGCCCGCATCGCTGCGAGTTTACCGTTCGCAGCGCTGCCGGCGAAGCCCTCGCCTCTTGCAGTGTCGAATTCGTAAGCCTTTCGCTGGACGAGAGCGAAAAGCTATAAAGGAACCTGATTAACCAAAGACCATCCAGTTATGCTCATTATTCGCGGCATCGAGGTCACCCAGGCCATTCAATACTTTCGTTCGGACCAACACCTGGATAACTCCAATGACCGGCGGCCCGACAACTCCCTGACACTGATCGCGAACAAAACCGCCTGGGTTCGCGTGTATGTCGAATCGGACACGCCCGGCACGGACATTCCAAACGTTACCGGAAGGCTCGAGGTCAACTATGGATGGATGAACCAAAGGTGGGGACAACCGGGGCTCTTTCTCAACCCGCATCCCCAGGGAACGGAGACGGTAACGGCCGGGTTCCAGCCGAGCTACGCCGACGTGCGCGGAGCGACAGAGCGAACGCTCAATTTCATCATCCCGTACGAGTGGATGTTCGGGCCACTGGTATTAAAGGCGACGGTGACCGACGGCGGAGGGCATTCTGCAGTCCAGATAACCGAGGTCTCGGCAATCCTTCGCCAGACGCTGAAGGTGCGCGGGATCATGATCGGATACGACGGCCCGGATCTCGACAATCCGGGGAACACCCTCACCATTCCCCCGCCGGGGCTTGAGGATTTGCAGATGATGGCTGAGGCATCGCTCATCGTGATGCCAGTGAGAACTGAGGGTGTGGTAGAAGTGGCCTCGACGCTCATTCGGAATGTTCCGCTTGAGGGCGCGCGCGGGTCGGATGGCGAATGCACTGTTGCCTGGCAGGCCTTGAACGAGGTGGTCAGCGCTGCAAGAGCGGCAGATGGCAACCGTCCCGGGTATTTGTACTATGGGTTGGTTTGCCGCGGGTTCCCCCGGGACCCGAATAGCCCCTTAGGGTGCCGGACCGGCGACGTGGCCTCGGGGATGATGGGCGAACCGATCGTCATGGCCCACGAAATCGGGCATTTGTGCGGGCGCATTCACGCGCCGCACGGGGACGTTGGAATATGGGATACCGGGTATCCTGTTTATGAGCCGTATCCCCTGGGATCGATTGGCGAATTTGGTCTCCTCATGGTTAACGGCACGGTGCCCACGCCGGACACCGCATTTGATTACATGGCGTACTCCGAAAGGCCGTGGATTTCGATCCATGGTCATCAGAAGCTTCTCCAAATCAGCGAACTGAATCCCGAGATTGTGGGACTGCGGCGCCGCAGCCAGTGGTGGCGCAACTGGCACCATGCCGAGGAGGATCCAGCGTGGCTGAATGCGGAACTGTCGCCGGATTGGATTGATTCACATCAGGTTCCTCTTCGTCTGCAGAAAGTGATCACCGTCATCGGCGTGATTGACCCCGAGGATCGCGTGGAAGTGCTCTCCGTCACGCGCTCGGAGGTCCTCAGTACCCAAATCAAAGGGATCGCGACGGATTCGCGGGTCGTTCTGCACGGACCCAAAAGCATCGAGCTTGCTTCCGGTGCTCTCTTCGAGTTGCCATCACTTGGCATGGGCGGGTTCGGCGGCGCGGCACAATCCCGACCGACGCTATTCCAGGCTTTCGTGCCCGACGTGGCGACCGGCACGGAACTGTCGATTCGGCAAAAAGGCAAGACTCTGTGGAAACGCGCCGCTCCTGCGGGCGATGTCCTGGTGAGCGCGCCAAAAATACAGAAGTCAAAGGACGGCAAATGGACAGTCATGTGGAAGGCGACCGTTCCTGGCGGGGCAAAGGATACCTGGGTTCGAGTCTCGGCTGACGACGGGAAATCGTGGAGAGCCGTTGCGACGGGCCTAACCAAAAATCGGGCGACTTTCGACGCCGTGCGTGTGCCCGCCGGAAAACTGCTGCTCGAGGTCCTGGTCCATGACGGATTTCGCTCGATTTCTTCGGAACCGGTTGCTTTCGAAAACGGAGTGCTTCCGCCGGTGCCGGCGATCATGTATCCCCAGAAGGGACGAATGCTCGTTGAGGGAGAAACGCTCTGTTTGTGGGGATCTGTCGCCGGTCAGCCGGGCCGGTCCCTGGACGATTTGAAATATTCCTGGACCCTCGATGGCCAGCCGGCGGGGAATGGACTGCAAGTCTTCATGGCCGTTCCAAAACCAGGTACACACCGCTGCGAATTTGCCGTACGCAGCGCAGCCGGCGAAATTCTTGCTTCCCGCAGCGTCGAATTTGTGAGCCTTTCGCCGGAGGACGGCGAAAAGTTGTAAAGGAGCCTGGTTTCAGTGATTGAAGCCGAACTCGCGTGAATTCAAAAGCGTCCAGAGGAGATCTTCGGCGGCTTCGCGGCGGTGCGGGGCTTTCTTCAAAACCGCGGACCATTCCGCCTGTTCGGCGGGTTCCGGCAATCTTGTCAGGGCTCTCAGATAAAGTTCGCTCAAGATCTTTTCATCGCCGGCGTTTTCCTTGAACAACTGGTCCAGAACGCCGCCGCGAAGCTTTGGCTGAATGGTGTCGCCATTGATCAAATGCAGCGCCCGGGCAATGCCGCCGCCGCTGCGGACGGGGCTTTCGCAGGACTGGTCGCGTGCACACCGGCCCAAAACGTCGAGGGCATACGAAGGAGTCCGGGCGCTCGCCAGTTGCACCGCCCGCGTGCCTTCGGGGCTATTGGGAAATTGATCCGGCACACCGGTCGCCTGCGCCACCGCGTCCATAAACACCTGCGCAGGCAATTCGCGGACGAGGGCGTGAGAATAGAGCCGGTCGTCTGCTTTGTTGGCAGCGAGAGGTTTGGAGGAAAGTTGGTACGTGCGCGAACTAACGATGGTGCGGATGATATGCCGCAGATCGAAATGATTCTTGATGAAGTCGGCGGCCAGCGCATCGAGGAGTTCCGGATGTGTCGCGGGATTGGTAGGGCGAAGATCGTCCACGGGCTCCACCAACCCTCTTCCCAGCAGATGCTTCCAAACACGATTGACGAGCGAGCGGGCGAAGAAGGGATTGTCAGGCGAGGTGATCCATGCGGCCATGGGGACGCGCCGGTCGCGATCAGCGGTGTCGAGCGCCGGCGCGCCAAGGGGTTTTGGCCCAAGCGGGCGACCGGTTTTGGGATGTTCCACTTCGCCGCGGTCGAGCACTTGAATTGACCCGCCATCACGCCGGATGCGGGCGAAGCCGGCGGCAAAACGGTGATAATCCTCCTGAGTCCATCGATCATTGGGATGGGCATGGCACCGCGCGCAGGCGATCTGCGTCCCAAGAAACATGCGGCTGACATGCTCGGCCAGATCCCGCGGATCGCTGCTGAGAGCGAAAAAGTTTGCCGGGCCTTCACGGGCAGGATCGCCCGTCGCGGTGAGCAGCGCGCGCACCATGGCGTCCAGCGGCGCGCGATCTTGAACCTGCCGCCGCAGCCAGTCGTGGTAGATGCGGGCCGACTGCCCATTCGTGCCCTTGCCGCCGGCCAGGAGCAAATCCGCCAGACGCATGGTCCAGAGGTCCACGAATTCCTCCCGTGCGAGCAGCGATTCGATGCACTCCGCGCGTCGCTGAGTCGTGGCAGGTTCCTTCGCAAAGTCGCGGGCCTCTGTCGCCGCGGGCAGACGCCCTATTACATCGAGATACACACGCCGCAGGAACTCTGCATCGATGCTCAAGGGGGACGCGGGGAGGCCCATGCGATGCAGGGTTTTGCCAATGTGCCCATCCACGAAATTCTGCGCGGGAAAGTCCCCTTCGGTTGCGACCGCCCCACCGAACGGCACGGCCACGCGGGCCGCCGTCACCTGGCCGGAGCAGCGCACCATGATACTTGTCAGGCCACGGCCCGCGACGGTGATCTCTCCGGACTTCGTCACCCCGGCGATGGCCTCATCGTTCGATGAGTAAAGGGCGAGTTCCGTCACGTCGCGCTGCGAACCGTCCGACAGCGAAGCCGTCACGCGCAATGTGATTTTCCGGCCTGGTTCACTAACAAGGTTGTCTGCAGGCTCCACGGTGATGGCAGTGACCTGCAGTTCGCGCGAGCCAAACGGCGCACCGTCAGCGATCCAGCGGCGCACCACTTCATAGCCGTGCGAGTCGCGGCGCAGTTTGCGTCCGCCTTCGTGTTCGACCTGTTCCGAGGGCTTGCGCAGCAGCAGACTTTCCTCCGGGCGGGCGACGGCAATGCGGCGTCCGCCGAATTCCCGTGTGATTCGTTCATAATCCTCCTCCGGGTCATAGCCCAGCAGACTCAGTTTGAATCCACCCTGACCGGTCGCCGCGCCGTGGCAAGCTCCGGCATTGCAGCCGGATTTTGTCAGGATGGGAAGGATGTCCGTGCGGAAAGACCGGGGCGTTTCAGCGCGCGCGAAAGCGGCCCCGCAGAAAACGAGAGCGATGAGCGCCGGGCATTTCACCTGGTCTCGCGTTGAAGCTCTTCAAGGAACGCGCGCCCGGTTTTCCGAGCATAGGGCGTTCCGTAGTTTTCGAAATGCAGCACGCGCACCCATCCCTGTTCCGCCTGTTTCTTCAGATCGGCATTATCTTTGATGTGTGCGCGCACCTCTTTGAGCACCTCGTCCACCGTGGCATCGTCATTGGAGGGCCGGATGAAGCGGCGCAGCAATCCCTGCAGTGTGGCATCCTCAGGCACCGCTCCAGGGATTTCCTCTTTGGGTCGCTCCGCCCGTGCAGGCGGAGCGCCTCCTCCGCGCACGGCGGCCAGCTCCGCGCGCAGACTTTGCACCTCTTCGATGAGCGCCTTCACCGCATCCCGCAAACCGGCCTCGCTGTTCAAATCGAACTTCGACAAATCCACCGGCGGCGGTGCACCTGGTCTCATGCGTTCACCGCGGCGCATGTCTCCGCCGTCACGCGCTGCTTGCCGCCGGGTGAGTTCCTCGACGGCGGGCGGCGCTTCGTCACCGCAGGTTTTCGCGAGGGCCGCAATCACTTTGGGCGCATCGGCGATGCCTGGCTGCACGAGGGCGAAATTCGCCGACACTGTGTTGTCCTTCGCGGCCACGATCGTCATGAGGCAGTTCTTGTTGAGCCCGTAGTTCCCCGGTCCTTCGATCCCGTCCGGCGACATACCAACCCGCGACTGGAGTTTGATTGATCCCGCCGCTGCTTTGATGCGCTGCGCTCCCTCGATTTTGTCCCCGGACAGGAAGATGATCTCAGTCCGGATGCGATCCTTCCGCTCCGCACCATATTGATCCACTGCGCGCAGCAGCGGCACCAGTGAGCGCTCGATTCCGTGGACAAAAACCAGTGCCGTGGCCGCACCGGCATTCTCCGTCACCGGATCACGTTCCTTGTCCGCGCCCTTGCCCGTGAGTTCCAAAACCTTGAAGGGCGTGGTCTTCTCCCCGCTTTGCGGCCCGGAAAACACCGCATTGGCCGCACGGAGTCGGAGTGGCAGAAAACCCATTAGAAGGGCGGCACACGGGAGCACGATTGCGAAAACTGGTTTCATGGAAGTTCTGTCTGCGCTGAAATTGCGGCAAGCGTCAGGCATGCCGGGGGATCCCGTCCGGTATCACACCGGAGGATACTGCGCCAAAACCAATCTTCACCCCTTCGCGTAGGCCGCACATCCCGGCCCTGCGCACGAGCTTCCCGAAAGGGCCGTGGCAATTCTGCAAAAACGGGTATGCTGTGCCTTGTTAGGCCACAAAAAACCCATTCATGGAAAAAACAGCAATTGTTATCCTGGGAGCCTCCAACGACGAAGCGGGAACCCTTTCCAGCTTCGGGAAGGAGCGATGCGACCAGGCGATATCCGAATTTCGCGCGCATGCAGGTTCCTCTGTCATTCCCACCGGGGGATGGGGGCAGCATTTCAACACGACATCCCGGCCTCATGGCCACTATTTGCGGGAATACCTCCAGACGCAGGGCATTCCCGAAGAGGCTTTCGTGGAGTGCGTTGAAAGTTCCAACACCATTGAGGACGCAAAATTCTGCCGGCCAGTGGTTGAGCGATATGGCTTTCGCAGGCTGGTGGTCGTGACCTCTGATTTTCACCTGGATCGGGCCCGGTTTTTGTTTGGAAGAGAGTTCCCTGATATTGCCCTCACCTTCTCCGTCTCCGCGACGGATCTTCCGGAGGAGGAACTTCAGAGGAGGATCAGCCACGAACGAAATGCCCTCGCCAGGCTGCAACAGATGGAGCCTGCCGGAGGACAGAGCTGAATCCAGAGTCCCGGCTGGACTCACCGAACTTTTCGCAGCCCCGAACACTGCCGGACGCACCTGCGGGTAAAATAATGCCTGTGTGCCGGCGTAAGAGCCTTTTTACCGGCTCTGCGCCGACGATCTGATATGACAAAATCCTCCCTTCGTACTGCCGCATGGATTTCTCTTGCCGCCGGGGCTTTTGCGCTCGGCTGGACCTTGAAGCCTGCGCAGGACAGCGCCCGTGATGAGGCTGCCGGCTCCTCCGGTCCGTCCGCCATCCCGCTGTCGTCGTCCTCACGGATTTCCGGTTATCACTCCGCCACGGCTGCGGGGGCGCAGGGCTTCAGCGCGTCCGGAAAACCAGGCGCCGCCGGGCCGCTGACTACCGCAGGGATCGCGGCGCTGGGCGAGGAATTCCGCTCGGCGCGCGATCCCCTCGCGAGACGCGAAGCCTTTGCCAAACTGCTCGCGGGCCTCACCGTGGAGAACGCATTGGAAGTCCGCAAACAAATCGAGCACCTCGACTCGGACAGCCCGGAGTTCCGTGACTTCCATTTCGCGTGGGGAAAGATCGGCGGCGCGGATGCCGTGCTGCATGGAGCCGGCACGGACAAGCAGGACATGGGCCCCACAATGGCAGGCTGGGCTTCCGCGAATCCGTCGGCCGCGCGCGCATGGTATGAGGCGCTTCCGGAAAAATCCGAAAAGCCGCCGCGGCGCGACCAGATGAAGGAGGCCGTCGTTCATGGTCTCGCTATTGCCGATCCCGCAAAGGCCGTGGAATTCGTCACCGCGCTCGGTGCCGCCGGCGATTCGAGAGCCCGCCAAATGATGGGAATCGTCACCAACAAAATGCTGGAGTCCGCGGGGCCCGCCGCTGCCGCCGCCTGGGCCGTCAACCTGCCGGAGGGCGAGCTCCGCGGCAACGCACTCTTCGATGTCGCGCGCGCCCAGGTCCGCGCCGATCCCGCCAAAGCCGCTGCATGGGCCGCGCCGCTCGCTGGTGATAAGAACGGCAGTTCCGTGATTTATGGCATCAGCACCGAGTGGGGAGGGCGCAATGGCGCCGCCGCCGTGAAGTGGCTGGATACCCTGAGCGGAAACCAAAGCGCCTCCTACGGTCCCGCCGTTGCGGGCTGGGCAAAGGCCGATCCCCTTGCCGCCAGCAAGTACATTTCCACCATGCCTCCCTCGGAAAATCGCGACTACGCGATCGGCGGTCTGGTTTACTCCCACCGGTGGGAGGACCCTGCCGCCACCATTGCGTGGGCCGGTGAAATCAAGGACACCAAACGCCGCCAGGAAGTCCTTACCCTCGCCGCTGAAGCCTTCGCGCGAAAAGACCCCGCGGGTGCCGCCGCATGGCTGCCTGCCAGCGGCCTGCCCCCCGCCACTCAACAGCGCCTGCTTAGCGCGAAGCGATAATTTTGTTAGGGAGACGTTCCGGGTTAAACCAGCCTAACCATTTTTTGCCGGTTCCTGCGGAATGCGCACCCGGCGACGGAGGAGCAGGATCGCGATGAGGGCGAGAAGGGCGGCGGCAACAATGGCGGCGATAAGCCACGGGTTCAGGAACGAATTGTTAGGAGGAGGCGGAGGCGTCGCGGTCGCGGGGAGACCGGGAGGGATGGGGACGTTGCCGTCGAGCGGGGTTTCGCGGTAGCCGGACCCAGGGCGGGCGTTGGGGTCAGCGGCGACGCGGGCCTGGGTTTGGAGGATATTATGGACTTCGGCTTTGACGGAGGCGGCGGAGGGATCGAAGCCGAGGACGCCGGGCAGGCGGGATTCGAGCGCAGGGGTGAAGAGAACGGGAATGGACGGGGCGGTCATCCATGCGTGGTCGAGGGTGCATTCGCAGTCTGCACCGATGAGGGAGAGCTGGTCCTTGATTTTGGCGGTCGTTAGGGTGTCGCCTTTCAGAGCGGGACCGGCGAGGCGGCCGCGGCCATAGATGACAGCGACGACGGGTTTCGGCAGGTCCTTGCCATTCACGCCGAGACTCCATCCGAGAATTTGTTCATCGGGGAAGGAGGGGTCGCACTCGATGAGGCGGGGGCCGTGTTCGATGCGCTTGGGAAGATCGGCGAGGGTGGATTCGATGGACTTGATCGCTTCCGTGGCGGCTGCGCGGGCAGCGACGTTGGCGGGCTGGTCCTGGCCGCGCAGAAGGAGGATGGCACCGTAGGTTTCGGCGACGGCGCTGGTGATCTGAGCGCGGGACGACGAGACGACGAGATCGGAAAGTTTGGTGTTCAGTTCAATCTGCGGGACGCGGAGAAAGACAGGCCAGCCGTCGTCGCGTCCGGGTGCCAGGACCATACCGCCCGGAAGGCGCGGACCGAGCTGGGCGCGATGGCGGAGGTCGGGGGAATCGGTCTGCTGGACTTCATCGATGACTTCCCATGAGATGTTAGAGGAGCCGAGGAGCCGGGTGGCGGTCTGATGGAAACCTGGAAGCCAATCTTTGTGCTCTTCGCCGTGGACGAAGACGGCGAGGCGGAATTTTGGCTGGTTGACGTCCACGAAGCCGATCTCGCGGATGTTGTAACGACAGCTGAACGCGGGCGCGGGGAGGGTGAGGAGGAGGGTGAGCGTTAGGGAGCGCCCGCGAAAGCACCAAGCTCCAAGCACCAAGCTCCAAAGAAACTCCAAATACCAAACACCAATGGTGCGGCAGGCGCGCTTCCTTTGGAACTTGGAGCTTGATGTTTCTTTGGTGCTTGGAGCTTGGTGCTTGGTGCTTTTCCTAGGGACCATAACAGTGAATTACACCGCGGGTCGTGCTGGCGAACAGCCTCCCATTGGCGAGGGCGAGGCAGAAGACGTCGCCGGTGGCGGGGAGGGATTTGAGGAGGGTGCCGTTGGCGGTGTTGAGACAGAGGACTTCGTTACGTTTGCCGACGTAGAGGGTGGTGCCGCCGGAGATCATGGCGGAGGCGTGGTCCGCGTCTTTGGACCAGACAGTGGTGGAGGTGCCGCGGTTCCGGGCGAGGAGTTTGTTTTCGATAAAGAGGAAGGATTTACCGCCGGAAACGAGGAGGGCGTGGGCGCGGTCGTGAGAGGCGACGACGGTGCGGGAGGCGGGGTCGTTTTCGACGAAGTTGACGGCGCGCTGATCGTACTGGGCGCCGTAGCCGGGGCCGGTGGCGATGCGATTGGTATCGGGAGTGACTAGGACCCAACTGCCGCCGGCACCGGCCATGCGGCCCTGCGCGGTACCGGTGTTCATGTCGAACGCGAGCGGGGACATGCGGCCCTGGGGAGCGTAGAGGCGGGAGTTGTCGGCGAGAGCGAGGAGAGGGCCTTCGAATGTCAGGGAATTGTCAGCTGTAGAGAAGTCGGCGGCTCCTGTCAGGGTGCCGTTTTTGCTGGCGATGTTGAACGCCTTTCTGTAAACCTCTGCGCCGGTATTGGCATCGAGCGCGCAGAGGTAAGCGGGGTCCCACGGGAGGAAGCCAAAGCAGGCGTGGGCTCTGCCGTTCTGCACGAGAACGCCGGATCGGCAGGCGGAGAGAGAGACGAAGTCGAGATTGTGAGGAATGATGGCGTCGGCGCTGGCGGTGGGCGAGTAGCGCCAGACTTCGGAACCGTCGGCGGCATTGACGCAGTAGGCGCGGCCATCGTCGGAGCCGAAGTAGAGTTTTCCGTTAGAGAAGGTCGGGGCGATGCGGACGGGGCCTTCGGTGATGAAGCGCCATTTTTCAGCACCGGTGACGGCGTCGAGGCAAATGACGGCGTATTCGGAACTGGAGGCGATGAAGACGTCGGAGCCGACGGAGATGAGGTTGAAGGCGCTGTCGTAGGCACGCTGGGATTTTTCGCCGTTTTTGGCGTTGGATGCGTCGTAGCGCATCTGGCGGTGCCATGCGGGAGCGGGAGGGACGGGGGAGGTGAAGGCCCATTTTTGGGTGAGCGTGGCGTCCGGGAGTTGTTCGGTGGTGACGCCGGTGCGCTGGTTGTTGGCCATGGAGGTGGGCCAGTCGGCCGCTGGCGCGGACAGGGGGAAGCACCAAGCACCAAGCACCAAGCACCAAAGAAGCTCCAAGCACCAAGCTCCAAAGGGGGCGAATGGACGCGTGCTCCGGATTCGGAAAGGTTTGCGGCAAAGAGAAGAAGAGTTCATTTTTTGCGGAGCATGGAGGAGAAGATGAGATGGAGTTCTTTGGCTTCGCGCCAGAGGGAGCGGGCGTCGGAGAGGAGGGAGGGTTCGGCGGTGGCGAGGAGGCGGAGGAAGTATTTGGTTTCCTTGGCTTCCTTGACGCAGCGGCTGATGCTTAAGCGGAAGTCTTTTTTGGAGACGCCGTCGTTGGCTTCACAGTAGTTGGCTCCGATGGCGGGAGCGCAGCCGGCGAACTGGCCTGCGAGGCGATCACTGACCGGATTGCGGGGCAGTTTTTTGAGACAGCGGATTACGGCTTCAGCAAACTTTACGGTGCGCTCTTCCAAATCGAATGGATGGCGTTCCTCAGTGTCCTCTCTGAGACGGCACGTATCGTCTTGCCATTTGATTTCCGGATCTGCCAGGACGCTCATTTTGATGTTTGGAGCTTGGTGTTTCTTTGGTGCTTGGAGCCTGGTGCTTTCCCGCTAGGGCACCAGTGGCGCAAACCCCACGCTCGTTTCCATCCACGCGCCGCAGGAGCAGCCGCCTCCGCCTTCCTTGTTCAGGATCATGCCGTCGGCGGGGATGGCGCTGATCCAGCAACTGGTGCGGAGGCGGGTCCAGCCGGAGGAGAGGCCGGTGGAGGGGTTCCAGACGTTGATGTTGCCGCCGTACTGGATGCGGCCGGCGGCGCCGCGGTAGAGGAAGAAGTGTTTGCCGCCGGCCCATGTGGCGCAGGCGGGGCGGGAGGGCATGTTGGGGACGCCGGGCTGGCCGGTGAGCAGAGTGCCGGTTTGGAGGTTGTAGCACTTGGGTTCGATCCAGACGCGGTCGTTCATGATGACCGGATGCTGCGTGGCGCCGCCGTGATCGGCTTTGGCCCACGCGTGATTGGCGGTCCAGATTTGCGCGCCATTGGCGGGGTTGAGGCCGTAGAGATAAAAGCGGTCGGCAGCGCCGTCGGCGGTTGTTAGGAGAAGGCGGTTGTTGGCATGCTGAAGAAGGACGGAGGGAGTGCCGCCGGTGAAGGAGATGGGCGTTTGCCAGACTTCGGCGCCAGTGGCAGCATTCAGGCAAACGAGGTAAAGGTTTGTCTTGAGGGCGCTCATGGCGAGGCGGCGCGAGACACCGGCAGGAAGAGCGGGATTGCGCGACTCAAGGAAGAAGATGTTGCCGTCGCCGATGGTGACGCTGACATTGAGCACCAGGCCGTTTTGGCGGGACCATGCGAGGGCACCGGTGGCGGCGTTGCGGGCGAAGATGACATCCGCGCAGACCTGGTCCGTGCCGTAGCCGCTTTCGTAGTCGAACCAGTTGTCCCAGCCCCAGTGGCTGGTGTAGAAGGCGTCGTCTTTGACGGCAGTGCCTATCAAATTTGCGCCCTCGCGCATGATGCAGCCCCAGAGGTAAGTGAAATCGAGGCGAGGGCCGGCGGGAGCGTTGTAGGATTTTGTCAGGGCACCGGTTTCGCCATTGAGCGCGAGGCACTGGCCGGCGAGGGCGACGTAGAGGCCGTTGTCATCGCAAACCATGTTGCCGCCGTCGCGCATCATGTTGAAGCGGTTGTAGCCGGTCATTTGTTTGGACCAGAGGATGAAGCCGTTTCGCGAATCGACGGTGACGATCTCGTCATCGCAGGGGCAGTAGAAGCGGCCATTGGCGGCGAGGGGAATGTGAGCGCGGACCTGGCGTTCGACGTTGCTACCGGCATCCGGGCGGCCCACCCACTGCGCGGCGAGATCGCCGGCTTTGACGGCATTGTTGAGCGTTTCGCCGCTGGCGCCGGTGTTGCCGTTGTCGCCGTAATTGGTGGTCCACCTGCCGGCATAAGCCAAGGCCGGGCGCAGGGTGACAGCGGGCTCGGCGTTGGCCAGCATATCAAAGTAAGATTTGCCGCGCCCAGGGACGAGGTAGGCCTGCATGGCGGCGCTGAGGGCGGTGGTCTGGGCGACATTCAACTGACCGGTCAGGTTGGCGGAACTGTAGATGAGATTGAAGGTGCCTTTGCGGAACTTCAGGTCACTGGTGAGGGAAGGGATCTGAAAAATCCTAACACGGCTTCCGTAAACGCCGCGCTGGGTGAGGAAGGTGCGGGCGGCCTGGATTTTGGCGGGATCAGACTCAAGGCAGGTGACGATGAGGCCATCGCTCTGGCGGGCGAGTTCGTAGGCGAGTTTGCCGTCGCCGCAGCCGGCATCGAGGGCGTGGCCTTTGCGGATGCCGGTGCTGGAAAGGATGTTTGCCGCCTGAATGGCATAGGTGCCGCCGGTGACAAAGCCGCCCTGGTCCGGGACGGCGGCGGGAGAGTAATTGGAAGCGGACTCCGTCGTGAAAGTGGCGGAGCGGGTCTCCACGCCGCCGGTGATGTTAACGACAGCGAGGGCGACATCGTCGCCGGTGCCAAAGTTGGGAAGAAGCACCTGGTGAAAGGTTGTTAGGTTCCAGTCTTCGTAGCGTGTGCTGAACTGGCGGTTGGGCCCGTATTCGAGAATGGTGGGCGAGGGTTCGGCGGTATGCCATGAAATGAGGATGCCCTGGCTGGTGTATTCAACACGGGGTGTCAGGTTGATCTCGACAGCGCCTTGATATTGTGCGGACATGCGCACGCGGAACATGCGCCGCAACCCGGCAAGCGGGGCGGAGGCATAGACGCTCCATTCCTCCGTATTGGCATCAATGGAGAGCGGAGCACCGGTGGGAACGAGGCCATCGGTGAGCCACGTGGCGGCATCACCCGAGTGCTCGACAACATAGCGCGTATTGGCGGAGGCGGACTTGTTGCGACGATAACTAACACGGGCGGTCATGCTCTCCGGCGAGCCCGGGAGAGGAATCATGTCCACGCGCAGAGCAACGTCAGACTGGCTGGCGGTGGCGGAAGTGCCGGCGGCGTACTCGGCGCGATTGCTGATGCCGTCGTTGTCGAAGTCGCCGGTACCATTTTGATCGAGGTTGCCGAACTGCGCCATTTCCCAGCCGTCGGCAAGACCGTCGCCATCGCTGTCGATAACAGGTGTGCCTGTTAGGGCCTGGCCGGTGAGACCGCGGCGGCGGACGAGAGCGACATCGTCGGGGGTGAGTTGCCGGCGCCAGATGGCGACCTCGTCCACGCTGCCGCAGAGCCAGTAGGGATTGGTGCCGAGTTTGCCATCGCAGCCGATAACGGTGGGCAAGCCGGCGTCGATGTTGCCCATGCCGACGAGGCTGACGGTGGCGGTGACTTTGCCGTCGAGGTAGCAAGTGGCGAGGCCATCGCGGTCGCAGGAAATGGCGACGTGGTGCCAGAAGCCGTCGCTGATGGCCTTGATGCCTTCGCGGTCGCCGATGGTGGCATCCTTGCGCACGGTGCCGTCGGCGGCGTTGAAGGTGAGGCCGCCATCCGATTTCAACGCGACAACCCAGCCGCGATTGACACCGCTGAGCCAGTCTTTGTTGCCGATGATGACGCCGTTGCCATCGTTGCCGCCAAACGCGGTGTGATTGGCGGCGGAATCGAACGGATGCTTCAACCAGAAGGCGACGGAGAAATCCTGGGCCGCGCCAAACTGGAGGGCGGCGGGATCACCCAGCGTGAGCATGGCGTGCGGGGAGAGGGTATCATTGAAATCGAGGCCGCGGCCCACCTTGCCATCGGCGACGATGCGCGGCGGAGCGCCCGACATGGTGCCGAAATGATCAGTGCCGTCCGGCGCGCTGTCGGCATAGTCGCCTTCGAAGCGGTAATAGGCGACGAGTCCGCCGGACGTGCCTGCGGGATTCCACAGGGTGGATATCTGCAATGGGGGAACGGTATCTCCCACTGCACCGCCAAAGGTTTTCAATTGATAGGTGAATTCCTGGATGGAGGCGCCGCCGGGCAGGCTGTCGGTGTAGGTGGCGGCAGTGAGAGGAAGTTCGGCGATTTGGTTCCCGTTTCGGAGAAGGCGGACACCGGTGGCTTCGAAGTCCGGAGCCGCTGCGGTCCATGTGAGGGTGGAGGCAGCGGTAAGCTGATTGACGGAGACATTCAGATTCCGCGGAGAGCCGGGGAAGGGATCGAGACTCAAAGGCACGGGCGCGCCCGCAGTGCCCAGCATGGCGGCCTCCGAGGCACTGAGAGCGCCATCCCAGATGGCGAGCATGCCCACCTGCAGGGGCCAGTTTTCGCCGTTGTCGTCCGCGAAGAAAAGGATGGAGGGATCGAGTGAGAAGCGGCCATCGATGCTCGAAGCGGTGTGGGTGTGGAAAGGCTGACCGTTGAGGTAGGCGACGATGGAGGTGCCTAACTTAATGGAAATGACGAGGCGGTTCCATTTTGTTTCATCGATGGGGCTGGGAGAATAACCCAGATCGCCGACGCCGAGATTATCGGTGGTGCTGATGAAATAGTCGCCGTCGTTGGCGTTGCCGGTGTTCGTCTGGAAGATGGAGCGCCAGCGGGTGCGGCTGGCGGCCGGCGAGAGAATATCAGCGAGGATGGTGTATTCGTTGACGTAGATGCCGCCGCCGTTAGGGGCGATGCCGTGCGCGGCGATAATGCGGTTGGCATTGGCACCGGTGGGCGTGGTAATGCAGCCGGTCTGACCATTGCCCGCATCGTCATTGATGGTGCCCGAGTAGGCGGGCGCAACGCCCTGGAAGACGAGATTGTTTCCGACGGTGGCGAGGCCGGGATTTGAGGGATCGTCGAAGCGCCACATTCCTGTGAGCGTGCCGGTGGCCAGGGAGAGACCGGGTGCCAAAAAGGACAGGAACAGGAAGAGGCGCAGCGGCTTCATAGGGCGGGATTAAACCAGAGACTCCGGGCCGTGGCAAGCCGGGTCCGTTGACGGATTTGATGCGGGATTGAGGCCCGAAGCAGTCAGGGCCGGCCTTTGTCGGTCCAGTTCTTTTGAGAGCCTTCAATGCGAAGGCGGGCGGAGATTTCCTTTCCGTCGCGGAGGACGATGTAGCTGTCCGCACCAGGGACGCTGTCCCATTGCAGGCGGGCGATGCCACTGGCTTTTGCGGGGGGCGATGCGGCGGAGCGACGGCCCTGAACGCCAACGGCAATGAGGGAGTATTCGTGCGCGCCGGAACTGTCGTGGCTCACGATGACCGGAGCGGCTGGAATCGGGAGGGCGGAGGTTTTCACTTCACCGCCCCACAGGTGAAGCACCTCCGCGGGAGGAGGGAGTCCGCCGCCGCCGAAACCACCGCCGCCGATGGACATCATACCCTGGCCGATGAGGGCATCTGTGAGGGGTTCGCTGTGGCCCGGGCGAAAGGACTGAAGGCGGATTCTGCCAGGGTGGGTGCCGCCGTTCCATTCTTTAAGCGGGACTTCCGAGTCTTCCAGCCCTTCGCCCTGGATGATGGCCATTTGCCGCCATGCATCGCCGAGCCATACATTCCATGAGATGTGACCGGGGCTGCGACGGAGGCTGCCGTCGCGTTCGAGAGCGTGGAAGCGGTCGTCGAACGGATCGTCCACCTCCCCCTTGATGAGCCGGCTGCGGACCCACAGACCTCCGGGGCCGTCAAACAATGAACGGGCGTAGATGCCGCGGGGGATCTGGTGCCGCTCGTATCCCTTTTCCCAAATGGCTTCTGTGTCGGATACGATGAGTTCCTTTTTTACGACGAGGCGTTCGACGACGAGCTGCTGCTTGAGCTTTGCATTGTCCTCCTCGAGGGCGGTGACGCGCTTCTTGAGTTCGGCCAATTCCCTGCGAATGGCGGCGAGATCGTCCTGGGCGAAGGCGGTGGAGAGCGAGAGCAGGATCGTGACGAAAAGGAGAAGGATGGTTTTCATGATGGAGCAGTTTGAAGGGGTTAGCGGCCGCTCAGGTATTTACCATGCGTAGCCGAAAGCCTCCACCATGGGCCGCAGCAGGGACAAGTGCGGCTCCATCCACTTTGCATATCGCTGCCAGCGTCCCACAGCGCGGGTGTAGAGCGGTTCTTTGACGGCGAGATAACTGGGAGTGTGAACGACTTTTTCGGCGACCCGACGGCGATAGTCGAGGACGCTGTCCTCCCACGAGAGCCCAAGAAATTCGATGGCGCGGCGGGCCTGCCCCGGGAGATCCGTCAGCAAATCCTCGTAGCGCACTTCCAGCCAGCGGTCGGCAGGAAGCACCGTCCGCAGATGAAGCCACGCTCCCACGTCGAGCAGGTAGCGGCGAATGGCGTCCTCCCAGCGGATAAAGCAGGCACTGTTAGGGTTTGCGGGCAGGTATTGGAAATAACAGCTCACCACCACATCGCGCGGATCGCGCAGGGCAACGAGAAAGCGGCTGTCGGGCAACAGGCGCAGGATGCCGGGAATGAAGAGGGTGTGCGTTGGATTCTTGTCGATGTGGACGCGGTCGCCAACGGGTTCGCCGAGGCCCTCCTCCATGCGCTCACGATATTCGCGGCGCAGAGTGTCGAGCTTTTCGGGAGAGATGGCATCGAGGGCATCGATTGTCGGCGGCGTAACCTCGCCGGAGTCACGCCAGAGAATATTGAGAAGGTCGCGGCCCAGCACCTGAAACTCCTCGCTGCTGACGATGCCGCTATGGGTGTCGAGAATATTTTCCAGCAGGGTGGTGCCTGATCGCGGGAAACTGAGCAGATGTGCCGCCGGTCGCCGGAAGGCGGGAATTCCGGCGGCATTGATCCAATGCCGAATGATTTCCGGCGTCAGGGCGCGGCAGACGCGGTCCCATGCGCCGAGGACGATGTGAGCCGTTTTAACCATGTCTCCAGCGACGGGACGCAGGAGTTCCTTGGCCCGCTCCAGCAATTGCATGGCGGCCGGGGCATCACCCGCGCAGTCGGCCATGTCGGCGAGCATGCACCACGCCTGGGCACGGGTGGAGAGATGCGTTTTCGGAAATGAAGTGACGCGCTTGAGTGCTGCCTCCGCGCGGTCCGGCTGACCCTGCTGGCGGCGAACACGGGCGCGAATGATAAGAGCCTCCATGCAGTCAGGCGCCACTTTCAAGGCGGCGGTGGCGGCGGCATCCGCTTCATCCAGAAAGCGATGGCGTTCGCAGAGAACGGCGAGTTCGAGATGACCGGCGAGGTCCCGTTTTCCCGGCCCGGAGGTGTAGCGACGAAACAGAGCGAGCGCTTCATCCTCACGATGACACATGCGCATCGTTTGACCAAGAAGGAGAAGCAGGTCCGCGCGGTCCCCGGCAAGAGACACGAGTTTATCCAGCATGGCCTGCGCCCGACGGATTTGCATCCGGTCGCCGAGAACACGCGCCGCATCCACCAGCGCGCGAAAATTGTTAGGATGAGCGTCCGCAATTTTCAGGAATGCAGCTTCCGCTTCATCCCATCGGTTTTGTCCCCACAGCCGCCGGGCCTGCTGAAGGGCCGGAAGATCACTTTCATCAAGGATCGCTGCGGCTTCCGGCATGAAATTCAAATCCGGTCCGCAGGATCACCGCCGGCGCCGGCGCAAAAACAGGAGACCGGCGAGTCCGGCCAGAGTGCAGGTGGCGGGTTCGGGCACCGGGGAGACGCTCAGATTGACGTTGTCGACGTAACCATCAATGGCGGTCCCTCCTGCCACCTTGGTGCCGCTCAAAACAACGTCGATGGTTCTGGCTCCGGCCGGAATGATTCCCTGGAAAGCGCTTTCGCCCCACGCCCTTGCATCGGCATAGTTTCCGAAAGGAGCGGTGGGCAGAGCGAGAGTAAAGGCCTGGCCTCCGAGGAGCACAGGGCTGCCGATGGGCGCATTCGCACCGTCTTTGAAGGTGATATTTATTTCGGCCCAGTCCCCCTGCGACAGGTAGGAACTGAACTGTCCGCGGAAGTCATAGGCCGCGGAGCCGGAATCGATCTGGGCCGCGGAAACTCCCGAGCCGGCTGTAAGACTGATGGGAGCAAGCGGAAAGGAATTCGTGGAAACCTGTCCGGGAATTCCGGCGCCTGCTTTACCATAAAGAAGTCCGCCGGCTGGATTGGGCTGAGTATAATTCGACGCGTAGGCATACGTGCCCATACCGAAGGCGTTCACGCCTTCAAATCCCTCGGAAAAGATCACCGCACCGCTGGCAGGACCGGTAAAGAGAACGCCGCCTGCGAGGATAGCGGCGGCAGAGGAGGAAGGGCGTAGGGTTTTCATGAAACAGGGTCTCCAAGTAAAATCGCGCGCATCTTAACCAGCCATTTTTTAAGACGCCAGCAATATTTCGGTCACAATTCAGACCGCGATCTGCGCCAAAAGTTTTGTTACCCGGAGAGGGATGACCGGTTCGCGTGAAGCGGTCGTTGCGCCAAAAGGGGGTGTTACCCGCAATGCACAGCGACATGGACCCGAAAACCAAAGAACAAGTGCTGGCCAAATGGCG
>DASZQB010000115.1:0-127972 GCA_035550135.1 Verrucomicrobiales bacterium
GGAAAGCTCCCACCCAACCCGCGAACTGTGCATCGAACGTTGCCTTGAACCCATGAACGAACCCATTAACCACTAACCAACCTCACGGCATGTGTAAACGATGTCCTGAACCTGAAGTGTAAACGATGTCCTGACTGCGCCGAAACACTCTTCCGAATTCGGATTTCTGGTTTCGTCATTCCCCTCTCATCCCCTGGTACCTCAGCGGCACATACCCCTGTTTCACCAGCATATCGACGGTGATGGAATGCCTCACCACCAGCCAGTCCGGCGGCGAACCTGTTTCGTAAGCGATAATCCGCGAGTGGCTTTCATCCAACCACCCTGCGAACAACAGGGCATGGCTGTTCCAGGTATTCAGGATGTCTCCTGGCAGAAGATCCTGCCATGAACTCACCAGAGTGCAGAGCCTCTCAAGCTCCCGTGTCGAGTAGGAGCGCGGCAGCTTCCAGCAGCGGGAAATGAAGCCGCTGCAATCGATGCCGGTCGCATGGCGGCTGACGGCCGCATCCAGCAGCCGGCGCTTTTCCTGCGTGTAAACATCCCCCGCTGCCTTCCCTGCAGCGATATCAAGGTCAAACTGCTCCGGTGTGGCAAATCCACCCCATTGGTAGGGCATGCCTTCGTTCACCCGTCCCGGCACCCACCATCCCGGAAAAGAACCCTTCTTCCGGTAGCAAATGTCGGGCGTATCCACCTGAATTCCGTCCGTATCCGCTCCATGCAGAACGTTGGCTTCCGTTGGCTGCCATTTGTGCGAGCGGTATGCCTCGGCAATGGCGAGACACTCCGCCCGGGTGACCCCCGACCCGCCGTTTGGAGCCGTGCAGGAAACCGTGAGGAAGGCAATCAGGAGGGGAACCAGGCGCAGCATAGACAGGACAGTAAACACTTACGTGTTGGAAAACGCCCGCAACTTGTCCAGCACTTCTTTCGCCCGCCCGCTGTCCAGGCTCTCCTCCGCCCGCGCAATCGCTTCCGGCCACGAATCACAAACCCCCGCCACCCGGAATCCCGCCGCCGCATTCGCCAGCACGATATCTCTTTTTGCGCCCCTTATTTCGCGACTCAGAATTCCCTGGATAATCCCCGCATTGGTCTTTGCATCACCACCCTTCAATTCCTCAATCGCCGGCACCGGCAGCGGCACCGTCTCCGTCGTTTCCCCGATCTCTCCTCCCGACAGCGCCACCACTCGCGTCGGCCCAAGAATCGACACCTCATCCATACCCGAACCGCCGGGCACCGTCCCGTGCACCGCCCACGCGCGCGCGCGGCCCAGTTCACGCATGATCTCCGCGTACACCGGCGGCAGCGCCGGATCATAGACTCCCACCATCTGCATTGGCGGCTGCACCGGGTTGAGCAGCGGACCGATGAGATTGAAAATCGTCCGCACTCCTTCGCCCGCCAGTTGCGCGCGCACCGGCGCCACCGCTTTGAAAGCCGGGTGATACTGCGGCGCCAGCATGAACCCCGCTCCATGATCCGTCACACACGCCGCAAACTGCTCCGGCGTCAGGTTCACCGCCACTCCCAGAGCCTCCAGCACATCCGCGCCTCCGCTCTGGGAGGTAATGCCGCGGTTCCCGTGCTTCACCACAACCACCCCGCCGCCAGCCAGCACGAACATGCTCGCCGTGGAAATGTTGAACAGATTGAGCTTATCCCCGCCGGTCCCGCACACGTCCATCACCGGGCGCCCCAGCGCCGCAGCATCCAACAGCGGACGTACCGCGTGTTTCAAGAACACCTTAACAAACGCCGCAATCTCCCCGGCCGTCTCCCCCTTCTTCGACAGCGCCCTCAGCAAATCCGCCTTCAGCTCCGTCTCCGCCCCCGCATCCAGCAAAAACGCCGCCGCCGTCTCCACCGCCGCAGCGTCAAGGGATTGACCGTCGCGCAGCGCCACGGTGATTTCAGAAGATGTCATGCAATTCCCTGCGTCTCCCTGAGAAAGCAGCAACGGGAAAGTCGCGCGCCGTTTGCTCTTTCAAGACCGGCGCATTTACTGTGCGGGCCTTGAAATCCATCCTTTCCTTTCGCCAGCCCGTTATGCCATGCGCCTTCCCCTGCTGATCTTCACTCTCCTGCATCTGGCGTTTCTCCCGGCTCCTTCCGCCCCGTTGCCTGCGGTCCGCGTCTCCTCACAGCCCGCCGGCTTCACCACCGGCGACCCCCCTCTGCCTTTTCGCCCATGGGGCCTGAACTACGGAAACGCAGGCCGCCTCATCGAAGACTTCTGGGACACCGAATGGCAAACCATTGCGGAGGACTTCGCCGAAATGAAAGCCCTCGGCGCAAATGTCGTCAGGGTGCATCTTCAGTTCGCAAAATTCATGCTGAGCGCCCGCGAGGCAAATCCCGCGGCTCTCAAAAAACTCACCAATCTCCTTGCCCTCGCCGAGTCTATCGGCCTCTATCTCGACCTCACCGGCCTCGCCAGTTACCGCACCGAAGACGTCCCCAAATGGTATGACGCTCTCGGCGAAACCGACCGCTGGGCCGCCCAGTCCGTTTTCTGGGAAGCCATCGCCCGCACCTGCGCCGGACACACTGCCGTCTTTTGTTATGACATCATCAACGAACCGCTGAGCCCAGGCGGAAAACGCGAGCCTGGCGCATGGTATTCCGGCAAAAAACTCGGTGGCTACGATTTTCTTCAGATGATCTCCCTTGACCCGGGAGCCCGCACCCGCACCGAAATCGCGCGCCAGTGGATTCGCCTCCTCACGGCTTCCATTCGCAAGCACGATACCCGCGCGCCGATCACTGTCGGCATGCTGCCCACCGTCGCCGGCTGGGGTCACATGTCCGGATTCATCCCCGCCGAATTGGTCCACGAACTCGACTTCATCAGCGGCCACATTTACCCGGAAAGCGGCAAGCCGAATGACGCCATCGAGCGCACCACCACCTTCTCCGTCGGCAAGCCGCTCGTTGTCGAAGAAACCTTCGCGCTTTCCTGCAACAAAGACGAACTCGCCCAATACCTCACCCGCTCCGCTCAGTGGGCGCATGGCTGGATGATGCATTACGACGGCCAGCCTCTCCACGAACTCAGTGCCCTGAAGAAGACCAGCAAGTGGACCATCGCCAATGCCATGTGGCTCGCCTCCCTTGAACTCTTCAAAGCCGGTCCTCCCCCGCCTCCCGCCAAACCGGAGCCCGATTTCCTCCTCCGCGATGGCGACACCTGCGTCTTCCTCGGCGACAGCATCACCGCCGCCCGCGGATACACTAAAATTGTGGAGCACTACACTTTGATGCGATTCCCCAATCGCCAGGTGCGCTTCTACAATGCCGGAAAAGGCGGCGACACTGCCAGCGGCTGCCTCGAACGTCTGGAGCGCGATGTCTTCAACCGAGGCGCCACCATTGTCACTGTCGCCCTCGGCGTGAATGACATCGGCTGGGGGATGAAAGCCGATGCCGAACACCGTCAGCGCTACCTCGACGGCATTCGCGAAATCGTCACCCGCTGCCGCGACCGCGGAGTGCGCGTTGTCGTCTGTTCCGCTGCCATCACCGCCGAAGCCCCTGACAAAGCCGAAACCGGCTTCCTCCAAAAAATGACCGATGATGGCATGGCCCTCGCCCGTTCTCTCGGCGCACAAACCATCGACCTCCAGCGCGGCATGCGCGAAATCCAGCGCCGCATCCTCGACGCCAACTCCCGTGAATCCGATCCAAAGAAGCACACCAAACTCCATGTCGAGGATGGCGTGCATCTAAATGACATCGGCCAGCTTGCTATGGCCTTCGTCATGATCAAAGGCCTCGGCGCTCCCCGGGATGTTTCCTCTGCCGCCATCGACTGGAGCACCGGCACCAGTACGGCCATTTCCGGCTGCACCCTGACAGAAATCCGAAAGTCCGATCACGGCCTCACCTTCACCCGCCTCGATGAAGCCTCCCCGCTGAACCTAGGCATCCTCAGCGGCCTGAACTACCGCTGGATTCCCATCCCTGAGAGTATCAACCGCCAGCTCCTCACCATCACCAAGCTGCCGCCGGGCGACTATAATATTACCGCTGGCGGCCGCCCTCTCGGAAAAGTCAGCGCCCAAAAACTCGGAGCCGGTCTCAACATTTGCTCCATGACCGCCGACGGATGGCAGCCCGGCGGTCCGTGGGACGCCCGCTCCATCTCCGTCAAGGAACTCGTCGATGCCCGCGACTATCTCCTTCAGGGCACCTCTCTGCGCCATGCCTTCGACGCCGCACACCCTGACACCCCCGACCTCGACCGCTCCGCCCGCGACCTCGATGACTCCCTAACCAGTCTCATGCGCCGCACCGCCAGACCCCAGCCCTGCCGTTTCGAAATCCGCAGAATCGAAAAATGAACACTCCGCCTGCTCTTCGGCATTTCGTAGCGGTCCTTGGCTTCACCAGCCTCTTCACAGGCCGCGCCGCTTCGGAACAACCATCACAACCATGGGCCGGCGCCGCCCTCACCGATTGGTCAAATGCCTCGCGCGCCATCGTTCTTTCCGATCTCTCGGGCTCCCAGCCCGCTGAAGCACTTTCAACCGGAGCTCTCCAAAAGAACCGGTGGAAGGTCATTCCCTACGAAATGGCAAACAACGGCTACACCGGCAAAATGATCTGGGCAGGTGCCGAATCGAATGCACCGGAGGTGTCACTGCCTTTGGATACAGAGGGATGGCACGCAATATTTGTTGGTATCTTCAGCGCCACCGAAGTGCCCTCCAAAGCACTGATCCGGCTCGACAGTGATCCATCTCCGGTTCCCCGCTACAACCGTCGCGAATCCCCAACGCCCTATTCCTATGGCCACTCGGAGGACGTCTTCTTTCGCGCTATCAATCTGCAAAAAAACAACCGCCTCCTGTTCAGTCCCCAGAACACAGGAACGCGGTCCGCCTGCGGCATCACCCACGTCAAACTCATTCCACTCACAGAAGAGGAGGGCCGACGCGTCGAAGCCGACGCCCGCGATACCACTCACCGTACGCTCGCCGCCACCAATGACGGATTCAGCGACTTCTTCCATCGCAGCCCGCGCACCGAGTCTGCGCTTCTCTCTTCCGTCGAAGTCTTCCGCGACACGGACTTCGGCACGCTCATTCTCCAGGCGGGGGGCGCCGACAAAGTAAACTATCCTTCCACCGCCGGCTTCCAGTGGGGTTCAAACACCGAAACCTTTCCAGTCCCGGGTCACCGCCATTTCGTCGAATCCACGCGCGCCCTCGCCGAACAGAAGATCAATCCGGTTAAAGCCCTGACGCAGCGCGCTCAGGCTATCGGCATAAAAGTGCATGTCGCCCTCCGCCCCGCGGGCTGGAGTTTTTTCGAGCCCTATACAGACTTTTGGGAGTCTCCATTCTATCAAAATCATCCGGAATGGCGCTGCGAAGATCGCGAAGGCACGCCTGTCACCCGCATGAGTTGGGCCGTGCCGGAAGTGCGCAAACACCTGATCGAACTCCTCCGCGGAATGGTGCAATTCGGCGCAGATGGCGCCAATCTCGTCTTCACCCGCGGTTATCCACTCGTGCTGTACGAAACCCCCGCCCGAAAGCTCTTCGAGGAAAAGCACCACGAAGATCTGCGCAAAATCGACGAGTTCGATCCCCGACTCACCGCCTTCCGCTCGGACATCGTCACCGGCTTCATTCAGGAGCTCCGCGTCATGCTCGACGAAGAACAGAAGCGTCGCGGCAACGGTCAGCGCCTCGCCCTGAGCCTGCTCATCAATGCCAGCGCTCAGGACGATCTTTTCTTCGGAGTGGACCTCCGCCGACTCGCCGCCGCGAAACTCATCGACGCCGTTTTCACCGAACACGGATTCGGTGCCACGGACAGGAACTTCAATCTTCCCTTCCTGCGCGAAGTCTGCCTTCCCGCCCGCATTCCCTTCAACCCAGGCATCTACAATGCAGGCACACGCTACAAATCCGTTCTCCCCGCCTTCTACGAATCCGGCGCCCACGGGCTCACTGTGTGGGACGCAGAGGTGGATGACATTTACGAATGGTGCTGGATAAGCCGCTTCGGTCACCGCGAGGAAACCGAATGGCGCATCAAAAACCTCGACCTCAAAAAAGCCCCGCGTTCCTTCTATTTGTTTCACAAACTCGGCAACCAAACCCGCGACAGCCGCTACGGCCCGCACTGGGGCGGATAGGAATTGCCTTTGGCTTGGTTGTTCGCTAACACTCATCATCATCTCCATGAAATTCCGCCTGCTTCTCCCCGTCCTGTTTCCTCTCTCCTCGTTCGCCGGCGTGGAACTTAGCGGACGTCTCGCAGTTCCGGACACGAATCCGCCCGTGATGCTCGCCGCTGTACGTGCCTTCGGCTTTCCCGCCGGATCGAAGACCGGCAATGCTTTCCGTTCATGGGAAATGGAGCCGCGCGGCTGGTGGAAACTGGAAGGCAACGCCGGCGAATGGAGCGTCCTCTTCACCGGTCCGTCCCACTTTGTCAGGCCGGTGCTCCTTCAGGCAAAGCTCGAAGACGGCACAAAGGACAATCACCTCAAAGCCTCTCCGCATTTCGACTACGCCTGCTTCGCGGAAAAAGCGTGGGATACCAAACCCGCGCGCGCTTACTGGCAGCCCTTCGTTGCGAAGAGCACCTCCGTCACCCACGTCGGCTTCAAACTCGCCACCGACGGCGTGGACGGTGCCGGTCCCGGTCATCAGACCCTCGTTGCCTCCATCCACCGCTGCACCGGTGACAAACCGGAGGCATGGCCTCAGGCCGGTCCGTCCATGACAGTGCCCCACGTGGACTGCGGCGGTCCCAAAAGCTACCACTACTCCTGCGGCTGGCATTCCGGCGAAGTGAAACTGGAGCCCGGTCAGCGTTACGCTGTTAAACTCACCGCGGAGAAAGAGGGCGGCGTGTTCCAGGCCTTCTGGGAAAAATGCGCGGACGATGCCGCTTGTATCCGCACTGCCGCCACCGGCGAAACTTCGCCTGCGGGCAACCGCATGTGGATGACCATCTCCGGCGACGGTGACGGCCTGCTCCTCCCGTGCAACAAACGCGTGCACAAAGAATTCGGCGACTTCGCCGGCTTCACCACCAGTTGGAGTCAGTCATGGACCGCTCAGGGTCAATCGCTCGCAGGTGTCATGCTTTACACCGCCACTTCCGGCACCCAGCCCCGCATGGAACAACAGCGCATCGCCGTGCGCATCCACCGCGGCGGACCGGACGGCCCGATCGTCGGCCCGGAAAAGATCGCCGCAGCTTCCGCCAACTACACCGGCGACGCCTCATGGGGCGTCCTCGGAACCGTCTATGCCCGCGATGAAGTGAAGGTGTCTCCAGGCGAACACTTCACCGCCGAATTCACCACTCTCGAGACCCCGGACAGCATCGGCGATTTCGTGAATTTCAAAAAGCAGGTCAACGACCGAAAACCTGGTTTCAATCCCTACTATCGTCACCCCTCGGACCCCTTTCCCGCCGGAGAAGCATGGAAACGCGGAGCCGAAAAAGTGGAACGCGACCTCGATCTGCAGGTCATCGAGTATGCTGTCTTTAACCAAAAATGAACCCGTTTTTGTGTCTTACTAACAGTTATATCCCCTGTTTTAAGCCCGCTGGGGATATCACCCCACACTTTTCGGAGTTGAGACTCAGGATGCCACAATAAGAAAAGAGCCAGGGTAAAACACTACCCCTCCTCAAATCCGAACCGGGAAACCGGTGCAAAAACGGCATCCGTGCCTCCGATGGGCGCGCTTGCATTTTTGGGGCCGCATTTGGCGCAAAAAGAGAATACTTGCGGCCATGGAATTATATTTATTATAATTACCATATTACCCTGCAAACCTTCGCTCATATACGATTATGATATCGAACAACGACCCTCAGCAGGCGCCCACTATCAAATTGCCTGCTGTTCCGAAATCGCAGAGCATTCGCCACCGGCGCCCGTGCTTGAGAAGTCTCAAACCGGTGCCAGGAACATGGCGCATCGCCGTCACCCTCAACAGTCTCCTGCTGGCAGTGGCCGCACCGTATGCCCAGGCCGGCGTGAATCACGCGACCAGCACCGGTTTCGCCTATTCTGCAACACTCAGCGTCGCCGGCATTCAGGTGGTCAATAACCAACCGCAGGCGGTCAGCACCGGAACGGCTCCCCCGGTTTACAGCGTCAGCACCGCCGCAGCACCCATCACCACTGTGCCGACCCTCGGCTTGTTCACCATCAGCGGCACCGCCCAATCCTCCGCGGCCTCGGACGTGGATGGCGCCAGCGGCAATCGCACCACCTCCGCCATGGGCCAGGTTAACGACTTCGCTCTGGCCATCGCCGACCTGCCTCTTCTCCCTCCCCTTGTCGAGGTGGGCGGAAACGGCACGAATCTCGGATCCCAATGCCAGGTCTCCGGAGATGGCACCACGGCTAACATCACCGGGATTTCCAACATCAACAATCTCAGCATCAAAATCTCCGGCCAGTCAATCCTGCTTCCGGCCAACCCCGGTCCTAACACCGTCATTTCCCCCAGCGCTCTCGGTGTTGCCGGACTGACTCTGTATCTCAACGAGCAGACGCCTGTCAGCGGGTCCCAGGGAGAGACGGTCACCTTCACCGCCATGCGGTTGAAGCTGGACTCCGTCAACGCCGGCACCTTTGGGATACTCACCGGCGAATTCAAAATCGGCGTTTCCACTTCAACTCAATACGCGGATTCGGACAACGACGGTGTCTCTGACTTGACTGACACAGATGCCGATGGCGACGGCATTCCCAATACCGTCGAAGTCGCCAACGCGGCAATCGCCGGCGGCGACACGGATCACGACGGAGTGGCCGACCGCCTCGATCTCGACAGCGACAACGACGGCATTAATGACGTCATCGAAGCCGGGGGCGTTGATGCTAATGGCGACGGACGCCAGGACGGCACCGACGCCAACCAAAACGGAATCGTGGACACCGTGGAGCCCGCCCAGGGCGGCACCGCTTTGCCTCTGCCCGATTCCGACAGCGACGGAGCGAAGGATTACATCGACCTCGACAGCGACAACGACGGTCTCTCCGACCTCGTCGAATCCGGAGACGGCTTCGCAGATACGACCAATGACGGTGTCGCTGACGGCACCGACCTTGACGGCGACGGTATCGCGCTCGCCGTGGACGGCTCCACGGCATGGGGCGACGCAGGCCCGTCCACACCCATAGATTCAGACGGCGACGGCCTTCCCAATTACCGCGATACCCGCAGCCAGGGTCCCGGCAGCAAAGACATCGACAACGCGGGACTCGGCCAGTTCGACCAAAACAATGACGGTATGGCAGACAGTGCCGGGGATGCCGATCACGACGGCGTCGCAGATGTCTTCGATAACGACACCAGCCATTTCGGCGGCCTTGGCGGGCCGGGCGGCGACACCGATGGTGACGGCATCCCTGATAGCACTGAAGGCAGCGTCCTCGTGGACACCGATGGCGACGGCGTCCCGGACATCGCCGACAGCGACTCCGACTCCGACGGCATCCCCGACGCGATCGAAGTCGCCAACGCCCCAGCCAGCGGCGATTCCGACAACGATGGCGTGTTCGACTGGCGCGACCTCGACAGCGACAACGATGGCATCAATGACGTCATCGAAGCCGGCGGCGCCGACGCGAACGGCAATGGACGCCAGGACGGCACGGTGGACGCAGACCAGGACGGCCTCATCGATACCGTCGATCCCAGCCAGGGCGGCACCGCACTGCCGGTGCCTGATTCCGACGGTGACGGCGCAAAAGATTACATCGATCTCGACAGCGACAACGACACCGTTTCGGACCTTCTCGAAGGGGGTTCCGGTGCCCCCGATGCCAACTACGACGGCCTCGTGGACGGCGATGACACTGACGGCGACGGCATCCCTAACGCTGTGGATGGGCTCGCCACCTTCGGTGACGCCGATCATCGCGCTCCGACAAACACCGACGGCACCGATGTGCCGGATTACCTTGACCCGGACAGCGACAATACCGGCGGTCCCGACATCGTCGTTACCACTCACGGTGCGCTCGATACGAACGGCGACGGCCGGATCGACGGCCCGTACAATGATCCTGACCGCGACGGCGTGGATACCCGTGTGGACACGATCCCCGGCACCTTCGGCGGCACCGGCGGCTGCATGACTTCCGGTGAACAATGGCGCCGCAGCCACTTCACCGCAGCGGAACTGTCCAATGCCGCCATCAGCGGTTGGACCGGGGATGCCGATCGCGACGGGATTTCCAATGCCGAGGAATACGCCTTCGGCACCGATCCCAAAGCCCCCAATGGCCAGAACCCCATCCAGGTGGCCTTTACTTCCGGCAGCAGTTCGGGAATCACCCTCACCGTTCCGCGGGATACGTGCACCCGCTCGTTCGTGGGGCTCGAGTATTCCACCGATTTGAACAACTGGTTCAATGCCGGTCCGAACGCCACTTACAGTGAGGAAACCGCCGGCTCACTTGTGGTCTCGGTGGTCGGTGCTTCGCCCGAAGCAGAAAAACGCCTCTTCGTACGACTCCGGATTTCGGTGCCCTGAGGAAAGCAGTGGGCCTGCCCTCAGAATCCGCCCGGAGAAAAGGAAGAGTGTCTGCTCTGTAGGGGGGCAGACACTCTTCTGCGTACGGGAACCGCCGGGAGGTGAGAGGCTTGACCCCCTCTCCGAAATCCGGTAGCTTCGTCCACACCCTTCGGGCATCGGCACATTGTCTGTGCCGTCATCGGTGTCACCAAATTGTCTTATGAGCACTTCCGGAATGGTCCGCCTCTTCCTGCAACTGCTCCTGGCAGGAGTGGTCCAGACCTCCGCTTTGGCCATCCCTAACGACGACTTCTCCCAGCGCTTGCCTGTCAGCATGGGAGTTTACGTCAATTACCATTCCGAAGGGTGGATAAACGGCAGCCGCGAAGCCGGGGAGCCCCCGTTCCCGCCGGCCGCAGGCGCCGCGACGGCAAGCGCATGGTGGGAATTCACTCCTTCCGCCAGCGGCTGGATCGAAGTGCTTCGCAACGGAGATAACATTGCCTGCGATCTATTCACCGGCACTTCGGTGACCGAACTGCAGCCAGTAACAAAAACCACCGCCGTCTCCGCCTCTCCCCTTTTTCCCTCCGGCGGGGATTTTTACCGGGTGACTGCAGGCCAGCCGGTCATGGTCCGCGCGATGTACTTCCCCGGCCAGGCTCCCTATTTTGGCATCTTTGCGCCAACGGCCTACTCCGGTTTCGTTCTTAACGCCGGCATACCCTTTGCCCAACAGGCCTACGGGGATAATCCCTCCGGCGACGGCATCTCAAATCTCGAAAAATTCGTTTACGGGCTCGACCCGTCGAAAAAGCTCTCCTCGGACAACGGCCGGGAGCGTTATCCGCACCTCGAACTCACGACGGACGGACGCGTGGATTTTGTCTATTCCATCGATCCCGCTGCATTCTCCTATCTGAATAACAGCTATTACGATTGGTATGTCGAAACCTCATTGAGCACCGACCTCGTTAAGTGGGAAAAGCTTTACCGGTGGGGCAAAGAGGGAACCTATCCATTGCCCTGGCAGAGGATCGATACCGAAGAGGATCCCGCCTGGCCGGACGATCAGATGCGGACCCGGTTTCCGCTTGAATCCCGGCGCTACTTCCGGGCGAGGATCGTTATCGAGGGTTCCCCCGACTAGGCCGCTGCCGAACGCTTGCGAAGGCCAACAACCGGTTTGACTCGCCCCCGGGGCCGTCTAGTATCCGCCCTCCCTTTTCGGGCCTGTGGGAAGGATGCATGTGCATTCCGCTTCTCCGCCGCCCGTCTTTCCAACGCAAACCAACCACACGTCCATATCATGCCAGCCAAGAAATCCGCCGCATCCTCCGGCAAGTCCGCTAAATACGTCTACACATGGGGAGCCGGAAAAGCAGACGGCGACGGCTCCATGAAAGCCCTCCTCGGCGGCAAGGGCGCCAATCTCGCAGAGATGACCCGCATCGGCCTTCCGGTGCCTCCCGGGTTCACCATCACCACGGAGGTTTGCACTTATTTTTACGCCAACAGGAAGAGCTATCCCGCCTCTCTCCAGGCTCAGATGGAAGCCGGAGTGAAGAACATGGAAAAGATCATGGGCTGCAAATTCGGCGACGCCAAAGGCATGCCTCTCCTCGTGGCCGTGCGCTCCGGTGCCCGCGACTCCATGCCGGGCATGATGGATACCATCCTCAACCTCGGCCTCAATGACCAAACCGTGCTCGCTCTCGTGAAGGCCACCAGCAACGAGCGCTTCGCATGGGACTGCTACCGGCGCTTCATCCAAATGTACGGTGACGTGGTGCTCGGCGTGCAGAAGCGCGAAGGCGAAGACCACGAGCCCTTCGAGACTGTCATTGAAGGCTTCAAACATGACAAATATGGCAAAGACATCGTGGACAGCGACCTCACGGCCGAAGACCAGCAGGAACTGGTGAAGCGCTTCAAGGCTCTCGTGAAAGAGCGCACGGGCAAGGTGTTCCCTAACGATCCGTGGGACCAGCTCCGCGGTGCCGCCGGCGCCGTCTTCGGTTCATGGATGAACGACCGCGCCATCGTTTACCGCCGCAAGTATAACATTCCCTCCGAGTGGGGCACCGCCGTCAATGTGCAGGCGATGGTCTATGGCAACACCGGCACCGACTCCGGCTCCGGCGTGGCCTTCACGCGCAATCCGGCCAACGGCGTCAACGAATTCTACGGAGAGTTCCTCATCAACGCGCAGGGCGAAGACGTCGTCGCCGGCGTGCGCACGCCTGAGCCGGTTTCCCAGCTCAAGAAGGAAATGCCGAAAGCCTTCGCGGAACTGATGAAAGTGCGCGCCACTTTGGAAAAACACTTCAAGGATGTGCAGGATGTGGAGTTCACCATCCAGCAGGGCAAGCTGTTCATGCTTCAAACCCGCAACGGCAAGCGCACCGCCGCCGCTGCGCTCAAGTTCTCCATGGACATGGTGAAGGAAAAACTCATCGATTGGGAAACCGCGATCATGCGCAACCCCGCCGATCAGTTGGACCAGCTCCTCGCGCCGATCTTCGACCCCGCTGAAGTAAAGAAAGCAAAGGATCTCGCCAAAGGCCTTCCCGCCGGTCCTGGCGCTGCATCGGGTAAGATTTATCTCAATGCCGACCGTGCCGCCGCCGCCGCAGAGAAGGGCGAGAAAGTCCTCCTCGTTCGCAACGAAACCTCACCGGAAGATCTCCGCGGCATGATCGCCGCCGAAGGCATCCTGACCGCAAAAGGCGGCGTCTCCTCGCACGCAGCGCTCGTCGCCCGTCAAATGGGCAAGGTCTGTATCTGCGGCGCCAGCGCTGTGGAGATCGACTATGACAGGAAGACCGTCACCGTGAGCGGCATTACCTTCAACGAAGGCGACTACATGAGCATCGACGGGACCAGTGGCACCGTTTACGGCGGTGAGTTGAAGACCGCTCCTTCCGAAATCATCACCGGCCTGATCCACGGCAACAAAGCCGCGCAGAAGACGGAGAAATTCAAATCGTTCCAGGTCCTCATGGACTGGTGCAGCAAGGCCACCCGCCTCGCCGTTCGCACGAATGCCGACAATCCGGAGCAAACGGAAAACGCCATCGCGTTCGGTGCTCAGGGCATCGGGCTCACCCGCACGGAGCACATGTTCTTCGAAGGCAACCGCATCGATGCCGTGCGCGAAATGATCCTCGCCGACAACGTGGAGGACCGGAAGAAGGCGCTCGCCAAACTCCTGCCCTACCAACGCCAAGACTTCACCGGCATTTTCAAGGCCCTCAAGGGAATGCCGGCCACCATCCGCCTGCTCGACCCGCCCCTGCATGAATTCGTTCCGCACGAAGAAAAAGCCCAGGCCGATCTCGCACAGAAGATGGGCGTCACGGCGGATAAAGTCGCCAGCCGCGTGAAGTCCCTGCACGAGTTCAACCCCATGCTCGGCCACCGCGGCTGCCGCCTCGGCATCGCCTATCCGGAGATCACCGAGATGCAGGCCCGCGCCATCTTCGAAGCGGCCGCCGATGTCGCGAAGAAGAAGATCAAGGTGAAGCCGGAAGTCATGATCCCGCTCGTGGGCTTCAAAAAGGAATTCGACCTCCAGGCCGAAATCGTGCACCGCGTCGCCAGGGAAGTGATGGCCGAGAAGAAGATCAAGTTCGACTACCAGGTCGGCACCATGATCGAAGTCCCGCGCGGCGCTCTGACCGCTGACGAAATCGCCGCCAGCGCCGAGTTCTTCAGCTTCGGCACCAACGACCTCACGCAGACCGCGCTCGGTATCAGCCGCGACGACATGGGCAACTTCCTCATGCCCTACACCGAGAACGAAATCTTCAAGAAGAACCCCTTCGCCACCCTCGACCAAACCGGTGTCGGCCAGCTCATGCAAACCGCCGTCACCAAAGGCCGCGGCGTCCGCCCTGACATCAAACTCGGCATCTGCGGCGAACACGGCGGCGACCCTGACTCCGTCAAATTCTGCCACCGCATCGGCCTCGCCTATGTGAGCTGCAGCCCCTACCGCGTCCCCGTCGCCCGCCTCGCCGCCGCCCAGGCCGCCATCGAAGAAAAACGCGCTGCGGCCAAAGCGACCACTGCCGCTCCGAAGAAGACCGCGAAGAAAAAATAACAGTGGCGGCTGTTCGAACCGCCTCTCGTGAATCCGGGTGGGCAATAAGCCGCCCCTGACTAAACCGCCTTGGCCATTGGCCGAGGCGGTTTTTTCCGGAAAATCCTTCGTGTTGTGCTGTATAAAAAGCATTATACATACAGATGTTAATCGATCTCCCTGAAACTCTCCTACAACGATTGCACAAATTCTCTACGTCCTTTGAAGACACGCCCCTGAGTGTCATAGAACGATGGGGGGATTTTTATGAGAAACACCATAGCGGAGGCGGTGTCGTCCCTAAGAAGAGTACCCCTCCCGACGCTGCCCACGCTTTGGTGACGGAGTTGGTATTTCACAACGATGACAACCTTCCGGGATTTCGTCATTCAACGGTTCGGGGATCTTTTGGAAACAGGACGTTCACAAAGTGGAATGAGCTCTTGGAAGTCGCTCATATCGAAGCCTTTAAGAAAGCAGGAAGTTTTGAAGAACTTCGCAAAGTCACACGTGCTCGCATTCGGTTGGGCGCAAAAAGCGATGAGGGCTATCGGTACTTGCCGGATGTAAACCTTTCCGTGCAGGGTGTGGATGCAGACCATGCATGGCATTATTCAGTCAGTCTGGCGTCATATCTCAAGGTCCAAGTGCGCGCCCGGGTGGAGTGGCGGCAAAAGGAGGGAGCTGCGCACCCGGGTAAATCTGCCGAAATCATTTGGGCTCCGACTTAACCTGCCTCTTTGACTTTCACCCCTTTTCCAGCCACATTACATGAGTGAAAGTCACCAAAGAACTGCTGCGCCGGGTACGCTTGAATCAGCCGCGCGTTTCCTCCGAGGAAGCCTATCGGCAGATAGAGGAACACATGCAGGCCACTCGAGACGCGCAGAAATCGAGCGACAATTCGATCGTCTTTACCGCTGGGCGAAAGAAGCGGGCTGCATCGCAGACGGTCAAAAATTGAAGCATGCCCGCCCCGGCGGAAACGAGCACCGGATTCTGCATGACCGGACATCCGGTCGCGTTTGGAAATTCACATCCCCCGGCAAAGCTGGACTGACTTGCGAAGCGACGATCGACAAAGAGAAAATCACCGCCTCTCTCGTGGATGCCACCCCTCTCGAATACTTGGAGCGTCTGCTCCTGCAAAACGAACACTTTGGAGACGATATCGAACTTGAAGCCATCGTGATACATGCAGGGCAACCATGCATCGCCACTTCCCAGTCTTTCATCAAAGGAACTGCAGCATCCATGGGTGATATCGAGCGAACGATGCATGACCTTGGATTTCTGAAATCACCACACGGCAAAGCATTTTACCGCCCCGCAGACAATCTGGCGGTCTGGGATGCTCACGAGGAAAATTTTCTAAATTCCGGTGGTATCGTTGTTCCTGTTGATCTCATTTGCATGACCGCAACAAACCAGATGGTAGAGCTGCTTGGATTCTAACAGACCCAAATTGAGCCTTGCGGACGCTCAGATACGTCTCCGACGAACCCTTCATCGACTTTGGCCTCGCTCTTCCGGGCCGTGACGGCCGACGAACACTCACTTCATGAATTGACCGCATTCTCACCTCTGTTGTCTGCTCTCGGCCCCCGTTTATCCTGTCGCCCCGCATTGGTCACCAAGCATAGACACATCCCCAACACCCGCGATCCAGCAAATCGATCTCTCATCGCCTCGGACGATTCGGAATGCCTTTTTCTTTCACCGCTCGCGCGCAGAGAAGTTGTCGTAGGAGCGCTGTGGCCGTTGATGCCGTTCATCGGTTGGCTGCTCAACATGGGACATCGCATTGTGATGACATACCGGATGCAGCGGTCTTCCTGCCTCGCCAGCGTGGAATAATGTCTCGATTCTTCTTCGGCATGGCCGAGTATTACGCTCCAGCGGTGCTCTGTGAACTCGCCGCATGGCATTACTCGCCGACGGCGCTTCATGTGGTCGCCGCCGTTTTGTGGGTCTTGGCCACCGTTGCCGTGCCCGGCTACATGTCCCGCTTCACTTCGATAAAAGCGAAGTTTTCAATCCAATGCGCGCATTGCGCCGCGTGTTCAATGTAAAAAACGCTCCGCCCGCTCGTCGTAAGCGCTCAACCCTTTCACCGCGAGGTGAACTTGTGCCATGCGCTTCGGCGCAAGAGCACGTGAGGCTAAGCCACTCACGTAGTGGAGGCCCGCAACAGCCGTCCCGCTCGAAAGGTCGGGGCGGCTCTTTTTTGAGACAGGGATCTAAACGGCTCAATCCGAAGGCGGAGGTGTGCCCGCACATCTCCCGGTATGGACCGCTTGGCCGTCATGCCTGGCGGCTCGAAATCCGAAAAAATACGGCGAAAACGCTTTGACAAACAGGGGCGTTAATCACCGAAGTTCCCTATGCCCCCAACTGCCCAACAAGCAAATCCCGACTTCCGGCGAACTCCCGTTCTCCCGGGAAAAGTGCGGCACCGGGGCAGCAGCACCCGGTTTTCCTCGCCGCCTTTCGCGCAGCGGTACCCCTCCCGTCCTCTTCAGCAAGGGCTCCATCACTGCTTGCCGCGCTTTGCAGCATTTTGCACCAGCACGACAGGAACGGGCAGCCCCTTCCACACGCCGGTTCCTTTCCGTCCGCCCCGCTCTCGCGCAGCGTCTCCACAATCACAATTGTATCAAATCCGTCGGCGGATCAGGCTAAATCAAGGTAAATCAAGCCTCTTTTCCAAGCTCCCGTCGCAAGAATAATACTTTTAAACTCTACCATCATGACAAGGAGATCACTCGGAGGCTTACCGCCCTTGGGACAGTGCGCGGGGTCGGCGCGTGACACCGTTGCCTTGAAAAATGCGAATGCACTCGCATGGAATCACCAAATGAAAAATCCGGCCAGTTCATCTTCATCCCGCAGGTCAGGAAAAACCCCGAAGTCCTCCGCTGACATTCCTCCGGAGCAGGACTGGCGCAGCACCGATGAACAGGAGGTTCTGCGGCGGCGGATGCGGGCCGTGGAGGAGTCGATGCGCATCCGCAACGAATCGCCGCGTCATCCGGTATTTTCGAACTTCGAAGTTCGCTCGGACAGCGGCATGGTTTACCGCGTCGAAATCAGGGATGTCGAGGGACGCTCCTTTTCCTGCACCTGCGCGGATTTCCGGAAGAACGGCCTCGGAACGTGCAAGCACGTCGAATCCGTCCTGATTCAGGCTCAGAAAAAAACCGGGAAGAATGGATGGACCGCGGCACTGCAAAGCGGTTCACCGCGCATCGAAGTGGCCGTGCGCGATGGATTACTGAGCGTTTGGCGCGGCCGCGAGGCCCTGCCGGTTCCGGTGCGGCGAATGTTCGATCCGCACAACGGAACACTCGCGCCCGCCACCACCCCGGAGGATGCCGTGGCGGCCCTGGAAAAACTTCGCGGCGTGGATTTCCAGGATTTGCGTCTCTCACAGGAAGTGCAGCCATGGCTCGAGGAGCGGGCCGCGGCGGCGGAGCGGAAAAGACTGCGCCATGAATACGAGCAGAAAGTGCACAGCGGTGAATGGCCCCCGCACGAAACTCTGGTGCCGCTGTTTCCCTACCAACGGGAGGGCATGCTGCATCTGGCCTTCAATGAGCGGGCGCTGCTCGCGGACGAAATGGGTCTCGGCAAAACCATTCAGGCCATCGCCGCGTGTGCTCTGCTGCACCGGCTGGGCAAGGCCAATCGCGTCCTGGTGGTAACACCCGCTTCCCTCAAGGCGGAATGGGAGGAACAGATAGGAAAGTTCACTCTGCTCGGCTGCCGCATGGTCTTCGGCGGACGGGTCTCCCGGCTGAACTGCTATACAGAGGATGCACCGTTCTTCACCATCGTTAACTACGAACAGATGGTTTCGGATACACTTGATGTGAACGCCCGCCTGCGGCCGGACATCGTGGTTTTGGATGAAGCCCAGCGGATCAAGAACTGGAACACCAAAACCGCGCAGGCGATCAAGCGCCTCGAAAGCCGCTATGCCTTCGTGCTCACCGGCACACCCATTGAGAACCGGATCGATGAACTCTACTCGCTTATCGACTTCCTCGATCCGCGCGTGCTCGGCTCCCTGTTCCGGTTCAACCGTGAGTTTTATGATCTGGATGAGCGGGGCCGTCCGAAAGGTTACCGGAATCTGACCGCTCTTCACGAACGCATCCGCCCGCTCATGCTGCGCCGCCGCAAGGCACAGGTGGAAACAGAGCTGCCGGACCGGACTGACCGGAATCACTTCGTGGCCCTGAGTCCGATGCAGTTGGACAACTACGGGTCGCACGAAGCCCAGGTGGCCAAGCTGGCGCAGATCGCCAAACGCCGCCCGCTGCGGAAGGAGGAACAGCAAAAGCTCCTGCGTGAACTGGCGATGATGCGCATGATCTGCGACTCCAACTACATCCTGGATGCAGAGGATCGCGAGAGTCCGAAGGTGGATGAACTCCGCAAGATCCTCGAAGAGGCGCTCTCCAACGATGGGGTGAAAGTCATCATCTTCTCCGAATGGGAGCGTATGCTGGAACTGGTGCGCGATCTGTGCCGCGAACTCGGCACCGGATTCGCATGGCACACCGGCACCGTGCCGCAGCAGAAGCGCCGCCTCGAAATCAATGCCTTCAAGAACGATCCCGACTGCCGCGTCTTTTTGAGCACGGATGCCGGCGCCACCGGTCTCAATCTGCAAAACGCCAGTGTCGTCATCAACTGCGACCTGCCATGGAACCCCGCCAAACTGGAGCAGCGCATCGCACGGGCTTGGCGCAAACACCAGACCCGGGCGGTGACGGTGATCAATCTCATCGCGGAGAATACCATCGAGTCCCGCATGTTAGGCACCCTGGCCAGTAAATCGAAACTCTCCGCAGGAGTGCTCGACGACGGCAAGCTGGACGCGATGGATCTGAACAGCAGTCGCGAATCATTCTTCAAGCGGCTGGAGCAGATTCTGGCACCTGCTGAAACCGGTCATGGCGTGCCCATCACCCGCCCCCGTGTTCCGTCCGACCCTTCGGAGGCCATCGCTCAGTCGGCAGCGCAGGCTCTTGGACCGCTTCTCTGGCGTTGTGAAGAGCGCAACGCCTGCGCCGGCAAACCCGCCGTGTGCCTCATGGTCGTGGAGCGCGATCCCGCCGCGGCACGTGAACGGCTAAAAAGTGTCATCGACGAGGCGGGCGAGCGCCGGACGATCGAGGTCATGGACCGTCAGACCTATGAAACTCTAAAGCGTCTGGCCGCCGCCGGGCTTATCGCCTACACCAGCGGGGCAACACGCGAACTGTTTCCGGAAGTCACCGCCCGGCGGCTCCTCACACCTGGAGAGATCGCCCGTCTTACCGCCTGCCAGGAAACCGCAACACATCACTTAAAACTGGCCACCGTCGTCGGCAATGCCGGCTTTGGTCATGAAACCCTTGGCGCTCTGACCGCCGCGGCTGTCGCCATCGCTCAGGCGCGGGCCATCCATGCACAACTGCCGGTGCCGGAAACCCTAACAGACAGCTTGAAGCATGGCGCTGTCCTCTGGGGAAACGCCATCGATACCGCGACGATGCTCGCGGACGGCAAGCTGCCGCCATGGGCCGCATCTGTTAGGGAGCTTACCTCCGTTCTCGATGAATGCGGGAGCGCCAGGTGAAACAACCCGCAGAAAAAAGCCGCGCCCCGTTTCCGGAGCGCGGCTGAGAGCGGATAGCAACCGCGTTAGCTGATCGCTTCGAGAAGCGAGTCGGCCTCGCTTTCGACATCGTCCAGACCGTCGGTCTTGCGGACTTCGCCGGATTCCTTGAGCTTCATGTTGCGGTTCCGGTGGAAGCCGGTGCCGGCGGGAATGAGGTGACCCATAATGACGTTCTCCTTGAAGCCGCGCAGCCAGTCGAACTTGCCGAGCGTGGCGGCATCGGTGAGGACGCGCGTCGTGTCCTGGAAGGAAGCGGCGGAGATGAAGGAGTCCGTCTCGAGACTGGCCTTGGTGATGCCAAGAAGGACTGGCTCGGCTTCCGCCGGCTTACCGCCCTGCTCGACGATCTTCGCGTTCGCCTCTTCGAAGGCGATGCGCTCGATCTGATCACCCCAGAGGAACTCGGTGTCGCCAGGATCGCTGATCTTCACCTTGCGCAGCATCTGGCGAATGATGATTTCAATGTGCTTGTCATTGATCTCAACACCCTGCAGACGGTAAACCATCTGCACTTCGTTGACGAGGTGCTCCTGGAGTTCGTGCGGGCCGAGAATCTCAAGGATTTCGTGCGGCACCACCGGACCTTCAGTGATTTGATCGCCCTTCTTCATGCGGTCGCCTTCGAAGACGATGATGTGTTTGCCCCGCGGAACGAGGTGTTCCTCCTCTTCGCCGGACTCCTCATCGGTGACGATGACTTTGCGTTTACCACGCACCATGCCGCCGATGGAAACGACACCGTCGATCTTCGCGATCTCCGCGTGATCCTTCGGCTTGCGGGCTTCGAAGAGTTCGGCCACCCGCGGAAGACCGCCGGTGATGTCCTTCGCCTTCGACACCTTCCGCGGCGTCTTCGCCAGCGTGGTGCCGGCGGCGACGTGCTCGCCCTTCTTTACCGACATGAACGCTCCGGCCGGAATGGAGTAACTGGCCAGCACTTCCTTCGTCTTCGGATGCACCACAACGATCTGCGGATGCAGGTCCTCCTTGTGTTCAAGAACAATCATCTGATCCGAGCCCTTCTCGCCGCTCTTGCCGAGCGTGATGCCGGGAATCATGTCGCGGAAGTCGATGACGCCTTCGCGCTCGGTAATGACCGGCACGGCGTGCTGTTCCCAGGTTACGAGGGTCTCGCCCTTCTTGATGGTGTCGCCCTCTGCCTTGTAGATGACGGAACCGATCACCAGCTTGTGGCTTTCGAGTTCGCGGCCATCCGTGTCATGCACGCTGACCGTGCCGTTCTTGGTGAGCACGATGAAGTTCTCCTCCGTAGTCTTGACGGCGCGGATGTCATTGTAGCGCACCACACCGGCATTTTTGACTTTCACGATCGGCTGTTTGAACGAGCCGCCGGCAACACCGCCGATGTGGAAGGTCCGCATGGTCAACTGCGTTCCAGGCTCACCGATGGACTGCGCGGCCACGATGCCGACCGCTTCGCCGATCTTGACTTCGGCACCGGTGCCGAGGTGCAGCCCGTAACAATACACGCAGCAGCCGCGCTTGCTTTCGCAGGTGAGCACCGAGCGAATCTTCAACTGCTCCACTCCGATGCGGGTCAGCGCGTCGGCCTGTTTCTCGTTAATGATCTCGTTCGCTTTGACGATGGTTTCCTTCGTCACAGGATCGCGCACGGTTTCGCAGGAAGCGCGGCCATAGATGCGCTGCTTCAAGTCCACGACTTCTTCATCGCCCTCGTAAATAGAACAGACAGTGATTCCGTTCGTCGTGCCGCAGTCCTGCTCGAAGACGATAACATCCTGGGCCACGTCCACAAGCTTGCGGGTCATGTAACCGGAGTCCGCCGTCTTGAGCGCGGTGTCAGAGAGACCCTTGCGCGCGCCGTGCGTGGAGATGAAATACTCCAGCACCGTGAGGCCCTCACGGAAGTTTGAGGTAATGGGACGCTCAATGATCTCGCCAGACGGCTTGGCCATGAGGCCGCGCATCCCGCCGAGCTGTTTGATCTGCTGCTTGTTGCCCCGGGCGCCGGAGTCCACCATCATGAACAGCGGATTCGCGTTCTTCTTACCGTCGTTAAACTCGAGCGTGCGGAAGAGGTTTTGCTGAATGTGGTCACCGGCCTGGGTCCACAAGTCGATGATCATGTTATAACGCTCGCGGTCCGTGATGATACCGCGGCGGTGCTGCTTGTCGATTTCCTCAAGACGGACGTAGGCCTTTTCGAGTTCCTCCTTCTTCTCGTTGGGGATGACCATATCGCTGATGCCGATAGAGCATCCCGACAGAGTGGCGGCCTTGAAGCCCATCTCCTTGAGACGGTCGAGCGCGGCGACGGTTTCGACATGACCGGACGTCTGCCAGCAGCGCCAGATGATGTCCGAAAGCTGCTTCTTGCCGACGTTCTTGTTGATGAAACCGATCGCATCCGGCCAAATTTCATTGAAGCGCACGCGGCCCGCGGTCGTTTCGATGGCGGTATCCTTTTCGTTTCCGAAGATCGTCTTCTTCCCCTTGTCAGGGTTTTTGAACATGATCTTCTGATGCAGTTCGATGCTGCCTTCGCTGATGGCGAGTTCCACTTCCGCCTGATCCGCAAAGAGCGGCTTGCGCGGCTCCTCCTTACCCTTGTTCGGCAATTCGCGGGTGTGAGTAAGGAAGTAGGAACCGAGGGTAATGTCCTGCGACGGCGTGGTGATCGGCTTGCCGCTGGAGGGCGAGAAGATGTTGTTCGTCGCCAGCATCAGGAGGCGGGCCTCCATCTGCGATTCCACGGAGAGCGGCACGTGCACGGCCATCTGGTCCCCGTCGAAGTCCGCGTTATACGCGGTACAGACAAGCGGGTGAATCCGGATCGCCTCCCCTTCGATGAGCACCGGCTCAAACGCCTGAATAGACAGACGGTGCAGCGTCGGCGCCCGGTTGAGGAGCACCGGGTGACCCTTCGTCACCTCTTCGAGAATGTCCCAAACCTCCGGCGTGCGGCGCTCGATCATCTTCTTGGCGCTGCGGACGGTATGGACATAGCCCAGTTCCTTCAGGCGGCGAATGATGAACGGCTCAAACAACACCAGCGCCATCTTCTTGGGAAGACCGCACTGGTTCAGCTTCAACTCAGGACCGATCACGATAACAGAACGTCCGGAGTAGTCCACGCGCTTGCCGAGGAGGTTCTGGCGGAAGCGGCCGCCTTTGCCCTTGAGCATGTCGGAGAGGGACTTAAGCGGGCGGTTGCCTGCGCCCGTGACGGCACGCCCGTGGCGGCCATTGTCGAAGAGCGCGTCCACCGCTTCCTGAAGCATCCGCTTTTCATTTCGGATGATGACGTCAGGGGTCTTGAGTTGGAGGAGATTCCGCAGACGGTTGTTGCGGTTGATGACGCGGCGGTAGAGGTCGTTTAGGTCAGATGTTGCGAAGCGACCACCTTCCAGCGGAACGAGCGGACGAAGGTCCGGCGGGATCACCGGCAGCACTTCCATGATCATGAACTCAGGCCGGGTGTGGCTTCCGTAGAAGCCCTGCGCGAGTTTGAGGCGCTTGGCCAGTTTCTTGCGCGTCTGTTTGGAGCGCGTCTTGGTCATTGCGTCCTGGAGCTCGACGATCAGCTCCGGCAGCACGATGCCTGCGAGCAATTCCTGCACGCCTGCGGCGCCCATGCCGGCACGGAAGGCATCTTCACCGTACTGCTCCTCCGCCTCGCGAAACTCGACTTCGGTGAGCAACTGCCCTTTCGTGAGGGGGGTGTTCATCGGGTCGATCACGAGGTAGTCCTCATAATAAATGACGCGTTCCAATTGGCGGGCCGTCATGTCGAGCATAAGGCCCAGACGGCTGGGCATACACTTGTAGAACCAGATGTGGCTGACCGGCACGGCCAGTTCGATGTGGCCCATGCGCTCGCGGCGCACGCGGCTCAGCGTCACTTCCACACCGCAGCGGTCGCAAACGACGCCTTTGTGCTTGATGCGCTTGTACTTGCCGCAGGAGCATTCCCAGTCCCGCGTGGGACCGAAAATACGCTCACAGAAGAGACCGCCCTTCTCCGGTTTGAAAGTGCGGTAATTGATGGTTTCCGGGTTCTTGACCTCGCCGCGGCTCCAACTGCGGATGGTATCCGGAGCTGCGACGGTGATTGCGACGTGATCAAAGCCCTGGGGGCGGGTATCACCGCCAAAGAGTTCGCGAAGCTGGGTTTCGACGCTCATAAATTAGGTAATTGAGAATGAATAGTGGAGAATAGGAGGGAGAGCGCGGAGCCGCGGTGAGGCGGCTCCGCCCGTATAAATCAGGAGGCTGCCATGAGGCCGAGACCCGGTGTATCCGGCGCGGCCTTGGAGTTGCCGACCTTCACATCGAGACCGAGCGACTGCATTTCCTTGATGAGCACGTTGAACGACTCCGGCGTGCCGGCCTCCAGCGTGTTGTCGCCTTTGACGATGGCTTCGTAGATGCGCGTGCGGCCCTGCACGTCGTCAGACTTGACGGTGAGCAGTTCCTGGAGCGTGAACGCCGCGCCGTAAGCTTCGAGCGCCCACACTTCCATTTCTCCGAAGCGCTGGCCGCCATACTGCGCTTTGCCTCCCAGCGGCTGCTGGGTGACGAGCGAGTAAGGACCGACCGCACGGGCGTGAATCTTGTCCGCCACGAGGTGTCCGAGCTTCATCATGTAGATGATGCCCACAACGACTTCCTGGTGGAACGGCTCGCCGGTGCGTCCGTCGAACAGCTTCGACTTGCCATTGAGGCCGATCCACTTGTGCTCGGTTTTCTCTTTGGCTTCCTTCATGTAGCCCATGATGCGAGTCTCGGAGATACCGTCGAACACGGGGGTGGCGATCTTCAGGCCAAGGGCGCGGGCGGCCACACCGAGGTGTGTTTCCAACACCTGACCCACGTTCATCCGGCTCGGCACGCCGAGCGGGTTGAGCACGATGTCCACCGGGCTGCCGTCTTCGAGGAAGGGCATGTCCTCTTCCGGGACGATCTTAGCCACGACGCCTTTGTTTCCGTGGCGTCCGGCCATCTTGTCACCCACGGAGAGCTTGCGCTTTGAAGCGATGAAGACCTTCACCATCTTGACGATGCCGCTGTCCGGCTCGTCGCCGGATTCGACCTTGTCGAGAGATGCTTCACGCTCCTCTTCGAGTTCTGCGAACTTTTGTTCGAAGCCGCTGATGATGTCGAAGATTTTGTTCCGCACCGGACTCGCATCGATGTCGATGTGGTCATGCGCCTCCGCCACTTTCGCGAGGAGCGCCTTGGTGATCTTCTTGTTAGCCGGGACGAGGATTTCACCCGTCTGAGCGTTCACCACGTCCAGCGGGATCTTCTCGTTGAGAAGGATGTCCGCCAGTTTGTCGGTGAGTTGATCGACCAATTCCTGGTGCTTGGTTTTGAACTCCTCTTCGATTTGCTTAAGTTGCTTCTTGGCCTCGGTGGCGGAGAGCTTTTCCTTCGCATTCTGATTCCGCGAGGAAACGCGCACGTCCATCACGATGCCCGTACAACCCGAAGGCACACGCAGCGAAGTATCCTTCACGTCAGCGGCCTTCTCACCGAAGATCGCGCGGAGCAGACGCTCTTCCGGGGCGAGTTCCGTCTCGGATTTCGGAGTGATCTTGCCGACGAGAATGTCGCCGGGTTTCACTTCCGCACCAATGCGGACGACGCCGTCCTGGCTGAGGTTCTTGAGCGCCTCTTCGCCGACGTTCGGAATGTCCCGTGTGATTTCTTCAGGACCGAGCTTCGTGTCCCGGGCGCTGACTTCGAACTCCTCGATGTGGATCGAGGTGTAGATGTCCTCCTTCACCACCTTTTGGGAAATGGTGATGGCGTCCTCGAAGTTGTATCCGTTCCACGGCATGAAGGCCACGAGCACGTTACGACCGAGAGCGAGTTCACCTTTGTCAGTGCAGGGACCGTCGGCCAGCACATCGCCCGGCTTCACTTTGTCACCCTTCGCCACAAGCGGGCGCTGGTTGATGCAGGTTCCGGCGTTGGAACGCATGAACTTCCGCAGGGGCATCACAAACACACCCTTGTCAGGATTGTGCTTCACGCAGAACGGATCGGCGAGGAACTCATTGTCCGTGCAGGGGAGTTTGCCGTCCTTGGTTACGATGATCACTTCCGCGGAAGCGGCGGCCACCGTGCCTTTGCACTCCTTGTCGGCGACAAGCACCGCCTTGGAATCGCGCGCGGCCTTGCCTTCCATGCCGGTGCCTACGATGGGAGCTTCCGGAACGAGAAGCGGCACCCCCTGGCGCTGCATGTTGGAACCCATGAGCGCGCGGTTCGCGTCATCGTGCTCAAGGAACGGGATGAGACCGGCGGCGATGGAAACGAGCTGTTTAGGACTCACGTCCATATAGCTGGCTTCCCGCGGCTCCACCTCGAGGTATTCCCCGCGGTAGCGAACGGTGATCCGCTTGTTCGCGAAATGCCCGTTCTCCTTCACCGGGTTGTTCGCCTGTGCGATCATGTGAGGCTCCTCCTGGTCCGCCGTGAGGTATTCGATCTTCTCCTGCACGAGACCATCGACGATCTTGCGATAAGGCGTCTCGATGAAGCCGAACTCATTGATCCGCGCGAACGTGGACATGGAGTTGATGAGGCCGATGTTCGGACCTTCCGGCGTCTCAATCGGACAAATGCGGCCGTAGTGCGACTGGTGCACGTCACGGACTTCGAAGCCCGCGCGGTCGCGATTCAGACCGCCAGGCCCGAGGGCAGAGAGGCGGCGCTTATGGGTCAGTTCGGCCAGCGGATTCGTCTGGTCCATGAACTGGCTGAGCTGGCTGCGCCCAAAGAAGTCGCGCACCACGGCGGAGAGCGCCTTGGGATTGATCAGCTTCTGCGGCGACATGCCTTCCATGTTCACGTCGAACAGGGTCATACGCTCTTTCACCAGACGCTCCGTGCGGGAAAGGCCCACGCGACACTGGTTGGAAAGCAACTCACCCACGGCCCGCACGCGGCGGCTGCCAAGGTGGTCGATGTCATCGAGGATACCCTCTCCGTGGCGGAGATTGAGCAGGTAGCGCATCGCGGCGAGGAAATCCTGAGCCACCAGAATGCGGGTGTCCTCGGAAATCTTGAGGCCCAGCTTCTGGTTGATCTTGTAGCGTCCGACGCGGGTGAGGTCGTACTTCTTCGGGTCGAAGAAGAGGCGCTTCAGAAGGGCACGGGCGTTCGGCACCGTCGGCGGATCGCCAGGGCGCAGGCGGCGGTAGATGTCCTTCAGCGCTTCCTCTTCATCCTTGGCCGGGTCCTTTTTCAGAGACTTCAGCAGGAGGTCGTCGGCCTGCACCGAGATCACCTGGACTGATTTGTGTCCGAGGTCGAGCAACTGGCGCACCACGCCAGGGGTGAGAGGCTCGTAGGACTTGGCCACGATGGCTTCGCCGTCCATGATGTCCTTGAACAGCACCTTCGTACTCAGTTCCGACTCATCGATGGTGGCCTTGAGCTTGAGTTCCTCGATATTGTAGAACTCCTTGATGATCTGCTCGTCGGTCCCGAAACCGATCGCGCGCAGGAAGGTCGTCGCGAGGAATTTCCGGCGGCGGCGACGGCGGTCGAGATAGACGTAAAGCAGATCGTTCGTGTCGAACTGCACTTCCAGCCACGAACCACGGTCAGGGATGATGCGGAAGCCAAACAGTTCCTTGCCGTTAAGGTGCAGGTTTTTCTCGAAACAGACACCCGGGGAGCGGTGAAGCTGGCTCACCACGACGCGCTCGGCGCCATTGATGGCGAAGGTGCCGCGCTCGGTCATGAGCGGGAGTTCGCCCATGTACACCCGTTCCTCCTTGGTGCCGGCTTCGTCCTTCAGGGTGAAGGTCACGTAGAGCGGCGCGGAAAAGGTTTCGCCGTCCCGCTGAGCCTGGTGGGAGGTCAGCTTAGGCTCGCCCACTTCGTAGTGGGAGAAATCGAGCACCGTCTTGTTGTCGTAAGACTCAATGGGGAAGACTTCCTTGAACACGCTTTGAAGACCCACCACCGTCCGTTTGGAGGCGGGCACCTCTTTTTGCAGGAACTCCTTATAGGAATTTAACTGGACCTCGATTAGATTCGGCGGGTCGATAACTTCCTGGAGCTTTCCGAAGTGGAGACGTTCAGACATGGTTTCGATGGCGGTGGGTTATTGAATGGGGCCGGGCGGCAGCGGCGGGTTGTGAGGGCGGCGGGAAAAGGACTCTTCCTGAAAACGCGAAGAGTATGGGGCTCCGGCCTCGCTCTTTTTCGAAGAGGACGGAACGCCATACTGGCTTATATTAGGGGGTGAAGGTCGGTCTCGGAGTGGTTCAAATGGCAGCGGGTTGGTTAAAGAACGGGTGTCTGTTCGATCTGAATCCGACACCGGAGAAAATCTTTTCGCCCGCTCCGGCTTCGGAACTTCCGAAGCCGGAGGCGGGGGAAAACGGGAATTATTTGATTTCGACTTTGGCGCCGGCGGCTTCGAGCTTCTTCTTGATTTCCTCGGCTTCGGCCTTCGGAACACCGGTCTTGAGAGGCTTCGGAGCACCTTCGACGAGGGCTTTGGCTTCGGCAAGGCCGAGTCCGGCCACCGCGCCGCGCACTTCCTTAATGACAGCGATCTTGTTCGGACCGCCTTCAGCAAGGATCACGTCAAACTCGGTCTTCTCTTCGGCAGGAGCCGCTGCGGCACCACCGCCGCCGCCGCCCGGAGCAGCCACAGCAGCAGCGCTGACGCCCCACTTTTCTTCGAGAGCTTTGACGAGTTCGGACGCCTGGAGAATCGTCAGGGCGCTCAAGTCTTCTACGATTTTATTGATATCAGCCATGTTGTCTGGTCAGTGTCACCGTTGTCCGGAGCCCCGGATGGATTGAGCGCCGCAGCCGCGGCACCGGTGAGGAACTGGGTTTTGTGTTCTTCGTTGTCTTTGTTTTGGGTTAGTCGCCGAAAACCGGCGAAAAATTACGCTGCAGCGGCTTCGGCGGGTGCACCGCCTCCGTCCTTCTCCGCCTTGGCGGCGATGACCCGGGCCAGAGCGGCCGCCGGGGCGTTGAGCACACCCAGCAGCTTGGCGAGCAGGTTTTCACGGCTGCCGATATCGGCGAGCCCCTTCACTTCGTCGGCCGTCAGGAATTTGCCGTCGAGTACGCCGCTCTTAAGCACGGGCTTTTGGAATTCCTTGTTCGCTCCCGCGATGACTTTCGCGGCGGCGCACACGTCCTTATCTCCATAAACGACCGCAGTCTGACCGGCGAGGTCTTTCTGGATTTCGGCGGGATAGCTTTTGGCCGTGCCGGCGGCTTTGATGTAGCTGTTCTTGGTGACGTGGAAACTGCCACCCACCTCGCGCAGGCTCTTCCGGATTTTGTTGAACTGGGGCATCGTGAGGCCCGTGTAGTCCACCAGCAGAAGATAAGGCGCGTTTTCCAGCCGCTGCAGAAGCTGATCGACGATGAGTTTTTTGTCAGGATTCATTGCTAAGGTCTTATTGGCTTGCGTTCAGCGGAAAGGATCAGGCTTTGATATACTTGAGAACATCCACGGCCACGGACGGAGACATGGTGGCGGCAATGTGAATGGTGTTCACATAACGGCCCCGGGCAGTCGGCGGCTTGGCACGCTGGACGGCTTCAACGACCGCCGAGGCGTTTTCCGTCAGTTGCTGGGGCGTGAACGACGCCTTGCCCACCGGCACGGAAATGTTGCCGTTCTTGTCGAGCTTGAAATTCACCTTACCGGCCTTCACCGCCTTCACGGCAGAGCCGGTGTCATCGGTCACCGTACCGGTTTTCGGATTCGGCATGAGGCCGCGGGGACCAAGCACACGGGCCAGTTTCCGGACTTCCGCCATGGCGTCGGTGGTGGCGATGGCCACGTCGAACGAAAGGAAACCCTCCTGCACCTTCTTGAGCATGTCTTCCATGCCCACGAAGTCAGCGCCCGCATCACGCGCCGCCTGAGCGGCCGCTCCCGTCGCGAACACCATGACCGTCACCTTTTTACCCGTGCCGTGCGGCAGAGGACAGGTGGAGCGCACCATCTGATCCGATTTTTTCGGATCGACTCCCATATGGAAGGAAATGGTCACGGTTTGGTCGAACTTCGGAGCCGGGAATTTCTTCACAGCGTCCATCGCTTCTTCAAGGGTGTGCAGTTTTCCGACCGGCGAGATCTTCGCGGCGGACTTGTATCGTTTGCTTCGTTTGGTTACGGCCATGTGGTTGGTGCAGTGCGTGCGAGTTTGGGACTCTCCTGCGGTTTGTTATTTTGGGGAAGAAACAGGTCGCGATCCTGTCAAAATCAGTCGGCGATCTCGATGCCCATCTGACGCGCCGTTCCGGCGATAATCCGGAACGCGGCCTCATCGCTGTTTGCATTGAGGTCGGGCATCTTTGCTTTGGCAACGGCCATCACCTGAGCTTTGGTCAGTTTGGCCACTTTCTCCTTGTGGGGAACCTTGGACCCGGAGGCGATGCTGGCCGCCTTCTTGAGCAGGTTGCTGGCCGGGGGCTGCTTGGTGATGAACGTGAAGGACTTGTCCTTATAAACGGTAATCACGACGGGGAGGACATCACCGGCCTGCTTTTGCGTGGCGGCGTTGTACTCTTTACAGAACTGCATAATGTTCACGCCGGCCTGGCCCAGCGCGGGACCCACGGGAGGGGCGGGATTCGCAGCTCCGGCGGGAATCTGCAGCTTGATGACTTTGACGATTTCTTTGGCCATAGGAGGGAGCGGATTGGAATAGGAGGGTGTTTAGAAAAGAATGATTCAGGAACTGAGGGCAGCTCTCAAACAAAGGTTGGAACGGTTGATACTGACTACTGGGCTTCCGCTTTCTCGACCTGCCAAAACTCCAGGTCCACCGGCGTGGCACGACCAAAAATGCTGACCGACACGCGGAGCTTTCCACGCTCCGGATCGATCTCCTCCACGATGCCCGTTTGGGACTCGAACGGCCCGTCGTTCACGCGGACGCTGTCGCCGACTTCGAAGGATATCTTCGGCTTCACGTTGTCCGTGCTCTCGCGGATTTGGTTGAGCATCTGCTCCACTTCCCGCTGGCGCATCGGTGTCGGCTTGTCCCGTGTGCCGGCAAAATTGATCACCCCCTGGGTGTCCTTGATGAAATACCAGGTCTTCTCCACAATGCCGCCGTTCTCATTCAGCATGTGCATGTTGATGAGCAGATAACCCGGGAAAAATTTCCGGCGGCTTTCGGTGCGCTTGCCTTTGCCGGTCGTATCTTTTTTCACTTCTGAGACGCGCTCCATGGGCAGCAGCACCTCGAAGATGACGTCCGACATCTCCTCCGTGGCGATGCGGCGAACGATATTGTCCCTCACCCTCTGCTCCTGCCCGGAGAGAACATGAACGACATACCACTGATCCCGTGCTGCTGGAATGGCTCCCATGTGACTGACAAATTTTAAAAAATCGGATTGAAGAAAACGGCTGCGCCCGCTGCCGGAAATTCCGGTGCTCAGGGGATCGCGAAAACGCCCGGCCTAGAAGAGGTTGGTGAAAAACCCCATCACGTAGGCCATGATGAAGTCCCAGAACGCCACCCACGCCCCAAGCAGCACCACGGCGATAATGACAACCACGGTGGAGTCAAAGAGTTCCTTGAATTTTTTAAAGCCTTTCTCCTTCGGGTCCCACGGCCAGGACGTTTTTTTGAGCTCGAGGCCGACTTCTCCGAAGAATTTGCGTGTTTTGCCAAGCATGGGAGCGCGATTCCGGGGGTGAGTGTTTTGAAATGGAAAATTTTTGTTTTTGGCACGCCAGGAGGGACTCGAACCCCCAACCAACGGTTTTGGAGACCGCTACTCTACCGATTGAGCTACTGGCGTACGCGAAGCTGCCCGATTTTTGGCGCGGAGGGCGACAGTGGATGGACCGGCTTACCCTGTCAAGCGCCGTCAAGCATTCATTTTGCCTGGAATCGTCCTCCGAGGCTTTGTTTCTGCCTCGATTTACATTGTTATGGGAATTCTAATTGCTTCTTGCAGGCGAAATTACAGGTTTCCGATGCTTGAAAGGGAAGCTGGCTCCAACCTTTTTTGCAAGGCGTTTGAAAAACCTTCGAATATTTTTCTGCGCCCCTTCGTCTTCAGGAACAAACGGAACGCTCGCCGCCGTCAGACCAGGGACGGGTGGAGGTGCGGAAAACCGTGGTGCGCTGCATTTGGCGCTACGCCGAAATCAACGAACCCTTCTTTCCCATGAAACCCAGCGCATTCCTTTTCCGGGCTCTTCCTTTTCTCATGGCGGCGGGCATGTCTGTGGCGGAGGAAGTGGCTGGCACAGTCACTAAATCGGAACCAGGCACCGTCGTCGTGGCTTTGACTTCCACGCTGGTTCCTTCGGTGAATGACAAGGCCGAAGTGATTTACAAATATCCCGGGAAGGACGGCGAATTGCTTGTTGCCACGGGCCGGGTAGCCGAAATCAACACCGATTCGGTGCGGCTAACGATCGACCGGGCCATCGGCATCGTCACGAAAGGGCACTCCGTAAGGATTCAGTCTCCGGCACCCCAAAAGCGCACTGTTACCTCCACGGCGGCTGCGACGGCGGTTCCTGAAGGAGGCTCGCTGGTAAACATGGCTCTGGAGTCCCTTGGCAAAAAATCCAAAGAAGCCAACTCCAAAACAGCGACTTCCGCGCCGCTCGAAGAATCCACTCTGGAGTTGCCCCGGGGGGATTCGAAGTCCGCGGAGAAAATTCCGGTCAGCCTTCCGGTTTCGGAAACCGGCCCCGCCAAAAGCACACCGAATGGCGCAGATCCCTCATTCGCGACTGCCGTAAAGGTGACGGTCAGGGACAACATCCGGGACACTGCCAAAAAGATTTATGAGGAAGGGCTGGCGCTGCACAAAGCCGGCGACCGGGAAGCGGCTGCCTCAGCCTACTCCCGCGCCATTGAGACCGATCCCTCCTTCCCTTCCGCCTACTACACCCGGGCCTGCATTTCCCTCGTGAAGAAAAACTACGATGGCCTAATCAGCGACTCCAGCGCGGCGATCGACCTCGGGCACAAATCCAAAGCGGAGCTTTATTGCCTCCGCGGCACCGGTTGGGCCGGGAAAGGCAACCTCGACAAGGCGCTCGCCGATCACAATACCGCCATCAGTCTCGATCCGAATTACGCCCTCGCTTATAACAACCGCGGCAACGACTACTACCGCAAAGGCGACTTCGCGCGCGCGAAGAAGGACTGCGATAAGTCAATCGAGCTCGATCCCACCTCTCCCCTTCCCTGGTACAACCGCGGCTACATCCACTTCAGCCAGCGTTCATGGGCGAGCGCCGCTTCGGACTGGCGTCAGGCCATCATGCTTCAACCGGAGTACGCGACCGAACTCGAGCCCTTTATTGCGAAGGCGGAAAACCGCTAGAGTTCGATCCTAACGCCTGCGCCGGACTGCCGCCAGCGCGGCCAATCCGAGCAAGGCGGCGGAGCCGGGCTCCGGCACTTCTACAATTTGCAGCCCGTTGAACGCTGCATTGTTCGCCGGTGCAATGTCATTGAAGGTTCCGGAAATCACTCCCCCCGCGGAAGGGGCCACTCCAGTGAACTTCACATAGTTGACGTTTTGGATAATGCCTCCCGGATCTCCTCCGCCTACCGGATTCGTCGCCGTCAACGACGTGGCACCGATCGTGAAACCAGTGGCGGTATTTGAGTAGCCGCCATTTTGCGCATAAAAATACAAATCGTAGGTAATCCCGGGGGTGAGGCCATTGATTGAGAACGTGGAATTCGGGCCACCGGGTCCAAGGTTCTGCTGGTAAACGAAGTCTGTGAAAAGAGCTGGAGCGGTGGAGGCGGAATTCTCGTTGGCCTCATAGACCCGGAAGTTGCCAAGAGTGACTGTTACCGACGAGGCAACACCGGTGGAGGTAACCAGCGGACCGGAAGTTACGGATCCAACCAACGGACTACCCCCCTCCGGACCGGCGACGAATCCATTCCAAATGGTGCCGGCAGCGGGTGCCGCAGCCATCCCCGAATAAGTCCCGAAACCGCCGTCTGAACTGTTAATATCAATATTGATCGTCGCCGCACCAGCCATCGACACGAATCCCAGCCATCCGATTCCAGCCACGGCTGCCAGTTTTTTACTCAGGAATCCACGGCAGCGTGGACGGCGGGACATACCTGCGGGCAACAGTTTCATCGGAAAGACGCGAATTTAAGCCGTCTTTTATTCAGACCAGCGCGAAAGGACAATAACAAAAAGCGTGAAATTTACGGGTCGGAGGGATTAGCGCCGCTCCACAACTTCCTGCTCCTGCCGCAGTTTCACAATACGGTTCGCCGGAAGCGTCCCCCGCCACACCACACCCGGATAAAGAATGCTCCGCCGGCCGATCAAACTGCCTGGATTCAAAACCACCCGGGCTCCGAGGTCCGCATGATCTCCTATGATGGCGCCGAATTTGGGCAGACCGGTTTCAATGCGGCCAGCGACAGGGTCGAGCACGGGGATTGGGCCACCGTCATGCCGCCAGTTGGAAAGAATGACTCCGGCGCCGAGATGGGATTTATAGCCGAGGATGGAATCGCCGACGTAATTCCAATGCGGAGCCTCCACATTGTCGAAAACGATGCAATTTTTGAACTCGGATGAATTGCCGGCGATCACATTGTTTCCCATGATCACGTTCTGGCGGATGTAACATCCTGGCAGAAGCAGGCAGTTTTCTCCGATCCACGCGGGACCCGCTATCGTCACGCCTCCGTATATCACCGTGCCGCGGCCAATCCGGACCTCGTCGCCAATATTGATACCCGCCGCGTTGCCCGCGTAAGTAAACTCCCGCCTGGGCTTGAGGTTCTCCGCCAGCCAGGGGGCAATGCGGGGGATCACCTCCCAGACCTCTCCAATGCCGTCGAAAATTCCCGCCGCCTGGGTTTTTGTCAGGTCCAGATACTCAGACGCAGGATGAAGCGGCATGGGAAACGATGTGCTGGCTCACACAGTCATGATCTCCGCTTCCTTCTTCACGACATGGGTGTCGATTTCCTTTGTGTACTTATCGGTTAGTTTCTGAATCTGTTCCTCCACGGTTTCCAGATCGTCCTCTGAAATGGCACCGTCTTTTTGCGCCTTTTTCGCAGTCTCCATGCCGTCGCGGCGCTGCCCGCGGATGCGCACTTTGCCTTCCTCTCCCATGCCTTTGACGCGCTTCACCATTTCCTTGCGGCGCTCCTGGTTCATTTCGGGAATGGGCAGGCGAATGGCATTGCCGTCCACGGCGGGATTAATGCCGATGTTCGCCTCCTTCAGCCCGCGCTCGATGTCCCGCAGGGTACCCGGATCGAAGGGCTTCACATAAATCAGCCTCGGCTCCGGCGTGGAAATCAGCGCCAGTTGCTTGAGCTTCATGTTGCTGTTGTAGGCCTGGATGAAGATATCGATACCCTCGACGAGACTGGGGCTGGCCTTGCCGGTGCGCACAGTGGAAAACTCATGCAGCGTGTACTCGCAGGCCTTCTGCATGTGTTCCTCGAGTTCCAGTAGAAAAAGTTCGGTGTCCATGGTGCTTTGACGATGAGTGATGATGAACCGGTCACGCGACCGTGGCGAGTTCCGCCGGCAGCGTGGGCCCGCCGTTGACCAAGGTGCCGATTGGCTCGCCGGAGAGGGCGCGGCGGATATTGTCAGGCTGATGCATGTCGAAAACGATGATCGGTTTGTGATTGTCCATGCACAGACTGAAAGCCGTGGAATCCATCACCTTGAGCTGACGCGCGAGAGCCTCCCGAAAGCTCACCTGCTCGAAGCGCCGCGCGGAGGGATTTTTCTTCGGATCGGAATCGTAGATTCCATCCACCTTGGTGGCCTTGAGGATGACATCCGCATTGATCTCACTCGCGCGCAGGGCTGCGGTGGTGTCAGTGGAGAAGTAAGGATTGCCGGTGCCGGCGGCGAAAATGACCACGCGGCCCAGTTCCAAATGGCGGATCGCCACGCGGCGGATGAAAGGCTCGGCCACGGCTTCCAGTTTCAATGCGCTGAGCACCCGCGTGGGCACATCGATGGCCTCCAGCATGGACTGAATGGCGAGGGAATTCATGATAGTGGCCAGCATCCCCATGTAGTCCGCCGTTGTGCGCTCCATGCCCTTGTTGCTCGCGGTCAGCCCGCGCCAGAAATTCCCGCCTCCCACCACGATCCCGATCTCCAGCCCGCCTTGATAGGCCGCTTTGATCTGATGGGCGATGTCCTCGACGATCGGCGGCGAGATGTTCTCCACACTGCCATCCTCCCGCAACGCCTCTCCGCTTAATTTAAGGACGACCCGTTTGTATTGTCTGCGGGGTGAAGAGGAGCCGGTGGATTCTGACATACAGGGTTTCTGCGCTGCGGCAGAGAATCAGGTTCGCCCAGGCTTGCAAAGGAAAAATGCACGCGTCGAAGGTTGAAACCGCGTGTCTCCACGCCGAATGATTTCCTCATGAAACTTCTCATTGGATACGACGCCTCTCCGGCTGCGACGACCGCTTTGCACGATTTGCAAAATGCCGGGCTGCCGGAAACCGGCGAGGCACTTCTCGTGGGATTTGCCGACATGTTTCTACCGCCGTTTCCGCCGGATGCGCCGTTCAATGCCATGGAAGTGAACGCCCTTGAGGCTCGCCGCGAGGCCGAAACACGCCGGGATACACTGCTGACAGAGACACAAAACGCAGCCCTTCTCCTGAAGGAAAGCCTGCCGGGCTGGACCGTGCGCGCCGAAGCGGATGTGGACGCGCCTGCCACCGGCCTTCTGCAGCGGGAAACGGACTGGAAACCGGATTTGCTGTGCATCGGCGCTCCGCATTCCTCACGGCTGGAGCGACTCTTTTTCGGAAGCATTTGCGCCCGGGTGGTAGCTCACGCGCGGTGTTCTGTTCGCATTGGCCGAACCGAAGGACACGTCCGTCCGCTCAAATTGATGCTGGCCACCGACGGTTCGCCCGATGCAGAAGCCGCCGCGGAGGCCATCCTCGCGCGCCGCTGGCCGGAGGGAACTGAAATTCGCATCGTCTCCGTGCTGGACTCACGGTTTGCACATTTCACCGGAGCGCTCCTGTCTCCCGCGGCGGGCGACTCCGACGATGGACTGCTGGCTGACCTGGCCGAACAGTTTCGCGCTGCAGGACTCAAGGCATCGTTTTCCGTCATCGACGGAAATCCCAAAAACGAACTCCTGAAGGCTGCCGCGGAAATGGGTGCGCATTGCATTTTTGCCGGTGCCAGCGGAGCGGGCGCATTGGAACGGCTCATCATGGGCAGCGTTTCCTCAGCGCTGGCGGAGCGCGCGGCGTGTTCCGTCGAGATCGTTCGCCGTGCGACACCGAAAACGGAATGATGGCGCCACGGGGCATGCATTGGCGTTTGTCAGTGAAAAAATGGGGCCGGTCGCTGGTGGACCTCGTGTATCCGCTGCGCTGCCCGGCGTGCACGGCGACCCTGCCTCAGGCACAGGAACCGGGGAGCTTTTGCAAAACCTGTGAGGAGGAACTGGTGCGTATCGAACCTCCCTTCTGCGCTTTGTGTGCGGAACCCTTTCCCGGCGAAATTCCCGGCCCGTTCGTTTGTCCCAACTGCAGCGGACGAAAGGTGGCGTTCGAGTTTTCTGTCTGTCTGTGGCTCAGCCGCGGACCGGTGCGGGAAGTGGTGCACCGGTTGAAATACAACGGCGCGCTTCCAATGCGCCTGCCGCTGGCGAAACTCATGCTGCCGGCATTCAGCGATGCACGACTGACCGGCACGGACTGGCTCATGGTTCCCGTGCCGCTCCATCCGCGCAAACGCCGCGAGCGGAAGTTCAATCAATCCGCCGAAATCGCCCGCACGCTCCATCAGCTCAGCGGCACTCCGTTCCATGAAGCGCTCCAGCGCATTCGTTATACCGATTCGCAGGCCGGGCTCGATCGCGAGGCCCGGTTAAGGAATCTGCGCGGCGCGTTCGCCGTCAAGCCGCGCTCTGCCTCTCAAGTCGAAGGCCGCAGTATTCTTCTGATCGACGATGTCTTTACCACTGGCGCCACCGCCCATGAATGCGCCCAGACACTCAAGAAGCAGGGGGCCGCGCGAGTGGCAGTGCTCACCGCCGCCAGAGGCTGAGAATCACGGCGCGTCCTCTGGACTGACGCGAAACCTGACATACGGCAAGGGGTCATCGGCAAGGACTTCCAAAACTTCGTATGTCACGGGACCGGCATCCTGCCAAATCTGTAAATCGCGGCTCCGTTCCTTAATCAGTTTGAAAGGCCGGCACCCGGGCGGACCTGTCAGGTAACCGTAATCTAAGACGTTGGGATGCAGCTTGTACCCAGCCGGAGACGGCGGGGACAGCATTTTGAGATGGTAAGGTGGATCGTTCCTGTGTCCCGGATGGCGGCCCGTGGCCATTTCCATCAGATTGCTCAAGCCGTGACCGTCCGGGTCGGCATTTGGATCATCGAGAATATCGTCCCATTCCGGATAAAACTGACGCCAGTAAAAGTAAGGCGAGGCCCCGTCCCCGCGAGACAGCGTCAAAAGCACGGGAGCCCAGCGGGATTTTCCCCCTTCACCTGGAAGTGATAGATGACATCCTTCAAGGCATCGAATGTGATCTTTTACCACTCTCAATCCCACGGAGGGCTCGGCATGATCGAGACAGGCGCCTGCAGGCTCGAGCTGAGACATCTGCGATCCGTTCTCCGGTAGAACATACGCTGCGAGTCCGCCCTTCATGCCGGTGGAGGAGAACTGGGCTTTGATGGCCCAGACACGTGATGAGGTGGCCTTCCATTCGAACCAGACAGACGCCTGCGTTTGCGGAGCAGGCTCCATTTTCTCATCCACCTCATTCACCGCCGTCGCTCCCGCGGTATTGCCACCGTAGGTGACAAGATAATTGGTACCGGTAATTTGCGCTCGCTGCGCAAAGATGTCATTCGTTGTCTGCGCGATAACTCCACCGGCGAAGAAGAGCGCCGCTCCCGTCACAGCGATACCGCGGAGCAGACCCGGTAAATACAGCAGCGCAGGGAACATGCGCCATTTATTGCCAGGATTCACGCGGACGTCAATGAGCGCCAGTGCGGAGCGGCTATTCTAAAACTTCCTCCGCAAATGACTCGGCAAAATCCCCAGTGCCTCGCGGTACTTGGCCACCGTTCGGCGGGCGATCTTGATGCCTTTGGCCTGAAGCTGAGAAGCGAGATCATCGTCGCTGAGCGGTTCGGAGGAGTTTTCCTGACGGATCATCTCAGCCAGCGTGGTTTTCACGCTGGTGTTGGAAAGCTGCTCGCCGTCCTCCGTCGCGAGTCCGGAAGTGAAGAAATAGCGCATCTCAAACACCCCATGCGGCGTGGAGATATATTTCCCGGCGATGGCACGGCTGACCGTGGTCTCGTGGACGCCCACCACTTCCGCCACCTGGGACATAATGAGCGGCTTCAAGGCTGCGGGACCCTGACGGAAAAAGTCCTGCTGCCGCGACACGATCTCCTCGGCGATGCGCTGGATGGTCTGCTGCCGCTGGTGAATGCTGCGAATGAGGAATTTGCCGCTGCGGATCTTGTCGCGAATGTAATCACGGGCATCCTGGCCGCCGCCGGGATTCGACATGATGTCTTTGTAAAGGTTGCTGATGCGCAGGCGCGGGATCTGTCCTTCGTCCATGACCACGTTGAATTTCCCGCCGGTCTTCTCCACGTGCACGTCCGGCACCACAAACTGCTGCTGTGCCGGAGAAAAGGCGCTGGCCGGCCTCGGGTTCAGCCGGGCGATCACCTCCGCCGCACGCGTGATATCGCCGGGTTCCACGGACAGTTTCCGCGCAATGTGGGGAAACCGGTGGCGCGCAAGGTCGTCCAGATGCGCGGAGATGATCCGCGACTCCAAACTGTGCTCCCGCCCTGAGCGCTTGAGTTGAATGAGCAGACACTCCCGCAAGTCCTCCGCACCGACCCCCGGGGGATCGAAGGTATGAATGATTTCCTTCGCTTTCACCAACTCCGGTAGAGGAATGCGCTGCTGCAGACTGGTCTCCGCCACCGACACCGGAAGAAAACCGCGCTCGTCGAGCGTGCCGATGAGCATCTCCACCAGTTTGCGCGTCTCCGGGGTGCAATCCGTCATCGCCAGTTGCTGCATGAGATGATCCTGCAGGGTTTCCGGCGCGGCGAGGGAATCGAAGATAAACTGCCGCTTTTCCTCGTCCTCGGAAGTGCGCGGGCCATGGCTGGCGGCACTCTGCTGGAGGTAGGTGCGCCACTCCTCGTCCATCTGCGAGAGTTTCTCAAATTCCGAAGCGAAATCATCGTCTTCCAGGGTCGCCTCCGGACGCTCGCTTTCGAGGGAGATTTCGTTGCTCTCCGCCTCCAGCACCGGATTTTGCTCCAGTTCCTGGTCGATCATTTGACGCAGCTCGAAGATGGGCGCCTGAAGGATATTCAGGCTCTGCTGCAACTGCGGCGAGAGGCGCTGCTGCTGACTTAAATTCTGGCCGAGCGTCTGCGAGGTGTTCATTCAGGGGATGCTTTCCAAAGCAACGATCCCCCCATCCACGTCAGAATCAAGCAAACATCGTGCCAGTAATGCAGAAATATTTTCACTGCCGTGTTGACACAGTTGTTTCCTCCGGTTGTCGGAGGTGCCGGCGATTCATGTTCTCCTGGCCTTTTCTGCTTTCCCCGCCGGAAACCCTGCGTCATGCTCGCCGCCAATTCCCCACCCTGACATCCATCTGTGAGAGACAAATTACACTCCCTGCACGAACGGCTCACCGGCACCGTGCTGGGTGCCCAGCAACCCTCCTTTCTTCTCATTACGGCGCTGCTCGCCGGCGGCCATGTGCTCATTCAGGGGCCGCCCGGCATCGGAAAGACCACCCTTGCCGCCACCCTGGCGAAAAGCGTGGAGGCCACCTTCAGCCGCATCCAGTTTACACCCGACCTGCTGCCCAGCGACATCGTGGGGTACTCCATGTTCCACCAAGGCACCGGGCAGTTTCAGTTTATTCCCGGGCCGGTGTTTGCGAACATCGTCCTCGCGGATGAAATCAACCGGACCAGCCCCCGGATTCAGAGCGCCCTCTTCGAGTGTATGAGCGAGCAGCAGGTCACCGTGGACGGCGTCACGCGGAAGCTGCATGCGCCTTTCATGGTGATCGCCACCCAAAACAATCTCTATGCGACCGGCACTTTTCCCCTGCCGGAACCGCAGCTCGACCGCTTCCTGCTGAGCATCCACATGACGCTGCCGGACATGGAAACGCAGGCGCAGCTTCTCAAAATGCACGCTGTCCGCGGCCCGCAGCCGCCGGACGAGGCCGCCATCCTTCACGCGGATGAAGTCATCGTGGCCCAGCGTGAATGCGCCGCCGTGCCGGTCAATGACCGCGTGTGCCGGTATATTACGGTCATTTGCGACAGCCTGCGCAAGACCGACGCCGGCCGCGGAGCCCTCTCGGCGCGGGCCAGCATCGCCGTCATGCGCGCCTCCCAGGCCGCCGCCTGGATGGAAAAAGCCCCCGCCGTTTACCCGGACCACGTCAAATCCGTCGCCTCCGCCGTCCTCGCCCACCGCCTCATTCTTCGCGACAACCGCCACGGCCAGGCCGGAGACCCGATTTCACTGGTAAGCAACGTTCTCCAAAGCGTGCCGGTGCCGTGAGGCGGTAAAGCGGGGGCGCTTTTTGTCCACGCGGGCGCACTGAATGGACGTCAGTGGATGCCAGGAAAACAGTCTGCAAGTGGTTGAGGTTGTCCAGGCTGTCCATTTGTCCAGGACTGTCCAAGGGGGAATTTGGATGGACGGATCAGAAAATAGAGAGCTTATGGTTTTTTCGATTATCATGAAGGTTCTGTTCGCTCTTTCTGCCCATCCATTTCCCTCCTGGACAGACGTGGACAACCTTGGACAGAATCCAAAGGGGCGTTGATTCTGGCATACCCCTCAACTCACTCTGTCTATAATTTCTGGAGATTTGTCCATCCAGGACACCGCTTGGACAACCTTGGACGGCTTGGACAACCCTGGACGGCTGGATGGAAACTCACAGCGCCCCCCGGTTTGGCAGACCTCCTAACGCGCCCTGTCTTGAATACCAGCGCGAAAGTTTCGTCAGAAGGACATTATGACAACGACCCTTCTCATTTCCTATGCGCTGATCGTCGCCTGGATCATTTCAGGACTGGTACTGGCGGCGAAAACGGTGCCGGTAACGACTTCTGCTGACCGTTAGCCCGCCTTTCCCGGAAACGTCCGGCACATGGTGCAAGGTGCGGACCGTTTTGCCTAATCGCCTGCCAGGGAACATCCCCGCGAAAAATGCGCCCGAAAGCAGGCGCGGATAAGCAGACAACAGCCGGGAATCCGGCGTCACCGGAACCCCGGAGGTTTTCCGGGTTTTCCGGGTTTTCGTGGTGCCCCCGTTTTTGAAAACCGGATTTAACTCCCAAACCAGCAGAGCCGGCACCAAAATCGGGGCAGAGTGCGCCGGCGCGAAGCTTTTGGACTGCGGCGGGAAGCGTCAGCGCCACGCCGCTTTGGCGCTGGACCCCGGGGACAGAGGAAATCACCAATCGCCACAAATCCTCCGAGGCGAGCTGCCACTTTGTCCAAAACGAAGCCTGCCGTCGAAAGCGGCGTGGCGCTCTCGCTTCCCGCCGCACTCCAAAAGGGCTTCCGCCCTATCGAGACACCTCCATCTCCAACAACGTCGCAAACATGTTCATTATTCGTACCGAGGGTGCCACTGAAGCCTGAGCCGTCCGGAAAAAGGAAATAGAGTGAGTGTGCCGAAGGCCACTCGCTTTTGTTTAATTTGATACGGGCAAAAGCGACTGGGCTGCGCACAGTCGCGCTATGAATTCACTCCCGTGACACCGGTGCACCCATGCGCTTTTACAGACTGGGCGGGAAGTTTACAGGAACTCCGTGATCGAAGAGGTCAGGGAGTCCAGGTCATCATCATGCGAAGGAAACGCCTGGGTTTTCCGGGGACAGACGGGGAATCCTGAACGGTGACAGGAACGTAACCGCTGACAGGCGGGCCGACGGTCACAGCAGAGGGATTGGTCCAGGAAGAGAGTGGGGTTTTGGTGGAAAGGGTTGACCAGAAAGGGGAGTCGAGATTGTCCGCAGCCTGGACAGCGTAAGAGACCTCCGGTTTACCGTGTCCCTGCGGAGCGGCTGCGTTTTGAGGAAGGTAAACGGTGATTTGCGCAGGCGGGCCGGCGGTTTGCAGAGGAATGACGCCGGCGGTGTGAGGGTTGGTGCCGAGGGCGTATTCGGCAAAGGCAGAGAGCCCGTCCTTATCGTTATCGGAACCCTGGGCGGTGGCGTGCCAGGCAAGCCACGGAAGAAAGGAGGAGGGTTCCGTTAGGATATTGGCCGACCCGCCGGTGGGATTGGTGTAGAAGGTCAAAGCGCCCGCCGCATCGCGCCCCATGCTGGTGTCGGCAGATTGGGAGCCAAAGTCCACGAAATCGATGACTGTTCCCGGTCCCGAAAGCGAGAGGCTGCCGGCGGCGGGATCGAGCGTGAAAGGAAGATGGCCAGGGGCGGCGCTGCTGTCTGCGCTCAGTTTGAGGAAGCCGCCGGCATCGATATAACTGAGCGGGGGAAATGTGAAGGCTGAAGGATTTCCGGAAGTGTTGTTAGTCAGCGTGAGGCCCGTAAGAGCCACGGGAAGCGTTCCGGTATTGGCGATTTCCACCCAGCCCGTGGAGAAGCGAATTGCCGGAACGGCGAGCCACTCATTGAGGCGAAGGGACGAAGGCGGGCCGATCCTGGCCGGAGTATTGGCGGCGTTGGGCGTGGGAGTGCAAAGTGTCCACTGCCCGTCGCGTCCGACCATGCCGATGCTGAGACGTGCGGCCTGTGAGCCAAACACGACGGCATCTTTCTCAATGGCCCCCTGGAAGAGACGGAGGTCATCTCCCGCAGCATCGAGATCAAGGCCCGGGATGGTGAACGTCATCCATGCACCGGCCGGAAGTGTGCCCGAGAGAGGGAATTTATCCGGATCGGTGGAGTCGTTAGTCAAATACCATCCAGTCAAAGAAACGGCTGAGCCGCCGGCATTGTGAAGCTCAACGGTGTCAGATTCGGCGAGGGCATCGGCAAGGACTTCACTGATCACTATGCGCTGAAGATTTGCCTGCACAGTCCATGAGGCGGAAGCGGGTGTGGCTTGCCAGTTGCCGGCAAAATCCTGTCCGATGACCTCAAGCGTGTGGAGCCCGTCCGCGAGAGCGGGAGTGGTCAGAACGGCCGTGCGCACCGTGGGATTCAAGAGGGACCAGACGCCTGGAGCGATCTGGACCGTCGCGCTCCATGGGCCCCCGTCGATCCGCCATTGATAGGCAAAGATGCCCGGTCCGCCGATGGTGATGGCGGACACCGCTTGCGGCGTGAGGGCGGGAGGCAGGTTCGCCAAATAACAGCCGGCAGGGATTCCGGCTCCGTAATCGAGTCCGAAAGGCGCTGTGCCGCGCGCCGGTGAGTGCGCCTGGAGCGCGAAGTTTTTCCCCGCGCGGGCCACAAAGAGCGGATCGCCCGTGCGAGCCTGCCAGACGGTGGCGTAAACATTGTCAGGATGGCTGGTGCCGATGACCGGATCAAGGATCGCCGGATCCAGGAAATTGTGTGCCATTTCGATTTTCGTCGTGAACGGCGGTTCGTCCTCATCCACCATGTCCGCGCCGCTGAACACCCGCGGAAATCCCGACGGCGCGCCTTCGCCCGGTGGGACCGAACCGTAGAACAAGTTGAAGGCCGCGTAGGCACCGTCTCCAGGCTCGGGTCCGGTGTCCTCCGGGATGAAGAAGTTGATCGCAGACGTCTTTACATCCTGGACGAAAAGGTTTTGGCCCGTCCCGCGCTCGAAATGATAGTCCTGATTGATGTCCGCCATCGTGTTGTGCTCGAAGATGGCGCCGACACCGCTTTTTACATTCACTCCGTGATCGACACGCGTGAACACGTTGCGGGTGATGACTACGGTCGTTTCCTCTTCTGTAACGTCGGCGGAGACGGCGTTCGCGTAACCGTGATCGGAGGTATAAATGTCCTTTTTGCAGTTTTGGAAAAAGTTTCCCGCGATATAGGCGTCTCCGTTGAGATCCAGATGCTCGTCGCCGGTCGGGCCCAGGAAGATGTTGTCCTGCACGTCGAATACCGGTGTCAGGCCCCACTTGCCGGAAGTGACATCGACGAGGTCGTTGTGGCCCGTAGCGCCCTCGAACACATTGCGGTAGAGCCGGATGTGGCCGCCCACGGGAAAGCCTTCGAAGAAGGCCGGATTGTTTTCGATGGCAGAGTCGTTAGGGGGGCTGTCCACTTCGACAAACTCGCTGAGATTGTCCAGATCCTCGCCGAGCGACTCCTTGCCGGGCGGATAGACGCTGGGGAAATAACAATCCTGAACCGTGAGGGAACAGTTTTTGCCATAGACTCCGTGCAGATACGTGAGACGGAACGAACAGTGGTCCACCAGACACTCGGAACGGAGGACGGTGATTGAACCCTCGACGGCAGTTGGCTGGGCGTTTACGAAGTCTGCGTATTTGATAATGTTCTCAGAGGAAAGGGAATCGGTGACAAGGATACCGCCCCACTTCGGCGGCACCATCTGGGTGCCCGGTTCGCGCGGATCGTCCTGCAGCGGAGCGCCCGGTACATTGGAAAAGCGCAGGCGGGCGTCTGCCGTGCCGAGGGCTTTGATAATACCGCTGACGATAAGACGCCGTCCGGCATCGGCAAAAACACTTACCCCCGGATCAATCGTTAGGGTTACTCCGGCGGGAATGATCGTATCTCCTGTCAGATGATAAGGGCTGCCCGCGCGGGTCCATTGGAAAGCGGTAACGATGGGTTTCGGCACCGCGTCCAGTTTCAAATCGAACGTCAAATCAGTGCTCGTCGCTGATTCCTGATGGACCTCGACGGCGATGGTGTTCACGCCGCTGTGGAGCAGCGTCAGGGGGATGGTGAAGGGCGCGAGCGCATTCTCCCGCGAGGCCGCCCCGTTGAAATCGGCATAGCTGTCATGCCCGGCATCGGGCGCGAGATTGGTGGTGCGCAGGATTTCAGTGCCGTTCACATAGACCACGGCTCCGTCGTCATATTTTACCTCTCCGGGTACGCTGGCGATGGCGTTCAGGTCCGCGATGGTGAAGGTGTTGCGGAAGTAATACGTTGGCGCGCTTTGTGTGCCTGACGTGCCCGGAACATAATCGACGCGGGCCACCAGAGTTTGTTCGTCGCGCTGCGCCTCGCCGTAACCGATCTGAGTGGCGGCGGAACTCCATGATGTATCGTTGAATCCCTCATCCTTCCACGTGGGGCCGGGATTTGTGCCATTGGTGAGGTATTTCCAGACCGAACCCGGCACGTTATTGGCCGGAGTGCTGCTATAGACGCCGTACTTGAACAAGTTCTGCGGCGGGCCGGTTCCCAGCATGCCGGACACATCGGTACCGGTGCCGCCGGAACGGAAGACGGTGGCGGTGAGTTCTTTCACCACGCTTCCCGTTCCGTTAGGTCCATCGTAGAACTTTGCTTTCAGAATATTGACGCCGGGAGGGAGGATGCTGTTTCCGGCGGGAATGGCACATGTCCATGTACCTGCGGCGTTCGCACCGGCGGTGCGGTAATAAAGCGTCGCGGGAAGTCCGTTCACGCGAATCGAGCGTACCTGCCCGGCGTGAAAGGTCCCGCTCGCCGCGGCGCTGCCGTCGGTGGTTTGCTTCATGCCCTCCACGTCGGGAGCCGCAGTGGTGACGGTCATGGCATAAGCTTGCGGGATTTGTGCGAGGACATTGGTCCGGCGCGCGGTAATGAAGTTTTTCACCTGTTGCACCGTCGCGGCATCCGTCCAGCCGCCAAGCCACTGGTCTGCGAGTGGGTCGAGCATGGTGTGGTTGAAGACCGTTTCGGTCAATGAGAGCAGCTTCGCATAATAGTCCGGAAGAATGTCAGGGTGATTCATCATCCGGTTCAGGCCCTGAACGCCCTCATAGCTGAAGATGCTGCGCGTGACCGGATCACCGGTGCCGTTTTCCCCGAGCCCGAACGACGTATCCATCGCACGCGGAATGAACACAAAGCGCGCATCATTCACGCCGCGATAGAGGTAAAAATCCGTGCCGCGTCCGCTTTGCAGCCCCGGCTTTACGTTTCCGGTCAAGGCATCCAGCGCCAGGAAGGAGAGCCACTGGTCCAGGTTGAGCACCTGACTGATTTCCGCTTTGTAGGTCGCCTCCGCGGCATTGGAGAGCTTGTTGGTCAGAGCGATGACATCAGCGTAACCGGCTCCGGCTATATTCGTTAGGGGAAAGTAGGTTTCGGCATAGTTGGCGGGAGTAGCCGGAAGCTCGTAGGCCAGTTCTCCATGAGTGCCGGGACCAGCATCACTGACCAGGTAAAGATTTCCCAATGCATCCAGCGGATATTGCCGTGTCAGCCAGACGGCACCGGGCGCTTCCGCCCAGGCGTAACTGCCGAACATGCGCACACCCGTTTCCGCGTGATCCACGCCATTGAGACGAAGCTTAACAGGCGCGGCCTCTCCCGCGGGCAGGCCTGCCCTCCTCCAAACGGCGGCGCTGAGAACATGGCTGTGAGGAAAATGACTATTCAGTTCCAGAGCGGCGCGCCCCTGCAAGGGACTGTCCGCCGGAAAAGCAACTGTCAGATCTGGAGGCGCGCCTCCTGAGGAACGGAAAGTGCATCCATAGCGGACGGACGTCCCCGTCCCGTCCACGGTTAGGAACGTGCCGGAGTAGCCGGTGCTCCCGCCTGCGGCGGTTAGCGCGGCGCTATCCTGTTCACGAAGCACCGCGAAGCAAAGCGGTTGTGCCCCCGGAGTCCACGCACCAGCGGGCAGAGAGTTGTCTGTTTGCCAGAGGGCACCCGTGGAGCCGGCCGGCCACGACGCGCTGCCGGAGGGGTCTGCGGCATCTATGAAGAATTCGATGACCGTTCCGTTCGGCTGGGGGTCGAGCGTCGCCTCCACATGGCCGTCACCGTCGGTATCGGTCATCGGCTTCGTTTGAAAGCTTCCGCCATCCACCCGCCACCGCAGACCGCAGGCGGCTCCTGGACTTCGCGCCTCGACTTCCACGGCATCCGCCGGCCCCGGAATGGCGGGCGTATGATGAACAGAATCGATTACCGGGGCGGCGGCGGCCCGCCATGAAACTGTTATTACAAGCGGGAGCAGAGCGGTGCAGCGAAGGGCGCAGGCAGGCATAAGGGGTGCGGAAAAATGACTCCTGGAGGATTGGAATACGCTTAGAATCCCGGTTCGGACACTGACACCGTGCCTGAAACGGGCCTAGTGGAGTCGCCAGGGGGTGGGGTAATCTCTCAGGAAATCAGGCCTCCAGAAATCATTGTAATTCAATTCCCTTTAGCCCTAATCCGGCTATGTTTAACCCGCTATGAACGCTCGCCGTCTCCTTTCCTACGTGCTTGTCGCTGCCGCCGCCGGTACCGGGGGATTTTTCCTCGGCCGTCCTGGCGACGCGTCCACGCCTCCTGGAAACCGGCTCAAGCCGGAGCCCAATACCGTGGAATTGCGACTCCCGGCAGCCGGCATGGTACCCGCAAGCATTGCGAAAATCGTTGGCGATGAACCGCTCACAGCTGCCAACGCTACAAACGTCATGTTTCGGGTCCTTGAATCGGCGGACCCGGTCAATCGCATGGCCGCGGTGGGTCTGCTGCTCGAATCCATGACGCCGTCGAATGCGCCCGGCATCTATCAGGCCTTCAGGGACATCACGACCAAAACGGGTCGCCGTCATGACATGGAGTGGACCCTTATGCTGAAGCGTTATGGCGAGGTGATGGGCAAAGAGTGTTTCAAGCAATTGCTGCCGGAGCCGCAAAACCTTGCGCTGGCGATCGAAGGCTGGGCCTCCGTGGACCCTGAGGGCGTGCTGACCGCCATCAAAGAGGCACACATCACCGACACCCGGTATGACAATGCCTGGCTCGTTGGAGTTTGCCGGAAAGATCCGGAGAAAGCGCTGACCCTCGCCTTGTCCGGCGAATATCCTGTTTTGGATGGCACCGCTCTCATCAATCAGGCTATTCACACGTCCGGTCTGAACGGAGCCAACGAAGCTCTGCAAAGAGCTCTCGATGCGGCGAGCGTGGATGCCACCAGTCCCGCCCTTCAAAATGTATTCAATGCGTTTGCGGAAACGATGTTCCATAAAAACTGGACGGACGGCACGCCGGATTCCATGCTGAAGTGGCTCGAAGAACAAAAGGGAGAGCCCTACCTCACCCCCCAAATCGTGGACAAGGGAGCACGCAATGCCCTGATGCAAGGTGATGCCGGAGCCACGATCGCATGGTTAAAACGAATGAATGAAGGCAACGAGGGCGAAATTACCGGTGCAAAGGGCATCATGAGCGCCATCTTCGAAAAACCCGATATTCTGGCGAAGATGAATGACGCCGCATTCACCGAACTCCTCCCCATGCTGCCGAAAACAGCCTCCAGCAGTTTCCGCGCGATGGCCAAGATGATTGAGCAGGCAAACCCTGTGCGCGCCGATCAACTAAGGACCGCAGCGCCTCCGGACGCGGCGCCTCCCGAATCGGCACAAACGACACCGCCTCCGCCCTAACCAGTTAGCCGGAGCGCGGTTGGTCAGCCTTGCGCCTTCGGACGGTCGTAAACGCCGAAGTCGTTGAAGAAAAATTTCTTGGCGAGCCGGTACATCCAGTGTTTCTCCGGTATTTCCTCTCCGGGCCGGTGCTGACTGGTGCGCGGGGTCATGGAATCGAGCTCGGCCACAGCGGTCTGACGAATGGTGGTATCAGCCGCACGGTGTTTTGCCGCGAGGCTCTTCACCAAATCCGGACGCTCCAGAACGATGCATCCGCGCGTGTTTTTCGCGGAGATTTCGCGGAAGTCGCGAAGGAAGGCTGACTTTGTCAGGGTTTCGTAAATACCACGACTGTCGGTAATGTTCTCCGTGGCAAACTGAATGATAGGACAGGGCTCCACGGCTCCGCGTGGACTGATGTGATGACTGATCCCGGTGGCCATGGGACACAGCGCCTGGCCTTTGTGATCGTAGTAGGCATCCACGATGGCGATGGGCATTTTTGCCCGCATTTCGACAACGAACCTCCTCACACTGGTAATCTGCTCCGGCATCAGGGCGAGTTCCGGCGCGATCTTCGGCCCCACGGGACGGTAGGTGTGATACCAGGTGTAATGCACGCCCCAGCCAATCAGCGTTTGCAGCCAGTTCCTGGTAAGAAGGTCGTCAATGTTCGTTTGGCAAAGACTGGTGGCAACGCCCGTGAGCAGCTTTTCATCGAGGCAATTCCGCAGGCCGCGCATGGTCCGGTTCAGCACATCCTTGCTGCCGCGCCGGATGTCGGAGACGCTGCCCGTGCCTTCAATGCTGACCAGCGGCGTCGCATTTCCCAACTGCCGCAGCCTCTTCGCCGCTTTTTCAGTGATGAGCTGGCCGTTCGTAAAGATCTGGAAATAGCAGTCCGGATGCTGCGCGAGGAAATCAAAAAGACCCGGATGCATAAACGGCTCCCCGCCGAGCACGCCAAAGAAGGAATTTCCGTGCTCGCGCGCATCATTCACCAGCCGGTTCAATTCATCGAGCGGGATCATATTCCGCGGCGCTTCCACATCCACCCAGCAGCCCTGACACCGCAGGTTGCACGAATTCAGAATGCTCAAATAAAGGAATGGCGGGAACACGATCCCCTGCTTCATACGCTTCTTGAACAGCATCACCGAACGCGCGCCTTTGAATCCGAAATTCCACGCCATCTTCATCAGAAGGCGGGGATCGACGGTGGTCGCGATGCGGGTGGTTAGGGAGAAGATCATCGGAGAAGGACAAAATCAGACCGCCGCCACGCGATGCTCCGGATTCGGCTGCCCCGGCTTGAAATAATCCAGCGGTCCCTGTTCGACTCCCACATCAAACTTCGCGGCCGTTTCGTCGAGCGCAGCGGCGACGGCATCGCGCAGAAGTTCCGGATCGCCGGCGGCGCGGCAGTTGATGAGAAGAGTGGCGTCGTCTAGAGGATCGACAAGGCGGTGACTGAGTTCCGGCATGCCTTCCTGCCTTGTTAGATTGCAGGCCGCCAGCTCGTAGGGCTCCGAGTCCGGGCTGATGACCATTTTCAGGTGGGCCACATCCGCACCGCTCTCAGACAGGTTTTTTTGAATGCTGGTGGCGAGGTCCAGAAGAAATGCATTCCCGTCAAAATCATCGCCCTTCACATTGGCGGTGCCATTCAGCCATCCCAGCATGGCCTCCCCCTCACCATAGAGCGCATAGTCCACATCCATGACTGTCTGCGGCGCGGATTCACCGGACAGGAGGAGTTCGAGAAGCGGTTCGGTTCCGCTGCCTTCCCGCGCCGACATCACATGCACCTCCGCCTGCGGATACCGCCGGGAGATTTCGGCGCGCAATTCTTCCAGCGTCGCCGCATGTACCATGTCCGCCTTATTGATGACGATGTGCTCCGCCTCCTCCAGTTGTTTTCCGTAAATGTAGAGCACGTGCTCTGGAAAAGTCCTTCCTTCATCCATGCCAAACACCCTCATGGCCCGTGCCGGGTCCACGAGCACGGTGTAGGGTGCCACGGTAAACTGATTGCCGTAAATCTGCTGCAACGGCAGCGCCACAGTCGCCACGAGATCGGTGCAGCTTCCTACCGGCTCGGCCAGAAAAACATCGGGTCTCGTGGATTCAGTTAGGTGCCTCGCCGCTTCGATCAGCGAGGAAAACCGGCAGCAAAAACAACCTCCTGCAATTTCCTCCACCGCCATCCCTTTGTTTTCCGCAAGGCTCGTGTCCACCAGCCCGGACGCCTGATCATTCGTGATCAGCCCCACCTTCATCCCGCGCTCCGTCAACATTTCGGCAAGACGCAGCATCGTCGTCGTCTTCCCGGCACCCAGGAAGCCGCCGATCATCATATAGCGCGATTTTGACATGCAGATGATCTACACAGCCTTTCGCGGACGTCCATACCGGAGTCGCGTTCGGGCCGGGTTATCGTTCGTTCTCCCGGCCCTCCAGAGCGTCACGCGAAGCCTTGAGCTTTTGGAACTCCGCTTCGTATTCCTGCCTTGCCTTTACAAATTCCTCGCGCGATTCCGGTGTTACCATCTCCTCTTCCAAAGCCTTTCTCTCCTGCTTCAGGCGGGCGTCCAGCCGCTCCTGCAACTCGTGCCGCTTCGATTCAAAATCGGCCACAGTGTTCCTTTGGGGAGAACTCATTAGCTCCAGCGTCTCCAGATCCTGCGCGGTCCATTCCGCTCCGGGAATCGTTTTCAGCTTGTTTACCGTGTCCTCAAAGTCGGCCCTTTCCTCCGGTGTCATCGTGATGGCCGGATCGCTTCCCCGCCGGGGTTTGACGGCTCTCAAGACCTTTTGAATGATGGCGGTGCGCTCCGCGATTTCGCGGTGTTTGGCCGTGGGGCGCTCGTGTTTCCCGCTCAGCAGCGCCCCCATCAACCTCGCGTTGGCGTCCTCCACGACTTGTGCCTGAGTTCTTTGAGCGGGATCGACCTTGACTGCCGGTTCGAGTTCCAGTTCCGGAAGAGGGGATGTGCGCTTTTTACGGGAATCAACGTCCGCGTTTTCGCTCGTGGCAGGTGTTGTGTATTTTAAGCGGGCAGTCTCCGAAGCGGTATTTATGTCCCCGCCGGCATAGTGTTTCACCACCACACACGCCGCCACAATGGCCAGCGACGCCCCCGCAATCATTCCTGGTTTCGATTTCATGAGAATACCACTGTGGTCCGAAGAGGATGGTGCCTTTTAGCGCCGCGGGCAAAGATTATTCTGCGCGACGCCGCTGACGGAAGTTGACGGAAGAGGCGGCGACGGTCGCCGTATCAAACGCACGATGACCGGTAAGAGCACCCACGATGTGCTGCACTGGAGGATCAGGCGCACCGCCAATGCATGCGGCCGCTGCGGCGCGATAGGACAACTTGACTGCCCGCAGGAATACGCCAGGGATGACGCATGTTCGGATTTCTGTCAGGCCCATGTGGTTGCGCGGGCCGCGATGCTCAGAGGGCGTGGCAAAGCCATTTCTGCGGATTGTGCAATACATTGCGCGGTCGCTATGGACTATGGAGCCGATGGCTGATCAATCGCGACAGCACCTTTCTGGCGCTCGTGGGCACGGCGCTCTCGCCCGTGGCCCCGCCTGTGACCCGCACCACCTGTTGCAATCCATTCGGCCGGAAACGTCTCCTGGTGCAGCACGAACCGCAGATGCGCTATGCCGCCGCCGTCACGATTTGCGCGTTGACGGTGAAGTTGCGGGATGACGCGGAGGACGAGCGCGGACTTCGCCGGCGGGCCGCAAAGGCCGGCAAGTGGCTCCTCCGCCGGGCAGAGCAAAAGGCGCGCACCGATCTCGAAGCGACCGGCTTCCCGGTTGAGGCCGTGGCCCGAACCATGAGCGGGCAGGAAAAAGTGGAAGCGCCGGGAGCGGCCCTGGCTGTTGCGAGCGCGCCCACTGCTTTAGCCTACGGAGCCATCTTCGGCCACCTGCCGCGTGTGACCGGCGCGCCTCTGGAAACCGCGGAGCCTTTGACGGAAGCGGGTGCCGCGCTGGGGCGGCTCATCTATACAGTCGATGCGTGGGAGGATTACGAAGCAGACAAACGCCGGTGCCGTTTCAATCCTCTGCCGCCGGACGAGACGGAGCGCAGCGCTCTCGTCGCGGATGCAGTGAACGCCGACCTCGGCATCCTGTCCCGCGCACTCGGCGCGCTCCCGGTTTTTCGACATGAATCGCTTCTCACTTCCCTCGCCGGGCCCCGTCTGCAGCAGCGCACCCTGACAAGACTCGGAATGGCCGGCCCTCCGGCGATGCCGCCGCCGCTTCCTCCGCCGCTGCCGCCGGAGAACCCGCCCGCCCAGTCCCCTTCGCCTCCACCGCAGGATTTGAACGAACAAAAGAAATCCGGCGGCTGCAGCGATTGGTGCGTGGGCTGCCCCGGTCTTTGCTGCTGCGGCAGTCAAACCCGCGGTGGCTCGCGCCGGAGTGGCTGTTGCGACGGCATTTGGTGCTGCCCTGTGCCTGGAGACTGCAATGGCCCTGATTGTGACTGCCCGGGCTGCGACTGCGACTGCCCCTGCGACTGTTAGGAAATCTGCCGGAGCCATTCCTGGAGATTGTAATACATCGTCACCCGCGCCACACGTCCATCGCGCAACGTGAAGAAAGCTCCCGCAGGCAGCAGATACTTTTGCCCCCGCGCAGGTGGCAACCCTTCGTCAGTGGCCAGATATTCACCCCGCACCATAAACTCCGCCGCTGCATGCGTGCCGCTCTCATCCGCCATAAGCACAAGGTCCTCTATTCGTTCACGATAGCACCGGTCCATGCGATCCATGAATGCTCTAAAGGCGGCGACTCCCGTTTCGCTGCCGCCCTGATTGATGTCGTGAATGACATCCCCGGTCAGCAGACCAAAGAATGTTTCGCGATCACCTGCATTGAAAGCGGCATAATAACGGTGCAGGACATCGAGGGCATCGGATTGAGTCATGAGGTGTATTCAACGTTCGATTCCGGCTTCGGTCGGCGGCATGGGCGGCACGTCGGCGGAGACCGGCAGTTCCGTTAGCGAGGGTATTGCCGGCAGCGATGCCATGGCCTCCGTGGATGCAGGAAACGGGGAAATGGGCGCGGACTGAAACGGCGGCGCTCCGGGCACTGCGGATACCGGCGCAAACACCGGGCTCTCACGCGGAGGAGCCTCCGCGAAGACTTCGGGCAAAAACACATCCTCTTCGGCAGGCGATCTCTCTTTGATTCCAATGAACGCCAGCGGCCCGGCTTCCGGTTCAGGCAGCGCAGCCTTCGCGCGCTTCCGCTGACTGTGCAGTTCCGCCTCGAGTCGCGAGGCCAGCGCCTCCTCCGCGCGCGTGAAACGGAAAACGATCTGCTGTTTCTGCGGCTTGTTATAAATCACAAGGTCTTCACTGAGAAAGCTGCTCTCGTGCTGCGACTCGCATTCGGTAAGAGGAATCTTCACCGCCCGCAGCCGAAACCACCGGCGGCCCAAAAAGACCAGTGTGCCCGGATGCTCCTTCACACCAGCCAGCAGACCAAACGTGTTCGGGTTCACCCCCGGAAAACGCCGAACCCGGCCGCTGACACAGCGCGCCACCCATTCCACGGTAGTATTGCCAGGCAGTTCTCCATCGATTAGCATATCCTCCTCCGCGGTGACCTTGCCTGACAATTTCACGCGGTTCGCCAACAACCCCGCCGGCAGCCTCATCTTTTTCCACATCAAAAAGAAACTTGCCCGCGCCGCCCGGAACATACGCGGAAGCAGCAACCACAGCACCGCTACGAATGTAAGGCAAGTCACCAGACCTGCGAGAGGCTGATGCACGCTGAGTGCGAACAAACCCGCCACCAGTAGATCCTCCACAATGCTCGCCAGAATGTTGGCCATCGGTCCCGGAGAGTTATTAATGCGAAGCCGCACCGCCGCCTTCGCAAGGTGGAAGGTGAGTCCCGCCGCTCCCGCCAGGATTCCCGCGAGGACCTGATAAGCCGGGTCCGCAGGATGCACAATATTCAGCGCCATGATTACCGCCCCCGCCGGACGGATGACGGTGTGCAGTACATCCCACAGGCTGTCCATGACCGGAATTTTATCCACCACCGTCTCCAGGAGATAGAGCGCCGCCGCCACCGTCATCACCACCGGATGCCCCAGCATTCCTATCACTTCCATGTCGCCCGACACCGGCAGCCATCCTATGCGTCCTGCGAGTCCCGTCAGGAAAACAGTCAGGTAAAGATTCACGCCCGCGATGCAGGCGGCAGCGAGGGCAAAACTGAGAATGGGAAGCGGGGGCATGCCTGTAACTTACCGGTGCGCGGGCCAATTGCCACGGTTTGAACGATGAAATTGGTATCCGCAAAATGTTCCTTCCGCCACGTTAGTCCGCCTTTTCTCCTTCAGCCGGTGGTTTTTTTTCCGCCAGTTCGACCCGCATGTACTCGCCATCGCCCGTTTTCAAATAGAGGGGCGGCACCTCGTTTGGCGGAAAGGTATTGGATGTCGTGTAAAGTCTGGGGACGGGCACCGCAAGAGGCACACGAAACATCCGGTCGTCCCGTCGCTGCAGGCGCTCGCCTGCGTCTTCGTGGAGGCTGTAGGCGGCACCGTTAACGGAAATTCGCAGCGGTTCACCGCCGGGTTTGTGATACGCCTCATCCCCCACGGCTGTCGGCCAGGTAATGCCAAAGCTGTCAGGCCGCCGCGCGTCCTGAATGGACGAGACCACCACGGCCCCCATGAGCAGAGCAAAGATGAGGAGAACTCTGGCAGGCGTGCCGCGCGGAATGTTCTGAGCCATACGTTCACTGCTCCGCAGCGGGACTTGCGTTTCGCTGGAAGCGGCAATCCTGATCCGGGACATCCCCGGCAAGGACCGATTCATGGAATCGCTGGTTTTCGACGCGCAACTGCATGGGTATCCAGCATAGAACCGCTCTGATTCCACGGGCAATCGTTTTTCCGTGCCCCGCGTTTTCACGTCAGGCAACGGTCGAAAGGGCTTGCTTGCAGCCGCGTATTCGCCACGAAGAACCCCGCATGATTTCAGTCCCCCCCCTCACCGCCGCAGCCCTGCTGGATAAGTACTGTGGGCCTGGCGTGCCGGAATGGGTGAAGGACTTCACCCATGCACCTGGAACGAAGGTGGTATTCGGAAACAATGCCGTGGAGCGCGCGGGGATTTTCGCGCGAACATTGGGAGCCCAGCGCGTGTTGATCGTGACAGACCGGGGCATCGCCGAGGCAGGGCACTTGGAGCGGGTCATTCAGAGTCTCGGCGGAGCCGGCGTGGAATGGAGCGCTTTCATGGGAGTGGTGGAAAATCCCACGACGGACACCGTGGACGACTGTGTGGCGAGCGCACGGGAGATGGATGCGGATCTGCTCGTCGGCCTCGGAGGCGGCAGCAGCATGGACACGGCAAAGGGCTGCAATTTTCTCTTCACGAACGGCGGACGCATGAGCGACTACCATGGCACGGGCAAGGCCACGAAACCCATGCTGCCGCTGATCGCCATTCCCACCACGGCCGGCACGGGCAGTGAATGCCAGAGCTATGCGCTGATCAGCGATGCCGTCACGCATACCAAGATGGCGTGCGGGGACAAAAAAGCGGCCGCGCGCATTGCTATTCTGGATCCCCTCCTGACGCTTTCGCAGCCCGGACGGGTCACGCGCGTTACGGGCATGGATGCGATCGCGCACGCGGTGGAAAGCGCTGTCTGCAAGCGGCGCACGGAGATCAGCCTCGCGAACAGCCAGGCCGCATTCGCCCTGCTGGCCAATGCGTTCCCGAAAGTGCTCGCTGATCCGGCGGACGCGGAGGCGCGTGCCGCCATGCTGCTCGGCGCCTCCCTGTCCGGCGTGGCCATTGAAAACTCCATGCTCGGAGCAGCACACAGCGCGGCAAATCCCCTAACCGCTCATTTTGGAACTGTGCATGGCGAGGCCGTCGGCATGATGCTGCCTCACGTCGTTCGTTATAACAGCGCTGATCAAGACGCCGCCTCCACATACCGGCAGTTGGCGGAAAGCGCTGGCGCCACCGGCCTGCCGGAATTTCTCACCGCGCTGCTGGGTTCCGCAGACATGCCGTTGCGGATGCCGGAAGGCACTCTAACAGATAGTAACATAACACAACTATCGGCGGAGGCGGCGGGGCAATGGACCGCGCAGTTCAACCCCGTCGCAGCAGGGGCAAAGGATTTCGAGGGACTCTACCGGGCCGTGATGCAGAAGTCCGCCGGCGGTTAAGTTTTGCCGCAGCACCGCGGAAACAAACCCTCATTGCATGGCGGCGGGCATGAGGTAAGACCGCCGTCCATGGATTCGAAAAAGCTTGGACAATTTCTTCTGACCGGCGTGCCTGGACCGGAACTCGACGCAGACACCGCGCGGCGCTTCAAGGCGCTGCAGCCCGGCGGTTTCATTCTCTTCGGCCGCAATATCAAGTCCCCGGAGCAGTTGCGAAAACTCATCGACGATTTGCGCGATCTCTCGGATATCGAACCCATCATCACCATCGACCAGGAGGGCGGACGCGTCTCCCGGCTGCGCTTGATCGGCTCCGAACCGCCCAACGCCCAGGCCCTGCGGCAAAAGGGTGACCGCGATCTCATCAAGCAGCACGGAAAGCTCACCGGCCAGCTTCTGCGCCTTTTTGGTTTCAATCTCAATCTCTGCCCGGTCCTGGACATTTCCTACGACGATCAGGCAGACAACTCGCTGAAGGGCCGTTGTTATGGCAACAATGCACAGCAAGTCGTGGATTTCGCCGGTGTGTTCAATCGCGCCATGCGCCGCGAAGGCATCCTGAGCTGCGGCAAACACTTTCCCACCTATGGCAGCGCGGAGGTGGACCCGCATCATGAACTGCCGGTCATCAAGCGGACAAAGAAGGAACTGCTGGCGGAGGAACTCATTCCTTTCACCGCGCTCATGCCGGAACTCGACAGCATGATGATCGGTCACGCGTGGTTTCCGGACTTCGACGGCGACCGCCCGCGCTGGCCGAGCAGTCTGTCTCACAATATCATCCAAAGGCTGCTTCGCGATCAGCTGGGCTTCGATCACGGTCTGGTGATGACCGATGACCTCGACATGGGCGCAATCTTGAATGAAGTCACGTTCGAGCAGGCCATCCAGGATGCGATGCGCGCCGGCAATGACATCGTCATGATCTGTCACCGCATCGAGATGGTGGAGCAGGCGCATCAGCATCTTGCGGGCCTTCCGGATGCACTGCTGAACACGGCACTGGAACGGGTTCAGCGCGCCAAAGGAAATATGAAGAAGCCTGCGAAGTGGAGCATGGAGCGCTTCGCCGAATTGAACGAACAGATCCAGGAACTGCGCTTGGCGGTACTCGGTGAAGAAAAGGCCGCCGTCCTGAGTGTGGAGGATGGAAAGCGTTCGCCCGTGGAACTTTATTAACGGGGACCACTACGCCTTCAGACCTGACAAATCAGGCTCCGCTCTGCGGGTGTCTTTCAGCAGTTCGTCCCATGTGACGGTGCGCTTTTGCTCGGCGGCAAACCTTGCGAAGAGACAAAGCAGGTTGGTTTCCACAGCATTCGGCACGGTGGCGTTGTCGAATTTTCCACCGGTGATGTTTTCGCGGAAAATGCGCACCTGCTGCACGCTGCCCTCTTTGTAGAGGCCGTCCGTCTTGCCGCGAAAGACGTTTTTTGCATCCTCCGCGCGAAGATTCACCAGTCCTCCGAAGTCAGTCTCCAACGCGCCTTTGGTGCCGAAGTGGCGGTTCTTGATGACGAGTCCGGGAGCACCCCATGCATTGTACTGACGGGACATGAACGATACACTGCCGCCGTTGGCGTATTCAAAGAGGACGTTATAATGGTCACAGGTATCGCCCGGACCGGTCTTCACACGGCGACTGCCAAAGCCGGTGGCTCTCACGGGCGGCCCAAACGCCCAGGCCGTGATGTCGAGCGAATGAATATTCTGCTCCACACAAATGTCGCCGGAGAGACTCTTGTGCTGCACCCAGTTTTTGAGCCGGTCCTCCGCGGTTTTTTCCTCCGCCACCTGCGCCGGAAGAGTGCCGAATTCATAAATGCACTCACCATACGTCAGCTCACCCATCGCACCCCTTTTCACGCGACTGAGAGCCTCCTGAAAAACGGCGTTACCACGGCTTTGAAAATCGACAAGCATTACGAGTTTTTGCGCGGTCGCTTTCCTACCCAACTCCCCCACCGTGAGGGAACCCGGCACATCCACGGCCACGGGCTTCGCGACAAACACATGCTTGCCCGCGGCAATCGCTTCCTCACACTGGGCCGGGTGAAAATACGCCGGCGTGTGGATCGCCACCGCGTCGATGCCGGAAGCCAGCACTTTCCGGAAACCATCGAGACCCGTAAAACGCTTGTCCGCCGGCACTCCAAACTTTTCTCCGAATCCCTTAACCCGATCCTCAAAATAATCGGCGGCGGCCGCAAATTCATAACCCCCGTCCTCCTTAAATATCTCCGCAACAAATCCACCCCGCCCGCCGCAACCAACAAAGCCCATTTTGATTTTGCGCGGCGATTCCTGGGCGCGGACCGCACTGGTTGCAAGCACCGTGGCACCGGCCGCAAGGCTGGCATGAGAAAGGAGGGTTCGTCGATTCATGGCCAAGCAGGGAAGCAGATTCTTCACGGAGGCAAAGGCCTGAAGTAATACTATTCTGCCTCGAATTGGCTTGACCGGCACCCGAACCGCGAACGAAAAACACAAACCGGGCTGGCGCGGGGAGGTTGATGTTTGGTGCTTGATGTTTCTTTGGTGCTTGGTTGCTTGGTGCTTCCCCTTCATGCTTCCCTCCCTCTCCCTTCTCTACTGTTGCCTCGCGTGGGCGTTACTGGGTGCGGCGGCCGCATGGTGGAGACCGCTTCAGGCGGCATGGCAATGGACGGGTTTGCTTTGGATGACGGTGGCAATCTGCGACGCTGTCTGGATGCGAATGATGAAAAAGGTCCAGGTAGAGCGGCGGCTGGATCCGCGCATGGCTTTGGGAGTGGAACAGGAGATGACGGTGACCGTACGGAACCCTGACGTGCAGCAAGTGCGTGTGCGCATCCTCGATGGCCTTCCCGCCGCCCTGCGCAGCGAGGATTGGCCATGGCGCGGAAAAGTGCCGGGCCGGGGATTCGCATCCGTATCGGCGCGCGTGCGCGCAGTGGAGCGCGGGCCGGCGGAAATCGCGCCGGCCTTTGTCGAACACAGCTCACCTCTGGGACTATGGGTGCGCCGTTACCGTTCAGGCACTGCGGAAACAACCCGCGTTTACCCCAACTACGAACCGGTGGTTCGCTTCGCTCTTCTCGCCATGCAGCACCGTGAGGCCCAGATGGGTATCCAGCGGCGCAACAAGGCCGGACTCAGCCGCGAGTTCCGGCAACTGCGCGACTATCAGGATGGTGACGCGCTCAACCGCATCGATTGGAAGACCACCTCACGGCGTCTTGTCCTGACTAGCCGCGAATATGAAGAGCAACGCAATCAGACGATCATTTTAATGGCGGACTGCGGTCGCCGTCTTCGGGCCATTGACGGGGACCTAACACAATTCGATCATTGCCTGAACGCGATGCTCCTGCTGAGTTTCATCGCGCTGCGTCAGGGCGACCGGGTAGGCATCATGGGCTTTGGAGGAGTGGATCGCTGGCTGCCGCCTCAAACCGGTCCATCATCAATGCCCGTTATTCTCAACCACCTCTATGATTATCGCACCGGCTCCGCGCCAGGCGATTTCAGCGAAGCCGCCGAGCTGATCATGCGGCGGCAGCAGCGCCGCGCGCTCATCGTCTTCTGCACGAACCTGCGCAGCGAGGACCAGACCCATCTCCTGCGACCGCTCCAACTGATCCGCCGACGGCATCTTGTCATCGTAGCCAGCCTCCGGGAACGCGAGGTCATGTCGCGGGTCAACGTACCGATCCATAGCCTCAACTCCGCCCGCAGTTATGGCGCCGCGATGCAGTATCTCGAGGAAAGGCAGCTCCTTCTTCACTCACTGCGCCGCGCCGGAATCCTAACGATCGATGCGCCGTCGGAGGTCCTGCCGGTGGCGCTGGGGAATTTGTATTTGGATATCAAGAAGGAGGGGGTGCTGTGAAACTTCAAACCTCAAAGAAGCCTCAAACATCAAGCCTCTATGGCCCGTGATTCTTTATTTCCCCGGTTGAGGCTTGGGATTTGAAGTTTCTTTGATGTTTGATGTTTGGATTTTGAAGATTCACACATCGATCACCTCCGGCGCCGTCGCCTTCTTGCGTTCAGCGCCGTCTCCCGCCTCCAGATAGCGAATGGGCCGCGGACCGCGGGGAAGTGTTAGGGTAACCCGCGTGCCTTTGCCCTCGCTGCTTTCAATGCTCAGTTCTCCGCCGTGTTCGCGCACGATACGGCGGACGATGAGCATCCCCAGGCCCACGCCGGTTTTACGGGTGGTGAACCACGCATCGTGCATGGCGGCCACGGTTTCAGGCGACATGCCCTTGCCGGTATCCTCAAAGGAAACCACCGCATCGTATTCCGAGAGGTCGCTGCGGATCGTTAGGGATCCGCCCGTACCCATGGCCTGGACAGCGTTCTTGATCAGATTGTAGAAGGCTTGCTTGAGCTGGTTGGAGTCCAGCTTCAACAGGGGCAGCGAGTCGTGCAACTGCAGGCGGGTGTGGATGCGGCGGTCCTGCAGTTCCGGAGCGAGAAAATTGACCGCGCTTTCGATGATCCGGTTCAACTCTACCATTTCAAACACCGGCTTTGCAGGACGGACCGCTCGAAGAAACTGCTCAATGATAAAGTCCAGCCTTTGGATTTCACCACGGGAAATGTCGATCTGGTCTTTCACCGTGCCATAGACAGACATGTCGGCCTTCTTGAGTTTCTTCTCGAGAAGCTGGAGGTGAATGTTGAGTGAGTTGAGCGGATTTCCGATTTCGTGAGCCACTCCTGCGGCCATCATGGTCAGCGCATTCAAGCGTTCGCTTTCGATCTGCTCTTCGGCAATGCGGCGCGTCTGCGTGAGATCGCGAATGAGCATGACATATCCGACTTCGGGACCATCCGCTTCGCCATCGTCGATGGGTCGGAGGTAAAAATTGAGAAACCGGTGCTCCGGATAAAAGACCTCCAGGTCCCGGCTGACGGTGTCCCTGCGGCTGCGCTGAACGGGCCAGTGAAATCCGCGCACGGCATCCTCAAGGCGCTTGCCCCCCGCCTCTGCTGCCTCCAAACCAAAAAAACGACAGGCCGCGCGATTGATGAAAGTGATAACGCCCTGCGGCTCACAGATGATCACGCCTTCCTCAAGGGCTTCGAACACCTGTTCAAAAAAACCCTTCTCCCGCACAAGGCGCATCAGAAATGCCTGCATTTCCTCCGCGGGCATGCGGTCGAGCCTGGTGAGCAGTTTGTCCAGAAAACCTGCTTTCATGGACCGTCATCAATGATCAGGAGCCTTTGGCGAATCGGGCGCGTCTTTGGGCTTCTCCTGATTTTTTCGGGCAGCAGCCGCTTCGGCATCCGCTTTCGTGGCATACTCGATCAGAGGCTTCAATCCGCCCGGCTTGTACCATGACATGGTAAAGATGGCACTCAACACCGTCTGATCCGGTTTCACATTTTCAGGCGGATACTTGAGGAGGACGATAACCGGTTTGTCCGGCCCTGCACGGGCGCTCTCCAGATCCGGAAGCAGTTTCTCCATACTGTCGGCCAGCGGAAGCGAACGATCCACATAGGCGTGGATGACGTCTTCGTCGATCACATTGGACAACCGGACCGAAAGCCATTTTTTGCTGTCACTGAACGCTCCGTTGTAATAATGCCCCAGACGGGCACGGGCCCGCAGAACGACACTGCGCTTCGGAGTGGTTTCCATGTATTCCTTCAACGGCATCTCGCCAAGACCCACGAGGCTGGGCCAATCCACCTTCATGCTGCCGTCGGCCTTTTCGATGAGCGCAAAGGCGCGGGGACGGTCGTTCAAATCGAAGAACTGAAAAGAAACGGCGTTCTCGTTGTATTCGCCCGGCGGTATGATCGGTTCCTCGACAAGATCTTTGCCGAGCGGCAGTTTCTCCTCCTTTTCGTAATAGCGGCGGATGATGTCGTCGCTGACGTCAGGATGCAGGAGCAGGGGGAGCAGATCATCCGCCGTCGGCGCAGAAATGACTTTCCGCGCCACGGCGAGAGCCCGCTGGTTCCATTCCATGGTATCCCGCGGGTCGATCTTCGCCGGGGCGGCCTGCCCGAACACTTCCCGGTGGCCTCCGATGGAATCGTGAAACTTCATGTAGGCACTCCAGCCAATGGCGGAGAGAAAAACGGCGAGGCCACCCAGGACCGACCACCGGTAGAAACGCGGCCAGCGCTGCCGAATGGGAATCACCGGCGTCATCTGGTCCGTCCAGACGGGCTCCTGCCGCGCCGCCCCTGCCATTTTCCACACCATCTTGCGCCGCAATGTCTTTGGTTTGTCTCCGATACTGACGTCAACCCCCTGCAGAAATCCCCGGCACGCACGGCAGCGCTGGTCTGAAACCGTTTTGGACAAGTCCACAAAGGTGGACTTGCCGCACCGGTGACAAATGACCGTGAAGCGCTTCATCGTTGGGGGGAACCTGCGTTTTTCCGTGAAGATGTATGTTCCGGCGCCTTTTGACAATCCCCGGCATCAGTTTTTCGGCTGCTTTTGAAGAAACTGTTCCACCCACCCGATGTTATACTTCCCGCTCTTGAAGTCACTGTTGCTCAAAATCGACAGTTGGAACGGGATCGTCGTCCTCAGCCCCTCGATCTTGTACTCCATGAGAGCCCGTTTCATCCGGGCAATGGCGATCTCCCGGGTCGCTCCCGTGACGATGAGCTTGGCGATCATACTGTCATAATACGGCGGCACTTCGTAGCCCGCATAAATGTGACTGTCGATCCGGACGCCCCGGCCCCCTGGAGTGTAGTAGTTTTGAATTTTGCCCGGGCTGGGGGCAAAATTGTTGTACGGGTCTTCAGCGTTGATCCGGCATTCGATGGCATGGCACCGGGACGAGCTTTTACGCACATGCTCGGACAGGGGCTGTCCGGCGGCGATGCGGATCTGCTCTTTGATAAGGTCACAGCCATAGACCTCTTCCGTCACCGGATGCTCCACCTGGATGCGGGTGTTCATCTCCATGAAGTAAAAGTTCTCATCGTCATCCACGAGAAACTCGATGGTGCCGGCATTCTCATAGCCGATTTCCTCACAAAGTTTCACGGAGGCTGCGCCCATCTTTTTGCGCAGACGTTCACTGATAAACGGCGAAGGGCACTCTTCGATGATCTTCTGATTCCGGCGCTGCAGCGAGCAGTCGCGTTCGCCAAGGTGCACCACATTGCCCTTCGAGTCGCCCAGGACCTGGATTTCAATATGGTGAGGATTGAGAATCAGCTTTTCCAAGTACATGTCCCCGTTGCCAAAGCACTTTACGGCTTCGGCACTGGCGCTGGCAAAAGCCGAGCCCATGGCGGCTTCATTATGAACGGGCCTCATGCCGCGTCCGCCGCCGCCGGCAGTGGCTTTGATCATCACCGGATAGCCAATGGCAGCAGCAGCCTCCAGCGCCTCGCGATCGGTTTTGATGATGCCATCGGTGCCGGGCGTGATGGGAAGTTTGAATTTCTTCGCCGTGGCGCGGGCCATGTTTTTATCGCCCATCATTTCGATCACTTCCGCGCTCGGACCAATGAACTTGATTTTGCAGCTCTCACAAATGCGGGCGAACCGGGCGTTTTCGGACAGGAATCCATAGCCGGGGTGAATGGCATCCACATTGGCAATTTCGGCCGCCGCGATGATGCGATCCACCATGAGATAACTTTGGCTGCTGGGGCCGGCGCCGATGCAGATGGCGTCATCCGCCAACTGCACGTGCATGGAGGTTTCGTCTGCTTTGGAATAGACGGCTACCGTCCTCACTCCCAGCTCTTTGCAGGCCCGAATGACGCGAAGGGCGATTTCCCCGCGGTTGGCGATCAGGATTTTGTTAAACATGCGGGGGACTCAGGCCGGCTGGATCTCGAAAAGAGGGCTGTCAAACTGCACCGGGATGGCGTCTTCAACCATGATCTTCGTGATGATGCCCCGCTTTTCAGACTTGATCTCATTCATGACCTTCATGGCCTCGATGATGCAAACCGTGGTGTTTTCGTCCACGGTGTCGCCAACGTTGATAAACGGTTTTTCCCCCGGTCCGGACGCCCGGTAAAAGGTGCCGACCATCGGAGAATGGATGTAACTCCCTGTCCCTGCGGACGGAGTCGCCGGAGCCGCAACCGGCGTCGCCGCCTGCACCGGTGCCACGGGCTGGGGGGCGGCGGGCGCGGGCGCGGGCACAGCGTCGAAATCGACCCCTTTCCGCAGTTTGATTTTGAAGCCTTCGCGCTCCAGATGGAACAACGACAAGTCGTTGCGCTTCATCAATTCAATTATTTGTCTGATCTCTTTGAGGTCCAAAGCTGCCTCCTTGTAAGGTTTAATAGTCGGCCCGGGTAAGCCTTTTGGGGATTGGTGGCGGATGATTACCCCGGCTTTTCCGGCGCGAAACTGTTTTTTTGGGTGGAGAAAAAGTCTGGAGCCGGCCCGCGGCTCCCGCAAAGGCGGGAAAGTAAGACGGGGCGTTCTGCTCCGTTTGAGAAAGATTCCCCCATGAAGATCGCCATCGGATCCGACCACGCGGGTTTCCGCTATAAACAGCAGATCATCAGCCATTTGCAACAGGCGGGCCACTCGGTTACCGACTTTGGAACGGACTCGGAGGCCCCCGTGGACTATCCCCGGTTCATCCGCCCGGTCGCCGAGGCGGTGGCGGCGGGAGCATTTGAGCGCGGGATCGTGCTGGGCGGTTCGGGAAATGGCGAGGCCATGATGGCCAACCGCGTGCGCGGCGTCCGGTGCGGGCTGTGCTGGAACCATGAATCCGCCCGCCTGACGCGCCTCCACAATGACGCCAACGTCCTCGCCCTTGGGGAGCGCATGATGCCTTTGGAAGAGGCGCTGCAGATCGTGGAGGTATTCCTCGCGACTCCCTTCGAAGGCGGACGTCACCTTACGCGGATTCGGCAGTTGGATGAAGCGGGGACATAGGGGTCGAGGTAATGGAGAACCGAAATGGATGAATCGGCTGGTTCATCTGGCGGGAGGTCGGTCGTTTTTGAAAGCGATGCCAGTGGCCCTTCCCGCTGTCCCTTTCTGTCATCCGCCCGCTTGTCAAGAATTCCACCCCGTGCATTTCAACCCCGGTTATTATTCGTATGAACAACAAAATGAAGATCGTAGTGATTGGCGGAAGCGGGCTCATTGGAACAAAGGTCGTGAGCAAACTGCGCGGGCAGGGTCATGAAGTGGTGGCGGCGTCACCAAGATCGGGCGTGAACACGGTCACCGGTGAGGGGCTGGCGGAAGCACTGGCGGGCGCGCAGGTAGTCGTGGACGTGGCGAACGCACCATCGTGGGAGGACAAGGCGGTTTTGGAATTCTTCGAGACGTCGGGCCGCAATCTCCTAGCCGCGGAAGCCGCCGCTGGCGTGAGACATCACGTGGCCCTGTCGGTGGTAGGGACAGAGCGTCTTTTGGAGAGCGGTTATTTCCGCGGGAAAATGGCGCAGGAAAATTTGATCAAGGCTTCGCCGATTCCCTATACCATCGTCCGGTCCACGCAGTTCTTCGAATTCGTGGGCGGAATCGCCCAGGAAGCGGCCACCGGGCAAACGGTGCGCCTTTCCTCCGCGACATTGCAACCGATCGCGTCCGACGACGTTGCCGATGCTGTTGTCGAAGTGGCGCTTGGTGCGCCGGCGAATAGGATGATTGAAATCGCCGGGCCGGAAAAGATCCGGCTCAACGAACTCGTGGGACAATTCCTGCGATCCACCAGCGACCCGCGCGAGGTCATAGCTGATGACGAAGCACGCTACTTCGGCATCAAACTGAACGATCAATCGCTCACCCCCACCGGCGACAACCCGCGACTGGGCAAGATGCGCTTCGAGGACTGGCTCAGCCGGGCCAAAACTGCAAAGTGAAGTTTCTTTAGAGGCGCAGACGCCGCACGCTCCAGCCGCGCACCCTCGCAAAGTAAACGAATCGTGGAATCGTGGCGTCTCATAGTTGACCAGACCCTATGCACACCAGACGATCCCTCTTCCCGCAGCGGGCGTTTGCTTTGATAGTTGCCCATTGTTCTCTGCCTTCTTGCGGCTGCCGCCGGCATCATCATCGGTGCCGTTCTGTGGTGTCGAGCCGGCTCCATCGCAGTCGGAGCGTGGGATTCAGTCTTGTGCTCCCGCTCTGCGCGCTGCTGGCATTCGTGTTCTGCGGAGAATAGCGGGATCGAAGACGTAATGGAGACTGACCCGGCGCCACGAACAGTTGCACGCGAGTGAACGATAGTGTTACGCTCACCTGCATGAGCGAGCCCGTTTTTATGTTCGATGGTCAGGACCCGCAAATGCAGCAGGCGTATGCGGAGGCGCAGCGGTCGTTCAAAAATTTCTGGCGGGAGCTGTCGTGGGAGCGGCGGCGGATTGTTCCGGGGCTGGATCTGGCGATCGTGAAGCTGCCGTTCACGGACGGGCCGCGCAGGGATGGCAATCCGGAGTATGAACACATGTGGGTCGGCGAGGTGGATTTCGACGGTCTCACGCTGCACGGGCAGTTGCTCAATGCGCCGAACTGGCTGACATCGGTGGAGGCGCGGGAATTCGTGCGGGTGCCTTTCTCTCATCTTGAAGACTGGATGATGACGGCCAACGGGCAGGCCTATGGCGGATACACGGTGAACCTGATGCGGGCGCGCATGGGCCACGCGGAGCGCCAGCAACACGACAACGCGTGGGGGCTCGATTTTGGCGATCCCTCTTCCATTCGCTTGGAAATCCGGAGCAATCCGAAAGCGCCGCCTCCGATCCCGGGTGTGTTCCAGGATCATCCCATGTGCGTCAATATGCTGCCGAAGATCGAAGAACAGCTTCGGCAGGATGCCGGCATCGCGCACTCAAAAGACGAGAGCGGGTGGACGCTGCTGCATTCGGAAGCGCTTGCGGGGAATTTTGGGGCGGATCTCTCGGCGAAGACGCCGGATGGACGGGATGCGGCGGCGCTGGCGCGGGGGATTGGGTGGAATGAGATTGCGGATTATCTTGGGAGGGCCGGCGCGGGCTGAACAGGGCGGGGCGGGAAACTGAACTCTCAAGCCGGATGCCGCGAAAAATCCACGATTTTCTCAAAGACCTCCGGAAAGGTCATCCGATGTAATCCTTCGCATGAAAAAAATGGCAACGATCACAGACAGGGAACATGCCTTGGAAGTCCCGCCTAAGACCCTTTTTGCCGCTGTTAAAATGCTTAGCTTGGCTACCGGCGGTATGTGAAAGGAAATCGGCAATCTCCATACCCTCAGTGAAGCTTTTCGGCACCATCCCCATGCCAACAAAGCCGGATTGCACACTTAGATTGGCCTGTATTTCTGGAACGGCAATCGCCCTCCGCATTTCATCAAAATACTGGTGGGCATTTTTCGAAAATGCTTCCGCAAGAATAGCTATGAAAGACGCAGAGTAGTGCGAGCGGTTGAATTCGGCGATGGCACCCAAAGCGTCTTGCACCAGTATGTCAACGCTGGGAAGGCGCGATTGATTGTCTGTCCTGTTCCCGTAGGTGAATGCAAACCGACAAAAGCTGCTGGTCCTGAAGAAGTCGACAATGTCCACTATAGCCTTAATTGGAAGTTCGTTCGGTCTAAGGTCTGCAGCATGAAGCTGAGTGTCCGCCCCTCCAAAGTAAGTCGCCTTGAGATTCCTCCACGGTTCGACAACCACGCTTTGATAACGAGCTGAGGCCGGCTTTCTCAAGAATTGCCCCTGCCGGAGCATATCAAGGTGCTGGTGCGGGTAGAAACGCGCGAAGAGAATTCCGGACGGGAGGCGGAGGTGGCAGCGGGCGAGCGAAGCCTGATGAAGGTGTGGAGTAACGAGGCGGACGATATCTATAACGAGCTGCTCGCATCATAACACCAGAGATTGGTACGAAGCAGGGCGCTATCAATTAAATGATCGTTGGAGCGCGGGGGGACCGCACCGGGATTATGTCGCCGCTGACGCGGCTGGAAATTCCGGGGGATGGAGACCGTCCGTGGACTGAGTCCACGGCTATTATCTGCCGCCGCTACGCGGCTGAAGCGGGGGAGAGATCCCCTCCTCGACTGGACACTCGATAGCTGAGGCACAACCAGAGCGGGCGTGATGCCAAACATTTTCCCACGGGAATTCGATTGTGAGTTTGCGGCATCCCTTCGTTTCCTTGACCAGGGCCGAGGTGGAGGTATCATCTTTTCATGACAGCGACGCTGGAAGCGATCTATGAGGCCGGGCACCTGAGACTTTTGCAGGAATTGCCCCTGCCGGAGCGTACCCGGGTGCTGGTGCGGGTGGAGACGCCCAAAGAGGATCCCGGACGAGAGGCGTGGCTGGCAGCGGGGGAGCAAAGCCTGATGAAGGTGTGGGATAACGACGCGGACAACGTCTATAATGAACTGCTCGCACCATGATATCGTGCTGCTGCCGGTCCCTTTCACGGATCTGAGCAGCAGCAAAGCGAGCGGGGTAAAATCACAGATTGCGACAATCGACACCGGGCTTGTGCGTAGGGTGGTGGGGCGTTTACAACCGGCCGATGCCGCCACGCTCGACGCGAATCTGCGTCAATGGTTGAATCTTTGACGACCGGCGTCCGGAGGGCGGTTGCGTCGTTTGCCGGATGAGTGCAGGGGCGGTCCGAAACGGAGATGTCTTCCGCTTTTTGATCCAAGCCTCCCATGCCCTTTGAACATGCTTTCCAACAGACTTTTATTTACCTCGCGGCGGCGGTGGTGGCGGTGCTGGTGGGGAAGAGGCTGGGGCTGGGGGCGGTGCTGGGGTATTTGATTGCGGGGGCGGCGATAGGGCCGTGGGGGTTTAAGTTGATCGGAAATGAGGGGGAGGAGGTGACGCATTTTGCGGAGTTCGGGGTGGTGGTGATGCTGTTTTTGATAGGGCTGGAGCTGAGGCCGGCGCTGCTGTGGAAGATGCGGCGGCTGGTGCTGGGTTTGGGGCTTTTGCAGGTGGTGCTGAGCGCGGGGGCGATCGGGGGGGTGCTGATGCTGTTCGGGACGGAGTGGCAGGGGGCGCTGGCCGTGGGGCTGATCCTGGCGATGTCGAGCACGGCGATCGTGTTGCAGACGCTGACGGAGAAGGGGCTGCTGCGGACGGACGCGGGACAGAAGGTGTTTGCGGTGCTGCTGTTTCAGGACATGGCGGTGATCCCGATCATCGCACTGTTGCCGCTGCTGGGAACGGGGGGCGGCGGAGGGGCGTCGCACGGGGATGCGAGCGCGTGGATGGATCGTCTGCCGGGCTTGGCGCAGGCGCTGGTAACGGTGGGGGCGGTGGTGCTGATCGTTGCGCTGGCGCACACCGGGATGCGGCGTGTGTTTCACTGGGTGGCGCAGACGCGTCAGCGGGAGGGGTTCACGGGGCTGGCGCTGCTGCTGGTGGTGGGGGTGGCGCTGCTCATGGGCCGGGTGGGGCTCTCGCCGGCGCTGGGGACGTTCGTGGCGGGGGTGGTGCTGGCGAACAGCGAATATCGGCACGAACTGGAGAGTGACCTGGAGCCGTTCAAGGGGCTGCTGTTGGGGCTGTTTTTCCTTGGGGTGGGCGCGGGGATCGATTTCGGATACATCGGGGCGCATCCGTGGCTGGTGGCGGGCGGAGCGCTGGGGCTGATGGCGGTGAAGGGGGGGCTGCTCTACGGGGTGTCGGCGCTGAAGGGGAATGATCGCGCGTGTTCGCTGCTGTTCTCGGCATCGCTGGCGGCGGGCGGGGAGTTTGCGTTTGTGCTGATCACGCTGGCGGTGACGGCGAGGGCGTTTGGGGATGAAACGGCGCGGGCGTGTGTGGCGATGGTGGCGCTGTCGATGGCGGCGACGCCTCTTTTAATCGTGGCGGCGCAGCGGGTGGGGGCTCGGCTGGGACCGGCGAAGAAGGACCCGGATCGCGAGCCGGATGTGGTGGACGACGGGAATCCGGTGATCATTTGCGGGTTTGGACGATTCGGCCACGCGGTGGGGCGTCTGGTGCGGAATCTGGGCTACGGCTGCACAGTGCTGGACCGGGACAGCGATCAGGTGGACCTGCTGCGGCGGATCGGGATTCCGGTGCACTACGGGGACGGGAGTCGCCTGGAATTGCTGACAGCGGCGGGGGCGGCGCATGCGAAGGTGCTGGTGATCGCGCTGCGGGATGAGAAGACGGCGCTTCTGATCGCGGAACACGCGCGGCGGCATTACCCGCATTTGAAGATCTTTCTGCGGGCGCACAGCCGGCTGGAGGCGTATGCCTATCTCGACGCGGGGCATGAGCGGATTTACCGGGAGACGCTGGATTCGTCGCTGCGAATGGGGATCGATGTGCTCACACTGCTGGGGATGACCGAGGAGGCGGCGCAACGGGCGGCGGCCCTATACCGGGAATCGGACGAGGCGATGGTGCGGCAAATGGCGAGCGCCCGGCACAATGCGGAGGAATACACCAGCGCCGCGCGGGAGGCGGTGAGATCGCTGGATGAGATCATGAGGAGGGACCTCGAGGCGAGGGAGGGGGGAAGGGAGTAAGAGCAGGGCTTTTGGGCTCGGGGTCCCGCTTTTGCGGAGGGTTGATGGCCGGAAATCGTCCGCTCTGCGGCGCTTTTCCTGCTTGAAAGGGGTTTCGTTGAAAAACCGGCAGACGTTTTACTTTTCTGAAAAGTCCCCGTAGAGTCCCCCGCTTTTGGCCGGTCCCTCCTCCGTTCCTGCATGCTGCCCTTTCCCGAGATTGAAAAAATCGCTGAACCGCCTCCTCCCCCCGTGGAGCACGCCGCCACATGGTGGTGGTGGGCGGGTGCTATTGTCGTGGGGATCATTTTGCTAAGCCTGCTGGCGTGGGGAGTGGCGGTGCTGGTGCGCCGGGCCTCGGTGCCGGCAGCTCCCGTGCGGCCCGAGAAGCAGGCGCTGCGGGAATTGAAACATTTGCGAAAAACGGGCGCTGCGCTCGGGCCCTTTGAGTTTGGCACGGCGCTTTCGGAGATTGTGCGGTCTTTCCTGCACCGGCGTGCAGGGATGCTGGCGCGCTATGCGACCACGGATGAGATTCTCGGTAAATCGCGCAGACGCGATCAAGCGCCGCCGCCGCCGTGGGTGGGAACATTCACGGATGTGCTGGAGGATTGCGATGCGATGAAATTCGGCGCGGGACGCACGGGGGCACGGGAGGAATTGATTGCGAAAACCGAGTCCGCCATCAACAGCGTGAATAAAGCGCTGAAACACCACGAAGCGCCGGCTCTGACTCCTCCTGCGCCGCCTCTGCCGGACCTTCCTCATGCGCCTGCTTCATGAATCTGCTCCCCCCCACTTACCAGTTTGAGCAGCCGGAATGGTTCTGGGCGCTGCTGGTCATCCCTGTGCTGATGTTTCTGAAGTCCTCCGCGGGGCGGCAATCGGTAGTGCAGTTTGGTTCGCTCCACCTGCTGGGCACGCTGGGAAAGCGCACCAGTTCGGCGCTGTGGAGAATCGGCGTGTTCCTTGTCTTTGTGACGATGGTGCTGGGCGTGTGCGCCATGGCCCGGCTGCAGAAGCTGACCTCGGAGGAAAAGATCGAGGAAAGCGGCGTGGAGATTTTCTTCGCGCTCGACCTCTCACTTTCCATGTCGATCGAGGATATGTTTTACGAAGGCGAAAACGGACAGCGGCAGACCGTAAACCGCCTCACGGTAGCCAAAAACGTGGTAAAGAACTTCATCCGCAATCGCATCAGCGACCGCATCGGATTTGTCGTCTTTGCCGGAAAGCCCTATCTCGCCTCGCCGCTCACGCTCGACCGCAACTGGCTGGAGGACACGCTCAAGAAAATCAACTTCGACCGGCTCAGAAGTCAGGACACTATGGGCACGGCGATCGGCAGCGGCATTGCCACGGCTTCCACACGACTGACGAGCAAGGAGTCGAAAAGCAAAATCATTATCCTCGTCACGGACGGCGCTAACAATTCCGGCAGACTCAGTCCCACCGAAGCGGCGAATGCGGCGGCCTTGCTGGGTATCCGCATTTATACCGTGGCTATCGGCACCTATGGCCGCCACGTGGTGCCGGAGCTGCGAAACATGCCGGGCCGGGGATTCGGAGATGATGTTAGGCAGGAGTTTGACGAAGAGACGCTGAAGGAAGTGGCTAACATTACCAAAGGGCGTTTTTATCTGGCGAAGGACGCCGCCACCATGTCGAACATTTTTAATGAGATCGACCAACTGGAAAAAACAAAGCTGGTCGTGCGCAAGCGCACCCTCATCGATGAACTCTATCAATGGCCGCTGTGGGGCGCAGTCATCACCGGCACGCTGACTCTGCTGCTCCACCAAACCCTCCTGCGGCGATACCCCTGACATGAGTCTTTCCTTTGCCCGGCCCGAGGCCTTTTGGCTGCTGCTGCTTCTGCCCGTCTTCATCGTGCTGAAGGTGCTCGCAGACGCGCGCGCGCGCCGGGCGGTATCACGATTGGCCTCTCCGCGCCTGCTCGACGGATTGCTGGTGAGCGAAGGAAAGGGGCGCGCATGGGTGGTTTTTTCCCTCGAACTGCTTGCCTTTGCACTGTTCGCCGCCGCGCTCGCCAAGCCTCAATATGGCACTGTCAGTGAAGAATTGAAAAGCAGCGGACGGAGCCTCATCATTGCCATGGATACCTCGAAGAGCATGCTGGCGGACGATGTGAAACCCAGCCGCCTCGAGCGCGCCCAACTCGCCGCGGAGGATCTGGTGAAAAAGCTAAACAAAGACCGTATCGGCCTCCTGCCGTTTGCGCGCACGGCTTTTATGCTCACGCCGCTCACGGCGGACACGGAGGCCATGCTGGAAACCATCCAGTCCCTGGACACCGAAATCATCGCGCAGGGCGGATCGAGCATCGCCAAGGCGATCGAATGCGCCATCGACACCTTTCACACGTCGGAACTTTATGGCCAGCAGGCGATGGTAATTTTCAGCGACGGAGAGGAACTCCAGGACGAAGCCCTCGCCGCGGCCCGTAAGGCCCGTGATCAAAAAATCGCCATCATTTGCGTCGCCGTCGGCACGCAGGCGGGCACGGTCATTCCTGACCCGTCCTTCCCTGGCGGCATTTTCCGGGACAAGGACAACAAACCGGTGGTCACCCGGCTCCACAAAGAATTGTTGATGAAAATTGCCGATATCACCGGGGGGCTGTATCTTACCCTCGAGGGCGCGGGCGTCAGCGATTCCCGCATCGACATCATTCTGAACAAGCTCAACCGATCCGACATGAAAAGCAAAACCATCGAAACCAACGTGGACCGCTACCGCTGGCCGCTGGCGGCGGGCCTGTTGAGCCTGGTGGCAGCCTTCCTCACCGGTATCGTCCGCCGGCACCGGGTGGCGGTGCCTGGCGCCGCGACGGCGGCCGCCACCGCAGTAGCCCTGTTTTTCATGGCCGGCCCGCCCGGCACGCTGGCGGAGGAAACTGCGGCGCCGAAGATCGCCGACGTCAAGCAGGACCCTAAAGACAAAGAGGCGGCTCCGGAAACCCCCGAAGAGGAGCCGCCAAAGGCAGGCGATCCGTGGAAGTTCTACAATGAAGGCGACTGGAAAAACTCCGTCTTCAATTTCGGCCTGGCCGCTTCAAGGGCTCATACCGATTCGGAGATCGACCGCCTTCAAATGGGACGCGGCGTCGCTGCGTTCAAGGCCGCCATGGCCGATCCGAAGAAGTTCGACAGCGCCATGATGGAGCAGTCTGTCGAAGCCTTCGGCATCGCGCTCGCCTCCAACGATCCGGCCATTCGCGAGTCCGCTCACTACAATCTCGCCAATGCTATTTTCGAGCGCGCCAAAGCCGCTGAAATCGAACGCGAGGCGGCTTTCAAAAAGGCGAAAGGGAAACAGAAAAAGAAATTTGCCCAGACGCTGAAGTACCTCGACAGCGTGACCCGCCAGTTGGAAAACAGCCTTGAGCACTATCAACAGACGCTCGTCCTTAACGGCGACAACAAGGCGGCCATGACCAATATGGAGAAGGTGGCCGAACTGGTGAAAAAAATCCGGGACATCCGGGTTGAGAAAGCCAAACAGCAGCAGGGCAAGGCCAAAGGAAAAGGCCAAAAGGGAAAGGGTGAAAAAAGTCAGGGCCAGGGCGAAGGTGAAGGCGAGGAGGGGGAGGGTTCCGGCAAATCAAAGGGCAAGGGGAAAGGCAAAGGAAAGGGTCAAGGCCAGGGCCAGGGCGGTGCTGGCGAGGAAAGTGAAGACGGCGAAGGAGAGGAGGAGGGCGACGATGGCGAGGGCGGAGACGAAGAGGGCGATGGTTCCGATGGTGAGGATGGTGAAGACGGCGACGGTGGTGAGGGCGAAGCGGAAGGTGACAAGGACGGTAAAGGCGGCGAAAACGGGGAAGATGGCAAAGGCGGTAAGGACGGCGAAGGCGATGGCGATGGAGCCAATGATAAATCGAACAAGGAGTTCGACGGCAAACTGAAGTCCCAAGGCGACGGCGGGAACGCCGACGGCGACCAAAGCAAGAACCGCACGAAAGAAGGCGACGGCGGCGGCTCCGCCGGCGAAATCGCCCGCAACGAAGCCATCCGGAAACTCAAAAACCTCTCTCAGGAACTGCCCGCCCGCGGCCGTACCAACTACAGCGTGCCCGAACGGCGCCAGGCGAAAGACTGGTAAGAACCTGGCGGACTGAGTTGAGCGCGGAGGCGTATCCTTTTAAACCGCCGGAAAGCACCAAACACCAAAAAAAATTTCAAACAGCAAAATCCAAACTGTGCCTGTTCAATTTTGCGGGCGGTTTCATAAAGATTAATGACCGGATGAGACGAACGATTTTTACCTTTACTCTTGGCGTGTGGCTAACAAGTGGAGCACTCGCGCAGGACCCGGCTGCGCCTCAGTCGCCTGCTCCGGCCCCCCAGCCGCCGCCGACCGCGCCGACTCCCGCTGCCCCGCCTGCGGTCAACCCTGCGCCCGTTCCCGTTCCGGTCCCGGAAGCGGCAAAGGAAAACAACATTCTCGAAGTCCTCCTCTCCCCCTCCACTTTGGGCGTGGGAGAGCAGGCCATGATGACGGTGCGTGTGCCCGATGGGCGCAGGCTGGAGCGTTATCCTCAGACGATCGACGTGAGCGGCCTGAACATTCAGTTCACGGGCCGCAATGACATGCCTTACCGCATCGGAGGCAAACCGGTCAACAAGATGGACCTCCAATATTTTATTGAGGCCCTCGAACCCGGCGCCTACGCCATTCCGAAACAGACCTTCTCCATCGACGGAAAGATCTATACCTCCAAAGAGGTCCGCCTTGTTGTTAGTGAAGGTCCGCCCATCGAAGAAGCGATGAAACCTCAGGCGCAGCTCGCAGTGGGCAAGACGGAGATGTGGGAGGGCGAAGAAGTATCAGTGGGCGTCAGCGTGCTGCTGCACCGCGCCATTCAGATCACCAGCAATCCGTTTCCCGTCATCAAAACCGATGGAGTCGCCATCTCTCGCTTTGACCGCAGCGCGCGCATCGACCAGGCGGAGATCAACGGCCAGATTTGGAACGCATGGCAATTGCCCAGTTCCATGGTGGCGTTGAAGGCCGGCAATCTCACCCTTGGTCCGGCGGACGTGAAGCTGGAGGTTCTCGTTCCCACCGCCAGCACCCGCGCCGACGCTAACGGTTATTACTCCACCGCCCGGCGCTCGCTGAAGGTAAAGAGCAACTCGATTAACATCCGGGTGAAACCTCTGCCGAAGGAGGGCAAGCCCGATGACTTCGCCGGCGCTGTCGGCAACTTCCAACTCACGGCCACTTCCGACACGCCGTCCAACGGTCCGCTCGCCGTGAAACTGGGTGACCCGCTCGCCTTCGAACTCATGGTGAGCGGCATTGGAAACTTCGATGCCGTCTCCGCACCCGGACTTGAAAAACCGGATGGCCTTCGCGCCTACAAGCCCAAGGTCTCCGTCGAGAACCGCAGCCTCGGCACGGAACCGGGGCAGAAGGGTTTCACGCAGATCCTTTTCACCGACAAACCCGGTCCAGTTTCGGTGGTGTTCACTCTGCCCTATTTCGATCCGGCGGCGGGCAAATATGCGGTCGCGAAAAGCCAGCCTCTGGAATTCATCGTTACCGGCGATCCTGTCCTGGTGGCTGCAGCCTCCAACGCAGCCGCGGCCGAAACGCGGGACTTCAGCGGCATCGGCGAGGCCATGGTTCCGGGCGAAGACCTCCAGGACATTCTGCCTAACGCGGTCGATGGCAGCCGGTGGTATTCTCTTACGGCAGCGGCCATCGCCGTGAACCCGCTTTTCCTCCACGGCGCTCCCGCCCTGCTCCTCGCTCTCATTCTCGGAACCGGCACCGTCCGCCGTCTGCGCGCATGGCATCTCGCCAACCGGCCTCCTCCCTACGCTCCGCGCGAGTGCGCCGATATCGCCCGCGACCTGCGCCGCGGAGATCTTTCCCTGCTTCAATTCTACGGATTTGTTAGCGAATACGTAAGTGCATGGCTATATTGGAAGAAGCAGCCGCTTCCCCGTCCGGATGAGCCGCTCAGTCAGGTGCTCGCCGCACGGGACCGCTGGCTCTATGCCGCCAATGCCGGGGCCGCCGCGGCGCCCGTGCCGGCGGAGGAACAGAGACACGCCACCGCCATTGTCACTTCACGGCTCACCGCCTGACCCGCTCATATTTTCCGGCCCTGACTCATGCGGTTTCTCATCCTCCTCGCGCTGCTCTTCTCCCTGTTCCCTGCAACGGCATCACCGGATTCCAGTCCGGCTTGGAAGGAAGCGATGACTGCCTACAAGGCCACCGATTACAAACGGGCTCTCGAAGGCTTCAAAAAAATCGCGGAGGACGAAAAACAAATCTCCGCCGCGCTTTGTCACAACATCGCCAACTGCGAATACAAACTCGGCGAATCCGCCGGCACTCCCGGCGCCTCCGAGGAATCCCTAACGCATCAGGCGGCGGCCTCTATTTGGTACCGCCGCGCCCTTGCGCTCGATCCGTGGCTGCCCGAGGCACAGCAAAATCTCCGCTTCCTCCGCCGGGTTCTCGGCTTTCAGCGGTTCGAAAGTCACGGACTGGTCAAGTTCGCCTCATGGTTTCCGCGGCGTCAGTGGATTGCCGTGTGTCAGGGCGCCATCTGGGGCGCGGTGATCATGATTGTCTGGCTGGTGTGGGCTCCCCCGCGGCGCGGACGCCGGTGGCCGCTGGTCACTCTTCTTTGCCTGTCGATCGCTCTTATAATAACGACTGCTTTGGGACTGCTTGGCAAAGTCATGGACGGGACCCCCTTCGCCAAACGAATCATCTCCGTTCAACCAAAAGATGCGTGGGCGCGGACTGCCCCGGCCGAAGCCGCCGGCACCGTCCTCTCCCTCCCGCCAGGGTCTGAACTCTTCCCCATCAAAAAAGAGGGTTACTGGATCTACTGCGACATGCCTGGCGGCACCAATGGCGATCCTCTCCGCGGCTGGGTGCGCGAAAGCACCACCGAACCCCTCTGGCCATGGAACGCCACTCTCGCAGACTAACGAATTCGTTCCAGCGAAGTCCTGCCCGGTTTACCCGGATCTCTTTCTGAAAATCTCCATCAGATATCCGAGTTCCTCCTCCAGTTCCTCTCGCGTCAGCACTGTCCTTGCAACCTCCGATCGCACGAGATCGCGCAGGCGCTGACGCAAGCGAAAGACTTGGAGTGTAACGGCCTGTTCCGTAAGTCCTAACTTCCCGGCGAGATCGGCATAAGGGGTTTTTGCCTGCATCGTGACGACCGGTTCCAGCAGGGTGTAGCTTTCTCCCCGCCCGGTGCGCTGCTGTTGATCCCGCAGAGCGGTCATCGCCGCCGCGAGCACCAGTTGCGCCCACCGCCGGTCGTAAGCTTCGTCCGGTGAGAGGGATGGATCGGAAGGCAGCGCCGCCTCTGCTTCCTCTATCGAAAGCGGCAGCAGTCCGCCTCCCCGCCTCGCTGTCTGCTCATGCCGGTAAAGATTCGCCAGATGATGCGAGAATCCGCCCAGGAGCCAGGAACGGAATTTGCCCCCGTTTTGCTCCACGTTTTCCATGCTGCGGCGGGCGATGATCGAGTGCAAAAATCCCTGCACCGCATCCTCGCTGGTCGCGGGAGAATGGCCTTTGCGCCGGGCGAAGGCATACAGCGGCTGCCAGTAGCTGCGGCACAGCTTTTCCAGCGCCGGGGCTGAACGCGAGGTGTCTGAACCGGCGGCCAGCACCAGCGTCCATTCAGTTGAGGGAAATTGACCACCCAGGGTTTCATCTGCCATATCGACACGGTGCCAGCGGGCCCGGAATTCGCAAGCTGCGCGGCTTGCGCTTCTCCGGCCAAACATGAATCATGCCGGCATGACTGACGACTTTGACTTCGGCGCGCTTGCCGACGCCATGCATGACACCATTGTCCCGCCGGATTGGTCAAAAGACCGCGACACGTCCGGCCAGCCCGGCGCTGCTCTCCGGCAGTTCGGCGACTATCTTCTGGAAGCCGAGATCGCGCGCGGCGGCATGGGCGTGGTCTATCGCGCGCGGCAGCTTGCACTGGACAGGACGGTGGCGGTGAAGGTGCTGCGGGATACTGCGTTTGCCGGCAGCGGCGATGTGGACCGCTTCAAACTGGAGGCGAGCGCCGCCGCTGCCCTCCGCCATCCTAACATCATCACCATTCACGAAATCGGAGAGCACGATGACACGCACTTTTTCAGCATGGATCACGTTGCGGGTTCCACCCTGGCGCATGTGCTGCGGGACGGCCCCATGCCCGCAAAGAAGGCCGCTTCGCTGCTCCTGAAGATCGCCGGAGCCCTCCATCACGCGCATTCGCAGGGCGTTCTGCATCGTGACCTCAAACCCGCAAATGTGCTTCTCGATGCGGCGGGCGAACCCATCGTCACCGATTTCGGTCTCGCCAAACATGATGCAGCGGACATGGGACTGACCCTTTCCGGTCAGGTGCTGGGCACGCCGGCCTACATGGCGCCGGAGCAGGCCGAAGGCCGGTCCCGTCAGTCGGACGCGCGCACGGACGTTTACGGTCTTGGCACTTTGCTCTACCACATGGTCACCGGTCGTCCTCCCTTCGCGGGGGATTCACACGTTGCTGTGATGAATCAGGTGCTGAACGACGATCCTGTTAGTGTCCGCCTGCTCAATCCCTCGATTTCGCGTGACCTCGGAACCATCTGCACCAAAGCGATGTCAAAGGACATGCACCGCCGCTATCAAACGGCACAGGAGATGGCGGACGACGTGCAGCGGTTCATCGATGGAAAACCGGTGCTCGCCCGTCCCCTCGGCTCGCTTGGTCGTGCGTGGCGCTGGGCGCGAAGGCATCGTGTAGTCGCCGCTTCTTTGGTTATTGTGGTGCTCGCGCTGACAGCCGTAGCCGTCATTTCCTCTGTTTCAGCGCAGCGGCTGAAGGTCTCCCGTGATGCGGAAGCAGACGCCCGCTCCGCCGCGGAAACCCTCATCAAGGACATGCTCATCGGCATGCGCGACAAGCTGCGTCCGCTCAACAAGGTGGAACTCCTCGATGATGCCGCCCTCGCCGCGGAAAAGTACTTCGACGCTCTGCCGCAGCCCGCCAGTGCCCGCTCCGAACAGCAGCGCGCCGCCATGCTCGAAACGCGCAGCGATGTTCTCACCGCGCGCAACGACCTCACGGGGGCCATCGCCAAACAGCGCACCTCGCTGGAGGTCCTCGAACGGCTTCTCCAGGATGATCCGCACAATAACGCCCTCCTCCGCGATGCCGCCCACGCTGCCCAGGCACTGGCGTGGCTTTATAAGCGCCAGGGCCGACCCTCGGATGCTCTGCCCCAACTGGCGCGCTCCCATGAACTCCACGCGACTCTCGCAGTCCGCGACCCCGCCCATCCCAGTGTGCGTCATGCCGCGGGCCTCAGCGCCTGCAGCTACGCCGAAGCTCTGGCCTCCGCCGGAAAAAAAGAGGACGCGTGGAAACTCATTGAGCCGCTCTATAACGCGCTTCGCGAACCCGGCTCGACGGATATCGTCGAACTCGACCGCGCCGCCGAACTGCACATCAATCTCGGCGATGCCCTCTGGTATGCCGGACACATCAAAGAGGCGAACACCGAATACTTCCGCGCCCTCGACAGCGCTGAAAAAACGGACGGCGCGCAGCCCGGCCAGTTGAAATTCCAGCGGCGTCTCATCACCTCTCTGGAACGCGCTACTGACGTCCACCTGGAAGCCAAAGACTACAAGTCCGCCCGGGACACTTCCGCGCGACGTCTCGCGATTTCAGAAAAGCTTGCCGCTGCCGATCCCTCCAATCTCCAGCACCGCGCAGATGTCGCGGCAGCGCAGTCCCGCCTGGCTCTCGCAGCCCGCGGCCTCAGAGACACCGCCGTCAGTCTCGACCACACCCGCAAAGCCCGGGCCACCTACGAGTCTCTGGCCGCAGCCGATCCCTCCAATCTCCGCCATCTCTACGCCATCGTAACGCAGTGCCTTGACGAAGCCATGCTTCTCAAGGAAACCGACTACCCAGGCGCTCAACTCGCCTACACCCGGGCTCTCGAAGTCAGCGAAAAACTGCTCAAAGCCAACCCAACGAACCTGGATTACCGCCGCAACGTCGTCATTGCCCGGCTCAACGAAAGCAATCTCCACCTCTTCCATCGCAATTTTCCGGCCGCCCGGCAAAGCCAGGCCGCCGCCACCACCGCCAATGCCGCCATGCTGAAAGATTACCCAGGCAACACCCGCTACCTGCGCGACGGCGAGCGTATCGCCAACACGCTGCGGGACATCGAAAAAATGGAGAAAATGCCGCCGCCTGACAAGTCAGACTGAACGCCCCTCAAGCCGCCGCAATTTCCTTTAGCAAATGCTGATTCAGCCGGATGCCCGCCTCGTAGTTCTCGATCGTGAAGTTCTCATTCGGCGCGTGAATCTGGCAATCCGGCAATGCCAGTCCCAGCAGCAATGTCTCCACCCCCAGGATATCCTTGAAGCTCTGCACGATGGGGATGCTGCCGCCTTCGCGCACCAGTGCCGTCTCGCGTCCGAAGGACTTTTCCAGCGCCCGCTGCGCCGCCTTTCCGAATGCCGATCCCGGGTCCATTGCGTATGGCTTCCCGTGGTGCCCCAATTTCACCTCCAGCCGTACCGCATCCGGACATATCGATCTGAAATACACTTCCACCTTTTTCAATATGTCCGCCGGGTCCTGGTCCGGCACCAGCCGGAATGAGAATTTCGCAAACGCGCTCCGCGGAATCACCGTCTTCGATCCCTCCCCCTGATATCCGCCGCCGATTCCGTTCACTTCCGCCGTCGGCCTCGCCCAGCGGCGCTCCAAATCGGAATACCCAGCCTCGCCCCAGAGCTTCAGCACACCGGTTAGTTTCAGCGTCACTTCTTCCCCCGGCAGCTTTGCCCACGTCTTCCGTTCCCAGTCCTGCACCGGTCTCACCGCGTCGTAAAATCCGGGAATCCGCACCCGCCCCTCCTCATCGTGCACCGCCGCCACCAGCCTGGAGAGGATTGTGTTGGGATTTGCCACCGACCCTCCAAAAATTCCGCTGTGCAAATCGATCGCCGGCCCGTGCACCACGATTTCCGCGATGGCGATTCCTCTCAGTCCGTAGGTAAAAGTCGGCACTCCCGGCCCCACCATCCCGGAATCCGAAATCGCGATGATGTCGCACTTCAGTGCCTCCCGCTGTGCCGCCAAAAACGGCGCCAGATTTGGACTCCCTATTTCCTCCTCACCCTCGATCAAAAAGATCACATTCAGCGGCAGTTCGCCTTCCTCCCGCAGCGTTTTTTCCAGCCCGCACAGATGTGCCATGAACTGGCCCTTATTATCCGTCGCTCCTCTCGCAAAGATCCTGCCGCCGCGGATCACCGGCTGGAACGGCGGCGTTTCCCACTGATCCAGCGGGTCCACCGGCTGTACATCATAGTGCCCGTAAATCAGCACCGTCGGCCGCCCCTCCACCCGCCGGTTCCGTCCCACCACCACCGGTTGTCCCGCGGTCGGATGCGTCACCGTCTCCAGCCCCATCCCTTTCATCTTGCCCGCCACCCAGTCGGCGCAGTCTTTCATATCCCCCGCATGCGCGCTGTTCGTCGAAATGCTCGGAAACCGGAGAACCGTTAGTAAATCTGAAAGTGCTTCATCCATTCCTCAGCATTCCAACCTCTTCCAGCATTGCAACATCAAACACCCTCCGGGTCAGGCCGATGCCGGGCACAGGTCCGGTTCACTTTCCCTTTTGCGGTTCCAGCAATCCAAGCTGCCAGGGTATCTCGCCATACTTTTTGCCGGCGCGATTCGCATCGCTCACGCCCTGAAACAGAAACTTCAGGTTGGCAGGGTCCACCTCCATATGCTCGTCCACGCCGGTGCGAATCAGTTCCCCGTGACTGATGGAATCCGTCCAATGCGCGCCGGCATCGCTCACATTCGCTTTTGAAGCGAACGGCTTCGCCGCCGTCGCCGCCAGCGGCTTCCACTCGCCGTCGAGGCGCTCCGCCGTGTAGGCTTTGTAATACCGCGCGCCATTACCCGCCTCCGCCTCCACCACCGTGAGATATCTCTTTTCTCCTTTGAGTTTGTAAGTGTGGCTCGCTTCAAAGATGTCGTCTTTCAGGACCACCGACGGTTCGCTCCATCCCTCTGGAAAACTCGTCAGGCTTGTCTCGCTCCGCCACATGAGCCCGTTGTTCGAAGTGAAGAACAGGTGCGCCTTCGCTTCATCGCAGATGATCCAGAAATCGATCCACGCCGTCACGCTCTTCGGATGCTCCTTGAACAGCATCTGCGCCTTGCTCCACGACGATGGATCGGAGATTGTCTTCGTCGTCGATACCGCGGGCTGCAGCGATGGCTTCCGCGAGGGATCACTCATTTGATGGAGCAGACACCACTTTTTATGAGGCGTGAAGTAAAAGACCTGCGGCGCACAGAAGTAGCCGCTGTTGAAAGTAAGGATATGCCTCGGCGCCGCATTCGCCTCCTTCCAGTCCGTGAACGAAAGGTACTCGATCTGATGTGTTCTCTTTTTGCTCCGGATGGTGGTGAAAAGATGCCAGCGCCCTTCGTGAAAAACAATCGTCGGGTCCTTCACGGAATCGCACGGATCATCCGCACGCACCGCCGGAGAAACCAGCGGAGCAGAGGCCGTCCACTTGAAATCTCCTGACAAAACGGGCGGATCAGCCGCCCCGCAACAAATTGTCAGGCCAAAAAGAATCATCAACACCATGGCTGGCATAGGCATGAACCTCGCGGGTTTTGCATAGTTAAGGGACGGCGGACTACTTTCAGACTTCCCCCTCTTGTCAAAGGCGCCCTCCGCCCCAGATTGCGGGCCATGCAACGCAACAGCATCACTCTTCTCCAGTACGCCGGATTTCTTCTCATCTGCGGGCTGGCTAGTGTCCTTTATAGCGCCGAAACCCGGACCGCCGGCTGGAACGGACACGGGATTTCCGGTCTTATTGCCTGCGGAAGCGCAGCAGTAATCGTGGCTCTCATGGGTTGGTTGGCAGGAAAGGGAAAAGAGGTTGCGGTTTGGATTGGATTGGGCCTTGCCTTCATTCTGCTTTCCTACGGCGGATACACCTTCTTTAAGCTGATTCGTGACGTGCCCGGGAACGCCGTGGACCTGGTCGCCAGCCGTGCGGCAAAGGGAGAAGTCATTGCGCTCGAAGCCGCGGAACGGTCGATTCAGTACAAAGCGGGGGTTTTCGCTGCCATGGCGTTCTTTTCCATCACCGCCTTTCTTCGCCTTGGTCTGTCTCTGCGGCGCGGCGGCACGGCATGAACGCGGCTCCCCGTCCTCCGCGGAAGTTTCATCCGCACCCGTTTGCCTATCACCAGGAGATCGAACTGGAAATCACCACCCTGACCAATATGGGCCAGGGACTTGGACGCGTGGACGGCTGGGTGGTCATGGTGCCGTTTGCCTTGCCGGGTGAATTGATCCGCGCGCGCGTTTACCGGAATGACAAGAACTTCAGCGAAGCAGACCTTGTTAGTGTCCTGCGCCCGTCACCTCATCGAGTCGAACCGCGCTGTCCGCTCTTCGGCGCATGCGGCGGATGCCAGTATCAGCACCTTGCCTATGCGGAACAGCTCCAGTGGAAGCGCCGCCAGGTGGAGGAACTTCTGCACCACATGGCAAAGGTGGAGTTCCCCGTTGCCCCGGTCATGGCCTCGCCGCGTGAATATGGTTACCGGTCAAAGATCACCCCGCACTTCGAGGCCGATATGAAGGAAATCGGCTTCCTCCGCGCAGGCCGCCGCAAGGAACTCGTGGACGTTCCCCGCTGCGAAATCGCCACGGATGCCATCAATGCCGCCCTCGACCGCGAACGCGCCGCCGTCCGCAGCCGTCGCTGGAAACGCGGTGCCACGCTCCTCCTGCGCGATGTCTCCTCCGGCAATCAGCACACCGTCCTAACTGATCCCAATGCCTCTGCTCTCGCTCACGTGGGGCCGCTCTCCTTCGAGTTCCTCGCCGGTGATTTCTTTCAGAACAATCCGTTCATTCTCGAAGCCTTCGTCACCTATGCCGTGCAGCAGGCAAAGCAAAGCGGTGCCCGCTTCCTCGTCGATGCCTATTGCGGCAGCGGCCTTTTCAGCCTCTTCGCCGCGCGGGAGTTCGAAACCGTGACTGGCATCGAAATCTCCGCCACTGCCGTCGAGCGCGCCCGCGCCAATGCCGCGCGCAATGGCCTCTCCAACTGCACTTTCACCGCCGGCAGCGCTGAGGCCATTTTCGAAAACACCACCCTGCCCGCCGGCGAAACCGCCGTCCTTATCGATCCCCCGCGGCGCGGATCGGATGAAGTTTTCCTAACGCAACTCTTCCTCTACGCCCCGCGCGTCATCGTTTACGTAAGCTGCAATCCCGCCACCCAAATGCGGGACCTCCGCCACCTCCTCGACGCCGGCTATCAACTCACCGCCGTCCAGCCCTTCGATCTCTTCCCGCAAACGAAGCACCTGGAGTGCGTGATCACGGCAGTGAAAGCGTGAGGAAACATGGACAGCAGTTTACCCGCCGTGAAATGACGAAACCAGAATCCCGAATGACGAACGGCACCCTTCGTCATTCGCGCTTCGGATTTCTTTCGTCATTCTGATTTCGGATTTCGTCATTTTCGAATGATCCACTTATCCGCGCTGAATTCGACCGGATGGCCCTCCTCCTTCGCAAACCGCTGCACCGCGAGGCGCACTCCGTCCCACGAGTAGTCGTCACCGAACAGCAGCCCCTTTTCCCCCGCCACCTCCCAGTAGTTGCACAAGTCCTGATAGACATCCTCCTCTTCATGGCTGGCATCCACGTACACCATGTCCGCCGTGATGCCCATGCGCCGGAACCACAGCGCCCCGGTGGAAGCGGTCTGCGGAAACGGGACAATGCAGTCCTGAAACCCCTTGTGACACACATTGGCAAGGAATTGATAGTAAACTGACGGATACCCGTGGCGCAGTTGCAGGCTTTGATACCGCTCGGGGTCACTGTGATCCGTCCAGAATTCCAGTGCGCCCAGCCAGGTATCGATGCAGACAATTTTTGTGCTTAAACCGAGTTCCCGGCACACCGCCGCCATGGTCAAAGCCGATGCACCCTTCCATGTACCCACTTCCACAATGAGCCGCGGCTTTTCCTTCTCTATCAATTCCCGAAATGCCGGCGAATCCCCGCCCCATCCATGCGCATCGAAAGGCCGCTCCTGGAAATCGAACCCCTCGTACGGATTCGTCCGGTGCAGCAGACCCGGAATATCCACTGCCCCTCCCGTCTTCCCGCCCCTCCCGGAAGCCGGGCGGGCGGCTGGCCTTATCTTCTTGATGCTGTAACCCGCCTTGTACAGCAGGGTCTTCAGGATGGATTTCATGAGTGCGAGCAGAGCGGGACGGGACGAGAGCCTCCGTCTGTAAGGAGAAATGACGCACTCGGCAACGCATGATTTGAACGGACGGGACCGCAATGACTCACACCTTACCCCACGCGCGCCGGCGAGCCCCGCGTCAGGCCGCTTTGAAGACGAACTCTCTGCAATTGAACGTGATCGACTCGGACGGACCCCGCTCTCCACTGCTGATGTCGTTCATTTGATATGAGGAAATCACTGCGTCGGTCAGCGTGTAGGTGGCAAGAGTCACCGCACCGAAATGTCTGCCCAACGGTTTGCTCACCTTGACGATAACGAGGGGAATATGTCTCCCGTTCACCCAATAGGCGCCCAGATGGGGCGATGCCTTGTCCGCCTGCCGCATAATGTTTACGAGGTCTATCCTGGCGCGGCCCGGACCCGCCTGGTGAGATCCGGGGTTCCTTTCCGAACCGAAACTGAAACTGAGGAGGGGGGAATTCAGTGGAGCGTCCTTCGAGAAAAATCCCGGAATTTCGAGAGTGTAGGTGTTGGACATGACTTGTTCAGGGGTAGGAATTGCATCCAGTCATTGCCGCGCCGCGTGCGTGACTCGCTGGTCCTGCACGCCGGTATCCGCACAGGGAGCGCCCGCCTTTCTAAAATATGCGATACCCTCACGCGATCGGATCAGGACAAACGTCCCGCCGCTGGCATTTCAGGCAGTATTCGCCGCGCCACAGCGTATCGATTTCCTCCATGAGCGCGCCCACGATGCCGGGATCATCCGTAAGGATACCCGCTTCGAAGTTCCGCCTCTGGTCACTCTTCGCGCCGATGCCCGCGCCCGTCAAATTCGCAGACCCGAGATACGCCAGTCGCCCATCGATAACGACCGCCTTCGTGTGCATCCGGGGGCACAATACCCGCTCGAACAGTTCCTCATGCAGCAGTTCCGGAAACCGGTCAAAGTCCTCTCGAAACCGCGGCCCCGGCTCCTTCGCGTGGATGAGCCGGATGGCCACCCCCTCACTCACCAGCCCCGCCAGCACCCCAAGGAACGGCACAAACCGCTTCCCCCGCGCCACATGCAGGTCCTTGATGTCCGCCGTGGCGATCCAAACAAACTTCTCCGCGCGCGGAATCTCCTCAGCAACAAGCCGGGTATAGTGGGCGCGATTGAGGATCAGTTCCGTCATTGGATAATGGTTTAGTGCGGAATCGCCGGGCCGTCCGCCAAAAATCGATGCTCTCAGGCAATTGCCTGACGGCCCTCTCCGGGAAAACCCTGGACGATAACATTAAATTGACGTTCCACGCGCCCGCCCGCATTCTTGTCAGTGCCGCCTGCGCGTCCGCCGCGGGTTATTTCTATGAAAAAGATACTGCTCGCTCTGGCCGCCGGCATTTTGATCGGAGCCGGTGGAATCTATGCGTGGTCTCAGTGGCTTGCCCAGGACGCCGATGCCGGTCACCTCGCCGATCTCAAGGCGCGGGACGCTGACTTGGCGCGGCTCAAAGCACAACTCTCAAACGAGCGAACGGCAGCTTCTGCCTTGCGCCAGAAGATCGAGTTGGCCGGCCTCGATGCCGATCCGGCTAAAGAGAACGAACTGGACATCAGCCGCCTTCTCAATGACGCCCGGCCTCTCATGAAGTCGCTCGCCCTCATGTTCGGCGAGCAGCGGAAGTTGATGACCACGCGGTTCATCAAGGACATGGCCGAAAAGCTGGCGGACGAAATGGGCCTTACAGACGAGCAAAAAGCGGAAATGATCGCCCACTTCATGAAGGTGGACGATGAGAACTTTGCGAAGTTCAAATCCATGCTCGATCGCAAACTCACCGTCCTGGATGTCTTCACAATGATGAAGGACATGAATCCGCAGAAGTCCATGGACGACTACATGATCGCCAAACTCACCCCTGAGCAGAAGGAAAAGTGGGAAGGCCGGAAACTGGAAACCAAGGCCCAGCAGATCGAGCGCACGGCCACCCGGCAACTTGATCGAATGACTTCATCCCTGAAGCTCGATGAGCAGCAGCAGGACCAGGTCTTCAATATTCTCGTGAAGAAAAACCCTCAGTATGATCCCGCGCTGGACGTGCAGGGCGTTACCACGAACGGTGCCACCTTCGATCTGAAAAAGAGTCAGGACGAAGCCATCGCCGAAGTGCTGCGCCCTGAGCAGATGGAAGACTGGAATAAGATGCAGGAACGCAAATCCAAAGAGACAAAGCGGTGGACAGACGCTCTCGGCGGACTTGATCCCACGCAATTCTTCCAGGGCATGGGCGGAGGCGGGATGGGCGGCCGCGGCATGGGCGGATTTGGAGGTTGGGGCCGCGGAGGGCGCCGGGATCGTTGAGGCTGACTTTCCTTATGAAAACTCCACGCCGCCTGTTTCTCGCCATTCTCTCCGCCACACTCCTTAGCGCGCTCCTCAGCCCCAGCCGCGCCGCTGATGAAAAAATCTGGCACGTCAAAGCCGTTCATCCTGAGGGCCGCCTCCTCGACGTGAAGGCCATCGACAAGGCCGGGAAAATCCACTCCGTCAAAGCCATCGAAGCCGACGGCAACGCCCACCTTCTCGACATCAAAGCTCTCGTGGATGGAAAACGGCTCCCTGTGAAGATCCTTGTTAGCACCGACAAGCTGTCTCCCGTAAAAGCCATCGGCGAAGACGGCACCATCTATGATATCAAAGCTCTAACGCCTGAAGGCGAAAAGCTCGATGTCAAAGGTGTCTCCCGCAACGGCAGTATCACTAACATAAAAGCTCTCGGCCCCGGCGGCATCCATTTCGGTATCAAAGCCATCTCCCCGGAAGGCCGCCTCTACGATGTCAAAGGCATCAACCTCACGGGCGAGCGCGTCGAAGGGAAAGTCCACGGCGTTGAGTTCGCCGCCCACATCAAAGCCCTTCCGCAGGCGCCATAGCCGCCCGCACGGCGATTGGCATCCGAGACTCTGTGGAGCTCGCGTCCGCGTTGCAGGGTGCATTTCCGCGTCGTCACGTTCATGGCCGCGACGAGGCTTTTTGCCTTGCCATTCGTACACAAAAATGGCGCGTCAGGTCACCCTGACGCGCCTGCCGCTGTGTGAGCGGTCCCCTTTGCCCTCACAGCAACGAGGCAGTCTTAGCGGGTCCCGGGCAATTTGCCAATCATCTTTTCATCGTTACGCGAAAAAGTTCCGGAGGGGTTGATTCCCGGAAAAACAGGGGCCATTCTGCCCGTCCCACCAACCGCCCTGCCCGCTACAGCCCCCGCTACCTGATGCAGAATCTGCTGATCATTGATCCTGAGTCCGATTTTCTCGAATGGGCTCAGCGCCATTTGACCACCGACCACGTGCAGGTCGAGATCGCTGCCAACGCGGAAGAGGGCATGAAGAAGTTTCTCGCCCTGAAGCCGGACCTGGTCATTGCCGAGTTTCACCTTAAGCCAGTGAACGGCATCGAGTTGCTCAAACGTCTGCGCCAGCAGGACCCTCTCGTCATGGTGGTGCTCTGCACCTCCTTCCCGCCCACGAATGCCGTGATCGAGGCGATGAAACTGGGGGCCTTCGATTTTCTCAGGAAGGAATCGCTGCCCTACGATCTCCGCCCGGTGGTGGAAAACGCCCTCCAAACCCGGGAGGCTTCCCGCGAGGAAAAGCCCGTTACCGCCGATCCGGCGGTGGATTTGGGGGATGTCATGATCGGCCAAAGTCCCGCCATGCAGGGGGTATTTAAGATGATTGGCCGGGTCTCCCGTTCGGATGCCGCCGTGATGATCACCGGAGAGAGCGGCTGCGGAAAGGAGGTGGTGGCACGGGCCATTCAGCGCTTCAGCCAGCGGAACGGCCGTGAATTCGTCGGCATTAACTGCGCCGCGATTCCTGAAAACCTCCTGGAAAGCGAACTCTTCGGCCACGAGAAAGGCAGCTTCACCGGAGCCACCGCCCAGCGCGTAGGGCGCTTTGAGCAGTGCGATGGCGGCACCCTCTTTCTCGATGAGATAGGGGAAATGCCGATGCACGTGCAGACGAAAATTCTGCGCGTATTGCAGGAAGGCGAATTCAGCCGCGTGGGCGGCAATGAGACCTTGCGCACGGATGTCCGCATTATCGCCGCCACTAACCGGAATCTGGAGCGCGAGGTGGAGCGCGGAAAATTCCGCGAAGACCTCTTCTACCGCCTGAATGTGGTGCGCCTGCACCTCCCACCGCTGCGCGAACGCCCGGAGGACATCCGCCCGCTGGCGCAGTTTTTCCTGCAGCGGCTCGCCCGGAAGAAGAACAATCCGCGTCTCCGCTTTTCCGATGAAGCCCTCGCCTTCATGGAGAGCTACAACTGGCCGGGCAACGTGCGGGAACTGGAAAATACCATCCAGCGGGCCGTCGTCCTCGCCCGTTCGGAAGTCCTGACACCCGCCGACCTTCCCCTCGGCCAGAACTCCGCCGCCCGTCCGGCCGACGAAATCGGAGGCATCACCACGGAGTCCGCCATTCAGCAGCTCCTCAACGCCGCGAATGAATCCGGCGAACCGGCCCTCGCATGGATCGAACGTCTTATCGCTCAGGAAATGCTCGCGAGGCATGACAACGACCTCGCCGCCGCCGCCCGCGCTCTGGGCCTGAAACCGGCCGCATTCAAGAAACTGCTGGGAGCGCCCGTAAGCGTCTAACCATCACTTTCGCGCTTCGTAAATGCTCGCGATTCCGAAACTCACCGGCGTCGCCGCGGCAGCAGCGAAACCATTCGCCCGCAGTAGATCGCACATTTGCTCCCCCGACGGAAACTGCTCCACCGAGCCCGCAAGGTAAGCGTAGGCTTCCCGCTGCCCTGTGATCCAGCCGGCAATGCGCGGCATCACCCGGTGCAGATAAAATCGATAGGGCCGGCGCAGCAGGACGGACTGAGGCAGAGAGAAATCCAGAACAATCAGCGTGCCCCCGGGATTCAGCACGCGCCCCATTTCCCACACCGCATCCGGCCACGAGGCCATGTTGCGCAGCCCGAATGCGACGGTCACCACGTCGAACGTGCCGGCGGCGAATGGCAGCTTCATCGCATCCGCTTCCATCAATTCAAGATTCGGCACCTTTCGCTTCCGTGCGATCTCCAGCATTGGCACGGAAAAGTCCACGCCGGTAATCGCAGCCTCCGGACATTGATTTGCAATCGCCGCCGCCAGATCTCCACTCCCGGTCGCGAGGTCCAGCACCCTGCGCGGGTTCAGTTTCCTTACCAATCCCGCCACCTTCCGCCGCCAAAGAATGTCCGTGCCCAGCGAGAGCACATGATTGGTAATAACATAGCGCCGCGCGATTTTCGCGAAAGCATCCTGAACGAAGACCGGGTCCTGCATAAGCGGCGCGCCTCGCCGCCGTTAAGTCAGCGGCACGGACGGATGGTGCTCTCGAGAGGATTCGAACCTCCACAGGTTACCCCATATGATCCTGAGTCATACGCGTCTACCAATTCCGCCACGAGAGCATTTTCCGCCAAAAGCGTTCACGAGTCATGCACGGATGCCAGGGAGCGACAACTGGAAATTTTCGGGCGAACTCCCGGTTGGCCCTCAGGGCTTGGATTTCGGCGCAGGTGCCTCCGGCTTCGGGTTGGATGAAGCCGCCGCCGGCGTTGCAGTTAAACTCTTCAAAAACGCCGCCATCAGATCCGTGCGCTTGTCGTCATAAAACTCATCGCCTCCGTGTTTCCCGTCGCGGATCGTTTCCAATTGCACGCGCAGTTTTGTCTTTTCGTACAAGCGCTTCAACTCCTCCGACTGCGCGTACGGCATTTGCGGATCGGCGTCGCCGTGAATCAGCAGCAGCGGGGGATCATTCGCATCCACATGGTTTACCGGACCCGCCAGCTTCGCGAGCGCCGCCTTTTCCCCCACCGGTCCGCCCAGCAAAAGCTCCATCGCTGGCCTGCGGAATTCCACTCCTTTCGGCGTGCTCTGCGATAATATCGTCTCCAAATTCGACGCCCCATAGAGACTGATAATCCCCTGCACTGCGCTCGATTCCGTAAGGTTAGTGCCCACCGTCCCCTCCAGTTCCTTCACGCCGTTCGATACACCGGTTAGGGCCGCCAGATGCCCGCCCGCCGACGATCCCGCCATCACGATCCGGCTGCTGTCCACACCCAGTTCCCTGCCCTTCGCGCGCAGAAAGCGGATCGCCGCCTTGATGTCGTGAATCTGCGCCGGGAAGGGCGCCACCAGCGACACGCGATAGTCCACACTCGCGATCGCATACCCTCGCTCCACCAGTTTCTCCAGCGGCATATCATCCTTCAGTCCCGACTTCCACGCCCCGCCATGCACATACACCACCAGCGGGGTTCTGACCTCTCCCGCGGGCACGTGAAGATCCAGTTTCAAAACCTTCTCCCCCATCCTGGCAAATTCAATGTCGCGTGTCACCTTCGTTTCCGCCGCAAGGCGGGCAGAGGCAATCGAAAGGCACACCAGCAATACGGCGGAAAGTGAAACTCGCATAACGGGCAAAGAAAACATCCGCCACAAACCTCTCCGCACCTAAAGTGAAACGCAATGACGGACGCGAAAAGCAATCCTCCCTCGCAAGCATTAAAGGTCTCCTAACAAAAATTCCGCCGGCCCTGGAATGCGATCCGATGACGGATGCGGCATGAAAAAGTGGTGCAGGTTTTGCCTCCGGCTAACCTGCATATCGGTTAACGGACCCTCGCCGCTGTCAGCGCATCCGCCTTCACAAAATCCGTCCGAAGTCGTATTGCATCCCCGAAATGAATATCTGAGCCTCCCGTTCGTCGATCCATTCTTTACTGCCTTCATTCCTTCCCGCCACCCTGTCACCATGCCTCACGAGCCCGATTACGATGCCCCTGTCCATGTCCTCTGTCCGGATTGCGGGAGCATGGCCCCCGTTCCCGCCGATGGCACTCCAGTGGAGGTCACGTGTCGCACCTGCGGCAGAAGATTCACCGGCGCCGCACGCCCGCCTGCGGTCACACCAGCCGTTCCGCTCAAAACGTGGACCAAAAAACAAGCCGCCGTCAGAACCTTCGGCATCGGCGTCCTGCTCCTCCTGTTTTCCGCCCTCTTTTATTATTGGGCCATCTACGAGCCGCTCGAAAAAATGCGGAATCACGAAGGGGACATCCGCTACTCCCTGAAGATGATCTTCTTCCTCCCCATGTTCGCCCTGCTTGGCATCGGCTTCATGATCGCGGGCCTCGTCATTCCCTTCCTCAAAGACCGCACCCTTTGGCAGCCCGGCCCATCCAAACGTAAAACCGCCCTCGTCCTTATCCTCGCCGTCCCCCTCCTCGCCCCGGGCTGGTTCCTCTATTCATGGTTCAAAGACGAGATGGCCAAATACGGCTACTCCGACACCTTTGGCGGCCCGCCACCCAAAGTCATCCCCGTCCCTAAAATGGACATTCCCAAAATCGAGCGCCCCGACTTCGACAGCATCCGCAAAAAGAATCAGGAAACCATCGACGACATCCGCAAAAAGCTCCGCGGGGAAACCGAAAAGAATAGCCGTTAGGCGGCACTCAAGCCGGCGAATGCGCCAAAAGGACCGCGGATTTTCAGCCGGCTCCGTGAGACAGCCGAAGGCAATCCTCCCCGACGTAACGGGACTCATCATGAGAAGGCGTGGGTTGTCGGGGCATTGAAAATCCGCGGTCCCTCCCTTCGTCCCCGTCTTTATTCGCCGTAAACCACTAACTAAATCCGCTATCCCTCCTTCTTCCCCTCCGCCTTCGCCGCCGGCAATTCCTCAATCGTCACATCCTTGAACTGCACCAGCGTCTTCCCTCCGCCGTGCACCTGAAGCCCTAACTTCCCTTCCAGCGGAATCTTCGCATCCGGCTCGGTATAGTCGCTGCACGCCACGCCATTGATCCACGTCCGGATGCGCGGGCCTTCGGCGCGAATCACGTAATCGTTCCAGTCATCCTTTTTCACCGCCGCGATCACCGCCTTCCCATCCGCCGGATTCGCGATCACCTTGTTCCGCCGGCTCTCATCGTAAATCTTCCCCCACCAGCCCTCGCCCGCGTCGCACTGATAGCCCGCCATCTCGCTATCGTTAGGCACCCGCTGACTGCGAATCTGGATGCCGCTGTTGATGAACCCCTCCGTGCCGGAAATCTTGATCTTCAGCCGCAGATCGAAATTCGCATAACTCTTCTTCGTCGCCAGGAACTCGTTCCGCGCCACCTTCTCCGTGAGCGACCCGCCCGTAATGCACCCATCCGCCGCCCGCCAAATCTTCTCATTCCCCTCCCACCCTTCGAGCGACTTCCCATCAAAGATCGGCTTCGCCTTGTCCTTATTCGCCGCCGGCGGCGGATCAGCGTGAAGCGTGGCGAGTCCGGCCAAAACAGCGAGCGTGGTAAAAAGACGGGTGAGTTGCATATGGTGAGAGTGGAGGATATTTTCTGATGCTTGACGTTTTCCACCCGTTTGCCCCTCTTGTCCACTCCGGCACCGCGGCACAGAAATCCGCCGTCATAACCCGGGCCTTCTTACAAAGAACCTTATTGCGACGGAACGGAATTCAAAACCCGCACTCCCATTTCTGCACCTCCCACTCTCAAACCCTAACGCCCCCGGTTGCTCCCCTTGCTGCGAAGCTGAGCCGGCGGAGGACTCACATTATTCTTAACGCCTTTCGACGACGCCGGATTATTGAATGCCCGGCTGCCCTTCCCGGCAACCGGCGGTGTGGTGTATTCAGGTTTCTTGGCCATAGGTTTCGATGGGATGAGAAACCACAGACTACCCGTTTTTCCCTGCGACTTCAATCCTTCAATGCGCCTCGTGCACCTCTTCGGAGAGAGCGGCGGATCGCCACCAGCGCACGAAGTGCGCGCAACAATACAGCAAGCTCATCCAAAGAAATAAGAACAGATACATCAGGCGCTCGGCTTCGGCAGGGGGTGGTTTGAAATAGAGACGGATTTGAAAGCCAGCCACCACACTCAAAAAGATCAGCATGGGCAGGTCCCGGTAGATGCCCCGGAACCACCGGCGGCGGAGCGGGGAATGCACCGCGGCGGTGTTCTCCCGATCACCCGTTGTCGATCGCCCATTCCCCTCCAGATACCTGGCAAGTGCCACGCTGACTCCGGTTATGAACGCGAAACCCACTGCCGACGGCGCCACCGGGAGAGAATTCCGAACGAGAACCGCGAAGAAGATCAGGCTTAGCGAAATCGATATGGCCGCATAAGAAATACCAATGACGAGCAGCACCGGGTTCCGCCTCCCGGCAGAACCGCCGCTTACCCGATAGCTTGCACTGGAGGCGGGCACTGACATTCCGCGCGTCCATTAACTCTTGCATGGCGGCACCACAAGCGGGCGTACAGGCCCGTCACCTTGCGTTTTGAACGTTTGCCCCGATATTGATAGCAAATCACCGCTTTTTGGATGCCCCCGCCGCCAACCGCTCAGCCAGCCCCGTGTTTCGCGCGTTGGCGGCGCTGGGTTTCAGCTTCCGGCTGCTCTTCGCCTTCCTGACGATCCTGATCGGCGGATGGATCGTCCTTTGGGTCCTCTACAACCACTTTATCGAACGGTTGCCGGGATACAGTGGAGGCACATGGCCCATCCTCACGCCTGGCACGATAATGGTCACTACCGGCATCCTGTGGCTTCGCCGTTTGCGCCGCGCATCCCCGGCACCGCCCCCTGCCGCGGCGCGGTCCTCGCATTCCTCTTCCCGGCCCGTCAAATGCCGCTGGTGCGGTTTCCGCATGATCGCCGACACCAGCGGTCCTGACTTCTTGTGCGAAAAGTGCGGCAGCCCGAATACCGGCTATCACACTGCGGGTTGACGATGGCCCAGACCGTCTCCGGGGATTCACCACGGAATCTCGCTCACCTTCACCGGCACCCCGCCTGCAGCGGCGGACTTGTCGGCGGCGAAGATGACGCGGTGACTGCGCATCGCATCCTTCAGACTGGTCAGCGGCATCTCCTTGCCCGCCTCCAGCGCCTTAAAGAACGCCTCGAACTGCGTTTGATAGGGGTGGTCCGCCACGTCACCGGAATCGATCGGATGAATGCTCAGTTCGCTCCACTTCGCCTTGTTCAGCGAGGCCAGCTTGTTCGTGTGAATCTTCCCGTCCAGCAAACTCCCTTCGCTCCCGACGAGATGCGTGTGGAAATAGTACGGCTGGAAGCAGTCGAGCACGCTGGCGCATTTCCCGATGCGGCCATCCGCGAACTTCAGCAGGGTCGTCGTCGTCGTGGGATACTCATAGGCCGAGAAATGCGGATGCGTGCTCTGGCTGTTGAGCGCAATCACCGTATCCACCTCGCCGTCCATGCACATCAGCAGCGCATCCATGGCATGGCAGCCCGCACTCAGCAGACTGCTGCCGCCACCGGACTTTTTGATGTTCCAGCGATACTGCCCGTACCACGGCCCCACGCCGTGATAGTAGTCCACTTCACCATAGTGAATGCGTCCCAGCAGGCCATTATCGATCACACTCTTCACTGTCGCAAACTGACCGCTGTAGCGCACCTCGAAACACACGCAGGTCTTCACTTTGGCTTTGTCCACCGCACGGTCGATCTCCACACATTCGTCCCACGTTAGGGAGATGGGCTTCTCCAAAATGAAATGTTTGCCATGCTCCGCCGCCATCAGCGCGGAAGCCTTATGATCCCACGGATAACCCGTGATATCCACCACCTCCAGGTCCGGCTGGCTGAAGAATGCTTTGGCATCCGTGAAGCTCTTGATCGGTGAGCCGTACTTGACGCGCAGTTCCATATCATCCAGCGGGCGGCTGCTCAGAATGGAAGTCACCTTCGACTGGCCGGTGGCCTGAAGCGCGGGAATGTGAGCGGTGGCGGCCCAGCCGTAGCCGACGACGCCGGTATTGTAGATTTTTGCCATGGTGTGGTTGGTAGGATGCAGCGGGAGACTAGGGACAGAATCCCGCCGGACGCAAACACATCCCGGGCGGGTTTGCATACTTTTCTCCGGCTAATCCCGGCTAATCCGTGCCCGGCGGAAGATCCACGATGCTCACCGGCCGGGCCATCACCGCATTCAGATCCGCCGCCGACACTTCTCCTTCGGACCGGCTGATCACGACGGTTGCCACTCCGTTCCCGATGAGATTCGTAAGCGCCCGGCACTCGCTCATAAATCGGTCGATCCCCACCAGCAGAGCCAGAGATTGAATCGGAATGGCCGGCACCGCCGCCAATGTCGCCGCCAGCACAATAAAGCCGGAACCCGTCACCCCGCTTGCTCCCTTCGACGAGAGCATTGCCACGAACAGCAGCGTGAACTGATCGCCCAAAGCCAGTGGCGTCCCCGTCGCCTGAGCAAGGAACACCGCCGCCATCGTCATGTAGATGTTAGTGCCATCGAGGTTGAAACTGTATCCCGTCGGAATCACAAATCCCACCGTCGATTCCCGGCACCCAAGCCGCCGCATCTTTTCCAGCATTCCGGGGAGCGCCGTTTCGGACGAACTGGTGCCAAGCACCAGCAACAGCTCCTCCCTCAGATAGCGGATGAAACGGAAGATCGAAAATCCCGCCATGCGCGAGACCACTCCCAGGACTGCCACCACAAACACGATCGCCGTGAGATAGAACGCCATCATCAGCGAAAGCAGCGGCCGCAGCGCTTCCACACCGTAGCTGCCCACCGTATAACCCATCGCGCCAAACGCCGCCAGCGGCGCCACCTTCACCACGATGTGCATGATCCCGAAAAACACCTTCTCGGCGCTCGCCAGCACCTGAAGAATGGGCTTTCCCTCTGCGCCCATAAACAGAATCGCAAACGCGCTGAGTATAGCCACCAGCAGCACCTGCAAAATATTGCCGGTGGCAAAGGCGTCGAAAAAAGACTTTGGAATGATATCCAGAATGAAATCGACCGTGTTCTGCGCGTGCCCCTGATCTACGTATTGCTTCACTTTCGACACATCTCCCGTAAAGGTCTGCGGAAACCCCGCGCCAGGCTGCCAGAGATTCACTACCACGAGCCCAATCAGCAGCGCGAACGTAGATACGACCTCAAAGTAAATCAGCGTCTTCAGCCCCAGCCGCCCCAGCTTTTTGCCATCTCCCAGCGACGCAATCCCATGTACCACCGTACAAAAGATGATCGGGGCGATGATCATCTTCACCAGCTTCACAAAGCCATCCCCCAGCGGCTTCAGCGAAGCGCCGAATTTCGGAAACACACATCCGACCACAATCCCCAGCGCCACGGCAATGAGCACCTGTATGTAGAGCACGCGATACCACGGCTTCCTTTTGGGAATGCCGGCTGGCGCTGGCTCTTTGGCAGGCTGTATTTCACTCATGGGGCTCACGCGAAATTTGACTGCCGGCATTTACCAACCCCCTACTTTTCCTTCTCTCCGCCCGGCATCAGTTTCACAATCCTGCCATCCTTTTCCACCACCAGCGCTGTATTTGTCTGCGCCGCCACTTCCCGCGCACGTTTCGCTGCACGCTTCATGGCGTCATCGGCTCGTTGAATCCAGGATCTTATGGCTTTCATGTTTCGTCGCTGCTGGCGATGAGGACGGGTTCCTCGCCTCTATTATCATAGTGCCGCCACTCGTCGGCGAGCGGTTTGTAGAAGTTCAGAAAATTTTCCTTCCCCTCCCGAAAACGGCGACGGATCACTGACTCGGGAATGTCGTGAATTTTCGTGGCAGGAACAACAAGAGAGGCTAACGTAGGTCATCACACATGAGCCAGGCAACTAAATCACCAGGGAAAAAGTCCAGAACGGTTCGAGCAGCCAAACGAAAGACTTTGAAAACGTCCCGTGACAAGTTCAGAGAATTCGAGCGGGAATTCCGTCCAAAGGCGGAAACTTCCAGCGTGGATGCCGTGGGCACCTTGATTCGGATGCGCCGGGGACAATGAGGCCTTACGTGGGTTCCAGCTTTCTGATCGCCCTCCTTTTTGCGGAAAAGAACACCAGCCGCGCCTGGTCATGGTTAAGTACAAACGAGGCTACCGTTCAGTTCTCAAGACTAACCGAACTTGAGGTCGTCGCCACCTTTCACCGGTTGCGGGTAACGAATGAAATTACCGCGCAGCAATATTCGACCTCGAGGCTCAAGCTTGAAAAAATGGTTCTGGAAAGCCGCCGCCCCACTCCGTCTCAGCGATTGTATCCCGAAGCCATTCGATTGGTTGACCATTTTTCGGAGGGCATTGCATGCAAATCCCTCGATGTTCTCCATGTGGCGGCAGCTCGTGTGATGCGGGCGGAAGTATTTCTTACATTCGATAGTCGGCAGATGACACTTGCCGCTTCGGCTGGGCTCAACGTTCAACCCGACTGACAAAAACACGGAATAAACTCAACGCCGTTGCACTTTTCCTATCCAACCAGCGGCAGCGTCCTTTTCTCCTGCGCGCTGTGCCAGGCCGTGTCCACCATTTGCTGACCGATGCGGGAAATGTCCACCGCCAGCGGCCCCTCGACAGGCCGATTGTTAGCAAGGCAGTGGAGAAAATACTCCACGGCGTTCCGCATCGGCGGCTGCGGCACATCGACCGGCACTTCATATCCCTCCGGTCGCTGGCGCGTCTGCACACGGATGGTTTTTTCGTAATCGTAGCTGGCGATGTTCCCGTCGGTGCCTTTCAACACGAATCCGCACTTCGGCTGCGGCTGCGTGACCCAGGGATCTGTCAGGGTCCCCCAGCGCGTTTCAAACTTCGAAAGGCCAAACTCATACCGCGCCACCGTGATGCTGTGCTCATCCACTTCGAGCCCAGGCGTGCCGCTCATCACCGACGTCACCTCCAGCGGCACCGCCTTGTTCAAATACCATGTCGCCAGCGTCGTGCCATAACCGAGATAATCCAGCATCGATCCGCCGCCCTCGCTTTTCTTGTAAAACCAACTGGAGACTTTGCGCTCCGGCGTCGGCTCCAGTTCGATCTTGTCCGCCCCGTGCCAAAGCGGACCCCGGTTTCCATCATAAAAGTGAACCTCGATAAGCTGTCCCACCGCGCCTTCCTGCACCAGCCGGTAAGCCGTCGCATGCGCCGGCACCCAGCACAGCGGCCAGTTCACTGCCAGCGGCATGTTCGCCGCAGCCATCACCGAGATCATACGATCCGCCCCTTCAATCGATGCCGCAAACGGCTTCTCCAAAAGTATCGGAACCGGATACACTTCAATGACCTTCTCCACCCACTCCGCATGACGCGCCGCCGCCGGACACAAAATCACCATGTCCGGCTTCGTTTGTTCAAGGCACGCCCGGCAGTCCGTGAACACCTGGTCATCCCGCAGCCCAAAGTTCCGCTGTGCATCCACCATCCTCTCGGGCTGCTCATCACAAATGCCGGCGATCTCCGCCTCCGGATGATCGAAAACCAGCCGCAGCAAGTCTCCCATGTGAAAATGATCGAAATTGATCCCGGCAACTCTCCAGCGCTTGCTCATGGCGGTGACGTCCTGACAATAATTCGCCTACAGCCCGAACGCCTTCTCCATTTGCTGGCGCACCGTGGTCAGATGCTTCAATCCTCCGCCGCTCACTTCCGCGGTGGTCCATCCCGTCCAGCCGGTGTCCGAAAGGGCTTTGCGCACATCCGCCCATGGCATGTCGTCATCCTCGGAAGTAATCTCCACGAATTTCTGCTTCGCGCGGCTAAAGCCTTTGACATCGAGCTTCACTGCGCGGCGCCCAAACGCGCGCAGCCAGTCGCCCGGCTGCCCGTATTTCCAGTGATTGCCGAGATCGTGATACATCCCCACCCACGGGCTGTTGAAACTGTCCACGAACTTGATGAAGCGCTCCGGCGATTGCTCCGGCCCCTTGTCGTGGTCGTAAAACATTTTGTTCCACACATTCTCGAAAAGAATCATCTGTCCCAGCGAAGCCGCGAGCGGGATCGCTTTCTTGATCTCCGCGCGGCAGCGTTCCGCAATTTCCTCTTCGGGCCCATCGGACGCCTGCCCCACCACCAGCAGCATCGCGCTCCCGCCCGCGGCATGAGAAACGCGCAGACAATGTTCCAGATTGGCGCGCGCCTTGTCACGCACCTCCTGCTTGGGATCGGTTAGGCGCACACCCCAGTGCGTGTGGTTGATGGCATTGTGAACGAAAACACCCGTTTCCCTCACCGCCGCGCGCGCCTGCTCAGGTGTGAAGTTTCCCGCCTCATCAAAGTCCACACCGTCAAATCCCGCCGCCGCCGCCATATGCAGGCGCTCGTTGATGCTGAGTTCTCTCCCGTCTTTCTTTCCACCTTCCTTTCTCTCAATCATCCCCAGCTTGCAGGAAAGCAGAATGCGACGGTTGCTTTTCGGCAGCACGATCTTGTCGGCAGCCTGCGGCGAATTCTGCGCCTGGGCCGTCGTAGCAGCGGCAGCCGGAAGCGTCAGGGCGGAAGCGTGGAGAAAGGAGCGTCGGTTCATGGCAGAGGATTGGAAATCACGGCAGGCTAGCCGGGAGTAGCCCTTGGAAACAACTGCTTTTCGCACCGCATCCGATGGATTTAATTCCTTCCCTCCGCGATGCGGGAATGCGATACCGGCAGTGCTCCATGGGAGAGCCTCACTGCTTATGTCTTTCCGGTTCCTTTCCACTGCTCTGTTCCTCAGTCTTTTGATCGGCCCTTCACCTGCCGCCGAACCTTCGCCGGATGAAGTCCTCGCCGGCCTTCGCGAATTCTACCGGAAGACAGCGCGGCCCGACGGCTCGTTCCAACCCGGCATCGATCCCGGCTACGGCGGCATGTCGGACAGCGCGCACAGCGACATCGCCCCGGTCACCTATGCCGTTACCATTCACAGGACATTCGGATGGGAACTTCCTGACAAAACGAAGACATCCGAATTTCTGTTAGGAAGACAAAAGGAAACCGGCGCCTTCTTCAACGCCGCGGGCACCGTGGATCCATCCTCCGCCGAGGGCAAAGTCTATAACACCACCCAGGGCCTCGTGGCCCTGCATGCACTGGGCCTGAAGCCCCGCTTCAACCCTCTTCCTGTCTTCGAAGAAGTGCTCAAAGAGGACTACAAACAACTGCCCGCCTATTCCACGAGCTTCTTTCCTCTCGCTTATTTGTGCGCCGGCCATGCCATTCCGGAGAAGGCGGACCGTGGCATCCGCGCCCTCATGGTCCAGGATGACACCGGCTACATGAACAGCCACATCGCCGCCACCTTCCACGCGTCGCATTATTACAGTCTCGTCGGCGAGGAAACCGCTAAGTCCCAGGAAATCATCGCCCGCACTCTCCGCGATCAGAATCCGGACGGCAGTTGGTTCCTCAACATGCCCTCCCGCGACCGTCATGCCACCTTCGATGCCGTATTCACTCTCCTCCACGAAGGCCAGGGCCGAGAAGATTGCCGCACCTCCATCCAGCGCGCCGCGCGCTGGGCACTCTCCTGCCGCAATGCCGATGGCGGATTCGGACACTATCCAGGCTCCACCTCCGACGCCGACGCTAACTATTTCCAGGTCGGCACTCTCGTAATGTCAGGCTTCCTGAAACCCGCCGATCCTCTGCCGCCCGATCCTCATCTGCTCTCATGGGGCCATCTCATGCCGGTCCTCAGAACCCGTCCCAAACAGGCGCAACTCTCCGTTAAACTTCCCGCATGGGCCGGTTCTGTCGCCTTCTCCTCCGACGGCCAGCGCTTCGCCGCAGGCTGTGCTAACAAAACCGCGCATATCTTTGATGCGACCTCAGGCAAAGAGCTGCTCACTCTTCAAGGACACCGCAATGTCGTGTCCTCTGTCCAGTTCAGTCCCGACGGCCACTATCTCGCCACCGGCTCCTTCGATCACGAGGCCATTCTCTGGAACGCCGCCGGTGGCACCCTCAAGCACCGCCTGACAGGTTACACCGGAGCCGTCATGAGCGTCGCCTTCAGCCCTAACGGAGAAGTCCTCGCCACCGCCGGCATCGACCGCACCATCAAACTCTGGAACACCGCCACCGGCTCCCTCATCCGCGACCTCAACGGCCACCGCACATGGGTGAACTCCCTCGCCTTCTTCAAAGACGGAAAACGCCTTCTCTCCGGCAGTTCCGACGGTACCGTCATCCTCTGGTCCACTGACACCGGCGAAGCTATTCGCTCTCTCAAAGCCAGCGATGCCGAAGTGCGCACCGTCGCCGTCAGCGCTGATGGGAAATACATCGCCGCCGGCATCCGCTACGGTTCCATCAAAGTATGGGACACCGCCTCATGGAAAGAAGCGCACACTTTCACCGGCCATCCCGGAGATGTCTGGTCTCTCGCGTTTTCTCCTGACAGCCGCACGCTTGCCTCGGGCGATGGCGACTGGAACCGCGGCAGCTTCGTCACCCTGCGCGACGTCACCTCAGGGACCCTAACCAACCGCCTCCAGCACACCGGCGAAGTCCTCTCCGTCGCATTTTCCCCTAACGGCGACCGCATCGCCGCCGCCGCAGGAGATGGCACAGTAAAGGTGTGGTCCTTCGTTCGCTAACAAATACAATCTCTCAACTCTTCGCCGCCAGCATTCCCCTGCCCTTCAGCCATTCCACCAGCCGGTCCGGCCAGCCCGCCACCGCCCCCTGCATGTTAGGGCGCAGTCCAAACCCGTGGCCCACTCCGGCATACACATGCAACTCCGCCGAAGCCCCCGCTCTCTTGAATCGAAGGTAAACCTCCGCCAGCCCCTCTCCGATGTCCTTCCTGTCATTCTCCCCGCACGCCAAAAACGCCGGCGGCGCATCCTTCGCCGGCAAAATATCCCCTGACCGTCCCGGATAAATCAGCGCCTGAAACGCCGGCACCGCACTCTGCCGTTCGAGCGGATCAGCCGCATCCGCCTTCCCCGCCACCGGCGTCATGCACGCCTGCGCCACCAATTCCCCGCCCGCCGAAAACCCCATCGCCCCCAGCCGCGCCGGATCGATCCCAAACTCCCCCGCCCGCGAACGGATCAATTGCAGCGCCCGACGCGTGTCCGCCATCGCATGCTCTTTGATCGTATAGGTCGAACCCTGCTCCCGCGCCAACCGGTGCTTCAACATGAACGCCGCAATCCCGTGATCCACCAGCCACCGCGCCACAAACACTCCTTCGTGATCGATGCACAACTTGCTGTGCCCTCCTCCGGGAATCACCAGCACGGCCGCTCCCGTGGCCTTTTCCTTCGCCGGCAAAAACGGCGTGATCGACGGCTTATGCACCGATGACACCGTCCGCTCTCCATTCCCCGATGTCACCACTTTCTCCGCATCCGTCTTCCCCTCCGAACCCGGCGCTCCGTCCGGCCATAACAAAATCTCTTTCGCGTCTTCTCCCCGCACGTCCTGTGCATTAACTAACAATAAAGCGAACGCCACGAACGGCAGCATCAGGCGGAGGAAGAGTTTCATGGTACCACACGAACTGCATAAAATGGGGGCGGTGTCACGTCCGTTTCCGCGGGAGGACATCACCAAAGCTTCGGGAAGACTGCCACACCCGGACTTACCGTCGGGAGAAACTCCCCGATCCCTTGCCGATCGAAGCGATGAACGAGGCGGCGAGCGGCGCAGGAGCGCCGACGTCTCGTTAGGACGAACCATGTTTTCGACTCTGGCCAAGGTCGCAGTGCAGTCGGAAGCCCGCTGGCACTCCCCGATGAATACTCCCGTCCCCGGCCGATGCCCCCCGCCAAAATGCCCCATGCAAAAAACCAGCGGCAGGCTAAACTCTCGTTATGGAACGAATCACTTTCAATCCCGCCCAGTGCGGAGGCCGGCCCTGCATTCGCGGAATGCGCATCCGCGTAAAGGACGTGCTCGACATGCTCGCAGGTGGAGCCTCCCCGGAGGAAATCCTGCAGGATTTCCCCGACCTTGAAGTTGAAGACCTTCGTGCCTGTATCGCCTTTGCCGCCGCTTACGTGGATCATCCCGTGATCTCAGCCGCCGCCTGATCCATGCGAATCCTGGTGGATGCTCAAATTGCCGCCGTCACTCGCGGTTTGGCTTGGTGAGCACGGAGTTTCAGCCACTCCGGTTCGCGATGCAGGATTACGCGAGTCTGACGACCGCAGTATTTGGCATTTTGCCCGCACCGGAGGGTGGACCGTCATAACGAAGGATGAGGACTTTGTCTCCCTCTGCCTGAATGAAACCGACTCACCGGCCGTCGTCTGGCTCCGCATTGGAAATGCTACCAACCGCGTCCTCTTTGCGTGCTGGAGCCTCTGTGGCCAGGAATTGTCCGGCTGCTTGAAGACGGGCACCGGCTTGTGGAGGTGCGTTGACCGTGAGCGCACTTCCACTTTTCGAATTACCGTTGCACACAATCTATTGGAGCAGCGGACCTTGGAGTTGCTGGTAGAGCAAAGCTCTGTGCGCGGGAATAAGTAAAAAAATCGCCTAGCGTCTGCGCGTCACAGGTGGTTCGTCATTCACATGAAATCCCGCCATTTCACTGCATTCCTCGCTCTTTCCGCCGTCTTCTGCAGCACTCGCCGCGCCCCCGCCGCCGAACCCACCCTTTCCGGCGTCGGTGCCGCCATGCAGGAAATGGTGACCAAAAACGAAATCACCGGCGCAGTCACCATGGTCATCTCCAAAGACAAAGTCCTGCACCTCGAATCCACCGGCCTCGCCAGCGTCGCGGAGAAGAAGCCGATGTCGCCGGACACCCTTTTCTGGATTGCCTCCATGACCAAACCGGTCACCGGCACGGCGGTGCTCATGCTGCAGGATGAAGGCAAGCTCAACGTTGCGGACCCCGTTGCGAAGTACATTCCGGAGTTTGCCAATCTGAAGACCCCTTCCGGAAAACCCGCGAACCTAACCATTACTCAGATCCTCACCCACACCTCCGGACTCGGCGAGGCCGACCGTCAAAATAATGCCAAAACCCTGGCCAAACTCGTCCCTCTCTGGCTCGCCGCTCCCATGCAATACGAGCCCGGCGCAAAATGGAGCTACACCCAAAGCGGTATCAACGCCGCCGCCCGCATCGTAGAGGTCGTCAACGGCCAGACCTTCGATGCCTTCCTTCAAAAGCGCCTCTTCGACCCACTCGGCATGAAGAACACCACGTTCTATCCCGGCGACGAACAGCGCGCCCGCATGGTGACCGCCTATGCCAAAAACAAAGACAGCGGCGCACTCGAACCAGTGCCTCCCCGCGCCGATTTCGGCACGCGCAATCGCCCGCCTCTCGGCAACGGCGGCCTCTATTCCACGGCACCGGATTACGCCCGCTTTTGCCAAATGCTCATTGCCGGCGGCACCCTCGATGGCCGCCGCTACCTGAGCCCGGAGGCCATGAAATTCCTAACCACTCCTCAAACCGGCGACCTCCCCACCGGCTTCTTCCAGGGCGGCCCCTACGGCCAGCACGGCAAAAACTACGGCTGGGGCCTCGGCACCTGCATTCTGCGAACCCCGCACGATGGCGTCGCCTCCATGCTCTCCCCCGGCACCTTCGGCCACGGCGGCGCATGGGGCACCCAGGCATGGATCGATCCCGTCAAAGGCACAGCATACATCCTCATGGTCCAGCGCTCCAACTTCCCCAACAGCGACGCCAGCGACGTCCGCCGCGCCTTCCAGCAGGCCGCCGTCGATGCTCTGAAAAAACCCTGACGTTTTCGCGCAGACAGTGGCGCTTCGATGCAGCGCGGCGCAAAACAAAGTCCTCCCGGCTTCGTGCCGGGTCGTGACTTTCCCCGCCTCTCGTCCGGAAACCATTTGACAAGCAGGGCGGTTAATCACCGAAGTATCCCGTGCCCCTTCATCGCCTTCATAGAACCTCTCCGTTCCCCTCGCAGCTTTTCGCCGGGAGCGGAATGGCGTTTGTCGGCAAGCAAGCCCGCCAGCTATCCCGCACCCGTATCCGTCCATCCAGCCGCCGCGCTCCGTCTCGCAACATGCCTCCCTTCCCCGAACCGCAGCGCGGTTCCCCCATCAATAGCCGGGTGGTGGAGCGAGGAACGAGCGGAACCCCCGGTAACGCCACCGCACTCGACTCCAACCTCAGCGTGGTTGCCCAATGCGAAGAACCCGCCGTCCGGCGGGAGAACATCCAGAAACATCTCGCCCGCGATCTCCGGTTATCTCCGGCAAAATCAAACCAAATCAAACCAGCCTCTTTCGATTCCCGCCTCCACCGCGCACCTTTCCTCCCCGCGCGTTTTGGTGCTTGGTGCTTCGCTTTTTCTCTGGTGCTTGGTGCTTGGTGCTTCCGGCGAAGCCGGTCCTCCTCCTCTCCAACCAAATCCAACCAATTTAAGCCTCTTCTGATTTTTTAATCAGCCCTAAACCTCTCCCCTCCCCCTCCCATGTCCATCACCGTCAACGGCGAGCCCGTCCCCAACGAACTGATCAACGATGAATTCCAGGCCATCAAAGCGCAATATGAGCGCATGGGCCGCGTCTCCTGCTGCGAACGCGATCCCGAATTCCGCGGATACGCGAAAGATAACATCATCGCCCGCATCCTGTTGAACCAGGAGGCAGAGCGCCGCTTCACCGACATCAGCGACGACGACATCACCGCCGCCCTCGACCGCCTCATCACCGAACACGGCGGGCGCGATACTTTCTTCTCCAACGTCGGCCTCACCCCCGACCAGGAGCCGCTCGTCCGCGAAGACCTCCGGGCCGGCCTCCGCGTGGACAAACTCATGCACGAAGCATGGGGCGGCACCGAACCGCCTCCGGAAGCCGCACAGCGCGTCTGGTATCAGGATCACCTCGCCGACTTCATGACGCCCGAAGAAGTGAGCGCCATCCATCTTTTCAAACACGTCGAAAAAGTCGAAGACCGCGAAAACATTTACAACCTCCTCCGCAGCCTCCGCGCCCAGGCCAAAACCGGTGCCGACTTCAAGGCCATGGCTCTGGAGCACACCGACAAGGAGGACAAACTCGTCGATCTCGGCTGGTTCAAGCGCGGTGACTTCATGGAGGAGTTCGACCTCATCATCTTCTCCCTCGACGAAGGCGAAACCAGCCCCGTCTTCGCCAGCCACTGGGGTTTCCACCTCGCCCAGGTCACCGGCCGCCGCAAACCCGCCCCCATTCCGTTCGAGGAAGTCCAGCCCCAGGTCATCGAACGCATGACCGCCGAACACCGCCAGGCCGCCACCCAGGCCCTCGTCAACGAACTCAAAGCCAGAGCCGAAATCATCGACGACACCCCCGCCCCTGCACCGGTTCACGAACATGAATCCTCCTAACCAGCTCCCCTTCTTCAGTTGCACAGCGGCGCAAGACACTCCCCGCGGACTGCAGTTCACGGCACCTTGGGTCACGCTTTTCAGCCGCGTAGCGGCGGAAGACAATAACCGTGGACTTCAGTCCACGGTGAAACGGCTCCCAATTGCTAAGCCGCGCAGCGGCGAAAGAATCCTGTCCAGGCTCCCCGTTCCCCTTGCATCCCCCTCCACGTCCTAACACCTCGGCCTTCCCGCACCATTTCAACACCACGCAACCTAACACTCTCACCCACCCCATGCTCTTCATCGGCATCGACAGCGGCACTCAAAGCACCAAAACCGTAGTTCTCGATTTCGACTCAGGCGAAATCATCGCCCACGCCTCGGAAAAATACGACGTCATTGACGGCCTGCCGCCCGGCCACATGGAGCAGCATCCGGCCACATGGACGAAAGCCGTGGACGCCACCATCGCCTCCTGCATGGAGCAGATCGGCACCCGTCGCAGCGAAGTCCGCGGCATCGGCGTCAGCGGTCAGCAGCACGGCCTCGTGGCCCTCGACGCCAAAGACCAGCCCGTCCGCGCCGCCAAACTCTGGTGCGACACTTCCACCGCCGCGGAATGTGATGCCCTTGCCGGTGCCTTCGGCGGCGCCTCCGGCCTTATCGAACGCGCGGGCAACGCAGTCCCGCCTGGGTTCACCGCCCCCAAAATCCTCTGGCTCAAAAACCACGAGCCTGACAACTTCGCCAAAACCGCCTCCGTTCTTCTCCCGCACGATTACCTCAACTTCCACCTTACCGGCGTGAAGCGCATGGAATACGGCGACGCCTCCGGCACCGGTCTCCTCAACATTCGCACCCGCCAGTGGCAGCGCGAGTTCATCGACTTCATCGACCCGCGCGTGCATGACATGCTGCCACCCCTCGGCTCCTCGCTCGCACGTCACGGTGAATTGCGCGAAGATCTCCGTCAGCGCTGGGGCCTGCCCGCAGGCGTGGTTGTGAGTGCCGGCGGCGGCGACAACATGATGGGCGCCATCGGCACCGGCAACGTGCAGTCCGGCGTCGTCACTGTCAGCCTCGGCACCAGCGGCACACTCTTCGCGTGCTCGGACAAACCCGTCATCGATCCCATGGGCGAGGTCGCCGCCTTCTGCGACAGCGCGGACCAGTGGATGCCGCTCGTCTGCACCATGAACGTCACCGTCCTGACGGAACAGATCCGCGAAGTCTTCGGCTGGGAAATCCCGAAGCTGGAGCAGCATATCAATTCCGCCCCCGCCGGCGCGGACGGCCTCGTGTTCCTTCCCTATCTGAATGGCGAACGCACGCCCAACCTTCCCTCCGGCACTGGTGTCCTCTATGGCCTGCGCACCGATAACATGACGCCCGCCCACATCGCGCGCGCTGCCGTGGAGGGTGTCACCGTGGGTCTCGCTTACGGCATGACACGCTTCAAGGAACTCGGCCTCACGCCTTCTGAAATCCGCCTCACCGGCGGCGGCAGCCGCAGCGCCGCATGGCGGCAAATCGTCGCCGATGTCTTCGGCGTGCCTGTCGTCACGCTCAGCACGGCGGAGGGTGCCGGTCTTGGAGCAGCCATCCAGGCCGCATACGTCTCCCTGACAGAATCCGGCAAAACCGTTTCCATGGGCGATCTCACCGCCCGCCTCGTGCAACTCGACGACAGCACCCGCTGCACGCCCAATGCCAAACACCACGCGCTCTACGCAGAGCAACTCACAAGGCAAACCAATCTCACCCGCGCCTTGAAATCCGCCGGATGGCTGTAACCGCTTCTCCATCTCCCAAAGCCGATCGCGCCGCGCCTGCTGCGCCTCCGACCTTCAAGGCGCGCGTCCTCGGCTTCCTCATCGCTTCATTCATCCGCCTCTACTCCCGCACTCTGCGCATCCGCTTCATCGACCAGGCCGGTATCAAAAACAAACACGGCGTCATCTGGGCCTTCTGGCACAACCGCGTGATGACGGTCCCTCTCGTTTACCTGCGTTATCTCAGGAAGGATCGTCAGGGTTGCGTCCTAACAAGTCCCAGCAGGGACGGCGCGGTCCTGGCCTCCGTCATGAAACAGTTCGGCCTCGACAGTGTCCGCGGCTCCTCTAACAAACGCGCCGCTCAGTCCCTCGTCGAATGCCGCCGCCGTCTTTTGTCAGGATGGGACCTCGCCATCACACCCGATGGCCCCCGCGGCCCCGTCTATGTCGCCGCTCCAGGCGTGCTCCAACTCGCCCGCCTGACACAATGCCCTGTCATGCCCATCCTGGTGGACTACTCGCGAAAGTGGGAACTTAAGTCATGGGATCGCTTTCAAATCCCCAAACCCTTCTCCCGCGTCACGATTACCCTAACACCTCTAATCACCTTCGGTGCAGGCACTCTCGAAGAGGAATGCATTCTCCTTCAGCAGAAACTCAGCGCTTCAACACATCCCACTTCAGAAAGCGGTGTTTGCTGTTCACCGGAACACGAAGGATGAGTTCGCCGTCATCACTCTGCTCAGGAGGAAATTCATGCCACGAGACGAGATCCGCAGACAATTCCCCGTTAAGCTGCAAATCCAGCGGATAGCCCTCTGGAACCATCGAGGGATCGGGCCGGCACCGCATCTCCAGCACTCCATCCCGCAGTACCTGCCTTGGTAAATTCGCTCGGGTGGAGAGGTTCAGCGGATGATCTGCATGGTAATGCGGGTCCATGCCGAACATGACCTTCCGCAGGTTCGTGATGCCGTCGCTGGTATCGATGAAATCAGCAAACCCTATCAGATCAAAATACCCCTTCTCAATTGCCCAATAATCAAACATTTCGCTCAGCGGGGGCCTGACTGCAAGCAAACCGAACGTCCCCGTTTCTTCACCCGACGCCGCCCGAATAGAGTAGCGCACGCCACGCTGTGCCCGGAAAAGATATTCCCCCTGCTGTGGCCGATGCATCACCACCGGCTCCAGGGACGCCAGCGTGCTTCCGGCGAATATCGACAGCGTCACGTCGTCTCCCGGTGTCACCGGATCATCGGATTCCGGCGCCACCAACTGAATCTTGTAAACGCCCTCACGCGGTGCCGTCCAATGCCACCATGTGCTTCCAGTCTGCTCGATCTCTTCCCCGTTTTCCATGGGAACCGGTGTCAACGGCGGCTCCCCGGGTTCCAGAGTTGCCCGGGTGAATTCATAACGCCAGGGATTTCGTCCCCCTCCAGCCCGGTGAATGACCGGAATGAAGTTGCGGTCCTCCCAGTCCTCATGGGAAATCTCCACACTGTTGGCGAATGCATCGTTGGCCGGCGTTATCATCTCCCCGGGCCAGAGTTCCAGCCGGTACAACAGCGCACGGGCCGCCGAGTCCTCCCGTGATGCCAAAGCAAACCAGTACGTTATGCCCTGCGCGGCAAAGAAATACCTCCCTTCCTGGTCCTGTGGACCGGAGTGCAGGTGGATTTCGTCTTTGGGAGTGTCGCCGGAAAATGCGAACAGGTACTCCATCTGGTTGTAACGATCCTCGACTCTGCAGCGCACGCACTGATCTTTCGGGGCCGTCCACTTCCACCAGATCACTCCCTTGTTTGAGCGCTCCAGCCATGGGATCTGCTTCAGCAAAGCCTGATGCTCCGCGGGGGAATTCACATCCCCGCGCGCATTGGCAGTCCCCGCCGCCGGCAGTTCCGGGTGGAGGACTAATGCGGTCGCGATGTCACCGTGTTCGGCGATCATTTCCCGCGTGATTGCAAACCAGTCGTCCGACTTCCCTGTGCCGTATTTCAGCCAATACGTTTGCCCCGCGTGGAGTTCCCACGTTCCCGAAAGAGAGGCCCTTGGCACTTCAATTCCCGCCACCGGATCGGAATAAAGAGTGAAGGGCTCCCACTGCCAAAACATATCGAAGGTCCCGCTTTCTGCAGCCGTCCACTTGAACCATTGCGCGGTCCCGGAACTGACATCGAAAATCGAATTCTTCGGCCTCCACGATGGCTCGGCGATAACTCCAAGGTCCATCGCCGTTTGCCAGGCAAGGTTCACAGGCCGGGCAAGGAAGTCCAGTTTCATGGAGCAGTTCTCCTCGTCCGGTTCGTCGCTGAAGAGAACCCGCAGCATATAGGCTTGGCCCCCCTGAACAGAAAACACCATCTCACCGTGTTGAAAAGGCTGCTGCAGTTGACCGGTGGCGGGATCCGTTCCCGCGATCACCTCCAGAGGCGCATACTTTAAGATATAGCCGTGGTGCAGCCAGCCGTCCGCCGGCGCGGTCCATTTCCACCACAGCGAGCCCGTAACCCGGTCGGCGCCTGACAAAGGTGTCCGCTCTCCCGCCTCGAGAGTGGCAAATTGCCTGTCTCCCGTAAGTTGAAACTCCGTTTGCGATGCGAGATCCACGGCCTCTGCCAGCATATCGTTCGCAGCCACGGCCCCCGCGAAAACGGCAGCGACATAAAATGAGATATTCGTGTCAAAGCCGGCACCCGCGAAGCGCGGTACATTCGATTGAATCCATACACGCTCTCCAGTCTGCAAATATTGCACCATAGACTCCGTGTGAATATTACCGGGTTCATAATGCAAAATCAGCGGATATCCGCTCCCTGAGAATGCATACAGTCCCTGCCCCGGCGCTGTGAAGACCCACCACAGCGGCACTTGCTCATCATCCTGGGCCGGGCCCTCTGTTCTGGTCCAGGAAAACCAGGATAACGAAGGCAAAACCGAAGGCATTTCCACAGCCGCCTCCCTCGTTCGATTCGCCGGCAGAGAGGTGTCCTCTTTGCCGAAGATGAGGGTGTAGGGCGCAAAAGTGTTATCAGCCGTTCGCACTGCCAGATCGTACACCGCGCCTGCTGTGGCCATGAATCCTGCCCCATCCAGCGTCACCCCATTGGGCACCCAGTCACCCGGAGGACCGGGGACTCCCGCGGTTATCATTCGGCGCTGCGCCGCCAGGGCGGCCTGCGAGTAACCACTCTCCATGCGCAATACATACCTGCCGGATTCCGGACACTTCCACTCCCACCACTGCACCGGCCCGTCTCCGCCGGAAAAATCATACCAGCTTCCGAGCCGGGCCATCGAATTCAGCAATGACAATTCCTCCGAAGGCGCGGCGACGTTCGAAACGTTCAAAATAACCGGGAGAGGCCCTGACAGAATCGCCCGCCGCTCAAGCGTGTCATTCGCCAGAGGCGGCGGACACGGAGTGATTTTCAGAGTCGCCAGCGAAGGATTAACGGACGGGATCGTGTGCCCCGACGTCCTTACTCCAATCTGATAACGCTTTCCGGCATGCGCTTCGAAAAACGTTTTCCAGTCCGGCGTGAGGCCATTGCCGTTACCGTTTCGCACCGGCACGAGATGTTCAAGGTCCTCCCCGGTGAACACGTAAGTATCCAATTCACCGATGGGCTCGCCAGTGCTGGTTCCAATCAAAAACCAGCCGTCCCGCGGGGCCGTCCACTCCCACCACAACGAGCCGTCCGGCAAATCTGAGGGGAATAAATTCGGAGGACGCCTCAATGGATCAAGCGTCTCATACGAAGCGCGCGGAGCATTCCTAAGGGACTCCTCAATAGACTCCTGTGAAGGGAGCTTCTTCCGATGAATGAAATCGTCATTCCCCGGGACAGCCCGAAGAGCGCCAGCCAGCGTAAAGAACACCACCGCAGCGCAGGCGGGAAAATTCATGCCGCACACCTTATACAGGCATTCTGAAGTATCGGTTAAGATCCTGTTCAGGCATCATCCCGGTCGCGGCACTGGGGTTTTCCTGAACTTCATCGTCCGAGCGCATTCCACCTGAGATAGAGCCGCCTCCCGTCCTCCTCGATCGGCACCTGGAGCAGCAGTTCTCCGGATGGATCGTCCTCAGGATAGATGAAGTTCCAATCCACATAGTCGTCCGAAACTTCACCCAAAAGATTCAACCTCGAAGCGTAGCCTTCAGGAATCATGGAAGGATCGGGCCGGCATTGCATGGCCAGCATGCCATTTTTTAAGACCTGCCGCGGCAGATTTGCGTGCGCGGCGAAGTTCTCCGGATGATCCGCATGGTAGCGCGGATTCATGCCGAAAATAACCTTCCGCAGATTGGTAATGCCGTCAGAGTGGTCGATGAAATCCTCAAAGCCCAGCAAATCAAACTCGCCTCTCTCAATGGCGCGAAAGTTATACAATTCATGCAGCAGGGGCTGTGACGAACGCAGACCGAAGAACGGCGTGAGATTTCCCGCCGCCGCCCGGATGGAGTAACGCACCCCTCGCTGGGCACGGAAACAGTACTCACATCGCGTTGGCTGATACGTGAACACAGGATCCAGTGAAGAAAGTGCGCTGCCGGTAAAAAAGTCGAGCGTCACATCCGGCGCCGGCTTGCCTGGTTCGTCCGAGTTTGCTTCGAACGGTGAGTATTGCAGCAATTCCAACTCATAAACACCGTCGCGTGGCGCAGTCCAGTGCCACCAGATACTTCCAGTCTGCGGAATGACCCCGCCGTTTGCTCCAGACACGGGCACAAGTGGCGGTTCTCCCGGCTCGAAACTTGACTGAAGCATTTCATAGCGCCACGGATTCAACCCTCCGGTAAGTTGATGAATCGCCGGCACTGGCTCGCGGTCCTCCCAGCGGTCAGTGCCGAAATCCGTACTGTTGGCGAATGCGTCATTGGCAGGAAATCCGGATTCCACCGGCCGCAGTTCCAGGCGAAAGGTCATCGAGCTGTTCGCATAGTCCCCATCGGCAGCCAGTGCGAACCAATAGGTCTCCGCTTCCTCCGCGGCAAAGTACGTTCCCGCGCTATCAACGGGAGGCGTCAGAGGAATCACGTCATTGGCAGGAGCATCGCCGGAGAAAATGAAAAGATTCTCCATGCGATAGTAGTAATCTTCCACCGCGCACCGCACGGACTGACGCCGCGGAGATTTCCATTTCCACCAGATGATGGCTTTTTGCGAACCATGCAGCCCGGGAATGTACCGGTTGAGCAGAGCGATTTCAGCCGGGGAATTTGTATCCCCGCGCGCCACAGATGCGCCCGCAGCCGGCAATTCCGGATTCAGCACGACTGCGGTTAGGATGTCACCGTGTGTGGCCAGCTCTTCCTTCGTGACATCGAACCACTCGTCGGACCAACCGGTGCCAAATCTTATCCAATAAGGGCGTCCGCCTTCGAGTGCCCATGTCCCCGACACACTTGACCTCGGCACTTCGATATTCGCCGCCGGGTCGGAATACAAACTGAAGGACTCATTCAGCCAGAAGCGGTCGAAATTACCATTCTCCGCCGGGATCCATTTAAACCATCGTGCGTTCCCGCCGCCTACAGCCGGAAACGGATTCCTGACGCTCCATGACGGCTCCACGGTAACTCCAAGATCCATGGCCGTTTCCCATGTGAGATTCCGGGGGCGGGGGAAAAAGTCGAGGGCAAGCGCACAACTCTCCAGATCGGGATGATCGCTAAGCAGCACGCGCAGCAGATAGGGCTGCCCGGCCTCCACGGTCAACGACCTGCTGGAGAAACGGCGCAGCGCACCACTGGCGGCATCCAATCCCGTGATTACCTCCACCGTGGCATTGCCAATTCCTCCCTGATGCCGGAGCCAGCCATCCGCCGGCGCTGCCCACTTCCACCACATGGAACCGGTGAATCCGGCTCCGGCTAGCGGAGCGCGTTCCCCGGCCTCAAAAGTAGCGAAACGACGTTCGCCCGCGAGTTGAATCGAGTCGCTCGATCCAAGGTCAACCGCCGCAGCCAGCGTGTCATTCTCTGCGATTTTCCCCATGAGACTGGCACCCACGCTGAATGTCAGGTTCAAATCCGCACCGGCCGTCGCAAATCGCAGTGCCCGGACCTCAAGAAATACCCGCTCCCCGGTCGAAAGATATTGCATCATGGATCCGGACCAAATCTTTCCCGACTCCAGGTGGAGAACCGTGGAGAACATACTGCTGTAAAAATAGTACAGACCCTCCTCCGGAGCGGTGAAAGAATACCACAGCGGCAACTCTACCGATCCTCCCTGTGTTGCCAGGCGCGTCCACGAAGTACGGGAAATGGAGGGGAGTGACGCCGGCATAGCGACGGCATTCTCCTTCGTAGTGTTCAGCGGTTCCGCCGAACCATTTCTGTTTAGAACAATCGTATAAGGTTTGAAGACATCGATGGCTTTTATATCCGCCGGATGAGAAGTGCGTACAGCCAAATCATAGACCGCGCCGGCGATGGCGACAAAGCCTGCCCCGTCCAGTTCGATGCCATGAGGCTCCCAGTCGCCGGGAGGACCCGCAACACCCGCTGTGATCATGCGCCGTTTCGCGGCGAGCGCAAAAACGGGGGGTCCTTCCAACTGAAGCACATAATTTCCGGACTCCTGGCAAGTCCACTCCCACCATTGCACGGGTCCCTCGCCGGCGGAAAACCGATACCAATCTCCCAGTCGCGTCATGGATTCCAGGAGATGCAATTCCCGGGAGGGTGGAGCGGCATTGGAGACGACCATACTGATCGGCAGGGAGCCTGACAAGACTGCCCGGCACTGCAAGGTGTCGTTCACCGGCGGCGGCGGGCACGGAACGATCTTCAATACCGGAGCAGCCGTATCCTCCGGCGTCGGATAGACCCGCAATTGCAGCCTAACCGCTATGTAATAACGCACTCCCGCGCGCGCTTCGAAAAACGTCTGGCGGTCCTGCGTGAGACCGTTCCCATTGCCATTGCGCACACGCAAAAGGCTCTGCAGCGCATCACCCGTGAACACATGCGCTTCCGCCCCGGCCACGGATTCGCCCGTCTGACAGCCGGCGAGAAACCATCCATCCCGCGGTGCAGTCCACTCCCACCACAATGAGCCCGCCCGATCCTGTCCACCTTGAATCGGAGGAGCGAGCAGAGGATCGAGCGCTTCGTACGAAAGCGACGGAACAGAACCAATGGATTCTTCGATCGAATCCAGCGAAGGAAGCACCTTTCTGCCAGCGAAGTCATCATTCCCCGGATGCCCCATCAGAACCTGTGTTAGGAGAACAAACCATAGCACAGAGCACGCGGGTACGTTCATAAGCTGCACTGTGCAGAAAAACCCTGAGCAGGAGGTTAAGACCTGCACAGGGTTTCCCTTGTGATTTGGACGTCAACGGAGTTACCCGGCCCTATTATGGCACTACCAGCCTCAGCCGGAAGTACTGCCGTTGGGCTGAGCTGTCCGCGGGAACGGTGACCGTATATTGTGCAAGGCGGCGGGAAGCCTGACTGGGAGCTGTTGACTCCGCTATGGTCACTCCCTGCGCATTCGTCGTGGCAGTGTCAGTCACACGGGCGGATTCCTGCCAGTTTGCAAGGTCCACCGAAGATTCAGCCACCACTTCCGTGCCAGTGGCATCCTTGTTCCGGGTGAAGGTAAGAATGGTCGCGCCGTTGGCACCCGGCGTGGCGGTGAGAGCCCGGGCCTCGCCGGCGGGCTGCAGTTTAGACTTTGGATTGCTGCCGTAAACGAATTCCTGCAAATTGGTCAGTGTGTCCCCGTCATCGTCCGCCTGAGCGGTGTTGCCTGCGGGATTCTGGAGATTGACCTCCGACCATACTTTGTAGGAACTCGTTTGAGCCGGTGTTCCCGGGTTGGTGGATTTCCAGTAGGAGAGAAGGGTGTTCAACGCTTCCGGCGGATTGGTGGCAGGCGGCTTACCTGTTTGGTCAAGAGTATTGGCACCGTGGCAGGATGTGCACGCCCGCAGTTCCCCGGCCTTAAAGCTCAGCCAGTAGCGCTCCCTCACCACCGCATTGTGATTGGAATCGGTGACCTGCCATGTGGTGGCGCGGCCAGCCGGAACAATCGCTGCCATACTGCCGTCCGGAGCAATCGGCGTACTGCCATCCGGGCCGGTGGCGGGAGGATTGGAATTGAACGCCGCAGCGGTCATGGACCGTGCGGTGACACGGCGTCCGGCCTCGGGCGCGGTCGCACCGGAATTGGAATAAGCCCGCAAATACTGGCCCTGGAAGAACTGCACCCGTGAGACGGTTCTCGCAGGAATTCCCGCCACGGTGGTCGTAACACCCCCGGCCACCTGGAGGCTGAATGGCTGCTGCCGGTCTGCAGCATCGCGGGTTGTCACATTCCGGGATGACAACAGGGCCTTGTTCCGCTGCTGCAGCCATGTGCTCAAACCGGTGGGCGAAACTCCGTTCCGAATATAGATGGAAGCTTCCGGCGCTTCCACAGGCGTTGTCGCCGGCACCGGCACCGTGGGTATGGTGCGCGGGGTCAATTCCACCGGCTGGAGCTGATGCAGCGTTCCGCTAAAGGTCTGATCCTGTCCGTTGATGATTTGAACCACGGTGCGGGTCGTGAGAGTCGTCAGAATGGTATTCCGCTCAAGGTGTTTATTGTCTGAGGCAATGCGGATGCTGAACGGCGTGGTCGGCGCGTTCGTGTTGACAGGCGCCTCCGCTCCGTAGCTTCCCACAATCGGCTGTTGGCTGCCGGCCCATGCGCCCATGAGGTGTCCGTCCGTGAGCCATGATACGTCGCGGGCAAAACCGGAATCGGAAATCACGGTGACGGTTACGTGGTCCGGATTTACCGTGGGAGGAGCCACTACACTAACCACGCGACCGGCGGAAAGACCGGTCTTGGTCACGTCCACACCCACGTAGCGGCCCGGCGAGAACGGGTGCTCCGACATTTGGAAAAACGATCCCGCCCTCGTTGTGGCCGGCAGCGTCGCTGTTCCTGGCGTGAATTCCCCGGAAGTGAAGTCCACCATTCCGTCATCCGGACCGGAACGCGGAAAATCGAGGGACAGTTCATGCCGGCCAAGGTGATTCAGCGTATTCAGGTTGCTTCCGTCCTGATTGAGCGTCCATGGCAGGAAGAGGTCAAACTTGAGACCAAAAGGAGTAGTGGCGCTTTGCAGCGGCTCCGGAAAGACCTCCGAGTATTGGCCATACGCGGCCGCCGGGGCTTCACTTTGGTAGTCGTGAAGCACGCGGGTGGGATTCGCAGCCACTTTATCCCGCTGAAGGACGTCCCACCGGGTGAACATCACGCGCCCGTAACTGTCCACGAACGGTTCGGCGGCACCGGAAGTGGAATGCGTCATCAAGGCGGGCACCGTTCCCTGGGATTGCGGGTTCACGGTCCACAGCCCCGTGCCTGCCGGGCCGAGGCCATCTTCATCGAGCGCCGGATACAAATGCCGTTCTCCTGTTACGGGACTGTCGGAGGCAAAGACGACCCGGCCGTCGGAAAGATAAGCCGGCTGCACATTGTTGTAGTCCGGATGCTGATTCGGCACGCGTGTAATGACCGGCGTATCATTTTTGCCAAGACCGGTCACTTCATACACCTGCCAATAAAACACACTGGTGTCTGACGCGTTTGCAGGCGCTCCCTTTACCATGCTGAAGAGCGCTTTTGTTCCGCTGAAGTGCACATGCGGATCACGAACGGCGATGGCATTGGGGCCTTTTTGATCACTGCCGGCGATGCCGTAGCCCGCCGTCCGGGTCAGGTTTTTCGTGGTCTGATCCGGATAAGCGATCCACAAATCTCCGCCCCGGGGAGCAGCAGCGGTGGTGGCGAGCAGGCTGCCATCGATCGACATCGCCGTATTGTGATCCCCTGTCGGCGGCACCTGGGTTACAAACAGGATGGGACTCGGGGGAACGTAAGGCGTTTGTTGCGCTTGAGCGGTCAGCGTCGCCGCCGCAGTAAACACGAGGCTGGAGAACAGGGTGTATGTTTTCATCGTTTCTCGGATTGGGGCATATGATGGACAATTATGGGGGAAAGTAAAGACTTTGTATTCCGGCAGAACATGCGTTGAGGCCGAAAGGTTAGGGAATAGTAAATCTCAGCCGGAAGTATTGCCGGATTTGTGAGGGAATCGTGACTGACACAGTGGAAACACGGTGGGGCGAGCCAGGGGAAGGCGGCGTCTCCGTCACCGTGACACCGGGGGCGCCGGTGGCGGCTCCGTCATTGATCCGCGCGGCTTCGTGCCAGTTGGTCAAATCCGGGGAAGACTCCGCCAGTATTCCGGTTCCCGTGGCATCCCGGTTGCGCGAAAAGTTGAGCGTCACCGTGCCTTCGGGATCGTGACTCGCCGTGAAAGGGGCCTCACTGAAGGCGCGCGGATCGCTTCCATAGACAAACTCCTCCAAATTCGTGAGGCCGTCGCCGTCGTCGTCCGCATGCATGGTCGTGTCCGCAGGGTCCGATAGTTTGACCTCCGACCACGCTTTGTAGGAAGTCGTTTGAGCCGGTGCGCCAGGGTTGGCGGTTTTCCAGTAAGCCAGCAGGGTGCTGAGAGCCTCCGGGGCATTGGTGGCAGGCGGTTTTCCGGTTTGATCCACTGAGTTGGCGCCGTGACACGACGTACAGGCCCGGACTTCACCGGCAGCGAAATTCAGCCAATAACGCTCGCGCACCAGCGCGTTGGCATCGTGATCCGTCAATTGCCACGTGGTGGCCCGGCCCGCGGGAACAATGGCCGCCATACTACCGTCAAGCGCCACCGGCACGCTCCCTTCCGGGCCGCCCGGTGGCGGATTGGAAGCGAAGGACGCCGCACTCATCGGACGCGCGGTGACGCGTCGCCCGGCATTCGGAGCTCCTCCTCCGGAAGGAGAATAGGCGCGAAGGTATTCTCCCTGGAAAAACTGGACACGCTCCACTGTTTTAGGGGAAACTCCCTCCACGAGTGAAGAAACACCTCCCGCCACATTGAGGCTGAACGGCTGCTGACGGTCGCTGCCATCGCGGGTGGTGACGTTCCGGGCAACGAGCAGCGCCTTGTTTTGGCTCGTCAGCCAGGTTTTGAAGCCCAAGGGCGAAACCCCATTCCGAATGAAAACGGATGCCTCCGGATCCTCGAGAGTCTGTGTAATCGTTCGCGGAACCGTGCGGGGCCTCACTTCCACCGGCTGGAGCTGCCAAAGCGGTCCAGTGCGCCTTACTTCCGCGCCGTTAATATACTGAACCACCGTCCGGGTCGTGAGGCCGGTCAGCGGATTGCTGTTCTCCAAACGGATGTTCTCCGTGCCTATCCGTACCGTGAATTCCAGAGAGACAATCGAGGGCGGCAGATTTACCGGCGGTGCCCCATAGCTTGAATTTGGCGATGAAGCGAATCCCGACGACCAGGACCCCATAAGCACTCCATTCGAGAGCCACGACACATCCCTTGCGATGCCGCTCGTCGAAATGAGCGTCACCTTCACATCGTCCGGATTGCGCCCGGGAGGAGCGAGGACGCTCACCACCCGGCCCGCGGAGACGCTGGTCATGATTACATCGGTAGCCACGTAACGCCCGGCTGAGAAGGGATGCTCGGACAACTGAAAGAAGGAACCCGCCCGCGTGACCACTGGCGGCGGGCCCGGCGTTCCGAAGTCGCTGGAAACAAAATCCTGCAATCCGTTCCCCTGACCGGAGCGCGGAAAGTTGAGACACAGTTCATGCCGGCCCAGGTGATTGAGCGTATTCAACTCCGTGCCATCCTGATTGATCGTCCACGGCATGAAGAGATCAAAGTGGTGGCCAAAGGCGGTCCCCTGATCCGTCAGCGCCTCCGGAAAAATCTCTGAATACTGGCCGAAGGCGGAGCCGGGAGCTTCACTCTGGAAATCGTGAGCCGTTCCGTTCGAAACAAGCTTGTCCCTCTGAAGCACATCCCAGCGGGTAAACATCACCCGGCCGTAACTGTCCACGAATGGCTTGGAGGCGCCTGAGGTGGCGTGCGTCAACAATGCCGGCTGGCTGGCCGGAGCGGCAGGATTTATCACCCACAGCCCGGTGCCTGCCGGCCCCAGCCCATCTTCATCGAGCGCCGGATATAAGTGCGGCTGACCGGTGATGGGCCGGTCGGAGGAAAAGACGATTCTGCCGTCCGGAAGATAAGCGGGCTGTACGTTATTATAGTCCGCCGCCTGGTTGGGTACCTTTGTGATGACCGGGGTTTCGTTCTGACCAAGGCCCGCGACCTCATAGATCTGCCAGAAAAAACCAGTCGAATCCCACGGCGCGGCAGGCGCACCCGCGACCATGCTGAAAAGTGCTTTTGTTCCGCTGAAATGAACGTGCGGATCGCGCACGGAGATTGCGTTAGGACCTTTTTGGTGTTCTCCCTCGAGCCCGTAACCGGCCAGCCGCGTCAATGATTTTACAGTGCGGTCCGGATAAACGATGATGAGGTCTCCGCCGCGCGGCGCCGCCTCAGTGGTGGCCAGCAAATTGCCGCTGATGGAGGTCACGGAGTTTTGCATCACCGAGGGCGGAACCTGGGTGACAAAGAGGATCGGATAAGGAATCTCCGCGCCGGAAGCCGCCACGGAGATGGTCGCAGAAAACACGGAATAAAATGCGAGAGATTGCAGCTTCATCGATTCAGGAAATGGTCAGGGTGAGAATAAAGGAATAAAACGAATTGGTCTAGTCGGCATCCAGAAGAACCGGCAGCACATCCCACCGGAGAAACCCTGCGGGAGTGTTGCCGGGGTGGCGAATGGCCACCTCGCCATTGGGCAGCATTTCGGGGTTTATGGACTCCCAGATGTCCAGATTGCTCGAAATCCTGCCCGCGGGAATGAGGTAGGCGACATTGCCCTGCGGAAGATACCTCGCATCCGGCCGGCAGCGCATTTCGAGTGTTCCTGCCGTCCCCGAAACCAGGCGCGGGAGGCGATCGCTCAATAAAAGGTTTTCCGGGTGGCTTACCGGCAGACCCGGATTCAGGCCAAAAAGAAATTTATAGACGTTCGGAATTCCGTCGCCGGCATTGCTCTCCCATCCGTGGCCCGCGTCTGCAAAACGCTCCTCCTCCATGGCCGCGAAATCATAGAGTTCCTCCAGCGAAATATGCATAAACAAAAACTCGTAAAATGGCATGCGTTCCCCCGACGCCGCGCGGATATGATAACGCTGTCCCTTTACGGCACGGAAAAAATACCTGCCGTTCACGGGCTCATACGTCTTTACCGGGATGAGATCCTGCAAACTCCCGCCCGTATAAAGATCGGCAGTCAGATCGATGGGGGTGAAAGGATCGCTTCCCCCCCGCACGCTCCGGGGACCGTCAGGTCTCGTGCGCACCGTGAACTGGAAAATTCCCTCCACCGGGGCCGTCCAGTTGAACCATGAAGTCGCTGTTTGTTTGATAACATTGCCTTTTTCATCACCAATCAGATGCACCGGCGGCTCGCCGGGCTCCATGGTGGCTTTCGTCCATTCCCAGCGAAGCGGAGTGCCTGCCGCCGGGGCACCATAATGCACCACGGTCGAACCCCAGTCGTCAATCCATTGGTAGTCATCGACCTTCCGGCTGCTCGCAAAGTTGTCGTTCGGGGGTGTCACTTCGGCGACAGGTTCCAGTTCGAGACGCATGGCGGTGCGCTGCGAGGAACTTCTGTTTACCGCGGCCACGGCAAACCAATACGTCCTGCCCGCAACAGCATTGAAATAGTGCGCCCGATAATCGTAACGCGCGAACTCGTCCCGAACCCTCAATTCCGGAAAGTCGCCGGTGAAAATCGCCATCCATTCGCTGGCCCACTCGTGGAGATTTTGAACCTCGGCGCGAACCCACTGACTTGTTTGCGGCTGCCACTTCCACCAAATGACCGGCATATCGTCACGAAGATCGTCTTCGCGCAGGTCATCCTTCATTTGCTGGATTTCAAATTCAGAGTTTTGGTCGCCGCGGCATACCGCGGTGGCCGCCGCAGGAAGGTCCGGTGAGAGCACAATCGCTGTGGACGGATCGCCATTGGCCGTCAGTGGCTCCGGATTCAACTCAAACCAGGCGCCGGATGTCAGCGTACTCGTTCGCATCCAATAAGTGCGGCCCGCCTGCAATTGAAAGGTTCCGGAACGGGGATCAAGAAACAGCTTCCGGTCTTCCTCCGGACTCGTAAAAATCTCGCCGTCTCCTCCTTTCGTCAGGGCATAGCTGCCATCCACCGCGGCAGTCCAGCGAAACCATTGTCTGTTGTTATAGTTAACCTGGGGACTCCGCCCCGGAGGATTCCAACGTGGAAAGCTGGTCACGCCAAGATCCCGCGCTGTCTGCCACGTCAGATTTGTTCCCTGCGGAAGCAGGTCCACCCGTATCGCGCAGACGTCCGCAATCACATCGTTTTCAAATCCCGCGCGAATCAGGTACTGGGTGCCAGCCTGCACCGGGACGGGATTGTTGAGGGCACCATGCGGCCCTGCGGGATTTGCTCCTGGAAAGACCTCGAGAGGCACAGCGAACCGGGTGCTGCGAATGCGGAGCCATCCGTTTTCGGGCGCCGTCCACCTCCACCAAAGCGTGCCTGGCTGCGATCCGGGAGCAGGCAGGAAAATAGGAGAGGCCTCTCCCGCTTCCAGTGTCGCCTGACTTCCATCTCCGTAGAGATAAAAGTCCGTCGCCGGGCCAAGATCCGTCGCCTGGGCAATCAAATCATTGTTCCCGGGAACTCCGACCAACTCGACTCTCGTGGTGATTTGTCTCGGCGCAGGACGATGGAAAGCATGTTCGATGAGGACCGTCTCGCCTGCGCGCAGAAGAGGAACTTTTGAGCCGATCCAGAGTCGCCCGGGTTCATAATGCACCTGGAAATTGGCGACCGAGGCGGCGATGGAGTAAATGCCCCTAACGGGGGCCGTGAATTTCCACCAAAGGCGCACCGGCTCCAGGTCGTCTTTCGTCTGGCCGGGCCAATCCAGCGTCACTTCAGAGGGCAGTGTGGGCGGCATAGCCGTCGCCGTCGCGCGGGTGGTGTTGGGGGCTGGTGCAACCGGCAGGACTTTTGCCATTCCGAGCGTGTAATCCGAATAACCGACGCCGCCGGAAAAGCCCCAGGTGAAGTCACTAACCACGGCAAGGTCATAAACCCGTCCGGACACGGCCTGAAACCGGTTTGCTTTCGTGACAGGACCGCCACTATCCCATTTTCCCGCCGGGGCCGTGGAGCCATCCGCGAGTAACTTCCGCGCCGCAATGGAGACCCCTGGATTGAACAGGCCCGAAAGAAGCACCGCGTATTCCCCGGTTTCCGGACATGTCCATTCCCACCACTGGGTCACCCCTGCCGGGTAGGATTGTCCGGAATATCCGGGCAACGGCATCATTTGATAGAAAAGCTGGTCCTCGTCGCTGGGAGCCGACAGATTCGTGCTGTTTAAAGTGAAGGGTACTGTCGAGGGCAGCACTCTCCGGGTTGCCAGCGTTGGATTCACCGGGGGAGGAGGCGACGCCCTCATACGCAGAACACCAGCGACGGGATTGCCCGGAGGAGCCTCCGCCGGCATGTTCATGATGCGGACCACGATGTGATAGACGTTCCCCTGTCTGGCTTCAAAAATCGTCTCATTTAAGTGGTTCACTCCCAGAGCGTTCCCATTGTGGACAGGCACGAGTTTTTCAAACTGGTTGCCCGTAAAGACGAAGGTGGCTGCCCTGGTTCCATCCGTCATCAGCGTCCCGGCGGTGAACCACCCATCCCGCGGAGCCGTCCACTCCCACCAAAGGGTGCCGTTCCTCACTGATGCGTCCGGCTCATCTCCGACCGGCACCGGATCGTGAGCATCAAACGAAAGCTCCGCGGTCCATGAAATCTCCTCCTCCGTCGACTCCTGGGAGGAGAGGATTTTTCGCTGCGAAAATGTGTCGTTCCCGCCGTCCACCCTCGCCGTTGTCGCCAACGTCACTGTCATGAGCGCCATAAGGGGAAGGCGGAAATTCATAAACGCGCGCCATCGTCGTGTTTTGCGCGTAAATCCCGGATTAAAACGGCCTTTGGGGCACTCTAACGCACGGTAGGGAATTTCCCGAAGATTCTCTTGGGCGGGCCGGTTAACCGATCTGCGCCAAAAGTTTTGTTACCCGGAGAGGGATGACCGGTTCGCGTGAAGCGGTCGTTGCGCCAAAAGGGGGTGTTACCCGCAATGCACAGCGACATGGACCCGAAAACCAAAGAACAAGTGCTGGCCAAATGGCG
>DASZQB010000116.1:0-4327 GCA_035550135.1 Verrucomicrobiales bacterium
TAATCCTCGTGTCCATGCCCCACCGATGTGCCAAGCCGCAGCACCGCGGCAAGTCCGCCGGCGGTCCAGTAATCTGGCGATTCATCGGACCGAATCACCGCGAACCCCATGCTGTCATACAGTCCGCCCGGAGCCGGCGGCGGCTGCGGTTTTTCCGGCAGCCGCTCGCCATGCGTTAGGGCCACATAACTGAATGCCGGCCGGCCCCTGTGGATATACGCCTCCCGGTCGGGATCGAGCGAGAGCACCCACGCATAGCCTTCGTCGTGAAAACGCTTATAAGCGAGTTCCAGCACCGCCATGAAGCTCTCATCCAGAAACGTATCCTCCAGCCTCCCGGTAATGGAACAGCCGGTCGATCCATCCCCAAACGTTGCCAGACGAATCGAGCCGCCCTTCGGTCCCGTCCGCTCCAGCGGAAACGCCATCCGGAGATACCCATCCACCAGTTTCTTAAGAGAAGCCCCGCTCTTTGGCGACACATATTGAAAGAGGTCCGTGCCGTCATAACGCAGCGCCGCCTCGGCGAGCGCAAACATCCCGTGAACGTCGTAATGCAGCGCGTAAATCGGCGCCTCCGCCCAAAACTGCTCATCGCGAATCATCGTGTCCATCACCGGATAAAACCCGCCGCGTGAAGGCCCGTGAACGCCGGGATCGCGAAGCCCCCACTCGATAAACTCCGGCTCGCCAAGGCAATACCCTATCATTCCCACCCGCCAGTGTTCGCAAAAAACAAGATTCGGCGTCGTTGTTAGGACCTTCTCCTGCGCGATGATCGTTCTCGCCGCCGTGCGCAGCCATTGCTCCACCTCCGTGCGTTCCTCCGCAGTGAAGGCGTCGTACCCAAGGTCATAGGCCCACGCCGTCGCGCCCCACCAGCTCCAGCGTCCCCATTCCGGCTCCGCTTTGACGTCCAGCTTTTCGTAATGAGCCATTTGTTCGCGCGCCTCCCGGATGAGCCGCTTGCGCAGGCTCACCGCATACTTCGTCTCACCCGTTAGCACATAGGAAAGCGCCGTCTCCAGCGCCGCCTCATCCTTCTCCGCCGCTGCCTTCACGCGCTCCAACAGCCGCGCCGCCCACGGATTCTCCCGCACCTTATTCTTAACCTGCTCAATCTCCTCCTGATTCAAAAGCAGGTTAGGGTGCCGCACAGCAACCTTCTTACCGGCAGCCTCCTGCGCCACCGCCACAGTGCCCATCGCCATAAGGACAAAGAGCATCGCTCCCCAAACAATCTTCCAGTGCAAAGTATTCCTGTTCATCGCGCGATTCCGTTAGTGTTTCCAAACCATGCGCCGCGGGCCCCGCGTGACAATTTATGAAACCCGCGCGAAAGCGTGTCCACTCGCCGCGCTCGCGTTGAAAGACTCGTTCACCGGGCCGCGGTCAATTCAGTCCATTGATCCGTGTTTCTCACAGCCCGGGAAGAACGCATCCGACCTGTCCTAACGCCGGCGCGGCACAACAATGGTACGTAGAGTGATCTGTGGCGAAGCCCAGTCGCTTTCGCCTCCCATGGGCGCAGCGAAAGCGAGTGGCCTTCGCCACCCACACTCTACTCATACTCCAGGCTAACCAGGCATAAGAGCCATCACGACGGCGTCCCCTCCGCCTCATAGTAATCATCCTCCGCAATGTCCGGAATGCCCACGACTAAAACACGCATCCGTCCCCGCGCCCCGTGCACCACTCCCGGCGGAATATGGACCAGAGAACCCTTCGAAACCGGCTGGTCCACGCCATCGAGACTCACAGTGCCGCTGCCTTCAAGAACATAATAAAGCTCCGTCGAGCGCTTGTGGTAATGCAGCTTCGCTCCATCGATATCCACCGCATGCGCCCACGCCGCCGGCGAAAGCGCCGCGTCCTCCCGGCTAATGAGCCGGTCCCGCCACCCGCAAGTGCTCCGCTCCCGCGGCGTCTGCCCCTCATGCCGGATCAAAAGCGGACCGGATGCTGCCGTTGTTGGTTCATTCATCGTTGTTCACCTGTCGTTCCGCAGGTTGCGCCCGGCGGGTGCAGTCCAGTGACACGGACGGCAACGCTTGTCAGCTTCTTTCTTCGCACTCCCATTATTTGTACAAGTGATACGCATAAATCCCCGGCCTCGCCTGCGCGGAATACCAGGGTTGGAATGACAGAGTGTATTGAGAAGGACCCGCCACGAATCCATGCAGGTACCAGCAAACGGCAACACACTCAGGCTGCCCTGTCTGTGACACACGCACTGAAACTTCAGGCGCTTCATCCCACGTGCGCCCGATAAAATCCGGCACCTCCGAACGAGCCAGTTTAACCGTTCCCGCCGCCCAGTAGGAAGCCTCTCCCTCCGTCTTGAGAGTGCCCGCCCGGTACCGCTCCAGGACGTCCGCCGCCCATCCCTGCACTTCCGACAATTGCGGCAAATCCCGGATGTCATCCGCCAAATCCTCAACCGTCTGCACTGCCCCCGGCTGTCCTGCTGCAAATCTCACCACCCGTCCCGGCCAGCTTCGCCCAGGCCCATACCTGACAACGCTAACCAATACCGCAGCTGCGAAAGCGAGGAGCAGTATTCGCGATATACGCCAGGGTTTTCCCGGACTCGGTGGGGAGGTCATAGTCAGCCTGACTAACAAATGGTTTCATTCTGACGCCCTTGAGAGCGTCCAGGTAATCTCATCCTCGACGAAAACCGATTCCCGCCCAAGTGATAAAGTGTCCCCATTTCATGACGATGCGTTCCCGGAGTTTAACGCACTGCGACCCGGCCAGCAAGAACGTCCAACCTCAATCCCGCGCCCGACGGAGGGGACGAAAGCAATCATTTAGGACCCCAGGACCAGAGCAGCGCTGAAAGCGCGACACATATCAGCCTGGGGCGCAGCGACGAAGGAGCGCAGCCCCAGGTAAGCCCCCAACATAATGGCGACGAGAGCGCTGAAGGCGCGACACATCTCTCACACCGCATAGAGAGAAACTTGCCTCGGAGTCTAGCTCCCCCGGTAATCTGATTGCTTGTGCCATGCAGGGCAACGCAGAATAGTTTCGCATGCCGCATCCTGACTATCGCCAATGGCTGTCCCGACTCAGGGAGTTCGTTTCCGGTATCCCCGGTTCGCCGCGTTGTGTGGAAATGAGAGTCGAAGAACCGGGGGTGGACGAGGAGAGCCGGCGGTTGCTGCAGCCCTTGATCGATGCCCATCCGGAGTTGCTGGCGGGAGTGCTGCGGTTCCATGAAGAGGCCGCGGCCGCGTGTGATATCAAGTATATCGTCGATGTTCCGGAGGGCACGTGCTTCCCGGGACGCGAGCACCAAACGAATTCCGACCGGATTTGGACGGGCTTTCAGTTGCTCAGCGCGGCAGACATTGTGGAGCGCAAGAAAGGATGCGAAATCGGAGCAGGGGTGCTGGAGGGGCTTTATGACCAGGAACTGGAGGATGCCGGCATATCCTTCCCTGCCGTGATGGAATTGATCCGCGATCACCGGGAGAAGGGTGGATATCGGCGACAGAGTGTCATTCTGAAAACCTGCATTCCGATTTCCGCGCTCAATGGACCCACCTGTCTCGCGCTGGTGCCGGCCTCCGATGGGGTGTTGGCCGGTGTCTATTTGGTGGGATCCGACAGCGCAACGCGGCTCTGCGATACCTTCGATGACTGGCTGCAGTTTCAGGAAAAGACGTATTATCCCAACCCGGACTGCTGGTCCACGCTCGAACTGTGGCTCGCGGATAACGGTGTGGAGGCCACTCCGGAAATGATAAAAGCGCTCGGCGGCGTGTTCGGAAACAAATGAGATCACGGACAGACCTGAATGGCACTGAAAACGTGAATGTTCGTTGGTCGCACCGAACCCCGGAGGGGTTCACCGTGAATAGATGGCATGAAGGACGTCAAGCAGCGCGCGCGAAGCGTGCCAGCTTGACGCCCTATGGTTAGCAAGCCACAAACACAGATAGGCGCAGACTCTTTGGAGCCAAGCGCAAAACCCGCGTCCCTGAAAATCGAACGCTCCGCCTCCGCGCGAGCGCCGCGCCGCACGGATCCGGACATCCGTCCTGGCACCCTTGTCTGCCTCGGACTCGACGTGCATGCCGCCCAGATCACCGTGGTGCGGCAGATCGACCGCTCGCTGCCGCAGCCCGCGCAGCGCTTCACTGCGGACGCGCTCCTGGCATGGATCGCCAAGATGGTAAATGCCGGGGCGCGCGTAGTGAGTTGCTATGAAGCCGGCTGTTTTGGATATGTGCTCCACCGCCGCCTGGAGGCACTGGGCGTGCATAACCTCGTCGTCGCCCCTGAAGCATGGAGCGGAGCGGCCAAGACCGATAAACGC
>DASZQB010000117.1:0-25052 GCA_035550135.1 Verrucomicrobiales bacterium
ACCATTTTTTCAAAGCCATCCTCTCCGAACAGGGCGTGCTCCTTTTTCTCGAAATCCTCTCCCAGAGCCGCGTACTCATGAGCGCTGACGATTCGGCGCAGCGCGGGAAACAGGACCGTGTCTTCGCGCGCCTCGTGGGGACTGTACATCCGGATAAACTGCGACATTGCCTGCCGCAGTGCGGCTTTCCCCTCCTTTTCCTTCAGGGATTTGACGCTGGCGCTTCGCAGGATCACATCGGTTAGTTTGCGGCCTGCAGCGTGCTGGGCCGTGAGCACATCGACAAGTTCCACTTCGACCTTTGCTTTGCGGAACCGCGGGAAAAGGAAGTCCTCTTCAAGCTTTTCGTGGTAGTCCTCTACAAAGCTGCGCACCATTTTTGCCGCGGCGGCTACCGGGTCCGGCGAAAGTTCCTTTCCTGCATCAAGACGCGTGATGGCCTCGCCATAGACGAGCATGATTCGTTTCAAAACGCCGTGCTCCCGCATGAGGTCCTCAGCCGGCGAAACCTCTTCCTCCTCCTTTTCTTTTCCTTTCGCTTTGCCTTCCTCCCCGTCCTGCTCCTTGCCGGACGCATCGGCGAAGAACGGCAACGCAGCGCTCGCGATGCCCGTGGCGAGGAAGGCACGGCGTGTAGGGATGGTTTCCATGACAGGGACAATGATGCAAACCGCGCGAAGGCTTCCGCTCTTACTGCACGGTGCAGTGTTTACCGCATGGCCGGCTCGGCGGCCGTTTCGTAATGTTCAAACGCGGTGCGCAGGCCGGTGAGGACTTCCGCGCCCGTTTCAAACAGGGCCTGAGCCTTCGGTTCGGATATTTTCCCGATATCGTCACGCAGGTGGTCAATGACCCCGGTCAGCATTCCCTGCACGTTCCGGGCATGCACTTTTGGGTCGCTTGTGTCTTCTGATTGGAAAGTCTTCATGCCCTCGACTTTGCATCAACTGTGCCCTGCATCCCCCGGCGGGAAAGCATCGCGTCAGCGGACCACCTTCCCGCCCCGGCGCAAAGGAGAAAGAGACTACCGAGCAACATCGCGAAATCGGTACGGCTTTCGTGGGCCATAAACCAAAACCCTTTGTCGCCGAGCATCGGCAGTTTTGTGGTGCCGATTGCGGTCAGCATGATGATTACAAGAGGAATGGTCGAAAGCCTTACGAGCAGCCCGCAAAGGACCATCGCGCCGCATACAATCTCCGTTCCGCCCACTAATGGGCCGAGGATTTGCGGCGACGGAATGCCGATTTTGGCGAAGCGGCCCGCCCCGATGGTATCAGGGAGGAGAAACTTCTGAATCCCTTCAGAAAGGAAGACCAGCCCGACCGAAAGGCGGATCAGAATAGTGCACGCGGGCGCGGCCGTTCGGGTGAGTCGTTCAATCATTGGCACGGTGTGGAGTTCGCTTCGCCGGCAAGGACTCGCAGAAACAGGGCGCATCGGCATATTAGACAGCACGGAAACGCGGAATTGCGGTGAATTTAGCGACCGTCAGCGTACAGTGCAAAAACATTTATGAAACCAGGCCTGCTCTCCGTCTTCTCCGTTTCTTTGATTCTGCTCGCCGGAACTTTGGGTGTCCTGCAATCTCAAAGCAATTCTGCGCAGACATCCACCGGTCACGAAAAGGAACTCGCGGCACTCAGGGCCGAAGTCGAAATCCTCAAGGGAAAGGCGTGTGACCAATCCCATGTCATGAAGGACGTGGCTTACCATTTTACGAATCTGTGGTTCGCCGGGAACAGCGCCAACTGGCCGCTGGCCAAATTTTACTGCGACGAAACAAGGGCTCATTTGAAGTGGGCCGTTCGTGTGATTCCGGTGCGGAAAATTTCGTCAGGGGATTTTGATCTGCGGGTGATGCTGGAGGGCATCGACAAAACCAGCTTCACAGCGCTGCAGGACGCAGTGACGACCCAGGACAAAGGGAAATTCGCTGAGGCCTACAAAGGCGCAACGGTCGCCTGCACTTCGTGCCATATCGCAACGGAGAAGCCGTTTTTGCGCGTGCGCATGCCGGATCAGCCCGAAGTTCATGTCATCGAATTTACGCCGCCATGAAGGCCGTCCCCCGGGATTGACGATGCCGGTCAGGATCTCTTCAGCCGGTCCGCTTGAGTGAACATAAGTTCACAATTATCGGCTTTCCGAATCCCTTCCTATCGGGTTTCACAGCGGGACTCCATGAAGCAAACCGGTTTAGCGACCACAGACACGGCCTCCGCCGGCGGCGGGCATCCCTCACTGCGGCGCGATTTGGGTCTTCTGGACGCGGTCGGGATTGGCTTGGGCGCCGTGATGGGGGCGGGAATTTTCGTGGTGACAGGGGTTGCGGCTGGTGTGGCCGGACCGGCTTTCCTCGTTGGACTGGCGGTGGCGGGTGCCGCAGCCACGTTTAACGGGCTCAGTTCAGCGCAACTTGCAGCGCTCTATCCTCAATCAGGCGGGACTTACGAGTACGGGTATCGAGTCGCGGGTCCGGCCGCGGGCTTCGCAGCGGGCTGGATGTTTCTGGCGAGCAAGCTTGCCGCGGCGGGCACCGTGGCGCTCGGTTTCGGCCATTACGCGTCGGCGCTCTTCCCGGGGTCTCTCCCTCTTCCGTTCGCGGCGGGCGCGGTGGTATTGCTGACCATCGCCAATCTGCTCGGCATCAGGAAGGCCGGCGCGCTGAATCTCGCAATCGTCTTCCTGACTCTTCTCTCGCTGGGCAGTTTCGTGGCCGGCGGCATTCCTTCTTTTGACGCTGCGAACCTAACGCCCTTTGCGCCGCACGGCTGGCGCGGTGTCGCGGAGAGCTGCGCGCTGCTTTTCTTCGCCTATACAGGTTATGCCCGGCTGGCGACACTTGGCGAGGAGGTGCGTGATCCCGAAAAGAACATCCCGCGGGCGATTCTCCTAACGCTTATCTTTTCGTTTGTGATCTACCTTGCTGTCGGTCTGGTCGCCGTCGGGAGCGTCGGTGCGGACGCAATGGCGGCCACCAGGTCCCCGCTGGAAAAGGCGGCCGCCGCGTTCTCCGCGCAGTGGGTCGGCAAATTGCTGGGCGTCGGAGCTGCGACCGCCATGTTCGGCGTTCTGCTCAGCCAAATCCTGGGCATCAGCAGGATGATGCTGGCGATGGCCCGGCGCGGCGACCTGCCCGCGTTTTTCGGAAAGATCGACGCCCGGCACGGCGTCCCGGCCCGCGGCATCATCATTACCGGCGCCGTCGCGCTGACACTGGCGCTTGCCGGAACGCTGGAATTCATCGTCGCGGCCGCGGCCTTCACGATCCTCATTTATTATGCCATCACCAATCTTTGCGCGATTCGTCTGCCGCGTGAAAAACGGCTTTATCCTGCGTGGCTCGCATGGGCGGGACTCGTGACCTGTATCGCCATGGCCTCAGCCCTGCCGGTTCGGACGATGCTCACCGGAGCAGGGTTGCTTCTCGCGGGCTTTCTTTTGCGCTGGTGCCTGCACCGCCTCTGCCCGCCCGGAGGCGCAAAGAACTGATCCGCGTTTTTCAAGGCGCGCGCTGAAAACGTTAGGCTGCGCCCTGCCTGAACTTTCCCCTGGCCCCTTCCGTCCATGCCGCTAAGTCGGCGCGTGACTCGCGCCTTCGTGCTCGGGGCCGGCCTTGGCACCCGGCTCCGTCCTCTTACCCTTCAGCTTCCCAAACCCCTCATTCCCGTCCACCACCGGCCGCTGATGGAGTATGCCTTTGCGCATCTGCACAGCGCCGGGGTGAAGGAATTCATCGTCAACACCCACCACCTGCCGGAGGAATATCCACGCGCATTTCCCGGCAACGAATGGCGCGGCTGCCCCCTGACATTCCGCCACGAACCTGTCCTGCTGGAAACCGGCGGCGGTCTGGCAAACATCCAGGATCTCCTCCGCAACGACGAGCCGTTCTTCGTCTATAACGGGGACGTCTTCACCGATCTGCCCCTTGCGCCCGCGATTGAGCAGCATCGTGCCGGCGGGAATCTCGTTACTCTAGTTCTTCGCACCAGCGGCCCGGTGCGGAACGTAGGTCTTGATCAAAGCGACGGGCGCATTGTCGATATCCGGAACGCCCGCGGCATAAACCATCCTGACCAGTTTCAGTTTACCGGGCTCTACATTGTGGAGCCCGGCTTTTTCCGTTACCTGCCGGCGCCCGGTGCCATTGAAAGCGTCGTTATGTCATGGCTCCGGGCGCTTGAGGCCGGTGAACGTCTGGGCGGCGTTGTCGTCGATGACGGCCTGTGGCTGGATCTTGGCGACCGCGGGAGTTACCTTCAGGCCCACAGGCTTATTTCGCCAACTGAACCCCGCATCCACCCCTCGGCCCGCATCGAAGCCGGTGCCGATATCGACGATCATTGCAGCATCGGTCCTCGCTGCGTCGTCGAAAACGACGCAGTCCTGCGGGCTTCAATCCTGTGGCCCACCGCCCGCGTATGTGCCGGTGCACGACTCGCCCATTGTGTCGTCATGTCCGGACACACCGCGGCGGGGGAAATGGATAACGCCGATATTTAAGATCAGCGCCAGTAGCGGTGGCCACGGTGATAGTAATACCCGTGGTGATGATGGTGATGATGGCCATCAGCCGCAATCGCCGCGATTCCCGCGACGGCGGCCACGCCCACGGCAGCCGCGGTCGCATTGTTAGCATTCTGCTGCTGCCAGCCAGCGTCCTGCCTTTGCAGGCGGGACATCTCCCGGTTATATTCGGACTGGGAGATCTCGCCGTTCGCGTACTGGTTGTGCAGGACGTTCATTTCCGCCTGATAAGGCGAGGTGCAGGCGCTGAGCATCGCCGCCACGCAAAGCACGGCGACAGAACGATAGAATTTTTTCTTCATAAGTCTCTTCAAGCAAGGTTTTGAGTATTGTGGAGGCAGGCCCCGCGATAAGACGGGAGCCTGCGCCAAATATTCATCAGAATATCCGTCTGCAATTCCCGTGCCTTACAATTTTTTTCGTTAATCCGTCACCGCCCCCTGACTGGCGGTGGTCACCAGCCTGGCATATTTGGCGAGCACACCGCGGGTGTAGCGGGGTTTGGGTTGCTTCCACTTCGCGAGCCGCGCTTTGATCTCAGCACCGGGAATCCCGAGGGTGATGCTGCGTTTGACGCTGTCGATGGTGATCGGGTCGCCGTTCTTCACGATCGCCAGCGGCCCGCCGGCAAAGGCCTCGGGGGTGATATGCCCCACCACAAAACCGTGGCTGCCGCCGCTGAAACGTCCATCCGTGATCAAGGCCACGCTCTTCCCCAGCCCCATCCCCATCACGGCGCTGGTGGGCCCCAGCATCTCACGCATTCCCGGACCGCCTTTTGGCCCTTCCATGCGAATCACGATCACGTCGCCCGCCATGATCTTCCCTCCGGTAATCGCATGCATCGCCGCCTCCTCACTGTCATACACGCGGGCCTTTCCGCTGAAACGGTCGCCCTCTTTGCCGCTGATCTTGCCCACGGCTCCTCCGGGAGCAAGGTTTCCATAAAGAACCGCAAGGTGGCCGTCCTTCTTGATAGGATCCTTGATCGGTCGGATGACCTGCTGGCCTGCCGGATACGGCTTCACCTTCGCCAGATTCTCTTTCAGCGTTTTGCCCGTCACCGTCATCACGCCGCCATCGATGAGTTTGGCATCGAGGAGCAACTTCATGAGCGGGAGAAGGCCGCCGATCTTCACAAGTTCCCACATCACGTATTTACCGCTGGGCTTCAGATCGGCCAGCACGGGCGTCTTCGCGCCCACTTTGGTAAAGTCATCGATGCTCAACTTCACATTGGCCGCGTGCGCCATGGCCAGCAGGTGGAGCACCGCATTCGTGCTGCCGCCAAGAGCGGTAACCACGGCGATGGCGTTGAGGAAGGACTCACGGCTCATGATGTCGCCGGGCTTGATCCCGCGCTTGATGAGATGAAGCACCGCGGCACCGGCATCGAAGCAATCCATCAGTTTTTCATCGCTCACCGCCGCCTGCGCGCTGCTGTTAGGCAGGGAAAGCCCCAGCGCTTCAATCGCGCACGCCATCGTATTCGCCGTGTACATGCCCCCGCAGCTTCCCGGCCCTGGAATGCTGCACTGCTCGATTTCCTCCAGCGTCTTGTCCGAAATCTTGCCGCTCGCATGCTGCCCCACCGCCTCGAAAACACTAACAATATCCATGTCCTTGCCGTCCATGCAGCCGGGCTTGATCGTTCCGCCGTAAACGAAAACCGAGGGCCGGTCCAGCCGCGCCATCGCCATCACACAGCCGGGCATGTTTTTGTCACATCCGCCGATCGCCACAAAGCCATCGAGCATCTCGCACCCCACCACGGTCTCGATGCTGTCCGCGATCACCTCGCGGGAAACCAGGCTGTACTTCATCCCTTCCGTCCCCATGCTGATCCCGTCGGAAATCGTGATGGTGTTGAAAATGATGCCCTTTCCCCCTGCCGCCTCCACTCCTTTCGCCGCCTCAATCGCCAGCTTGTCGATGTGGATATTGCACGGCGTCACCTGACTCCAAGTGCTCGCAATCCCGATCTGGTTCTTCTGAAAATCTCCCCGGCTGAACCCGACCGCATGCAGCATCGCACGGCTCGCCGCGCGATCCGCTCCGTCCAAGAGAATGGCCGAGTGATTGCGATGAAGGGTGGATTCCGTCTTTTTCTTGCTGCTCATAAGCCGGTGTCTCTCGCATGAGCCCGGCACGGTATCAAGCCGAAGAGCGGGTTGGAAATGAAAGTGCCTTCCCAAATGTTGCGAATTCCGCCGCCACCTTCATCGAGGCGCTCCAGGCTTGTGATCCGGACTCGCAAACGGGTCTTCTGACGTTGCCGGATCATCCTTCGTCGAGGAAGACTTCTCCGGCGGCGGCGCGGGTTTCGGCGTCAGCAGAATGGTCCGCAATTCGGCATCCGGAATGGTCGTGATCCAATCCGGCGGCGGTTTGATGGCCGACGCGGCAAATTGACGGGAATCCGGCTCAAGAAAACGACGGGCGGCACCGGTTCGCATCGCGAGATCCGGCAGCGACATCACAAAATCCCGAACAGCCTCCGCGTCGCCATCCCTGACAATCTGAGAGGCATCGAGGAGGAGCAGCCCCTTCAACTCGCCTGCCGTTTGTTTATCGATATAATTCAGCGCACCGGCGCGATCATTCTTCAGCCATGAATCAACCGCCATGGGGACAAGACGGTCGCGGTGATCCGCCGGAATTTCTGCCGATTGGAGAAATTGTGAGGCCGACGCCGGGTCGGTTAGGGACCATGTCCTGACAAAATTTTGCGCCTCAGGTGTCGCGAGCGCTTCCGGGAATTTCGGGCACAGCGCCGCCGCGTCGTCCGGGTGCCGGTTGTCCACCCTGCCCAGGAGCAGCGGGAGCGCCTCTTTGCGCAGTTCCGCAGACAGCGTGTTCACCCAGGCGATCGATTCAGCGACCGGTCTGTTCGCCAATTCCCCGACCTTTGTTTGCACCGCAAACTCAGATGAAAGTGCACCGTCCCCCGAAAGTTGGTCCGGCACGCCGGGGAACTCCGACTTTCCGAAGATCAATTCCACACGCTCCGGTTTTGCCTTCAGCCACGCCAGCGCCGCGGCCCTGTCCTTTCCGCTCCAGGTGTCCAGCGCCGGCTTCAACGCCTCCGGATAACGCTCCAAAAATTGTATTGCCGCATCGACGTCCCTCGCAGTCCAGGTTTGAACGGCCTTCTCCAGCCATCTCAGCAGCGGCTTTCGATCCAGAATGCCGTTTCGGCCGGCAATCGCAAGGGCCTGCTCCGGCTGACGTTCACAAACCCGGTAAAACGCCAGACTCCAAAGATTTTCGAGTTTGTTCGCATCATCCTTCCCCTTCGCCTCCGGCTTCTTTTCGTACTGAAGGATAGCGGCGATGACCTCATCCGGAATGCGAAGAAAACAGAGGCCCGCCACGGCATTCAGGTCCTGATAAGTTTCCTGCCCGACCGCAAAAGACAGCAGTCCCTTCGGATCGGCCTCCGCCGCATACTCCACCAGTGCGCGCCATAAATCCGGCGGACGATTCTTCCGGCTCGTCAATTCGCGCAGCAGTGGGACAAATTCGTTAGGCTTCAGAGCTGACAGTCTTTCATCCAGCGCGATCCAGTCTACGGACTTCCCGTTACCCACTATAACCGGCAATTCATCCGCGAGCCTGACAATTTCTTTGCGTCGCGCGGCAACTTCCTCCGGCGCAGAGACCTTATTCGCCACCTGGGACACAGAGGTGCGCTTTTGCCCGCCGGACTCCGTGAGATGATGAACAAACGCTCCACCCGCCCCGCAAAGGACCAGAAGAGAAACAGCGGCAGTTCGATTCATCGGGAAAAATGTTAGCGTTTGGCCCCGCGCTGAATTGCATTCAGCAGATTGCTGCGCAATGCGCCGCCTGGCAGAACAGACCGCGGTACAGCATCCACGAACTGCGTGGCCGCCGCGACATCCAGCTTGCCCCAGGCACCTCCCATTTCAGCGAGCATTTGCCGCTTCGTATGGCTGGGCGGCAGGGCAAGTGCCCAGTTCATGGCGGTCGCAGGATCTTTTTGAATCCACTGCTCCGGAAAGTGTCCCAGATAGTCGGCTTCTAAAACCTCGCTGCCTGTTTTCGCGTCGAAATCCACAATCACTTTGAGAGCGGCGTCCGGAGCCATGCCCTTCAAGCTCTCAAAGCAGCGAATGCGCGCGTCATAATAGACATCCGTTTTTATTTTGGCCATCACGTCCATTGCCGCGGCCGCGTCCGTTTTGTAGAACTTCTCCATCGCGTTCAAAAACGGATCGACGGTCTCAGAATTGAGGGTGTTTGGAAAATCGAGCGCAAAGTTCAGCGCCGGCCCCGGAGCCACCGGCAGCCAGTGCAGCAGCAGAGCGTTGACGAAGTTGTACGGATAAGCACCCAGTTCCTCCACCTTCTTCGTTTTGGTCAACTCGATGAGTTCACGGGCGAGCGCGGCGTATTCCGCCGCCGTCATGTGATTGAGCGCGCGCTCCACCCTCGCGCGGGTAGCGACATGATTGTCCTCATCGATCAGTTTTAGAAACTCCTCCAGCGTCCGGGCCTCACCGGCCGGCGCGGTCCGGGCAGTGGCGTGCCTGAGTGGAAAATCCCTCCCGGCCGCTGCCGCGTTCCCCATGCTTTCCCCGGCTGACTCCGCCGCGTGCCTTTTTTCCCGCCTACTCACTGTGAGCATCTCCCCGCCAGTGAAACGGACATCAACCCACCAGCCCGTAGCGAAACACACGGCGGCCAGCGCGCAGAATACAGGATAATTCATGCCAGGATAACAATACTCCGCTCCAAAAAATCATGTCGCCGACAGGAGTGTTTGTCAATGAACCCGCCCATGGGTCTCACACGCCCTCCATTTTCGCCTTTGATTCTGAATTCTGATTTCTGATTTCGTCATTCCTCCATTATAACTACCGCTCCCCGAATTTTAGTCTATCTTTGCCGTCTGCGATCTGACCGACCACCCATGAAGCAAACGCCACTTCTTCGTACCCTCGCCCTTTTTCTCTCCACCCTCACCGCCGCCTCCGCTCTCGAATTGAAGAAGGGCGACCGCGTTTGCATTACCGGCAACACCTTCGGTGAACAGCTTCAGTTCAGCGGTTACCTCGAAGCCCTTCTCCACGCGCGTCATGCGGATTTGGAAGTTGTCGTCCGCAATCTCTCATGGTCCGCCGACACGCTCACCCTCAAACCGCGTCCGCTCGACTGCCCGACGCACGATCAGTTCCTAGCAACTTATCGCGCCTCCGTCATCCTTGGCTGTTACGGCCTCAATGAGACCTACGACACTCCGCTCCCGCAGTTTAAGAAAGATCTCGAGACCTTCATCGACCACACCCTCGCGCAAAAATACGACGGCACCTCCCCGCCCCGGCTGGTCCTCATTTCACCCGTAGCGCAGGAACAGATCGACAAACCTGGAATGCCCGTCGCCCGCAACCGGAACACCATCATTGAGCAATATGTCCAGGTCATGGCGGAGGTCTGCAAAGCGAAAAAGGTCGAGTTCGCCGACATCTTCCACCCCCTCCTTGAGCAATACGAAAAAGAACCCAAACGGAAGCTCACCAGCAACGGCATCCACCTGAACGAAGAGGGCGAGCGCTTCGTCTCCAGCGGACTCGATACGCTTCTCTTCGGCCCGCTGCGAGGCATCAGGGAAAAGTGGTCGTCGGAGAAGATGGAAATCCTGCGAAAGGCCGTCAACGAAAAGAACCTTCAGTTCTGGTATCGCTACCGTCCGGTAAATCCGTTCTATATCTATGGCGGCCGCGCCGCGCCGTTCGGCACTATCAGTTTCCCGCCCGAGATGGAGCGCCTCGACGGTATGGTGGCCAATCGCGAGCGCAAAGTTTGGGACATCGCCCAGGGCAAAACCACCGACCTCAAGGTGGACGATTCCAACCTGAAGCCGGTGCCGGAGACGCCCACCACCATGAAGGGCGATCCGAAAATCAACACCCCGGAGGAGGAGCAGAAGACGTTCACCGTGCTCGACGGATTCGAAGTCCGCCTCTTCGCCAGCGAGGAACAGTTCAAAGAACTGCAAAAGCCCGTTCAGCTCACGTTCGACTCCAAAGGCCGCATGTGGGTCACCACCATTCCCACTTATCCGCATCTCTTCCCCGGGCAGGAGCCGCAGGATAAACTCCTCATCCTAACCGACAAGGACGGCGACGGAAAAGCCGACGAATGCAAGACCTTCGCCGACAATCTCTACCTTCCCACCGGCCTCGAACTCGGCCACGGCGGCGCTTACGTTTCCGCCGAGCCTAACTTGATTTTCCTCAAGGACACCAACGGCGACGACAAGGCCGACGTCACGCAAACCCTCCTCCGCGGCTTCGGCACCGAAGACAGTCACCACGCCATCAATGCCTTCGTTTGGGGACCCGGCGGCGGCCTTCACATGATGGAGGGCACCTTCCTTCACAGCCAGGTCGAGACGCCGTGGGGTCCTGTGCGGCTGGAGAACGCCGGCGTCTGGCGCTACGAGCCTAACACCGAAAAGCTCGGCGTCTATATCACTTACAATTATGCCAACCCGTGGGGTGAAACCTTCGACTGCTGGGGACGCAATTACATCGCCGACGCCAGCGGCGGGGACAATCATTACGGCAATGCCTACAGCGGCTGGCTGCCTTATCCGCAGAAGCACGAGCACATGGACCGCTTCACGGATATGAGGGCGCATCTGCGCCCCACCGCCGGCTGCGAAGTCGTCAGCAGCCGCCAGTTTCCCGACGAATACCAGCAATGGTGGCTGTTGAATAACAACATCGGCTTTCAGGGCACACGAATGTTCCGCGTAGTGGATGACGGCAGTGGATTTAAATCCACGGAATGGAAGGATCTCATCTTCAGCAGCGATCCCAGCTTCCGCCCCGTGGATCTCGAGTTCGGCCCGGACGGCGCGCTGTATATTGTGGATTGGTACAATCCGATTATCGGCCACATGCAGTACAGCCTGCGCGATCCCAAGCGCGACAAAGCGCATGGCCGCATCTGGCGCATCACCGCCAAGGGCCGGGAACTTGTTAAGCCCGCGAAGATCGACGGCGCTAAAACCTCAGAACTGCTCGAACTCCTCCGCAGCTACGAGGACCGCACGCGCTATCGTGTGCGCCGCGAACTCGCTCAGCGCGACACGCCTAACGTATTGGTGGCCATCGAACGTTTCCTCAAAGAAGTGCCGGAAAAAGACCCGGACCGCGAGCATCTGCAGCTCGAATGCCTCTGGGTGCAGCAGCACCACGATGCCGTGGACGCCGCCCTGCTGAAGCGCGTTCTCGCTTCCACCGAACCCCGTGCCCGCGCCGCGGCCGTTTACGTTCTGCGCTTCTGGCAGGACCGCATTCCTGGAAGCCTGGATCTTCTCAAAGCCGCCGCCAACGACGAGTATCCCGTCGTCCGCATGGAGGCCGTGGTGGCCGCCAGTTTCGTCCACAGTCTGGCCGGAGTGGACCTGGCGCTGGAAGCCCTCAAGCACTCCACGGACTATTATATTAACTACGCGCTGAATGAAACCATGCGCGCCGTCGAGCCCTACTGGAAGGAAGCCGTGGCCAAAGGGATCCCCTTTGCCTCCGGAAATCCCCAGGGCATGGCGTGGCTGCTGAGTCGTTTTACTAACAGTGAGGTGCTCAGCATTCCCAAGTCTCCCGCCGTCTGGACCGAGATCCTCCGCCGGGAAGGCATGACCGCAGAAAACCTAACCGCCGCGGCGAAAGCCCTTGCGGACAAAGGCAAATCGGCCGTCTCCGTCATGCTCGATGCTCTGCCGCAGGCCAAAGGCAGCGCGCTGGCTCCCGTGCTCGCTTCATGGGATGCAAAAGAACTCAAGAACGCCGCCGGCGACATTGCCAAACTGGCCAAAGACGCGAAGACCCAGGACATCAAAGAGTCCGCCCTCGCCGCGCTCATTCCCGTCGATGGCGGAAAGCGCGCATGGAGTCTCGTGAAGGACGATCCCTCGGGCGTCATCGCACTGTGCAATGCCATGCGTCTCGTTCCTGACGCCGAAGTGCGCAGCACCATGGGAGACGCCCTCTCCGCCATGCTCGAAAAACTTCCCGACTCCCTCGCGGCAAAGGCGAAGGAAGGCGCAGCTTCCGGCCGGTTTGTCCGCGTGGAACTGCCGCGCAAAGGCACCTTGAGCCTAACTGAAGTGGACGTCATTTCCGCGGGCAAAAATATCGCCCTTTCCGGCACTGCCACGCAAAGCAGCACCGCCAACGGCGGCGTCGCCAGCCGCGCCATCGACGGAAACACCCACGGCGAATGGGGCCGCGGCACCACCACACACACGGAAATCGATGAAGCGAACCCGTGGTGGGAAGTCGATCTGGGCCGCGTTCAACCCATCGAAAAGATCGCCATCGTAAACCGCAACGATCCTGGCAGCACCCTCGGCAAGCGCCTCGACGGATTTCGCCTAACCATTCTCGACAACGCCCGCCAGCCCGTCTTCACTTACACGCATGGCGAGGCCGGTCCGCGCATGGAAATTCCCGTGAAGGTCGATGCCGCCGCCGCCCTGCGCGCTGCTCTCGTGCGCGCCTTCGCCACTGTGCCGGGCCGCGAAGCGGAGAAATTCACCAAACTCCTGCCTCTTATCCAATCGCCGGAAACCCGCGCCGCCGCCATCACCGCTCTGAAGGATCTCGACCTTGGCGCAGCCCCCGCCGATTCCCTCGCCGCCGCCGCAGCGACCCTGCTGGAACAACTTCCCAAAGTCCCTCTCAGCGACCGTCAGGATGTCTCGTTCGCCAACGCCATCCAACTCGCCAAAAACCTCGCCGCCAAAGTGGAGTCCGCGAAAGACAGTCTGGAATCCCTCGTCGCTAACGAAGCGCCCGTTCCTCTGACTCTCAAAGCCGATCCCCTGCTGCTCTTCTTCCAGGAAAAGGAACTCACCGCCCGCGCCGGCTCCGTCACCGCTCTGTCGTTCGAGAACCCCGCCGAAATGCCGCACAATGCCGTCATCTGCGTCCCCGGCAGTTTCGAAAAAGTCGGCGCCGCCGTCGATGCCATGCAGACGGACCCCAAGGCCCTCGCCACCGGTTTCGTCCCTAACATCCCTGAAGTCCTCTTCAAAACCCGCCTCCTCAACCGCGGCGAAAAAGAAACCCTCATCTTCCGCACCCCCTCCGAGCCCGGCGAATACGTCATCGTCTGCACTTTTCCCGGCCACTGGAAACTGATGAAGAGCGCGCTGAAGGTGACCAAATGAGAACTGTCCGGATCGCAATTGTTCCTAACAGATAGTGCACGCCGAATTGCATCGAACCACGGAGTGGTTCCCCGTAAATAGCCCCAGGTGAGCGCAGCGAACCTGGGGTAAATCAATGCTTGAGTCCCTCCACCACAGCGTGGTGGCCCTAACAGCAGAGCGTCCCCGCGCCCCCGGGTCCTCACTCCCGCCAAAAAAACTTCCCTCCCGCTGCCGCCCTGTCATAAATAGGAGCGCATGAACGCCCGCTCCTTTCTCGCCGCTCTTTTCTTTTTCCTCCCTGCGTATGACGCCATCGCCGCCAAAACGGTGAAGGTCTTCATCCTCGCCGGACAATCCAACATGGAGGGCAAAGCCAAAATGTCCCTCCTGGAATACCAGGTAAAGCAGCCCGCCACCGCTCCGCTCTTTGCGCATTTCCAAAAAGACGGCAAATGGATCGAACGCGACGACGTCTTCATCAAATTCCTCGACCGCAAAGGCCCCCTCACCACCGGCTACGGCTCGCCTAACTGCATCGGCCCCGAACTCCAGTTCGGCTGGACCGTCGGCGACAAATCCAGCGAGCCCGTCCTCCTTATCAAGACCGCATGGGGCGGCCGCAGCCTCTGGCGCGATTTCCGTCCGCCCTCCGCCGGACTCCCGCCGGACGAAAAACTCCAAAAAATGCTGACGGACGCCCAAAAGAAAAAACCGGAAACCACCCTCGACGACATCAAAAAAACCTTCGGCGCTTCCTACCGTGAAATGCTGTCCGAAGTGAACAGGACTCTGGCCGATCCCGGCGCGCTCTTTCCCGCCCTTGCAGGACACGAGCCCCGGTTGTCAGGATTCGTGTGGTTCCAGGGCTGGAATGATATGATCGACGCGAATGCCACCGCCGAGTACGCCACGAATCTTGCCTCCTTCATTCGCGACGTCCGCAGCGACCTCAAGTCCTCCGCCCTGCCCGTCGTTGTCGCCCAAATGGGCGTGGACGGCCTCAACGCCGGCGAAAACGTGAAGAAATTCAAAGACGCCCAGGCCCGAGGCGTTGACCAGCCCGAATTCAAAGGCAACGTCACCCTCGTCAAAACCGACGCCCTCTGGGACACCGAAGCCGAAGCCGTCTTCAAGAAAGGCTGGCGCGAAAACCTCGAAGCATGGAACAAAGTCGGCAGCGACTATCCCTACCACTATCTCGGCAGCCCCCGCACCCTATCCGCCATCGGCAAAGCCTGCGCCGAAGCCCTCGGCTACCGCTAAGCGGGCATCGGCCTCCCGTTTTCCCCGGGTTCTCCAGCCGCCCCGTCCGCCCGGCATCGGGTCAAACGGATAGGGAATTCCCCTGCCCTTGCCGACAGTTTACCCAACTTGACTGTCGCTGGAACTCCTCCTATTCTCCGACCCATGAAACCCGACTCGAGACCCCTCGCCCTGGTCATTACTGCTTTGGTCCTTGCCCTCGCTCAGCAGGATGCGGAGGCTGGCCTTTTTAAGAAGAAAAACAAGTCGGCCACCGTCCCCGCCGGCGAACAGTTGGCAGCCGCGGAAAGCGCCGCCGACACCCTCATGGCGAAAGCCCGCAGCGCGGAGGAAGCCGGGAAGGACGGCGCGGCGCTCGACGGCTATAAGAAAATCGTCACCACCTATCCTTACTCCAAAGCGGCACCCACCGCGCAGTTTCGCATCGCCGCGATGTACGAGAACAACAAGAAATATGAAAAGGCCTTCGAAGCCTATCAGGAATTGATCACCACCTACCGCCAGACGCCTCAGTTCTCGGAAGCTCTCGACCGCCAGTTCGCCATCGCCATGCAGGGCCGGACCACAAAGTCCAGGCGTTTCCTGGGCATCAAAATGCACGCCAGTGCCGAGGACACCGTGGACATGCTCAATAAAGTCATCGCCAGCGCTCCCCAGGGCGTGCACGCCGCGGAGGCGCAGTTCGAGATCGCGCGCATTTTCGAAGAGGAGAAGGACGCCGACAAAGCCATCGCCGCGTATCGCAAGGTCGTGGAAAACTATCCGCGCAGCGCGCTGGCCGCTGATGCCCAGTCGAAGATCGGCCGGACCTACCTCAGCAAAGTCGAGAAGGGAAATCGCGACCGCGCAAACATCGACCGCGCTCAGGATGCCGTGGCGGAAGCGGATCTCTTTGGGAACCGCCCGCCGGAATTGCTCGGTATGAAGGGTGCCATTGATGACGCTGCCGCGGAGAGTGCTTATTCCACCGGCAGGTTCTATCAAAAGGCGGGCAACTACAAAGCCGCCATGATTTACTACTCCGATGTCCTGCGGCATCCGGGTGCCCCGCACTACGAGGAAGTGCGCGAGCGCGTGAATGAAATGAGCAGCCGCGATCCCAAGGTAATGGACTCGGTGAAAAACCTCGCGCTGGACTCACGCAGCCTCGCCGTGCCCGCCGCCTCGGATATTAAGGGCCGTGCCGAGTACTTCGGCCCTCCGGGTCCCGCTCCGCGCATTGCCGCAGTGCGCCGCCCGCAGATGCGCAACGATTACGTGCCTTATGCTCCGCTGGAGCCCGCCGACTTGCCTAACACTCCCGGCACCGCCGATCCCTCTCTGCTCGATCCTAACAAAGGACTTCCGCCGCCGGACGGCACGGCCCCCGCGCCCGCCCCGATTCCGGATGTCCCTCCAGCCCTTGAGCCTCCGGCTCTCGAGCCGCTTCCTGCACCGGAGGCTCCCAAAGCGGAGGAAAAGCCCGCCGCCCCGGCGGGGGAACAGCCGAAGTCCAACTGATCTCCAGACGCCCCTGCAGGAAACCGCAATGCCGCCGTCTGTCGTTCTCCGCGCCTTCACGGCCGCAGCCGCCCTGTTCACCGCTTCCTGTGCCGGTTATCGCCTCGGCGTGGATCAACCCGCCGTCATGGAGGGAATCCGCACCGTCGCCGTGCCGGTCTTCCGGAATGATTCAGCCATCCCGCGCTCCTCGGTCCTCATCACTAACAGAGTCGTCCGCCAGTTCCAAGTCGATGGCCGCTACCGCATCGTGGACCTGGCACAGGCCGACGCCGTTATCCGCGGCACCATCCGCCCCGTACGGCGCACCCAGCTTCGCAGCGAAAAACTGAACACCCTGCGCACCCTTGAACAGGAAGTGCGCCTCGTGCTCGACTATTCCGTGGAAACCCGCTCCGGCGCCGTCCTCACCACCGGCACCGTCGAAGGTTCCACCAGCACCTATCTGGATGTAAACTACCAGCGCAGCGATTACCAGGCCCTCGACGAAGCCGCCGCCCGCCTCGCCGAAGACCTCGTCAGCCGCCTCTCCGAAGGCTGGGGCAGCGCCGATCTCCCTCCTCCCCCCGCCGCCCCGCCTCCTTCTTCGCGGACCAGTTCCCGCCTGCCGTTCTGAGGGGAGCGGCGGAAACCCGATCCCGCCTTTGAATTTTACCCCCGGGGAAACGTTGCTCCGCTTCCCGCACGGACAGGCCGGTGTCCATGCGAGCCTGCTGTCAAACAAGTGATCTCAATCTGAGAATTTCGGAAACGCACAACCCTCCCTGACCAACAGATACGCGCCTGAGCAGCTGTCCCGACCGCGGAGCGGTCCCCCGTGAATAGCCCGGAGTGAGCGACAGCGAACTCCGGGTAAATAAAGGTTAGAGCCATCCACCACAGCGTGGTGGCCCTGACAGCACGGCATTTTCTCCGTGTGCCTGTCGGCTCCCTTCAAAAGAGAAATTCCGACATGATCGCCATCATGAAAATCACCATGCCCACCCCGGCATTCAGCACGCAAAGCACCATCACTGTAAAAACGGTGGCGACAAAGGGCCGTCTCACGCCTTCGTCCGGATTGGACAACGCCAGCCAATGATTGATGCGCAAGGAGCATACGATCACCCACAGTAATGCGACGAGCGGAGCGGCATCATCCAGGGTCCTGACCAGCGGCCAATCCGGCATTCGGAAGGCAGGCAATTTCTTCAGAAACCGGTGATGTTTCGCAAGCGCCAGCGCCAGCCAGGGAACGAAGAGCACCAGCACCGGGGCAAATCCCAGCGCCAGCCAGGCCTGTGCCCGTCCGCCCGCCGCGCTTGGATGACCGGTATTCATCGTGGGCAGTTAGAACTGCTTTGCGCCACGTTGTTCAATGGCACTGTCATTCTTCCTCCTCCTGCACGCGTGCGAAACGGTTCGCGTGTGGCTGCAGGAAATCCTCTCCACGGTGCTCCCGCTGAACCGTTGAATCTCAGAAAGCCCGGAAAAACCTTTTGACAGCAAAGGGGTTTAATCACCGAAGTTACCCATGTCCTCGTCGCTTCATTCCGGAACACGCCCCTCGCCAAAAGAGCTTCCGGGATTGGCCGTGGTTCGCAACGAGCAAGGGTCGGCTAACAAAACGAGTCTGACACGCAGTCGCGTTTGGCCGCGCGTGGCTCCGCGCTCCAAGGGCGGTGCCGGTGGGCGTTCATCCGCCCCGGCACGGCGGGCCGGAGGAGCCAACAGTCAACCCCGCCAGGCGGACGCGACCGGCACGCCCCGACTTGGACTCCGCATCACAATTGTATCACTCCCGCCCGACAATCAGGCTAAATCAAGCTATATCAAACCACTTTTTTCTCCACAGCCTTTAAAATGATGCTTTTCCACCCTCTCCCCGCCTGACAAAACTGATCAAAATCTGCCCAAATTCACCGCAAAACCTTGACACCCGTCACCTGGATTTATTAAAACACAGTGATCCCCTCCCCTAACGTCGGCCTCCCCTTTAGGCCCGCCCCCCATTCATAACCATGAAGAGATGCACCCATCTTCCTTTCTGCTGTACACTAGCCGCGCTCTCCGCTGCCCCTTTATCCCGGGCGGCGCTGCAGGGGTGGTGGAAATTCGATGACGGTCCAGGTACCCTCGCCGCGGACAGTTCCGGGCAGGTTCCCGCCAACGGCACCCTCATCGCCGGGGGGGAATTTCAGGCGGTCGCCGGAAAGTTCGGCGGCGCATTGTATCTCAACGGCACCTCCGCCTACGTCGAGGTCCCCGGTCTCGTGCGTTTCGGCTTTTCCGCCACGCAATCATTCACCGTGGCCTGCTGGTATAAGAGCGACGGCGATGAAGCCACCGCCGAATTCCAGACGAACAACGGCCTCGTCACGAAGGGTTACCACACTCCCACCTACGATGCGGCAGGTTACTACCAACTTCAGTTCAACGGCGCGGCGGGAAATACCAACAGCTTTTTCCAGTTCGATTCCCGCCAGTCCTCCGCGCAAACAACGGCTTTCCGGTTTCCCGGCTCATTCCCCGCGGGAAGCCAGGATGTCGTCAACAACGCATGGCACCACTTTGTGGCCGTGGTGGATCGCGGCGGCGCCACACCGCAGTGCCGGCTTTATCTCGACAATGTCCTCTATGCTACTAACAACTTCAGCGCCGCAACGGGCGGAGGACAGTGGCCCATGGGAGTAAACAGTTCCCCGCTGGTCATTGGCAACCACTTTAGCCGCTACACGAAAGGATGGATGGATGACGTGGGCATTTGGGACCAGGCGCTCAGCGTGACGGAGATTTCCACCATTTTCACCTCCGGCATCGCCGGATTGAACGACAGCGACAATGACGGTCTCGCCGACTCATGGGAGTTGACCTACTGGAACAATCTGGACCAAACGCCCGCAGGCGACTTTGACAGCGATGGCCTCGTCAACAGCGCGGAATTCTCCGCCGGCAGCAATCCAAAGGTGTCAGACACCGATGGCGATGGCCTCTCAGACAACGCGGAAGTCGTCACTCACCAGACCAGCCCCATCCTTGCCGACACCGACAGCGACGGCCTCAACGACAGTGCAGAGATCAACACGCACCTAACCAATCCAAAGCTGGCCGATACCGACAGTGACGGTTGGAACGATGGCGCCGAAATCGCCGCAGGCAGCAATCCGCTGAATCCCGCCAGTTTCCCTCCACCCGCCCCGGTGAGTGTGCATATCAATGAATTCGTCTGCGAAAATCTCTCCCGCGCCAACGACCCCACGGCCCCCGTGGACATGGACGGCGATTACCCGGACTGGCTTGAAATCCGCAACAACGAGGCCACGGCGGTCAACCTGAATGGCTGGCAGTTGTCTGACGACCCCGCCAACCTCGGGAAGTGGCGTTTCGCCAGCACCAGCATCGCGGCTAACGGATACCTCGTCGTCTTCGCCTCCGGAAAAAACCGCTCGATTGCCGGCGTCCAGCCCCACACGAATTTCAAGCTTCCATCGTCCGGCACCCTTATTCTGAGCCGGCCCGATGGCCAGGGCGGCAACCTCATCGTCAGCCGGATCGGTACCGAAGCCGCCGAATACTCCGGCCAAAAACCTGGGGTCTCCTTTGGACGCGAGGGCAACGCACCCGCGGGCGAATTGAAATATTACACCACGCCAACTCCAGGCGCGGCCAACAATGCCGGAAGTGCCGTGACGGAATTCGTCAAAGACACCGTCTTCAGCGCGGACCGCGGTCTCTACAGCGCGCCGGTGGATGTCACGATCACCTGCGCCACACCGGGAGCCGCGATTGCCTACACCTTCAACGGCAGCGCTCCCACGCCCACGAACGGCACGCAGGTGCCACCGGCGGACGCCCTGACTCCTCCGACCGTCACTCTCAACATCACTTCCACCACACTGCTGCGCGCGCGTGCATGGAAGACAGGCATGGGTCCGTCGAACATCGACACCCAGAGCTACATCTTTCCGGCAAATGTGATGACTCAAAACGCTCCCACTCCCAGCATGGGGCTTGCGCCGGCCGCCACTCTCGCGTGGGGTGCCACCGGCGCCGACCTCTCAAACATCTCCGCTTTCCCTGGTCTCACCTTCTTCGGTATCAATCAGGCCATCGCCACCGATCCTGTGGCGGACAATCAATTCAAACAAAACGACCTCATGGCGCTGCCCACCCTTTCATTGGTGGCGGATTGGAGGCTTCTCTTTGGCCCTAACGTGGCCGCCGGGGACGGCGGCATTTATCCGCCCGCCAGCGGCGTGGCCAACGAAGGCGTGGACCGCGCTGCTTCCGCGGAATTGATCAACCCCTCCGCCTCTTCGGCCGACCCTAACACACTTAAAGGTTTCCAGACGGATGGCAACATCCACGTCTTCGGAGGCACCAGCCAGAACCGCTGGAAGTCCTACAAGCTCTCCCTCCGCTTTCAGTGCAATCAGGACCTGAATTACCGCCTCTACGGGGATGACGGTTACAACAGCTTCCGCAACTTCACCCTCGATGCCACCATGAACCTGACATGGATGCACCCCACCGACGCCAATCAGCGCAACCGGTCTGCATTTGTCAGGGATTTTGTGATGGCGGATCTCCAAAACCGCATGGGTCAGCACGGCTTCCACAGCCGCCCGGTGCACCTTTACCTCAACGGGCTCTACTGGGGCATCTATTACCTCCACGAAAAACCGGACCACCATTTTGGCGCGGCTTATTACGGCGGAGACTCGGATGATTACGACGTCTTCAAGCACTCCACGCACCCTAACTTCACCGAGAGCGATCCTCACGTTAACACGCTGCCGGCCAATCCGGCCCTCCCCGTCGCCCGGCCCTCGGGTGCGAATCCCGCGGGCAACTCCACCTGCGTGAGCAACTTCGAGGCAATGCTCGATCTGCTCGGCACGGGCAATGTCGGCGCCAACCCGCCGGTGGTTCCCGACCTCGCCGTGCAGGCAAACTACGACGCCGTCGCCGCCATGCTGGATATCGACGCATTTATCGACTACATGCTGCTCAACTTTGTGGCGGGTAATCAGGACTGGGCGGACAAAAACCTCTACGCCGGCCGCAGCCGCGCACCCGGAGGCAAATGGCGCTATTTCAGTTGGGATGCAGAGCACGTGTTCCGCACCGGATCGGAAAACTTTATCACCGGCGGCGGCAACGAAGGCAACCCGCTGCGCAACGGGAATCCCAAGCAGATCCACAATCGCCTGCGCACCAGCCCCGAATACCGGCTCAAATTTGCCGATCACATCCGCAAACACATGTTCAACGGCGGTGCTCTCACCGTGGCCGGAATGACGGATGCCTTCAATGATCGCCTCGACGAAATCAGCAACGCGGTGCGCGCCGAGTCCGCCCGCTGGGGCCACATTCGCGCGTCCCTCAACGGCAACGTGCCTTACAAGAAAAGCAACTGGCTCACGGAGCGGAACCGCATCACCATCATGGAAAGCGGCGGCGTCTCGCTCATTCAAAACCGCTGGAACCTCTACATGAACGGAGCGTCGAGCCAGTTCCGCCAGGTCGCCAACGGCCCGCTTTATCCGTCCACCGAAGCACCAACTTTCAGCCAGCACGGCGGCAGCGTTTCCGCCAACTATGCGCTCACGATCACCAACCCCAACGCAGGCGGCACGGTGTATTATACTGTCGATGGCTCTGATCCCCGCGTCACGGGCGGCGCTGTCAGTGGCACAGCATTGACTTATTCCGCTCCGGTAGTCCTGACGGCATCGAAAAATGTGAAAGCCCGTGTGCTGATCGGAAGCGTGTGGTCGGCACTCAACGAGGCTTACTTTTCCGTCGCCACTGTGCCCGCCTCCACGGCAAATATCGTCATCAGTGAATTCAGCTACAATCCCGCCAATGCGACCGCAGAGGAAGCAGCCGCCGGTTATGCCGACGCCAACGACTTTGAATACATCGAACTACAAAATATCAGCAGCAATACCGTCGATCTTCGCGGCTGCCGCTTCACCGCCGGTGTGACCTATACTTTCAACAACGGCAGCCTCTTCGAACTCGCTCCCGGAGCGCGCCTGCTCATCGTGGAAAACGCCGCGGCCTTCGCCTACCGCTACGGCGCGGGGAAGCCGGTCGCGGGCGTCTTCGAACTCGGCACAGGACTTTCCAACGGCGGCGAAACCCTGACACTTACCGCGGCCAATGACACCGTCATTAAGAGCTTTGCCTATAACGACAAATCCCCGTGGCCGCTCGGAACGGACGGCGAAGGATTCAGTCTTGTCCTCATGCATCCGGAAACCAATCCCGACCATAGCCTCCCGCAGTGCTGGCGCCCTTCCGTGGCCGTGAATGGGACGCCGGGCGGCACCGATGTCACCAGCTATACCGCATGGAAATCCGCGCATGGTGTGACCTCGGATGACGGCGACGACGACAAGGATGGCATCAGCAATGTCACCGAGTACTTGCTGAAGACCAATCCCTCCTCCGCGACCAGCAGACCGGTGCTCAGCGGCGGCGTGCAGTCCTTCTTCGTGTCACCCGGCCCGGGTCAACCGGAAGTGCAGGACAACTACTTTACTCTCTCCTTTGATCGTGACCCCGGAGCCGACGACGTCACTTACCTTCCAGAGATTTCCACCAATCTCGGGACGTGGACTTTTGCCCCCGCGGACATCGTGCGGGTGAGTGTCACTCCCAATCCGGACGGCACACAAACGGAGGTCTGGCGCTCCGCCACTCCCGCGTCGGGGGAACGCCGCCGTTTTGGCCGGGTGCGCGTCACTGTTCCGTAACCTCCGGACGCCTTGCATTCCGGAAAAGGGCCGCCACATTCCCGGCCCCCTACCCCGTCGATACATGCCTACCTACGATTACGTCTGCGAGAAATGCGGCCATGAGTTTGAAGCGTTTCAATCCATGAATGATGCCCGCCTCACCAAATGCCCGGTGAAAGGCTGCCGCGGGAAAGTGACGCGCCAGATCGGAACAGGCGCCGGATTCGTTTTCAAAGGATCCGGTTTCTACATCACCGACTACCGCAGCGAAGGTTACAAAGCCGCCGCCAAAAGCGATGCCGCCGCTTCCGAATCCAAGCCCGCCGCCGACAGCAAGTCTGAATCAAAACCCGCCGAACCGGCCAAGCCTGCAAAGAAAGAAAAGACCACCGCCAAAGCGAAAGACTAACGATCTGCGAGATACTCTATCAATCCCGCCAGCGCCCGGGCGCGATGGCTGAGTCCGTTTTTGGTCTCCGCCGGCAATTGGCCGAAGGTCTCACAATAACCGTCAGGAATGAAAGCCGGATCGTAACCGAAACCACCATTTCCTTTCGCCTCATTCGCGAGAATTCCCTCCACGGCGCCCTGAAATGCGGCCAGCTTTTCCCCGCCCTGCGCGAGAACCAGGACGCAGCGAAAACGCCCGCTCCGGTCCTTGCCGCGAATGCCCGCCGCCGACAGTTCGGTCAGGACCTTCTCCAGATTCCCGCGATCCCCTGCTCCCGCTCCGGCATAGCGCGCGGAATAAATCCCAGGCCTTCCCTGCAGCGCGTCCACCTCCAGACCGGAGTCGTCCGCCACCACCATTACCTCAGGGCCAAGAACAGCGGACGCCGCCAGCGCCTTGATCGTGGCGTTTTCTTCAAACGTGCTCCCGGTCTCCTCCGGCACCGGCAGATGAGGATGGGCGCTAAGATCCTCTACCTGCCAATTGGCTCCCAGAAGGGCCCGAAACTCCCCCGTTTTGTGGGCATTGTGTGTGGCGATGACAAGACGGTGCGAAGGAAAAGACATAGGCCATTTATTTCGGTTTCCTTCCGGAAGAAGCGGCGTATGAATCCGGCCCGCTTTTTCCGGCGGTTAGAGTAACCATTCCCTTTTCAAATCCAGTCCGCACCCATGAGCAACCCGAAAACCGCCCGTTACAGGACCTTTCTGATGTTTGGAGCGCCCGGCAGCGGCAAAGGCACGCAGGGTGCCATTCTGGGGCGCATTCCGCGCTTCGTCCATTTCGCCTGCGGAGAGGTCTTTCGCGCACTGGATACCCGCACACCGCTCGGACAGCAGTTTGTGCATTACTCCAGCCGCGGCGAACTGGTCCCGGACGAACTCACCGTGCAGCTCTGGAAGGCGAATATCGACAGCCGCGCTGAGAGCCACCTCTTCAAGCCGGACATCGATTTCCTCGTCCTCGACGGCATCCCCCGCAATGTGGAGCAGGCGCGCATCATGGAGCGCTACATCGATGTCCTCCACATTTTCCATCTGTCCTGTCCGGACCGCAAGGAACTGCACCGCCGCCTGCGGAAGCGCGCCCTCAAGGACAACCGCTGGGACGACGCGAAAGATGAGACCATCGAGCGGCGCATCCGGACTTACGAGGAGGAGAGCAAACCGATGCTGGAATATTATCCCGCGGACAAGATCACCGACGTTGACGCCACGCAGCACCCCGCTGTGGCGTTTCACCGCATTCTGAGCCGCATTATCGAACTGCCGCAGTTTACGGACGCAGCGCGCGAAGTGCATTGACCAGAGGCGGGGAAGACTTCCCGGTTCTTTGCGGCGATTTTTCACTTTCCCGGCGGGGCTTTTCCACAAACATCGGACATGCCGTGGCC